>JBHICC010000088.1:0-2459 GCA_046759385.1 Acidiferrobacterales bacterium | reverse complement strand
CAGCATGTCCAACTTCACCGTGGCTGTTGTTGCACCAGAGGCTGCACCGGATATCGGGGTCGCAGCGACATATATCGGTGTTTTCACCTCAATTGTTTATATCTTCGCGATGCTTTCCGGCACCGTGACCGGCACCTTTATGTTCCGCTATGGTGCCGTACGCGTGTGCCAGTTCACCATGCTGGCTGCCGCTGCCGGCATGGTTGCCATTGCATTAGCGTCACCGTTCACCGCTGTCGTAAGCGCAATTCTCCTAGGGCTCGCCTACGGCCCGTTTAATCCCGCGAGCGCACATGTGCTGAATAAAATATCCACTAACCGCTCACGGCCGATTATCTTTTCCATCAAGCAAACCGGGGTACCTCTGGGCGGTGGTCTGGCGGGGCTCATGGTACCGCTGCTGACGGTTATGTTCGGCTGGCAAGTTGCAGCACTTACTGTAGGCGTGGTCGCGTTGGTGGTCATGGTGCTGGTTCAGCCTTTGCGCCCCACTTTCGATGCTGATCGTAAGCCCAATTGGCCATTAAGAAGCGCGAGTGTTATCGCGCCGCTTAGGCTGGTACTCGGTGATCGGCTACTCAGAAAATTCTCTATCGCTGGTTTTGCTTACTCGGGCTGCCAGGTGAGTGTAGGCGCGTTTTTCGTCGTCTACTTGGCGCAAGCGCTAGCCATGTCGTTGGTCCAGGCAGGACTCGTTTTTGCCTGCGTGCAGGCTGGGGGGATCTTTGGACGCATACTCTGGGGAATCATTGCCGAGCGTTGGCTGTCAACCCGGATGCTATTAGTGGGCCTGGGCCTATTGATCGCCGTTTGTCTAGTTGCGACGGCAAGCTTCACGCCGGGTTGGCCGCTTGCCGTGATCATGGCCGTAGGCTTTGTTCTCGGTGCAAGCAGTTTCGGATGGGTTGGCATCTATCTCTCTGAGATCGCAAAGCTCGCGCCCGAAGGCAAGGTCGGCGAAGCAACCGGCGGCACCCAATTTATCTACTTTGGCGGGGTGGTCGTAGTCCCGCCGTGCTTCGGGGCGCTTGTCAACTTAACAGGCAGTTATACCTTTGCGTTCTTTGTGATAGCAGCACTTGCGATGGTGAACAGCTTCTATCTTATGGGCGCTTCGAGCGAAGCTATCGTGAGCGCAACTGAGGACAAAGTAGAGAGTACAGGCGAGATCGACAGTCCTCGGTAGAAAATTGCGCCAAGAGCACGGGCCAACGATAGGCTCTTACGCTTGAGGTATACGACCATAACAACAAGAAAGTTTCATGAACCACGCGATAGCCGTACGCCCCACCTTAGCCATGCTGGCTGTGTTGACGATAGCCAGTATGTGCAGTCATAGCGTAGCGGTACTGGCACCCGAAGCGGCGCCCGAGATCGGCGTTGCGGCGACTTACATTGGTGCCTACGTCTCGATTATTTTCGCATCTGCGATGTTCTCGGGCGTCGTTACCGGTGCATTTATCAGCCGTTACGGGGCTATCCGCGTATGCCAACTCGCGATACTAGCGGCAGCAAGTGGGATGGTGGCCTTTGCACTTTCCTCGCCGGCGGCTGCCGTTGTCAGCGCTGTACTTGTCGGCATGGCCCATGGACCCTTCAACCCGGCGAGTGCACATATTCTCATCAAGGTCTCCACACCACATTCACGCCCGCTGATATTTTCGATCAAACAAACTGGCGTGCCCCTGGGCGGGCGCTCGCGGGAACGTTCATGCCAACACTCGTCGCTTTTATCGGGTGGAAAAGCGCGGCATTACTTGTCAGCGCGCTTGCGCTTATCGTGCTTGTTGTTCTACAACCTATGCGGCGGGCCTTCGACGTGGATCGCAATCCGGCCCGGCCTTTGAGTGGCGTAAGCATAATCGCCCCGCTGAGGCTGGTCTTCATGCATCGTGCACTTCGACCGCTGGCGATACTCTCTTTTGCCTACGCGGGGTGCCAACTAAGTGTCGGCGGGTTCTTTGTGGTTTACTTAACGCAAGCGGTCGAGATGCCACTGGTGCAAGCGGGACTTGTATTTGCCTTGCTTCAAGCCGCAGGAGTCTGCGGGCGGATTTTGTTCGGCGCGATTGCTGGGAGGGTAGTTTCGGCGCGCCTTCTACTCGCCGTTTTGGGTTTGGTAATGGCCGCTTGCATGGTGACGACTGCGGCGCTGACGCCAAACTGGCCCTTCGCCATTATCTGCTTACTCGGAATCGTTCTTGGGGCCAGCACACTCGGTTGGAACGGCGTAAACCTGGCCGAAATCGCCGCCCGCGCGCCCGAGGGTACGATCAGTGAGGTTACAGGTGGCGTGCAGTTCGTCATGTTCTTGGGAATTGTCATCATGCCGCCCAGCTTCGGCGCTCTCGTTACTCTGACGGGCAGTTATAGCATCGCGTTCCTGGTCATTGCCGCGGTCGCGACGGTGGCCGGTTTTTACTTAATGCGGTCGCGAGAACCTGCTGCGAGGGCAGTGA
>JBHICC010000087.1:0-3697 GCA_046759385.1 Acidiferrobacterales bacterium | reverse complement strand
CTGCCGGTGACCTGATCTTCACAGGAACGCCGGCCGGTGTCGGCCCGATCCAGCGCGGTGACCTCCTAAACGCTGGCATCGACGGCGTCGGTGAAATTGAGATTAAAGTCGTGTGAGGGACGGATACAGCACGCTAGCATGCCAGTGTCGGTAATCCAAGGACGTTTCGGCAACGCGAGCCAAGAGCCATTAAAGCCTGAGTTGATGGGGCTGGTGCAGCGACGGGACTGGACACTGTGATGCTCGGCCTTTATGTTTGAATGTTAGAAGGCAGCGGTACGGAGACTATACGATGGATCATAAGCCTTTAGAGATCGCTGAGGTGTCGAATGCTCAGCAAATATGGGCTCAAATCAATCTCGTACTGGCAAGGATCAAGAAGATACAGGGTGATATCGCAGCCACCGACGAACCGGCCTCTCAACTGGAAATCGCGGAGCTTAAAGAGTTGGGGAAGGAGTATGCCGCCCTCGTACAGCAGTTAGAGACATCTGGCGATACTGGAAGTAGTTAATCATCCGACACTGCTGTGCCCTCCTGAGTGTTGCCGCTTACTGTTTAGTCGCCTTACGCCATTCACATGCGTCGGCAGCAACTCTCTCGGTCTGCGTCATACCGCAGACAAACATCTTTTCGCTTTTAACGCTGTGAGGTTCCTATGGCACACGAATCAACGCGAGCGGTCGTAACCGCGATTGTCGCCAATGCGATCTTGACGGTGCTGAAGTTTGGCACCGCCCTCGTTACGCATTCGGCATCAATGATGAACGAGGCGGCGCACAGCCTCATGGATACCCTAAACCAGATGTTACTCTACTTTGGGTTAGTGGCCGCTCAGAAACCGGCAGACATACAGTATGCATTTGGACATGGGCAGAAGAAATACCTCTGGAACCTGTGGGGTGCGATCGGTCTGTTCTCAATCGGTGCGGGTCTGGGTCTCGCGCATGCTTGGCATTCGTATCATCTGTTGGGTACGCGTGATATACCGCTCACGCTCACGTTGTTCGGGCACGAGCTCAAGGTCATCTGGGTATCGTTCGGGGTGTTAGCGATCGCCCTCGTCCTGGAAGGTTATTCTTTTGTCGTGGCGATCAAGGAGTTTTTCAAGCGTATGCGTGCAGATGGACAGAGCAATGCGTTTCTATATATCGCGCAGTCAGATGATCCAACGCTGGTTGCGGTCGTACTCGAGGACAGCGTTGCCGTGCTTGGACTTTTGCTGGCGGCTCTCGGCATTGGGCTTGCTTACTGGTTCGGTAACCCGATTTGGGACATCGCCTTTTCAGTGCTGATCGCGGTGATGCTTGGTGTGATTGCGTTTTTTCTCGGTCGTGTAAATATGCGCTATTTGACCGACGTGCGTGACCACGACGCTGAAAAAGTGTTCTCCCAAATAGCGCGTGAACACCGGGAAGTGGAACGCTATCACGACTTACGTTCAATCATCCTAGATGAAAAACATACCGTGCTGGTCGCGGAAGTTGAACTTCGTGAAGAGGCGATGGTGCCCCGGCTGCACCGGCAGATTAACGAATATGAGCGCAAATATGTAGAGATGTTACCGAGTCATCGACGAACAGAGCAACGGTTGCTCGACTATTGTAAGGCGCGTGCAGCTGCGCAAGCGACACTTGAACGTACGGAGGCGGTCATTGAAGAACTCGCCGCCGAGCTTAAAGCGCGAGCGCCGCAAGTATCGCATGTGACGATTGAGGTCGAGGGCATTGCCACAACCCCAAGTCCCGAATTTCCGGAAACGGCGTACGCCTAAGACGTGATGGTCGACTTAGGTAGGGTAATCGCTGTATCGCTTCGCTGTTAAAGTGTTGCTCCGTTTGCAATGAACAGAGTCACTGACTGTTCAGGGGGCACCTACGTTTGATTTTTGCTGCATACAGGGCATAATTTCGCGAAATCACGATAAACTTAGAATCTTGTTGCAGTAGTAAATCCACCGTGGTGCTGGCTTACGGGCACCACCCATCACATCGGGAGGCGCGTATGAAAGCGCTCGTCATCGTGCTTGGGCTTATCGCATTGGGGCTGTTCTGCTACTTCTGCCTGCGCGCCCAGGCACCTGCCATCCAAAACGATCTCATCGCCCGCACCACAACCGCACTCGCCGCAGACGGCATGGATTGGGCCAGTGTAAGCGCCGATGGTCGTGAATTGCGGCTGACCGGCATTGCACCGACGCAAAAACGCCGCAAGCAGGCGGACGAAGTAGCGCGCGGCATTTGGGGCGCGAACACCGTGGACAATCAGATCACCGTCGCTGCGGCGGTGCCTACGCCGAGCCTCTACCGGACTGCGCTGCGTTATGGCGACACGGGTGTCGTGTTGACCGGCCTGGCGCCGGATACGGCGTCGCGGGCGTGGCTTGTTAGCACAGCAGAACAACGCTTTGGTGCCGACCGCGTGGAGGATCGACTGGAAGTTGCATCCGGTGCGCCGGAAGGCTGGCGCATGGCGATGGAAAGCGCGCTAGGCCAGCTCGATCAGTTCGACGAAGCCACAGCGACACTAGTCGACAACCGGCTGAGCGTGCAAGGCCAAACATCGTCGGCGGCCGTGCGCGAAAACGTGCAGCAGACCATGAACGCCGCGTTGCCGGCGAGTTTTGCAACCCACTATGACATTACCGTCGTCGAGCAAGACCTAGTAGCCATTTGCCAACAGGAGCTCAATGATTTGCTAGCCGACCGACAAGTCCTGTTCGACACGGACAGCGCGGACATCAGGTCGGACAGTTTCGCCTTGCTTGATGAACTTGTTGCCGTCGTAGCGCGCTGTCCGGATGCTCAACTCGAAGTCGTGGGTCATACGGACTCGCGTGGCAGTGAGGACTTCAACCAGTGGCTAAGCCAGGCGCGGGCCAAATCGGTGGCCGACTACCTGGCGAGTAAAGGTGTCAGTAGCGAGCGGTTGTCGTCCGTTGGGTATGGCCCGTGGCAACCGATTGCCGACAACGACACCCCTGCCGGACGTGCGAAGAACCGGCGGATCGAATTTGCCGTGAAGGGGAATTAGTCATGGGGTATCTGATTACTCAGGTCTTGCTTTGTCTGCTGATCGCGGCGTTGATCGGTTTTGTTATCGGCTGGCTATTGCGCCACGTCATCTGCAAGAAGCAGTCGCAGGCGTTAGAGGCTGGTTGGACGGCACACCTACGCCGTGTGCAGGCTGAGCGCGATGAGTTGTCTGCGCGTGCCGCCTCGCTGCAGCGTGATACCGCCGCGCGTGCCGCGCCAACAACCTCTCGCAGCATCGAACAGGAATCGGGCGAACATGTGGCGCATTCACCTTCTGCGGGCACGGCCACCGACACGACCACAGCCGATCCTACCGTGGTTACAGAAGGACTGGAGTACGCGATCAAAGAGCTGAAACCCGGCCTGACAACACCGATCAGGCCGCGCGCACTATCGGCGCCCCAGGGAGAGCCGGATGATCTCAAACAGATTGGCGGGGTAGGACGCAAGATCGAGAAGAAACTTCACAACCTGGGGATCTATCATTTTCATCAGATCGCCGACTTCACGCAGCAGCACATTGCCTGGATCGATGAGTATCTGGTCTTCAAGGGACGGATACAACGAGAGCACTGGATCGAACAGGCGAGGGAACTGGCAGCAGGGCGTCAGACCGAATTCAGCCGTAGGTATTTAACCAAGAGGGGAAAATAGCCACGCGG
>JBHICC010000086.1:0-3925 GCA_046759385.1 Acidiferrobacterales bacterium | reverse complement strand
ACGCAGCGCTTTCCTCACTCTGTCAGTACTGGCACGGGCATCGGCCGGAACCACTGCGATCACCACTTTGTCGTCGGCCGTAAGCATTACAATCGATTTTGTGAACCTCTCTACCGGATAGCCGCTAACCTGTACCGCCTCTTGCACACTGCGCACACTTTGATCAAAGTGGAGCAACTCGGCGTTCACCCCGTTCTCATGGAGCCACTGCTTAATTCTATTGGAGAATTCACTCATGATGATTCTCGCGATCAGCGCCGGAGTTGTTTTAAGCAGTATAATAACTCTCGTAAGTTCGCATTCGTGAACCGCGTTTGATTTTTAACCCCTTCGGTCGAGCCGAGGCCGACCTCGTTTTGTTTGGCGTTCTCGAACCCTACGAGGATGCATCCTTGAGCATGGCTAGCAGTTTTTCGCCGACGACCCGACGGCGCCAGCCAGTCAACAGCACGCCGTTTGTTTCACCGAGAACCAACGCCTTAATGTCTTTGCGGGTCGCGAGTAAGGCGGGCGTGATGCCAAGCTCGCGCCCCCGTGTCTCTACGAGTTTGACCATGTGGCGGCGTAGCGCTGATTGCTCGCGATTCAGACGCTGTGGTTGGAGCCACAGCGCTACCGCAGGTGCCCCTAGAGCGTCACGGATCATTTCCAAGATCACCGGACTCCACTTTTTTGCTGTGCCTTTACTCAAACCTTCAACTTCTTCGAGCTGTTTGCGACTCTTGGGTGGGTCGCGCGCGAGTTCCACCAGAACAGCATCGCGCAAGATCCAATTGCGTGGACGGTTGTGCCGCTGTGCCGTTCGCTCGCGCCAGGCAGCCAACACGCGGAGGACATTTTGATTTGGCGGTGACAGTGTCCGACCCCTTTTTATTCGCACATAGGCTTGCTCCGGATCGTTGCGGTATAGGTCGGCTTGCGTCAAACGCTCACACTCCTCAGCCAGCCAATCGCTACGCCCAAGTTGCACGAGTTTTTCGTTCAAGTGGGCATAAAGATCCGGCAAGTAGCGGACATCATCCTCGGCGTAGCGCAGTTGCTCTTGACTTAAGGATCGCGCCGACCAGTCTGCGCGGGTATGCAGTTTCGCGAGTCTCACATCCAATAGCGATTCCACCAATGCTGCGTAACCGATCTGATCTTCGTAACCGGTAAGGGCGGCGGCAATCTGTGTGTCGAACACGGGTGCGGGTGGTGTAGCGCGCAGATCATGAAAGACTTCTAGATCCTGGCGGGCTGAGTGGAAGACTTTGAGGATCTGCGGTGTATAGATGGCATCGAGTAGCGGATCAAGATCGTCAACGGCCAATGGATCGATGCATATCACTTCCATCGGCGTGGCAATCTGTATCAGGCAGAGCTGCGCGTAGTATGTCCGTTCGCGCACAAACTCGGTATCGATGGCGATCCAGGATTCGTCTCGCAGGCGAGAAGACAAGCGGCGCAATGCAGATTGATCCTGTATAAATGCGTCAAACATATGCCGAGTCTATGCGCATCGGCTGACGTGGACTAGCAGCATAGCGGAGCAACTGGCTAGGCGTGCATCGACTTCGTCGAGCTGAAGCGATTAGCAAGCTTTGGGTTGTCAACATGCTTTTTTTGCGCCACGCTTTAAGCATGGCGCTACAGGATTAATATGCGCATGCATATCCATATTCTCGGCATTTGTGGTTCCTTTATGGCGGGTATAGCCGTATTGGCCCGCGAGTTGGGGCACAGCGTTAGTGGCTCGGACGCCAACGCCTATCCGCCCATGAGCACGCAGCTTGCCGATGCCGGAATCAATGTTTTCGCCGGCTACACGCCTGCGAATCTGAATCCAGAGCCTGATGTCGTGATTATCGGCAACGCGCTGTCGCGCGGAAACCCAGAAGTGGAGGCGGTGCTTGACCGTGGCCTCGCATACACATCGGGCGCGCAATGGGTTGCTGATCATGTGCTGCGCGACCGCTGGGTGATCGCGGTTTCTGGGACCCACGGCAAGACAACCACGGCCAGCATGACGGCGTGGATACTCGAGCATGCGGGCATCAACCCGGGCTTTCTTATCGGTGGGGTGCTACAGAACCTGGGTGTATCGGCGCGCTTGGGTGGTGCGCCATTCTTCGTCATCGAAGCCGATGAGTATGACACCGCTTTTTTCGACAAGCGCTCAAAGTTTGTCCATTACCGCCCACGCACGGCCATTCTGAATAATCTCGAGTTCGATCATGCCGATATCTTTCCGGATCTCAATGCGATACAGGTCCAGTTTCATCATTTCGTGCGCACCGTACCGGCTTCCGGCCTGCTCATCGTTAATGCGACCGATGAGAATGTACGCACAGTGTTAGACATGGGACATTGGACGCCCATCGAGTTCTTCGATAACGCCAGTGGTTGGTCACCACAGCCGACGATGGAAGATGGCGGTAGCTTCCGTGTACTTTTTGAAGGCCGACCGCAAGGCGAAGTGCAGTGGGGCCTCATCGGCAAGCACAATATGATGAACGCACTCGCGGCCATCGCGGCCGCGCGTCATGCGGGGGTATCGGTGACGACGGCGACTGAAGGTTTGTGTCGGTTCGAGAACGTCAAGCGACGCCTGGAGCTGAGTGGTACGGTTCGCGGTATTACCATTTACGATGATTTCGCGCATCATCCCACCGCCATTGCCGCTACGCTGCAGGCGCTACGTTCGCACGTGGGCCGACGGCGGATCTTCGCGGTGTTGGAACCGCGCTCGAACAGCATGCGCATGGGCGTGCACCGAGACAGCCTCGCGGCCTCCCTCAGTGAGGCGGATCAGGTGTTGCTGTTACAGCCACCTGACATTAGCTGGGATATGGCTGCCGTCAGCGCGGCGCTTAACGGGCGCGCCCGTATTTTGTCCTCGGTGGATGCCATTGTTGCTACGTTGGTCGAGGAACTACGGGGGGATGATCGTGTCTTGATAATGAGTAACGGCGATTTTGGCGGTCTGCACGAGAAGTTGCTTGCGTGCCTACGAGGCTAATTAGGCCTCGCGGGAGATGGCCGACGGGATTGTGTGTTGAAGACAGAGGACCATGGCGTTGCGCTAGAATAGTCTATGGCTAGTGGAGAGTAATAAATGAAAAAGCTTATCTTCAGTCTCTTGGTGTTTTTTTGCCTGGCTCCAGCTGGCAGTAAGGCGGGGTTCGAGTTAGGCACTCATTATCTCGAACTCGCGGTCGCTGAGGCGGGAACAACCGGCGATACCATCGAGGTGCGCGAGTTCTTCTGGTACGGCTGCCCTCATTGCTATCGATTGGAGCCTTATCTGGAGCGTTGGTTAAAAAGCCGCCCGGAGGATGTCGAGTATGTCCGTACCCCTGGCGTTGCACGCAAATGGATCCCACACGCGCGTGCGTTTTATGCGTTCGAGGCCCTTGGCATTACTGAAACGGTGCATCGGGCGTATTTCGACGCTATTCATAAAGAGGGAAAAACGTTGGCCGATGAAGCCAGCATAGCCCAATTTCTGGCGAAATACGGCGTGGACGAGAGCAGTTTCCGTAAGACCTACAATTCCTTTGGCGTCAGGACGCAGGTAGAAAAAGCGCGGCAGCTTAATATTCGCTACGGGGTTGCTTCTGTTCCGACGCTGACAGTTGATGGAAAATACAAGACCAATGCGACCATGGCCGGCAGCGAGACGCGGTTGATGCAGCTCATCGATTACCTCGTTGCAAAGGTCAGGCAAGAGCGCAAGCAGTAACCCCTCACCAATGGTTACGTAACACGATCCCCTCCCCGCTTGTCGGGGAGGCGACCTACAGGGCAAGGATTGTTCTGACGGACATGGACGTCCTAATGCCGCGACCGCATGGATGCGGAAGAGCGGCCAACAATCCTTTTGCATTTCCACCATCCCTGGTGGTCAGACGTAGGAAGTTAGGGCAACGCATGCGACCGGCAGGGA
>JBHICC010000085.1:0-4376 GCA_046759385.1 Acidiferrobacterales bacterium | reverse complement strand
CACAAAAGGCTCGTGCGGATTTTTTTCGAGAGCGTGTTGGTTAACGTGTTTAATCCGAAGACAGCACTTTTCTTTTTTGCATTTTTGCCGCAGTTTGTTGATGTGTCCAAAGGTGCCGTCGCCGGGCAGATTGTCTTATTAGGGATGGTATTCGTCGTTATAGGCATACTCAGCGATGGACTTTATGCCGTATTGGCCGGCACGGCCGGAGATTGGCTGAAGCGCAATCTGCGCTTAGTGCGAGCGCAGCGCTATTTTGCCGGTACCGTTTTTATTGGACTCGGGGTTGCCACCGCGCTGGCGGGTTCCAGTAAGAAATGAAGGCGAGGTCTGCCCAGTGCGGTTGCCGGGCGGATCTCAGTAACGCAGCTCACACAGCACACCATAATGATCACTCGGGTAGAGCCCGTTGCTGTGCTGGTCGCCGATGATCGTCGCCGTTAGCACATGACCCGCACCGTTACTCTTTGGCCGTCCGACAAACACATAGTCGAGCCGACGGTTAGGTTGCAGCGCTTCGAACGTGTTCGGATTGTGGTTGTCCCAGGTAAAGCCGGGTCCCAGATTGCCGGCGGCTGTCCACGCATCATGCAACACGAGGCCCTTCACATTAGCGGTGCGTTCACCTGTTATCATCCTGATTTCATCGGATGAAGGTATGGCGTTGAAGTCGCCGCAAACGATGGGCGGGAAGTTGTCGATTTCGATCTCCCGGACGTACGCCAGTATCGCGTTTACCTGTTCTTGGCGCATATGACCTTCTTCGTTACGCCAGCTTAAGTGTGTCGAGAACACGCCTAGGGAACCACGTGGCCCATCGATCTCAACGAACAACAGCTTGCAGTCACGACTGCCGTCTTCACTTGGCACGGATGGCAGGAGCCTGCTCGCCTGGCGGGTGATCGGCCACCTGGATAGAATGGCATTGCCGAAATCGAGTCCATCTATTTCATTGACCGCATCGTATGTCCACTGCATGGTCAACTTATTGGCAAATTCCTGCGCCTGGTTGTGCTTGCGGTCACCCCACACCTCTTGCAGGGCGATAATGTCCGCGTCGGTGCGGTTCAGGGTCTCGAGAATCAGCGATTGTCGACGTTGCCAATCTGCACCGAAGCGCCACCATATATTCCAGCTCAACACTTTCAACCTAGTGTTGACTATCTTCTCAGTCGTACGATCGTCAGACTGATGTTGCATCCGTCTTTCACGATTAGCCACGGGCAAGTAGTTTAGCGTCAGGCGTATGGTGGGGCCAGCCGTGAAAGAAAGCGTGCTGGTCATTATGAGATAACAGATGAGTGGGCTCGCGGTGATCCGGGCCGCGCACGCCAATAAGCATGCACGTTGGTTTGATTACAAATGATCGTTATAGTCTAGTTACGAAAACATCGTGTAAGCGTCCAAGTTAAGTCAGTGCATCAATCGAAACCGCGGGTTTATCCATGTTGAGGACCGTGCGTTCCGTGGTCTCGCTGCTGTTGAGCTACGGGCTGCTGCTGTTTGCCAACGGACTGTTCGGTACCCTCTTGGGTGTGCGCACCCAGATTGAGGGCTTCTCGACGGAAGTCGTCGGTGTGATCATGGCCGGCTTCCCTTTCGGTCTGCTCTTAGGCGCGCTCAATGCGGTGCGTGTCGTGGCGGGGGTCGGTCACATTCGCGCCTTTGCCGCCTTCGCATCACTCATGTCGACCTCGGCGCTCGTTCATGTACTCTGGATCGATCCCATCATTTGGTTCATGTTGCGACTGCTGTCAGGATTCTGCATGGCCGGAATGGTCATGGTAACCGAGAGTTGGTTGAACGAACGCGCCACCAATGAGACTCGCGGCCAAGTACTGTCCCTTTACATGATAACCAACTATTTCTCCGCCGGCTGTGGTCAGTACCTACTACCGCTTGCGGATCCAGCTCAGTTTCATCTGTTTAGTGTGGCGTCGATTATCTTCTCTCTTGCCCTAGTACCGGTGTTGCTAACCAGGGCACGGGCACCCATGCCTGCGAAGCCTGAGCGGATGCACCTTCGCGAGCTTTACAAGACTTCCCCATTTGGCCTGGCGGGTGCATTTTGCGCTGGACTGGTGAACGCGGTGTTTTACGCAATGGGGCCAGTGTTTGCGCAAGGTATTGGTCTAACGCTAACGGAGACTTCGACCTTCATGGCTGCCGTTATCCTCGGGGGTCTGTTCTTGCAGTGGCCCGTAGGACACCTCTCAGATCGAATCGACCGACGGCGGGTGTTGATCGGCGTGGCGCTCGCGACCTCGATCGCGTGTGTCGCAATCGTGACAGCGATAGCCGGGGCCCGAGGCTGGTTGTTCACGGCAGGGGCGATCTATGGCGGGCTTTCCTTTACGCTCTATTCATTGGCCGCAGCACACACAAACGATTTCTCGGACCCAGACAAGCGCGTGCAAACTGCAAGCGGCCTGCTCGTTGTGTACGGTGTCGGCGCCAGCAGCGGGCCGGTGCTCGCAGCCGCACTCATGGGTCAAGTGGGGCCAGCGGGTATGTTCATTTATAGTGCGACGGTTACGGGTCTGCTTGGCGTATTTGGCTCCTACCGTATGCGACGCGCCGCCACAAAGCGGGTTGAAGACCAAAGTCGCTATATCGTTTTGCCGGGCGAGCAATTTACGTCGGAAGAACTCTACACTACGGTGCGAAACCAGATGGACAAGGATCTCGCGCAGATGCTTGGCGGGCGGTTCTAGCCGATCGCAACGACCCCATGAAGTGTCGCGGCAATCGATATCCTTGTCGACCGGGTCAGCGCCCAAGGCAGGCTCGCGTGTTGACGAACAAGGTCGCTATACTGCACGATTCTGTGGATTTGTCCTCTGCCGATGAAAACGTCTTTTATAGGACGACTGCTGGCGGCGTTTAAGGAGCCGATTCCCGCGGAGACGCGTGCACTGCTCGTCGAGCGCTGGGGTGAGCTGCCGGGCGAGTTGAAAACGGATTGGCAGGCCCTGGGTCGTCACCTGGTGCACTGCGGCTATGTCATGGGACCTGCCTATTGTTCCTTCGGTTGCACCCACTGCTATTTACCGAAGGGTGCCAACCGGGTGCCGCTACCCTCGCTCGACGAGATGAAGGCACAGATCGATGCCAATCGGCGCCTCATTGGTCCCGGGGGTAGGCTGCAGATCACCGGTGGCGATGTGGTCGATGCTTACTGGCGCGCCGGTCGGGCCGACGAATTGATCAGCATCGTGCGCCACGCCAACGACGTCGGGGTCGTACCGATGCTGATGACCCATGGACAGGTGTTACTCGAGCATCCCGAGTACCTCGCGCGGTTGGTATCAGAGGGCGGGCTGCGTAAAGTGGGTCTCCACATCGACATCACGCAAGCCGGACGGCCCGGTTACCCACTACGTGGGCTCCGCAGCGAGGTCGATTTACACCCGTTACGTAAGGCCTTCGTCGAGCTGATCTTGCGGATACGAAGGCAGACCCGAATTGCGTTGTCAGCGGCTCACACCGTGACCGTGACCGAGCGCAACCTAGACAGCATTGCGGATATCCTGCGCTGGCTCATCCACGATCCTCGTCACCTCGACGTCTTTCACACGGTCAGTTTCCAGACCGAGACCGACGTCGGCCGCACGCGGTTTTCGGATCACCCAGTCTCGCCGACGGACGTCTGGCAGGCGATCTGCGCCGGCATTAAGCTCGAGTTGCCGCGTGACAACCTCTGGTTCGGTCACCCAGACTGCAATAGCGTGGCGACGCTTCTGGTTTTGTTCCCGGCGCGACGCGTCATTAATCTCATCCCCTCCGACGTGCGGAGCCGTGTCTTCTGGTCGTCGTTACTGCAGCACTTTGGTGGCGTCAGTGCTCGCGGGGAGTACGCGTTTGAATCGACGGTGCGTGAGCTCAGTATTCTTTTTCGTCATCCAAGCTTCCTGCTGAAACTCGTTCGCTATAGCTGGTGGCGTCTGCAGCGGGAAGGCCTGGGAGCAAGCGGGCTGATGAGTGTATTAAGCGGCCAGGCACGTGGTATCAACGTCGTGCTTCACAACTTCATGAGCGCGCGCGATCTGGCCGAGCCGCGCAGCGAGACAGTGAACAAACGTCTTGCCGCCTGTGCCTTTCGTGGGGTCGTCAGGCGTGGCGAGCACTGGATCGCCGTGCCCATGTGCACCATGAATGCGCACCACCGCCCACATATCTACGCCGAGCAGATCGCTGCCAGTAGTCGGAAGAGCAACCATGCTGCGCGTAATGTGGCTTAGGGGCCTGCCCGCGTTAGTATTGCTCTTTGGGCTGTCAACACCGACATGGTTGCACGCGGCCGAGCTCACGGTTCACTATACGGCACTCAGGAAACTGCTCACCCCTCCCTGGCCCTCCCCAACGAGTGGGGAGGG
>JBHICC010000084.1:0-4490 GCA_046759385.1 Acidiferrobacterales bacterium | reverse complement strand
ACTATACTCGACGCGGAAACGTTAGGACGACTCTATGGCTGCGCGATACGCCACATCGATGCCGCGGAAGGCACATTTTACTTGCCGGCATAAGAAACTATACAAACAAGACATCTGACAAGCGATGAGAGACATACAATATCCAGGACGATCTGTCGTGATGAGCACGCGCGGCATGGTGGCCACCAGCCAGCCCATAGCGACACAAACAGGTTTGAATGTGTTGCAAGCAGGCGGCAACGCCATGGACGCGGCTGTGGCCGCAAGCGCGACGCTGTGTGTGACAGAACCGCAGTCAACCGGAATCGGCGGCGATTGTTTCCTGTTATACCACGAAGCCAGGTCCGGCAAACTCTACGGGCTCAACGGCAGCGGCCGTGCACCGGCACGCGCGACACTGGAAGAACTGCGGCGCCGTGGTCATAAGACAATGCCGGAGTACGGCATACTTGCGGTGACGGTTCCAGGCGCCATCGATGCTTGGCAGACCGCGCTGCAGCGGTTTGGCACTGTGACCCTAAAGGAAGCATTGCAACCGGCGATCGCTTATGCTGAAGACGGCTATGCGGTTTCTCCGGTGGTGGCCAAGGTGTGGAAACAGTATGAGCCGCTACTCAGCACTTGCGAGGATACGCGGCGCACGTTGCTGGTGAACGGACGCGCGCCTTTGGCGGGCACGCTGCACCATCAGCCCAACCTGGCGAAGTCGCTACGCAAAATCGCCGCGGGCGGCCGTGATGCCTTTTATAGAGGTGAAATCGCTGAGGCAATTGTTCGATTCAACACAGCGAACGATGGCCTGTTGGAGCTTGAAGATTTTGCCTCGCACCGTTCCGATTGGGTCGAGCCTATTTGCACCGGCTATCGCGGGCTGTGCGTTTACGAAATTCCCCCGAACAGTCAAGGCATCGCCGTGTTGATGATGCTTAATATGTTCGAAAACACGCGCCTAGGTGAAATGCAACACCTCGGTGCCGATCACATTCACGCTGTCACGGAGGCGTTTAAGCTCGCCATCGCCGAGCGAGACCGGTTTGTGTCTGACCCCGATTTCAGTGAGATCCCGGTGGCGGCGATGTTGTCTGAGGAGTTCGCGAAAAAGCAGTGGTCGCGCATCGATCCCGCCCGCACATTGAACCATCCGGTAGCCTCTGGCTTGCCCGATCACCGGGATACCATTTACCTCACGGTGGTGGATGAGCAACGTAATGTGGTGTCGTTTATCAATAGCCTCTACCACCCATGGGGAAGTTGCATGGTTGCCGGCGACACCGGCATCATGTTGCAGAATCGCGGGGGCGGCTTCAATCTGATCGAGGGGCATGCAAACTGTATCGCGCCCGGTAAGCGGCCTATGCACACCATTATTCCGGCAATGGCATACCGCAGCAATCAGCCGGTGCTTTCGTTCGGCGTCATGGGTGGCGAGTACCAGGCGATGGGCCACAGCTATGTACTCACCAATTGGCTTGACTTTGACCTGGATCTTCAGGAGGCCGTTGACGCGCCTCGCTTTCTACCCGCCGAGGGCGTGCTCACCGTCGAAAGAGCCATATCTACGACAACGCGAAGCGAGTTAGAACGTCGTGGTCACAAGGTACTGGAAGCCGGGAAGCCGTTTGGTGGCGGTCAGTGTATCTATATCGACTGGGACAACGGCGTGTTGCAGGCCGCATCCGACCCGCGCAAGGACGGTTGCGCGCTTGGCTACTGAAAAACGCTGCATCAGCTGGGCTCTTCCGAGGCCCCGATCCACGCGTACTCAGCTAGTACTCGCTTCAGCGCCGTTCACGAACTATCGGCAAGCATGACCCAACTAACGCAAGTGGACGCATTGCAAGTTGCCATCGGCGGGCTCGGCACTGTCGGCACAGCAGTGGCGAGACGATTGGATCAGGGCATTGAAAGCTTAACACTTGCGGCCGTGTCGGCGCGCGATCGCGCGCGTGCGGCAGAACGGATGCGTGACTACCGGCACAAGGTGCCGGTGCTGCCGCTGGCGGAGCTTGCAGGCGGCGCCGACGTGATCGTGGAGTGTGCGCCGGCAGCCGTGTTCTCAGAAGTCGCCGAACCGGCCGTTAAAGCTGGGCGCATATTCGTGCCGATTAGTGTCGGTGCACTGCTGTCAAATTGGCATATCGTTAAGCTTGCCAGAACACACGGTGCGCGCATCATCGTGCCGACCGGGGCACTGCTTGGTCTCGACGCCGTGCGTGCCGCCGCCGAAGGCCGCATCGATGGTGTACGTATGGTGACCCGTAAGCCGCCACGTGCGCTCGCCGGTTCTCCCTATATCGAAGAACATGCGATTGGCCTCGATAATGTCGATAAGCCGTTGAAAGTGTTTGAGGGCACGGCACGCGAAGGTGCGGAGGGCTTTCCGGCCAATGTCAACGTTGCAGCCGCTCTTGGGCTCGCTGGCGTCGGTCCGGATCGTACACGACTCGAGATCTGGGCTGATCCCACAGTTACGCGAAACACGCACCATATTATTGTTGAAGCGGATAGCGCGCGGTTCGAACTTAATATCGAGAACGTACCGTCAGACGAGAACCCGCGTACCGGCAAGATCGTGGCGCTTAGCATCATCGCTGCCCTGAGACGCCTCGTGGACCCGATTAGCATCGGGACCTGATGTCTTAGCTTGCCAGCACGCGCTCGCTGGAGGCCTACTGTCCTACCCAGACGAGACAAACACCAAACGCTAGTCAAATCCGTGCGCTTGGTCTAGCATACCGTATCTCGTATACCAGCAAGCCTGGGGCTTTTGCGAGCGTTTATTTCACTCACGTGATTTGACGGCTATCGACAAAACCGTCACATGCATCAACTCAGCATAACTTCAATAACGTTAGCCAGGAGGTTGGAAATGAAAAATCATATGTTTCTGAAGGCTGCTTTGGCGGCAGCCACCATTATCTTCTCACCAATGGCGTTTTCAGCCGCGAAAATACCTTGTAGCACCGCCAAACTGATCGTCCCGTGGAAGGCCGGTGGTGGTACCGATATTATCTTTCGCGTTGTCGCGGAAGCGATTAACAAAAGCGGTACCAAGCCGCAGATACAGGTCGTCAACATCAGCGGTCAAGGTGGCAACAAGGGCGCAAAGGAAGCGCGTAAAGCGAAGGCCGACGGCTGTACGCTCTTTGCGATTCACCAGAGTGCGATGACGAGTTACCTGAACGGCCGCGTCGATTTTACGTGGGATGCATTCGAGCCGGTCGCGCTCGTAACTCACACGCCAGCGATCATTGGCGCTGCAAAGGCCGTGCCTTTTGATGACGTTACGGGGCTGATTGCGGAGGCTAAGAACAAGCCGGGCGAGATACTGGCCGGTGGCACACTCGGTTCGACAAGCCATTTTACCATGCTGCTCTTGGAGGAGGCGGCTGGTATCAACTTCAAGCACATCTCCTACGACGGCACGCGGGAGCGCATGACTGCACTGCTCGCCAATAATATCCAAATCGGGGAAATCAATGTCACCGCCGCGCAGAAATACATCAAAGGCGGTGATCTCAAAGCCCTGGGGATTGCCACCCCGAAGCGCGATCCGCGAGTTCCTAATGTCAAGACCTTGAAGGAACAGGGTATCGACCTCCTGTTCGGTGTGGATCGCGGCGTTGTACTGCCCAAGGGCACATCCAAGGACGTCATCGAGCACTATGAAAAAGTTATTGCTAAAGCCATGGCAGATCCTGACGTTAAGCGCCAGCTCGAGGCCAAGGGTAGCTCGGTCAAGTATCTTGGCCGCAAAGACTACGGGCGCCAGATGGCCAATACCTTCGATACCTTGAAAAAGACCGCGATCAAGATCGGTCTCTACAAGCCGTAAGACTCGCGCGTTCTGCTAATCGGTCAACTAAAATGGGCGGCCCACCCTCGGGTGGGCCGCCGATTATTAGTGGCCCAAAAGTCATGATAGGAAAACGTGAGCCAACTTAATAAGGACACGCTGGTCGCTATTTTTCTTTTGCTGTTCTGCGGGGTCTTTTTCGCGGCCAGCTTTGACATTCGTGAAACGATTTATGGCACGCTCGGCTCGGAGGTGTGGCCGCGCGTTATTCTCACACTACTATCGTTGCTAAGCCTCGGATACCTCGTTCAGTCCGTACGCCAAGGGAAAGTGGAAGGCGAGCGACAAAAACCCGGATTCAAAACCTGGCTTCTTACCTATCGCAATGCGCTTTGGTGCTTTTTCTGGTTTGCGTTGTTCCTTTTAACTTTACCCTATCTTGGCATGCTTATCGGCGGGAGCTTATTCGTCTACGCGACGCTTGCCACGCTTGGCGAACGCAGCTTGCACGCGCAGGCGCTGCACCTAGCGGTGGCGGTCGTATCTGTAGGTCTGATGTGGGCACTCTTTACTTATGGCCTCAACGTCTTCCTTCCCGAGGGTGAGCTGCTCTCCATCCACTAACTAAGACTGGATCAGATCCGTCGATATATAAGCAATGAACGTTATTGCCCTTTCTGCTTAAACTACTCAA
>JBHICC010000083.1:0-4897 GCA_046759385.1 Acidiferrobacterales bacterium | reverse complement strand
CCGAAGCTGCACCCGAAGAAGAACATCGGGAGCCGGCCACCATCGAGGCCGAGCCTGAGCCTGAAGCACAATACCAAGAAACGGTGACGGCCGAGACTGAGGCGGTACCGCCCTCACCACCAGCTGGCACGCCGGAGGTGGAAGCGACTGTCGCCGAGAGCACGCCTGCGCCAACACCCGAACCGCCGAGCAAGCCAGAGCTGGAGCTCGATCCTGAGATGTTGGGGATCTTCATCGAGGAGGCGCGCGAGGTGCTCGAAATGATTAACAATGAATTTCCGAGCTGGCGCGACAATCCTGATAATGGCAAGGCGTTAGCCGAAGTTCGGCGCGGCCTTCATACACTCAAGGGCAGCGGAAGAATGGTGGGCGCGTGGGAGATCGGGGAACTCACGTGGGCGGTTGAGAATCTCCTCAATAATGTGCGCGACGGTAAGATCGCGCATTCCGACATGATCTTTGACCTCGTAGCGAAGGTCAATCACGTGCTGCCCAGCATGATTGACCAGCTTGAAGGGGGTCCCGCGCCTGTCGATGACATCGAGGCGTTGCGCCAAGGCGCCCATGCCCTGGCTAATGGCGAGCCGTTACCGACGCTCGTAGCTACCGCAAAAGAAGAGGAAATAGCAATAGAAGAAGAGGTAACCGCTACGTCCGCACCGATCGCCGAGGCGGAGAAGTACGCCCCTGCCGAAGTGGAAGAGGCGTTCCCGCAACTGGACGACAGGTTACTGCGTATTTTTACCAGCGAAACCCTTGACCATCTCGAGACGATTCGGCAGGAAGTCGCAGGCTGCCGGGAGGGCGGCGGTCACTGCCTGGTCTCGGCGGGGCTGCTGCGCGCGACCCATACCCTGCAGGGCAGCGCCCGTTCCGTCGGACTGCCGCTAATGTCGGAGCCGTGTGGAGAAATGGAACGTCTGCTGCAGACTCTGGAGGCACTGAGGTTTCCATTGGATGATTCCCATTTCGTGCTATTGGACGACATGGTGGCGTGCGTCAGCGACCTGATAGACGTGTTAAACGACGAGTCCAGACCGGCTGGCGATGTGCGCAGTCGGTTCGACGCTTTGCGCGATCGCATCGCCGAGCAGATCGCACCACTACCGGCGCCTGAACTGCGGGAAGAGCCCGAGGCAGAAATGGTTGTGGAACCGACGCCGGCTGTGGCGAAAGACAGTGACGTGCCCGAGGCGCCACCGACGCCGGAAGCCCCGGCCGGTGGCGTGTCTGAAGAAGCAGACGAAACGTCCCCGGTGGCAGTCGCCGATAGTACAGTCACCAGCGCCGCGGCCACGCCAGCAGTTCCCGTAGGAATCGAGGAAGACATCGACCCGGAGCTGGTCGATGTATTTCTGGAAGAGGCGGAGGACCTCCTTAGTTCGGTCGAGGAAGCCGTGACGCAATGGCGCGGAAACCAGGCGGATGCGCAAGCGGTGGAGAGTCTTAAACGCGCGCTGCATACGCTCAAAGGCGGAGCCCGTATGGCAAGCGCGAATGTCGTGGGTAATCTGGCCCACAGTACAGAAGACTTGGTCAAGCGTGTTGAAGACCACCGAATAGCGGCGAGTGCCGGGTTATTTGACTTACTCGATGAAGTGCACGACATCCTGGTCACGCTTATCGACCAGATACGGCACGCGCAACCGTTATCCAGCGTGGAAGCGGTTAGCGCGAAAATCGCGCGCGCGTTGGCGGGTGAGCCGATCGCTGAGTCAAAAGCCGGTGCGCGCAGTCCATCGGCGCGCGAAGATCAACCGGGTGTGTCGGTGGCGGCGCGCACACCAGCGGCTGACGTGGCGGGAGAAGCCGCTGATGCCGAAGGAACGACCGAGGCGGACACGGCGATCCCAAGGGCAGCGGCGGAGCACGTAGAGCGCAGGGGTAGCGCAGACGCCGATGGCGAGACGCTCCGCGAACGACGAGACCGCCGTGGACAGGTGCGCGTGCGCACCAGTGTGTTGACCGACCTCGTGAACTACGCGGGTGAGGTGAGTATTGCCCGCGCCCGCATGGAGCAGCAAATCTACGGGTTCCGCGACAACCTGGGCGAATTGAACCGAAACGTTACACGCTTTCGCGATCAACTCCGTGACCTGGAAATACAATCGGAGTCACAGATTCTTTATCGCACCGAGATAGAAGGCGAGTCGGAATTAAGCTCGGGTTTCGATCCGCTCGAACTCGATCGCTACTCGAGATTGCAGCAACTGTCGCGCAGCCTGGCGGAAAGCCTCCACGATCTAACCACTATTCAATCTAATCTGCAGACGTTCGCGGGCGAGGCAGAGACCGTACTTCAGCAGCAAGCACGCACCAATACGAGCCTGCAGGAAGGTCTCATGCGAACACGGATGATCCCGTTTTCAACCCAGGCTGCTAGGCTCCGCCATATATCGCGACAGACCGCACGTGAACTAGGCAAGCGCGTAGAATTAAAAATAACCGGAACAGAGGTGGACGTCGACAGAAACGTGCTCGAGCGAATGATGGGTCCGTTTGAGCATATGATTCGCAATTCACTGGACCACGGTATTGAGAACGAGCTTGAACGCAGGCGTGCCGGTAAGCCGCCGATGGGCACGATTACCATCGACACAAGCCAAGAGGGAAACGAGATCGCCATCCGCTTTTCTGATGACGGCAGGGGTCTTGATATCGAAGCCATTCGCCGCCGCGCCCTCGAGAATGAATTGATCACCGAGGACAAGGTGCTTTCCGATGACGAGTTGATCCAGTTTATATTGGTCTCCGGATTCTCTACGGCACGCGAGGTCACCCACCTTTCCGGACGTGGCGTCGGCATGGACGTCGTGGAGAATGAAGTAAAACAGCTCGGCGGCCACATGGCCGTCAACACCACACCCCGTGAAGGCACGACCTTCACCATTCGCTTGCCGGTGACGCTGTCGATCGCGCAAGCCCTAATCGTTCGCGTCAGTGACCAGCCATTCGCCATACCCTTGTCCGCCATTATGAATATCATCGAAGTCCCGGCGGATCAAGTGAATGTCTCGATGGGCAAGAACCCACTTTTGAACTATAACGATACCGTCTATGCATTCATGAATGTAGGTAACCGCCTGGGATTTCCTTCAGAGCCACGCAACGGCGGCAAGGTTCCGGTTTTGTTGGCCCGCATCGGCACCCGCGAAGTGGCGATCCAGGTCGATGCTTTGATCGGCACCAAAGAGATTGTGGTCAAATCCCTAGGACCACAGCTGAGTGAGCTTAAAGGCCTTGCAGGCGCGACGGTACTAGGCGACGGCACCGTAATCTTGATTCTGGATATTGGTGGCTTGTGGCTGACAGACGAAGCCTTGCAAGTCGAACACGTTGCAGAGACAGCGCCTGGTGAACAGACCACGCGACGTCCGGTTGTCATGGTTGTCGATGATTCATTGACGGTGCGCAAAGTGACCGGTAGACATTTGCAAAAACGCGGTTTGGAAGTGTTGACTGCGAAGGACGGTGTAGATGCGTTGGAGCAATTGCAAGATCATACTGCTGATGTCATGTTAATCGATATAGAAATGCCACGCATGGATGGCTATGAGCTGTCCAGCCGCATACGCGCAGATCCGCGATTTAAGCATATACCGATAATCATAATAACGTCACGTGCTGGTGAGAAACACAGGAATCGCGCTTTCGAGCTTGGTGTTAATGGGTACATGAGCAAACCTTATCAAGAGGACGAGTTATTCCAGAATATAGAGTCGCTGCTGTCTGAGGATACAGTCCACTGATATGCGCCGGCACAGTAGTTTGTGCAAACCGCACCCCAAACGGTTCCATGAAGTTGACCTGATCGGCCGAAAACGGCGTAAGCACACTTGATCGATCCACACCAGTATCTACGTTTCCACCTTGGCGACGTACTCTACCTGATTTCCGGCCGTGTCAGCGTCGCTATCGATCAGCGCGATAACCTGCAAGTCAATACCGGTAGAGGCCTTGCCAGCGCCTGGCGAGTGCAAGGCGGTGACCGTTGGCCAGCTTACTGCCTGGACCGCGAGCTCCGGGCGGCGCCTCGTGGGGATTGGGAGCGCGCCATTTTCTTAGAGGCGCAGCCTCATCCAGTCGGTCTGAGTACGGGTGAGGTGGATGTGCTGGCGCAGACCGAGGTCCAGGTAGCCCCGTTCACCCCCTTGGGCCCACCGGCCACGCGTGTGGGGCACCTGTTCACCGGGGCTTGGGTGCAAGGGGATCAGGTTACACTGGTTTTCGATCCAAGCGCGTTGGTTGCGTATCTACAGAGTCTTGAAGGATAAGGCACGTGGGGTCAGAGACACAGCAACGAGTTCATTTGTTGGAAATCCCCAGCGGCAGGTTTCCCTTATTGGTGCCGAGTGCGACCATTGCCGAGGTGATCAATTGCGGAGAACTCACCCCATTGCCTATCAGCCCCGCCTGGGTGCTCGGGGTATGCGGTTGGCGGACGACGGCGCTCCCTGTCGTTTCGTTTGAAACCCTGTTGACCGGCATGCTGCCAACACCGGGGCCGCGCTCACGCGTGATAGTTTTCTATCCGCTACGGGGCAGAGGTGAGGAAGAATTTTTTGGGATCTTCAGCACGAAAGAACCGCAGCCGCACATCATCGGCGATGCTTCAGAGCTCGCGAACAGCCCTGCTGGAGCGGTGGAGAGTCCCTACGTGGCGGCGACTGTGCGGCTCCGCGAAGAGACTCTGTTAATTCCTGATCTCGAAGCGCTAAGAGCCGCGTTCTATCCGTAAGTCAGATACAAGTTTCGAGATACAAGAGACAAGCTAAAATACATCTGAATTAAACTTGCATCTTGGGCCTTGTATCTTGCATCTGCATTAATCTGAAGTAGCACTATTGTTTCCCTCCCATGCGATCTTTGCGAGCATATCTATTTCATCCGGATTGAT
>JBHICC010000082.1:0-5438 GCA_046759385.1 Acidiferrobacterales bacterium | reverse complement strand
CGAAGTACATCGATGATCATGGTGCCGAGCTCATCATTCCCGCTGACTTGCCGGCAGGCGTTGTTAGACAGGTCCAAGAGCTGGCGATCAAGGCGTTCACGACTCTGTGCTGTGAAGGAATGGCGCGGGTCGACTTTTTTGTCACTGTTGACGACGAGGTCTACGTCAACGAGCTCAACTCGATCCCAGGCTTTACTAAGATCAGCATGTATCCAAAGCTGTGGGAAGCAAGTGGCATCGGCTATGCCGAGCTGATCGATAGATTGATTCAACTTGCGCTGACACGGCACGCGAGGGACAACAAGCTCAAGACTGACGCTGACTTTTAGCGCTTAGGCTTAAGTCCATCGCGTTACCGTTTTACTTTGATCGTCTCACTCACCATTCTCGCCGTAACCCCAGATTTTGTGGCGGATAGTGAACCACACGGGGGGACGTGTGCGGCGATGGTGCTATACTGCCACGTCACACGACACCGCTGGTACAGTCGATCTCGGATGGTAGGTGGAGGAATCCCAATGAAGCGTGCACACATAGGTGGACGAATCCTCAGTGTATCGGGCTTTATGGTGTTACTTGGCGCGCTTGGACTCGCCATCGCGAGCGAGGTGCCGCCCATAATCACACAGGCGGCGTTGTTGGAAAAACTGGAGCAGGGGCGGGCGCCATTAATACTTGATGTGCGTACGCCCGCCGAGTACCAATCTGGTTATGTCCCGCAAGCGCTCAACATCCCACACATGGAGTTACCATACCGAATGAGTGAAATCGCTGATGCAAAGAGTCGCGAGGTCGTTGTTTACTGTGAGCGCGGCCCGCGTGCCGGTTTTGCCGAGTCGGTGCTGCGCAACGCCGGTTTCAGCGTGGTGCGCCACCTCGAGGGCGACATGTACGCCTGGCGTGCACGGGGACTTCCCATGGAACGGCCGTGACATACATGTCTCGGTTCGCCTATTTGTTGTAATGATAAACGCGAGGGGATGAAGCAATGGCAAAGGCAACGTTTGGCGCCGGGTGCTTCTGGGGGGTGGAGGCCGCTTTTCGTCAAATAGAGGGTGTAACCGGGACCAACGTCGGCTACTCCGGAGGGAACACCAAGGATCCGAGCTATAAAGAAGTCTGTACGGATCAGACGGGACATGCGGAAGTCGTGCGTGTGGAGTTTGATCCGGCAGGGGTTGGCTATGAGCAGCTACTCGATGTTTTCTGGAACTGCCATGACCCTACCCAGCGCAACCGGCAAGGGCCCGATATCGGTAGGCAATACCGCTCTGTTATTTTTTATCACGATGAGGAACAGAAAGCCGCAGCGCTTGCCTCCAAGGAAAAGCTAGACAAGAGCGGTCAGTATAAGAAGCCGGTCGTGACCCAGATCGAGCCGGCAGGACAGTTCTACCACGCCGAGGATTATCACCAGCAGTACTTTGAGAAACGCGGACTAACAAGCTGCACCACCGAGCTGCAGCAACGTTAGGCGGCCAGCTAACTGGCTCGCCGCGTGTTCATTGCGGCAGTACCGGCTTGATCTCAAAGAGCTTGGGCCAGAGTTTGCCGGTGACGAACAAACGGTCGCCTTCGGCGTCGTAGGCTATGCCGTTGAGGACATCAACGGTTTCGCTCTGGTCCTCATCACTCAAGAGTCCAGATAGGTCTATCCAGGCGGTCACGCGCCCGGTCGCAGGGGAAATACGTGCAATACGGTCTGTCCCCCAGACATTTGCTAGCACTTGACCGCGCGCGTACTCGAGCTCGTTGAGTCGCGTCACCGGCCCGTTGTTGTCGAACACCTCGATACGATCGACTTCGCGAAACGTGCGCGGATCGAGAAAACGCAGCACCGCGGTTCCGTCACTCAGGATCAAGTATGTTCCGTCGTGGGTCAGTCCCCAGCCTTCCGACGGGTAGGTAAGGGTTTGCCGCAGTTTGAAGCTGCGTTTGTCATAGACGAACGCGACATTTGATCGCCAGGTGATTTGAATAATGTGCTCGCCGAACACCGTTACGCCTTCACCAAAAACGCGCGCTGGCAGATCATAGAGTTTCACGACCCTGCCACTTTTCAGCTCTACCTTGCGCAGCGTTGATCGTCCATAAAGGCCGGTTCCCTCAAACAAGTAGCCGTCGTCAAACGCGAGCCCCTGCGTGAACGCAGCTTGGTCGTGGGGAAAAGTATTGACGATCTTGTATGTATAGATCGTTGGGTCTTCGGCCGTTTGAGCTGCGGAAAGGGCGCACAGGAGCCACACCAGTGGCAAGGTTGCAGCTATCAGCGGCTTCGCGTGCGGGAGCAATATTGCGGCTCGACTTAGAGCGATCAGTCTGCGTACGGTTTAGGCGTACCGCCTTCAACCAGCGCGCGCAGGCTCTTGTTGAGGTAGTGGGGCCAGATCGTGGCACATGAATCGTAGCATTCAAGTGCCGGGCTCAACCCGACATGCTCGAAACGAAGCTCTGTAGTGTCTTCCAGGCCCGCAAAAAGTTCGAACCGCAGGCGCGTCTCAACCCAGTCCTGAGGATTCTTGTGACCTGCACTATCTGGATGTTTGCAGCCAACGCAGCGCCATTCGATGGCCTGATTGGGTGAGAGTTCAGTAACCTCGAATTTGGCAAAGAAATCGGCCTTGGGAAATCGAAACTCACAGACTTCCCCGACCTTCGTGCTGACGGTACCGACGGTGCTCCACCATTCTAGACCTCGCCTTGCGATGGCGTCGTAGAGCCTGTCTACCGGGGCATTAAACTTCAGCGTCATGCGGAAATTTTCCATCGTTTCCTCTCGTTCGACTGCTCGCCGGTGGTAGCGGGCGCTAACCCAGGTAGTCGTTTTTTAGCTCGACATAGTGCCTGGCAACGTAGGTAAACCAGCCCCGCTCTTCCTCAGTAATCGGACGAATCTTCTTGGCCGGACGTCCCATCCAGAGGTAACCGCCTTCGAGCTCTTGCCCTTCTGCTATCAGACTACCAGCGGCGAGCAGCACTTCTGAGTGAATCAATGCGCCGTCCATCAGGGTCGACCCCATTCCGATCAGCACGCGGTCCTCAATGGTGCATCCGTGTACCAACACGTGGTGACCGATCGTGACGTCCGCGCCGATGATCACGGGATACCCTTCCGGTGCCGCTGGGTAACGATGTGACACGTGAACCACGCTTCCGTCTTGCAGGTTGCTACGTACCCCCATACGAATGAAGTTGGTATCGCCACGCACGGAGCACATCGGCCAGATCGAGCTGTCTTCGCCGATAACTACATCACCGATCACAGCCGCACTCTCGTCGACATACGCAGATGCCGCAACCCTTGGAGTAGTGCGCTTGTACGGGCGAACGGCCATCCAGGTCTTATCTCATGAGCACCATTTCTTCGGCACTCGTCGGATGAATCGCCACGGTATTGTCAAAGTCTTTTTTCGTCGCACCCATCTTGATGGCCACCGCAAAGCCCTGAATCATCTCGTCTGCCTGCGCACCGATGATATGACAGCCGACGATCTTTTCTTTGTCGCCTATCGTTACTAGCTTCATCACCGTGGCATGCTTGCGTTGTGTCACGGCGTGGAACATGTTGGTGAAACGGGTCTGATAGACCTTTACCTCGCTCTGCCCAAAGCGCTGCTTCGCCTCATCCTCAGTCAATCCGACGGTTGCGAGCGGCGGATGGCTAAAGATGACCGTGGGTATGTTTTCGTACTCCAGCCTGGCGTCGGCCTGACCGCCAAACAGCCGATCCGCGAGCCGCCGTCCAGCGGCAATCGCTACAGGCGTTAACATCCATTCGCCAGTGACATCACCGAGCGCGTAGATCCCGGCCACATTTGTGTTCTGATAGCGGTCAACGCGAATATCGCCGGTCCCGTTGACCTCGACACCTGTCCGATCGAGCTGAAGCGCAGCGGTATTGGCGCGACGGCCGATGGCCCAAATCACGCTGTCGAGCCCTGCGACCGCCACACCCTCGTTGGTGTGAACGCTCAACGTGCCGTCGCTGTCCCGCTCGAGGCGCTCGCCCTCCCGGCACGATAGGATATGCACGCCGGCCCTTTGCATTTCATCCATGAGGGTTTCACGCAGTGTGGTTTCGAACCGCCGCAGAAACACCTCTTTGCGCAACAGCAAGAATACCTCCGAGCCCAGTGCATTTAGCAGACCAGCAAACTCGACGGCGATATAACCGGCACCGATGATCATCACACGCTGCGGTTGCACCTGCAGCTTGAAGAAGCCATCACTCGTAATACCGTGCTCTGCGCCGGGTACGGCGGGCACTTCGGGCACCGATCCGGTGGCGATCAAGATATGTTCAGCCGTGAATTCACTACCGTCGGCGACCACCGTACGCTCATCGCGGAATGCTGCCATGGCAGTGACTTCGTCGACACCGGAGCTGTCGAGCCCACGATGGTAAATCCTGTTAAGTCGGCTGATGTAGGCATCGCGCGCCTCTTTGATCGTTGACCAGTCGAAACGTCCCAGTTTGACGTCAAATCCGTAATCACCTGCGTCGTGAAGGATCTCGGCGATAAGTGAGGTGTTCCACATGACTTTTTTTGGCACACACCCGCGATTAACACAGGTGCCGCCGATGCGGCCAGCCTCGATGACGACGGTCTTGGCGCCATAGCCTGCCGCGCGCCGCACGGCCGCGATGCCGCCGCTGCCACCGCCGATCACGAGTAAGTCATAATGCTTGGCCATCGATCGCTGGTCTTTAAGGATTGGAACACGCCCGCCTAGTGTGTACTGAATTTTAGCAGGACGTGCTAGATTATGCGGCCCGTTGCCGGTTATTGTGGACGTTGATGCAAGGCGCCGACGACCAGGCGAACCCATTGCTTGATCTCTCTGGCCTGCCGCGGTTCAGCGCGATCCGCGCTGAGCACGTGCTCCCCGCTCTTGGTTGTGTACTGTCGGAGAACCGCGCGGCGCGTGAGCAGCTACTTAAGATCTCTAGTCCAACGTGGGACAACTTTGTGCAGCCTCTCGAAGACATGGACGAACGCTTGAGCCGAATGTGGTCGCCTGCCTCTCATCTCAATGCGGTGAGAAACACGCCGGCACTGCGCCAGGTTTTCAATGATGGTCAAACATGGATCAGCGAGTATCGCACGGAGCTTGCTCAGGACGAGCGACTCTATCGCTGCCTCAAGAAAATCGCCGAGGCGGCACAATCCAATGGCTTCGAGCCACCGCAGAGGAAAATCCTCGACAATGCATTGCGCGATTTTCGCCTAAACGGTGCCCAGCTCGACGGTGCACGCAAGCAGCGTTTCAAGGAAATCCAAAAGCAACTTGCAAGTCTGAGCAATCGTTTTCAAGACAATGTGTTGGATGCCACCCAGGCATGGGAGCTCGTGCTCACCGACGAGGCCGATCTCGCTGGACTGCCGCAGACCGCACAGTTGATGGCCCGACAGACGGCCCAGCACGAAGGCAAGGCA
>JBHICC010000081.1:0-5453 GCA_046759385.1 Acidiferrobacterales bacterium | reverse complement strand
ATCAAGTGCAGGCGATGTTTCGGCAAATGTGCGAGGCTTACGGCAGCATCGATATCTTGGTTAACAACGCCGGCCTGCAACGGGATGCCGCCTTGCACGAGATGAGCCTGGCCGACTGGGAATTTGTGATCAAGGTTAACCTCACGGGACAGTTTTTATGTGCGCGTGAAGCGGTGCGGGAATTTATGCGTCGCGGCGTGGTGCCTGAGTTATCCTCCTCCGCCGGCAAGATCATCTGCATGTCCTCGGTGCATGACCTTATTCCGTGGGCGGGCCATGCTAACTACGCGGCGTCCAAAGGGGGTGTGTCGCTGCTGATGAAGACAATGGCGCAGGAACTTGCCGAGCACAAGATCCGCGTTAACGCTGTTGCTCCAGGGGCGATTAAGACCCCCATTAACCGGGAAGCGTGGGAAACGGCCGAGGCGCAAGCCGCCCTGCTTACGTTAATCCCCTATGGCCGGGTTGGCGAGACATCTGATATTGCGCGCGCCACGGTGTGGCTTTCATCCGATGATTCGGACTACGTTACCGGTGTCACGCTTTATGTGGATGGGGGCATGACCTTATACCCCGAGTTTCGGGAGGGTGGCTGATCTATAGCGTAGTTGAGTAACTAATAAAGAATTATCCCGCGAACGCGAAAGCGGCGACCCCTGTCACCCCGGGCTGCGCCCGAAACAGCCCCCCTGCTAGCGGCGCCTCAGCCAACGCCGCTTTATCCATGCCAGCTCTAGCTGTGGTGACATAAAGCACATCCAAGTTTGGTCCGCCGAACGCGCAGGCGGTTACGTTGGGACACGGCAATTCGATTCGGTCCAATCGCTTACCAGTTTGTGGATCCCAACAACAGACATGGCCGCCGCCATAGTGGCCGACCCATAGCTTGTCATTGACATCAATGGTCATACCGTCCGGCGAAGAAGCGTCCTCGGGGATCGCGACGGCCACGCGCTTGTTGCTAATCTCCCCCGTTGCCGGCTCAAAGTCATAGGCGTGAATGCACATCTGCGGCGTGTCGATGTAATACATCGTCGACTGGTCGCGGCTCCAGGCAATACCGTTGGAGATCGTAAGGCCCGCGCACATCTTGTGTACCGAGAGATCCGGGTCCAGACGATACAGGCTGCCGGTCGGCTCGGATTTATTAAGACTCATCGTACCGGCCCAAAAGCGCCCTTGTGGGTCGCACTTGCCGTCGTTGAATCGGTTTTCGGGCGTGTCGCGCTCGGGATCGATGATCACTGTCACCTGCGCAGTTTCCAGATCGAAACTGGCGAATCCGTTTTCTTGCGCCAGCATTAGCCCGACCGACTGGCGCGGTACTACCGTTCCTGGGCGTTCGGGCAGATCGATTCGGCGGTCTTCATCGAGTCGAGGATCATAGATGTGTAGTTCACGTTCCTCTATGTCGATCCAATAAAGCACCTGCCTGTCCCCATCCCATATCGGACCTTCCCCCAATGTCGCCTTGGCATCGATAACAAGTTCAGTCTGTTGTGGCATGAAACAACTCCTATTCGCAGACAAAGGATCGATAGCCTCTCTTGTTACGCGTAGGCGCAACCCTTTTCTCGCGCCCTTTCGCGCTGCTAGACTGCGGCGATGCTCAGAGTAACGAAAACCATTTTGCCCCAATGTGCCGCATCACTTTACCCAAGGCGGGTAACGCCGCACGGACGTCTTCCTCGCCGAAGTCTACCTCACGGGAGCGGCCTTTTCTTAGGCGCGATCTAGGCCGGTTTTGGCATGGGCGCTACGAATCGGGTATACGTGCTGATGGGCGTGTCCGGCTCCGGTAAAAGCGCCGTTGGCGAAGCGGTTGCCGAACGCCTCGGAATTGTTTTCCATGACGGCGATCAATATCACCCCCAAGCCAACATCGACAAGATGGCTCGCGGCGAGCCGCTGAACGATGCGGACCGGCAAGGTTGGCTGCAAACGCTTAACAAGCTGGCGCACGATATCCTAGGTAGTGATAACAGTGCTGTCATCGCCTGTTCCGCGCTAAAGCGTCGCCATCGCAAGATGCTATCGCAAGGCTTAGGTAAGCGCGTAGTCTTTGTTTACCTGTGCGGCGGCTACGAGTTGATCCTCACGCGAATGAAGGCCCGCGTCGGGCATTTCTTTAAAGGCGAGCATTTGCTGAAAAGTCAGTTCGATGCGCTGGAAGCGCCCAGTAATTTGGAAGCGATCACCGTTAAGGTTGATCAACCGATCGAGCAAGTGGTCGATGCTGTCGTTGAAGGGCTTGAGCTACGTTGAGTCGACGACATTCATGAAAAATCGTACCGACATGTATAGACCCGTGAACAGCGCGCGTTGCACCGAGCATGATAGCGCTTTGTGGCAAGGTGCGACGGTGGAACGAATACGAGTCGAAACCGAGGGCATCAAAACGTTCACCCTGCGGTTGCGCGAATGGAAAAAGTTCATGCCGGGTCAACACGTCGATGTGCGCCTGAGCGCGCTTGGGTCAAATTTGCCGACGAGCAGCTTCTCCATCGCTTCCGCACCCGAAGCCGAAGGCGTTATCGAGCTAACGATTCAGTGGAATCCAGACGACGCGCTGGCCGGCTACTTTCATGGGCGATTACAGTCGGGCGATACGATCGCGCTAAAGGGGCCGCTGGGAGAGGATTTTGTGTGGTCCACCGCTCTGGGCGGCCCGCTGCTGCTTATCGCAGGAGGCTCAGGCGTCGTTCCGATGATGTCAATGCTGCGGCACCGAGCTAACGTCGACCTTAATATACCGGCGCTCTTGCTTTACTCGGTAAATTCTCTGGAGGATGTCATCTATCGCGAAGAGCTCGATCACCGCAGCGCGACCGAAAGTCAACTTACGGTGCTGTATACCTTAACGGAAGAGCAACCGGCGAGTTGGGGTGGTTACGCGCGGCGCATTGATCGAGCGATGCTCGCCAACACCTTAGCGCACCTCGGCACGCCTGCGCACGTCTATGTCTGCGGCTCGACGGGGTTTGTCCAGACGGTGCGAAACGGCCTGGCTACACTGCCCGTGCCGGGTGCGCTCATACGCACCGCACAGTTCGATCGTGATCTTGTCGGAATCGGCGGCTAGCTTGAAAGCTAGCCATAAGACGCGTCACGCCGTGAAGCCTTGCCGTCACTTTCGTTTAGTCTTCCTGCGCTTTGTGCTCGCACCTTCTCCCTGCTTTCGCAGAATAAAGTAACCCACCGCACCGGCCGTTAAGGAGCCGAAAAGGATACCCGTCTTCGCCGAGATGAGCAGTTCCGGTGCCTCGCGGAAGGCGAGCTCGGCGACGAAGATGGACATGGTAAAGCCAATGCCGGCCAACAACGCGGCACCGACCATGTGCATGTTGTTGCATTCGTCAGGCAGTCGACCGTAGCCAAGCTTGACGGTTAGCCAAGCCCCACCCGCGATACCGATGAGCTTGCCCAAGATCAAGCCGAGTACGATACCGAAAGTCACGGGGTCCTTGGTGAGTACGTCGTAGAGCTTGGTGTAATCGATCGGCACGCCCGCGTTGGCCAGCGCGAACAGCGGCACGATGAGAAACATCACCGGCAGGTGCAGGTCGTGCTCCAGACGCTGTAGCGGTGACTCGACCTTGTGTATACCGGTCTCGATCGCTTGGACGATCGCGCGTTGCTGCTCGTTGTGGATCATCGTCTTGCGACCGCGGTCGAGTTCGTCGAAACGGTCCATTAGCTTGCGTACGTTTCGGCTAAAGCGTTTAGGCTCGAGCTTGGGGCGGCCGGGTACGGTCCAAGCGGCCAGCACGCCGGCGATGGTGGCATGCACGCCCGACTCGAGCATCGCTACCCAGAGCAGAACGCTGACCGCAAAATGCGGCACGGGAGAGCGAATGCCGGCGAGATTGAGCACGATCAGGATCGCCAGGAAGACCAGCGCAAACCCGAGCGCACCGAAAACGATTTGGTCGGTGTAGAAAATCGCGATGACGGAGACGGCGCCTAAGTCATCTACGATCGCCACGGTGACCAGAAACACGAATAAGGCTCTGGGTACCCGGCTTCCGAGAAGCGCCAGGACACCCAGGGCAAACGCAATGTCGGTCGCCATCGGCACACCCCAACCCCACGCGCCGGGACCGCCGAAGTTGAAAAGCGTGTAGACAAGCGCCGGCACCACCATGCCGCCGATGGCGGCCACCACCGGCACGACCGCAGCGCGCGCATCGCGCAGTTGTCCGACCACCGCTTCGCGCTTGATCTCAAGCCCCACGAAAAAGAAGAAAACGGCCATGAGGCCGTCGTTGATCCAATGATGCAACGTGTGATCCAAGGTCCAGAAACCCAGATTAAGCGTGATGCGCGTGTGCAACAGATGGTCGTACGCATCAGCCAGCGGGCTGTTGGCCAGCGCAAGCGCGATCACGGCGCAGACGATAAGCACAACGCTGCCCGAAATCTGGTTATGAATAAATTCTTCGAACGGCGTGAGGATTCGACCGAAGGTCTTTTCCCAAGGCGCGTAATAGCTATCGCGAGAGTCGATTTGTCCAGCCATGATGGGTGCTCTTTGTTGTGGTGGTCAAGACAGAAAACGTATTGACGATTGCCGGGTCGTACAGCCCAGATCTTTCTAGTTAAGTAGAAATGTAAACTTGATTCTTCTTGAGCGTACCTTTGACAAAGTAAAAGACTGCACTGTGTATCATCAATCTGTCAATTTTGTCTAATCGAAAGAAGCAATCGTTTGACGAACAGTGCCATCCGAGCCAAGGACAAAAAGGCTGTTGGCGGCGTAGTCAGTCACCCAGATCGCCCCGTCACTGGTGATGTCCACTTCCCGCGGTGCGCGGAACGCATCACTACGCGAGAACACCACAGGCTTTGTGCACGCATTAACGTCACAACTTAGACGCCAAATCTTTTTACCCTTTACGTCCGCCACGTAGAGCGCCTGGCTCTTGGGATGCGCTTTGATATCGGTTGGCCAGCCCAGGCCGCTTGCCGCCAAACGCGGTTGCCGTACGGCTGTTTGCATGTCTACGATATAAAGCTGCCCCCCTTGCGTGTCTAAGGCGAGCAATCGCTGCTGCGTCGTGTCGAATTCTAGGTAGTCTAACCGTTTCGCCGTCTCGATCCGCGCGAGCAGCCTCAAGGTTGCCGGTTCACTCGAGCCCGAGACGTCAGCAACATAGATTTCATTTTGCTTCGCGAGATAAGCCTTTCGTCCGGAAAGATCCGCCGTGGCCGTCTGAAAGCGCTCGGACGTCGCAAAGCGAACCGGTTTGAACGGCTGTACGACCAAGCCCGTAGACTCGAATCGCAACATGCTAGTTTGGTATTTTCTCTTCACCTCGACACTTGAAAAGAGAACCGCCCCCTCCTCGCCGGCGACAGCGCCTATCGCGTCGGCAGGATCGAGGTCTGGCGGAAAACACGCCAGAAAGTCCAAACGCGTCGAGCCTTTCGGTATCCTATAGAATTGACGTGAT
>JBHICC010000080.1:0-5485 GCA_046759385.1 Acidiferrobacterales bacterium | reverse complement strand
TGGCCGCCACTGTAGTCGAGAGATAACTAGAACATACCTTAGGTAACATCCATAACACGCTGTTTTAAATTGAGAATGATTGAAGATCCCTCTTCTGTCAGCGGGTGAGTAAGCGCCGCACCGGCGCAAAACTGCACCGGTGCACGGGGCTCACACCGTAGCGCTGCAGCGCACACAGGTGCCCCGGCGTTGCGTAGCCTTTGTGTTGGGCAAAACCGTATCCCGGGAACTGCGCATCTAACGCCCGCATCTCCGCATCGCGCGCGACTTTCGCCAAAATCGAGGCCGCTGAAATCGCAGGTACCGTGGCGTCACCTCTGACAACCGTGTGAACGAGGCAGTGTAGCGACGGCGCACGATTACCATCAATCAACGCCATGTCGGCCCGTGGCACCAGCGCCTCGACGGCACGACGCATCGCCAACAACGTGGCCTGCAGAATGTTGAGGCGGTCAATATCTCCCACATCCGCTCGCCCGATAGCCCAACAACGGGCGCGGTCCTTAATTACGTCGGCTAAAACCTCGCGACGCCGCGGGGCGAGCAGTTTCGAATCAGCTAGACCCTCAATCGGTCTACTCGGATCGAGCACCACGGCGGCCGCTAGCACCGGTCCAGCCAGCGGTCCGCGCCCGGCCTCATCAACGCCTGCGACCCACATAATCATGCGCTTACGGACGCCCGCTTTGTGTCTTCAATACCTCCAATACGGCCTCCGCCGCTCGTTCATTAGCATTTCTGCGCAGTTGCACGCCAATCTCGCGGAGCTCCTCACCCACTGACTGCGCCTTCTCAGGATGGGTTAGGTAATACTCCACGGCTGTGCCTAATTTCTCAGGAACTGCATCCTGCTGTATGAGCTCCGGTACCACCTCACGACCAAGCAGATTGTTTGGCAGGGAGAACAGTTTCACATGGGCGAAACTCGTTATCAGCAGATAGGTGATCAAGGAAACCTTGTACGTTACCACCATGAGCCGGCGTAATAGCGCCGCTTCTAGCGCCGCCGTGCCGGATGCAAGCAGGACTACGTCGGCCGCCGCCATGGCGTCACGCGACTGGCCGTCGAGCCGAGTGATCGGCAAATCCTCTGCGCGGCTTGCTGCTATCGCATCCTCAAACATTGCTCGGATATCGCTGTTGACCAAAGGCACAACAAAATGCATCGTCGGATTGCGGCGATACAGCCAGAGCGCCGTTTCCACGAACAGACGGCCGTGTCTCTTCAGTTCATTAGCACGGCTGCCCGGTAACAGGGCGATGACGGTGGCATTTTTTTTAGGCAGACCCAGCCGTCCTCGCATGCTTACTTGGTCGACGCTGTCATCGATTTGATCGGCAAGCGGATGTCCGACAAACGTAACCGGCAGTTGATGTTGTTCGTAATAGCGTGCCTCAAAAGGAAACAGGGTCAGCATACGGTCGACCGCTTTCTTGATCTTGTGGATGCGGTAACTGCGCCATGCCCACACCGTGGGGCTAACGTAGTGTACCGTCGCTATGCCAGCTCTCCGCAGGCGTTTTTCCAAACCCAGATTAAAATCCGGGACATCGACGCCTATGAATAGGTCCGGTGGATCACTCAGGAAATGCTTGATCAAGTCCCGTCGCATCCACTGAATCTGCGGATACTTGCCAACGGCCTCCACCAGCCCGAAGATAGAGAGCCATTCCATCGGAAACATGCTTCGGCAACCTTCCGCTTCCATGCGCTCGCCGCAGACACCCTCAAAGCGCACCTCAGGGAGACGCTTCTTCAGCGCCCGTATGAGACCAGCTCCGAGCAGATCGCCGGACACCTCCCCCGCGACTATGCCAATTCTGACTGGTCTGCGTCGAGCCGCCACGTTACCGGATGATGCCGCGTTCAGATGATTGAATAAACGAAGCTAGGTTTCGAACTTCCTCGTGCTCGCTGGCCTCCAGCTTGGCCAGTGCTTCACTAAGCTGGAGCCCAGAGCGATAGATGATTTTGTAGGCGTCGCGCAACGCTGCGATGGCCGCCGGCGAGAACCGCCGCCGCTTCAAGCCACGCGTATTAATGCTATGAGGCACAGCAGCGTTACCGGCCGCCAATACATACGGGGGGATATCTTTGAACGCTATCGTTCCGAGCGCGGTCATACAATGCGCGCCGATATGGCAGAACTGATGCACGATCGTGAACCCGCCTAGAAACGCAAAATCCCCGACTGTTACGTGACCTGCCAGACTCGTCGCGTTAGCGAATATTGTATGATCACCGATGATACAGTCATGGGCCACATGAACGTATGCCATGAAGAAGTTGTTATCGCCAATTCGCGTGACCCCATGGCCTTCCGCCGTGCCGCGGTTCAGCGTGCAGTACTCCCTTATTATATTTGCATTGCCGATCTCCAATCGTGTCCGCTCACCGCTATAGTCAACGTGCTGCGGCGCTTCGCCGATGGAACAAAACTGGTAGATTCTGTTGTCGCGACCAATCCTGGTGGGGCCGCTTACCACGACGTGTGGACCGATCCAAGTATGGTCCCCTATTTCGACGTCAGTGCCGATGACCGAATACGCACCGACGTGTACTTCCTTTCCTAGCTTCGCCCCTGGATCGATAATCGCCTGCGGATGAATCACTCAGCGAGTTCCCTGTAAGTACACATGAGTTCTGCACTCACACAGAGCTCATCGCCGACGTGCGCGGTACCATCGAATTTCCATATTCCCTTTACCTTGCGCGTTACCGACACTGTTAGCCTGAGCTGATCGCCTGGAACAATTGGGCGCCTAAAGCGCGCTTTGTCCACGCCAACCAAATAAATGGTACTGCCTGAGTCCGGTGACACATCGAGACTCCTGAAGGCCAGAATACCACCGGCCTGAGCCATCGCTTCGATGACCAGCACACCGGGCATGACCGGATAGTGCGGAAAGTGTCCTTGAAAAAAGGGCTCGTTAATGGTGACGTTCTTGATCGCAGTCAATAATTCGTCTTGCTTGTAATCAATGATGCGATCCACGAGTAAGAACGGATATCGGTGCGGTAAGTACTGAAATATCTTTTCGATATCGAAGTCGCTCAAACTATCCTCACTTCAAAAGCCGCTGAACCTCCTGCTCAAGCAGCCGAAGACGCTTTGCCATGTCATCGAGCTGCGAGAACCGCGTCACATTACGCCTCCACTTGGCCGCGGGCTGCGCCCGAAAGCCCGACGAATAGACACCGGATTGCGTAATCGACTTGGTGACCAGCGATCTTGCCGTAATATGGACACCATCGGCAATCTCGAGATTATCGCTGATTCCGGCTTGCCCAGCGATCGTGCAGTGCTTGCCAATGTGAGTGCTCCCGGCCACCCCGACTTGGGCGGCCATCGCCGTATAATCGCCAACACACACGTTGTGTCCGATCTGAATGAGGTTGTCTAGCTTTACCCCGTCCCCGATGACGGTATCGTCTAGTGTGCCGCGGTCGATGGTGGTGTTAGCGCCAATCTCAACGTCATTACCAATGCGCACGCCCCCTATCTGCGGAACCTTGACCCATCGCTGACCATCGCTGACGTAGCCAAAGCCATCGCTGCCAATCACGGCGCCCGGATGAATAGTACAGTTCTCGCCGATCGTGCAGTCATGTCCGATGACCACCCGTACAGTGAGCCAGGTACCTTTATCGACGCGGGCTCGCGCTCCAACGTGACATGTCGAACCAAGAAAAACGTCCTCACCGATGACTGCGCCCGCCTCGATTACGCTGTGGGGTCCAAGCCAAGCGCTGTTCGCAACCGTCGCTGTCGGATCGACAGAGGCCATCGGGTGTTTGCCAGGTTGAAAAGGCGCGCGTGGGTGCAACAGTGTGGCGATACTAGCAAAACAGAGCCGTGGATTTTCAACCACCCAGGCATTCCCAGTGAATCGCTCAGCGTCTTGCTCTCCAAGCAGTACGACGCCGGCCGTGGTTGTCTTGAGCACATGATCGTATCTCTTGTCGGCGAAATAGCTTATGTCTCGTGGTCCTGCGCTTGCTAGGCTAGCAACACCATCAATCTCAACGTTTGGGTCTCCGTAAACTTCGCCACCAAACCGTCTCGCAAGCTCGGAAAGCTTAATCATTACTTTTTCTGCGCTCTCTGACTAAGCTTTTGCAGGACCTTGCTCGTGATATCGATGGTACTGCTGGCGTAGATCGTGCCTTCGTGAAGGATCAGGTCGTAGTTCTCCTCCTTGGCTATCTCGATAATGACCTGCTGCACAATCTTTTGCAGTGCCGCCAGCTCCTCATTTCGGCGCATGTTGTAATCCTCTCTGAACTCTTGGGTGGCGCGCCGAAGATCGCGTTTCAACACCAGTAGTTTGCGTTCCTGCGCACGCTTCTCCGTTTCCTTCATGACAAGCGAATTTTTCTCCAGCTCCTCTTCCATCTTTCTTATGTCTTGCTGCATCGTTACCAGCTTCTTATCACGCGGCCCAAACTCAGATTGCAGTTTTTCTAACGCTGCCTCGCCTTGTGGCGCTTGTTCGATTACCTTTACAGCATTCACATAGCCGATCTTGATGTCGGCGCCTCTGGCCACATCTGGCTCTAGACCCACGCCAACAAATAGTGGCCACGCCATCAACACATACAAAAACGTCCTCTTGTCCAAGATCTGTTCTACCCCCCTATCGCAAAGGCGTGCCTAAAGTGAACTGTACCGTCTCGGTGTCGTCTACTGGCTCGTCGTTCAAAGGCACTGCGATAATGATCGCCAGAGGTCCGACCGGACTCAGCCAATTAAACGCCAATCCGGTGGAGTAACGCAACTCCGATAGGTCCACCTTTTCGTCAGGGCCCCACACCCAGCCCGTATCCAGGAACAGGCTCATGCGCATTCCTTGGTTGCGCGACTGGCCCGGCACAGGAAAGAACCATTCTAAGTTGCCCAACAGCCGCTTATCCCCACCGATTGGATCAAACGGTGGCGCCGTGTCTCGTGGCCCTAGGGTGCGCGACGCGAAGCCACGCACGCTAGTCGCGCCGCCAGCAAAAAAGTTTTCATAGAAGGGTAACTCCAACGTGTCCCCGTACCCATCACCGAAGCCCACTTCTCCGCGTGCACGCAACGCCGTCTGCCGACTGGTCGGCATATATCGCGCGGTTAGGTAGTTGATCTTGTAGTACTCCAGGTCGCTAGGAGGTACCGCAATCTCACCACTTAAGCGATGGATCGTGCCACGGGTGGGGAAAATTGCGCGATTAAGCGTATCTTGCGACCACGCGAGCGTTGCTTTCAGCACGTCGTTCTCAGGCCCGTTCTCGGCCACAAAATCTTGCGCCACCTGCGCGCTGTCTGCGTCGACACCGATCTCTGTACGCTCCAGATCGCCCCCTAACCGGATACGGCGAGTTTCGCCAATTGGGAGACCGAAGAAAATACCAGCCCCGCGCGTATCTGTTTCATAGTCCCCGACGTTTGTCTCCGCAGTATCAATGTCTTGGAAAAACAACCTGAACCCTCTACTTATGCCG
>JBHICC010000079.1:0-5520 GCA_046759385.1 Acidiferrobacterales bacterium | reverse complement strand
GGAGAACGGCCATGAGTCAGCAAAGAGGGCAAGCACTACAAGACCCCTTCTTGAACACGTTGCGCAAGGAACATGTTCCGGTGTCGATATTCTTGGTCAATGGGATAAAACTGCAGGGCCAGATAGAGTCCTTCGACCAGTTTGTGGTGTTGCTGCGAAACTCGGTCAGTCAGATGATCTACAAGCACGCGATTTCGACCGTCGTGCCTAGCCGTGCCGTCAAGCTTCAGCTTGATAGCGACGAAGACTCGGATTCCGATAAAGGGCCTGGAAACGAATAGTCCGGACACTCGCGCGAGCCGGAGCTCGGCTGCGGCCGAGCGCGCACTCCTGGTTTCTCTTCATTTATCCCAGCACGACGGATCCGAGCAAGCTGCTGAGTTCTGTCGGCTCGCGGAGTCCGCCGGCGCGGAGGTGTGCGGTACCGTCGTCGGTCGCGGACGTAGGATCGATCCGGCCACTTTCATCGGGTCGGGAAAAGTCGAAGAAGTTCAGGCCGCGGTTCGGCGCAGCGGGGCCAATATCGTCCTGGTCAATCATTCGCTCTCCCCGGTGCAAGAACGCAACCTCGAGCGCGCGATTGGTTGCCGAGTGCTGGATCGTACGGGTCTGATCCTCGACATCTTCGCGCAGCGTGCTCGTAGCCACGAGGGAAAGCTGCAAGTTGAACTGGCCCAACTTGAGCACTTATCTACGCGACTGGTCCGAGGGTGGACACACCTAGAGCGTCAGAAAGGCGGAATTGGGCTGCGCGGCCCGGGTGAAACGCAACTTGAAACGGATCGACGCTTGGTCCGAGCGCGCATCAAGCGGCTCCATCGTCGTCTGGAGAAAGTTCGCACGCAGCGAAACATCCGCCGCAAATCACGCCATAAGATACCGATTTCGACGGTGTCATTGGTCGGATATACTAACGCCGGCAAATCATCACTTTTCAACCAGCTCACAGGCTCAGAGGTTTACGCTGCAGACCAGCTGTTTGCGACGCTCGACCCAACGATGCGTCGTGTCGACCTCCCCGGCAACGCGAGTGTGATTCTCGCGGACACCGTGGGGTTTATCCGCCAGCTTCCCCATGACCTTATCGACGCGTTCAAGGCGACGTTAGAAGAGGTGGTTGCGGCAGATCTTTTATTGCACGTCGTCGACGCTAGCAATGGCGATCGGGTTGACGGTATGGCGCGCGTTAATCAGGTGTTGTCTGAGATTCACGCAGAACATCTCCCACAGATACTGGTGTTCAACAAGACCGATCAGACTGGACAATCACCTCGTATAGAGCGTGACGCCAATGGGCGAGTGGGCAAAGTGTGGCTGTCTGCGAGAACGGGTCACGGCATCGAGCTATTGCTAGACGCCGTTGCGGAGCGCTTCCAAGGTGGGCGCCTACGACGACAGCTTAAGCTCCCGCCCGAGGCGGGCCGCCTACGCGCGCGGCTGCATGAGCGCTTGCACGTGCTTCGTGAGCGCAGTACCGAGACCGGGGGCTGGCTGCTCGACATCACTGTGGAGCCTCGACAAATCGATTGGCTTGAGAAGCAGCCGGATTTTCGGACCGACTATTGGCTGCATGATTCCGCGGGGATCCTTGCCCCTACCGGCTCATGACCCTAGAATGCGCCCTCGGCACTACGCTTGCCCGTTAACAGGAGAATGTAATGGCCTGGAACAAACCGGGCGGTAACGGAAACTCCGGTAATCAGGATCCCTGGGGAACGCGACGGGGTCCCCAACAAGGTCCGCCAGATCTTGATGAGATCGTACGCAACATTCAAAACCGCTTAGGCGGTCTGTTCGGGGGTGGCAAGGGCCGTGGCCCTGGCGGTGCCCGAGTCGGAAAGGCAGGTGGTATCGGCTTCGGTGTCATCCTACTGATCGTGATCGGCCTCTGGCTGGCAAGTGGCTTCTATGCTGTTCAGCAAGCGGAGCGCGGCGTCGTTTTGCGGTTTGGACAGCACCAAGACACCACCGAGGCAGGATTGAATTGGCATTTACCTTGGCCGATCGAGGCAGTAGAAAAGGTTGATGTGCAAAACGTCTTCGCGATTGAGATCGGCTATCGTAGCAATGAGCGCACCGGACGCGTGACGCACGTACCCAAGGAAGCGCTCATGTTGACCGAGGACGAAAACATTGTAGATATCGAATTCGCTGTGCAATACAGGATAAGCAATCCCGCTAACTACAAGTTCAACGTGGAAAATCCGGAGACTACTATCGCACAGGCCACTGAGTCGGCTATTCGAGAGATCGTGGGCAAAAGCACGTTGGATCACGTGATTACCGAAGGGCGGGTCGATGTCGCTAATAGGACACAGACGCTGCTGCAGGAGATCTTAGATCGATACAAGACCGGCATTGTCGTCACGACCGCGAAAATGCAGAAGGCGCAGCCGCCCGAACAGGTGAAGGCCGCGTTTGACGATGCGGTGAAAGCGCGTGAGGATGAGCAGCGTTTTAAGAACGAGGCGCAGGCGTATGCAAACGACATTCTCCCGCGCGCACGCGGTACGGCGGCGCGCATGATCCAGGAGGGCGAAGCCTACAAGGCCAGCGTCACCGCCCGCGCCGAGGGTGACGGTCGTCGCTTTACGGCGATCGCGCAAGAGTTTGCTAGGGCGCCCGAGATTACTCGCGAGCGTCTTTACTTGGAGACGATGGAACAAGTGTTGTCCAACACCACCAAGGTCTACATCGATCAAGAGGGTGGGAATAATATTATGTACCTGCCACTGGATAAGATAGTGACGCAGGGTTTGCGGTCTAGCAGCGACTCTAGCGAGCAGCCGGCCAGCGGTGAGGAAACCGGCGGAGCTCAGCCGACCACACGTGGTCGCGGACGCGCTGATCTGCGCAGGCGAGGAATAAAGTGATGTCCCAGGCTAGGCTGGTCACATTGGTGGCGATTGCGGTCGCAATCGTCGTCACCTTGCTATCGATCGCTTACACGGTCGATGAGCGAGAGAAGGCTATTGTCGTGCAGTTTGGTAAGGTGATCCGCGCTGATGACGAGCCCGGCTTGCATTTCAAATACCCTTTCATCAACGACGTTCGTTATTTCGATGCGCGCATCTTGACCTTGGATGCCGAGCCGCAGCGTTTCTTGACGCAAGAAAAGAAAAACGTCATCGTCGATTGGTTCGTGAAATGGCGCATTGCCAATACCTTGCAGTACTGGGTGTCTCTGGGTGGCCAAGAGAACGAAGCCAGGCGACGGCTTGAGCAACGAGTTCGAAGCGATTTGCTTAACGAATTCGGTAAGCGCAACGTGCGAGACGTGGTGTCCGGCGATCGGCTAGAGATCATGAAAATCGTTAGCCAGAAGGCAGACGAAGAAGCGCGCACCTTGGGTGTCGAGGTCGTGGACATCCGTATCAAGCGCGTCGATCTGCCCGAGGACGTTAGCGAGTCGGTATATAAACGCATGGTCGCGGAGCGCGCACGTATCGCTAAGGAGTTGCGCGCACAGGGCGCCGAGGAAGCGGAGAAGATCAGGGCCGCTGCCGAGCGCGAGCGTGAAATCTTGCTCGCGCAGGCTTACGGCGAGGCTGAGCGCATCCGAGGTGAAGGGGACGCTACGGCGACAGCAATCTTTGCTGAGGCCTTTGGTAGCAGTCCTGAGTTCTTCGCGCTTTATCGGAGTCTGAACGCGTATCAAACTAGTTTTAGGGGCAAGGGGGACGTCCTCATCCTCGATCCGAGCGCATGGTTCTTCAAGTTCCTGAAAAACCCGCGCTGACGAAAGATCCGAGCTGACTTCACCAAGATCATGTGGCATGACTTGGTAGTTGCGTTGGCGCTATTACTGATAATTGAAGGTATATTCCCCTTTCTCAATCCTGACGCGATGCGTCGTACACTGTTGACGATTAGTCAATTACCGGACCAACCGCTGCGCTTTGCCGGCTTGTCCAGCATGCTGTTAGGTCTTCTGTTGCTGTACATCATCAACTAAAGTCACCAGTAGCGACCCCATTAGTTCCTGCCAAAACCGATGTCCAGAAAAGATCGCTGGTTGCTGCCGGAAGGTATCGAAGAGATATTGCCATCCGAGGCACGGACCTTGGAGGGCATGCGTCGCAGAGTCCTCGATCTTTTCGATTCATGGGGGTACGAGCTCGTGATGCCACCCATGATCGAATACTTGGACTCGTTACTCACGGGGGTGGGTAGGGATCTGGATCTGCAGACGTTCAAGGTGACCGATCAGCTTAGTGGCCGTTTGATGGGTATTCGTCCGGATATCACGCCGCAGGCGGCGCGTATAGACGCGCATTACCTAAAACGGCAAGCGCCGCTTCGTTTATGCTATGTGAGCCCGGTGCTCCATACCCGCCCCGATCCGATCGCGGGGTCGCGAGAACCGCTACAGCTCGGCGCGGAGTTATTCGGACACGCGGGGCCGGAGAGTGACGGCGAGATCTTACGCTTGATGGTGGGGACATTGCGGCTTGTCGGCATAGAGGACGTGCACATTGATCTGGGCCACATCGGCGTATTCCGCGGTCTGACCGCCGACGCCGCTCTGTCTGACGAGGACGAGGCTGACCTGCTCGATGCACTGCAAGCGAAATCCGGGACCGACTTGGCAACGCTCTTGGAGGGGTCGCCGATCGATGACGAACGTAAACGTATGTTTATGGCATTGCTGAAGCTCAACGGCGGACCCGAGATTCTTGTCGAGTCTAGGAGGCAGCTAAAGGCTGCGCCGCCGCCGGCGCTGAAGGCGTTAGACAATCTCGAAGCGGTGGCGAAAGTCGTGCAAGCAACTGTTTCGGAGTTGCCACTGTACTTCGATTTGGCGGAGGTTACTGGCTATCGGTACTACACTGGTGTCGTATTCTCCGCGTTTGTGCCTGCCTACGGCAGCGCCGTTGCGCATGGTGGACGTTACGATGGGATTGGCAAAGCCTTTGGCCGCGCACGGCCGGCGACGGGCTTTGGTGCAGACCTTCGTTTGTTACTGAAGCGTTCGCCAGCAACTGGCCCGAATCGACACGGGATCTTAGCACCCTATGATGGCGACTCGGACTTACGGGCTGAAATTACCCGCCTGCGTGATACTGGTGAGCGTGTCGTGGTGCGCCTACCCGATGTAGATGCGACCGCAGAAGAGATGGGTTGCGATCGTGAGCTGGTACCGCGGGACCGCGGTTGGGCCATAGTGAAGACAAATTCAAAATAGGCTAAGACGTCATGGCCAAGAACGTCGTTGTCGTCGGCACACAGTGGGGGGACGAGGGAAAGGGCAAGATTGTTGATCTGCTCACGGAGCGGGCACACGTTGTGGTGCGCTTTCAAGGCGGACATAACGCGGGCCACACGCTCGTTATTGACGGTCATAAGACCATATTGCACTTGATTCCCTCTGGCATTCTGCGCGATGGGGTGATGTGCCTGATCGGCAACGGAGTTGTGGTTTTCCCGCCTGCTTTATTCGAGGAGATTGACGACCTAGAGCGGCGAGGCGTTTCGGTGACGCCGCGGCTGCGACTTAGCGAATCCTGTCCGCTGGTGCTT
>JBHICC010000078.1:0-5823 GCA_046759385.1 Acidiferrobacterales bacterium | reverse complement strand
GTGTCGATGGGCATGTGGGGGGCACTAAAGCTCCAACAGGTACTCGCTAACACACAACACATCCTCGCCATCGAGCTCCTGGCCGCCGCGCAGGGAATCGATCTGCTGCGTCCACTCACCTCGAGCGCTCAGCTCGAACGTGTTCATGGTGCCCTGCGTGAGCGAGTTCCAGAGTGGACCGAAGACCGCGAGATGACGCCCGACATCAACATCGCCCTTGCGTTCCTCGAAGAAATCGACCCTCTTTTGGAAGGACTACGGTGAGACAGCATAGAGTGCAAAGATAGCGCATGATTTGAAGCTGCAAGTGTCAACCAGCGAGTAATAAGAAGCACTCAACACCTGCTATCTTTAGCACAGAAAAGTTTGACCGATGGATCTCGCAACAATACGCCGGCTTATTGTAAGCGCGGTCGTTTCGGATGACTTCCTGTTTGAAACACTGGTTTTCAAAGGGGGTAACGCTCTCAACTTGATTCACGGCATCGGATCTCGTGCGTCGCTAGACATCGATTTTTCGATGAGTCGTGACTTTAAGAATCTTGAAGGCGCAAGAACGAGATTGTTTAAAGCACTACAGGGTCGATTGAGTGCTAACGGTTACATGGTTTTCGATGAGAGAATGGAACCTAAGCCGAGCGAGTTGACAGACGATCCAACCTGGGGTGGATACACTGTAGAATTTAAGCTCATAGAGAGGGATAAATATGAGAAGGTCAAAGGAAAGCTCGAAGACATGAGACGCCAATCTGTTTCGGTCGATGGCGCCCATACTGGATCACGAAAATTCAAAATACAAATTAGTAAGTATGAATATTGCGAGGGGAAAACTGAGGCCGAGGTTGAGTATTTCTCCTGTTATGTGTATACACCTCTCATGATTGGAGTTGAGAAGTTGCGGGCAATTTGCCAGCAAATGCCTGAATACACACCAACAATTCACAAAGTAGCGCGCGCAAGAGATTTTTACGATATTCATTGCATTATCGAAGCCGAACACCTTGACTTATCTGAACCAGAAAACTTAGAACTTATAAGAAGCATGTTTCAAGCAAAGAAAGTTCCGCTCTATCTGTTAGGAAAGATATCAGAGACGCGAGATTTTCACGCTGCTGAGTGGCCCGCCGTGCGAGATTCGATTTCTGAGGAGGATAAAGGATTCGATTTTTACTTTGATTCTATTGTGCAGAAGATCGAGACTCTAAAGCCCCTTTGGGTAGAATAATCTCCACTCTTCATCATAAGCCACGTTTGACATACTGTAATCGAGGTAAAAGTCAAATCTAAGCCCAAATTTTCTTAGACGAGCGATTTTATCCCTACTGTAGCCTGCTCTTTTCATGTAAAAACCGATTGCTTGATGATAAGGGTATTTGTAGTCGAGCTGTCTTAGGACTGCGATGAGAGTATTAATCGAGACTCGGTCCTTTGCACCCTCATAGGCCGCGAGTACCTGATAGACTCCACCTGCGTAACTTGGGCGGACGGTAATGTCGACAAGAGTCCGCTCTATCTTTGTCGCGTCAAGGAGCTCTCCAGAAGGACCTGTAACTTCGGCAACTTCCAGACGTTCGGTGTGCTTTCCACTGAGTAATACGTAACGGTGTTCGTCGTATGAAAAAATATATCGGGATGTTCTTTGCCGGTTAGCAAAGGCCCTTTTGATACTCTCTTGAGTAAGAGGGGCGGACGAAACAGGTTTAGGACTCTGTTCTTTGTTCACGTATATAGTCTTCGGTATTTGATCATTCAGCCCATGTAGAAATACGGCGGTACCATGAGACAGGTAAGAATCAGTTTTAAGGGAGAGCCCTATTTGATAGGGTGTCGCCATGCGCCAAACATAGCGTGTTATTTTGCTGTACCCGTTTGACGTGAGTTCGATTTTTTTGAGTTTTGTCTTATGGAGTAGGTCCTTTATGAAGGATTGTGCCGTGGTGTTTTTGGCTAGCCTCCACCCCCGTTTTTCTGCAGCGAGGAGGTGCGCGATGTCGGACTCGCGGTAGACTACTTGCTCGTTTTGGTCGAACAGAGCGCGAATGTCGGGTAGAGCAATTTGGAGACGCGTAGGCATGCACTTGAGAAGGTATATATACCTTCTCAAGTCCTATGTCAACACTCGTGTCTCATCGTCTTACCTTGAGGCTGTGGATACTGATATTCATATGAATAACACACTCTCGCTCCAACAATTGGCCGTTTGGCTATGTATATATACCTAGCCAAACAACAATGCAAAGCTAACAAGCTTTGAACGAATCAGCAGAACTTGCCGATCATAATCACGGACATCCATCCAGCGACAGGCCCGGCTCTCTGCGCCACGAGCATGTCCGTGATGATTCACGGGGCACTAGCACCTCCCTTCACGTTTGAACTTGAAACCTGTCACGGGTGACATTCTACTCTTCGTCGCTTAACAAAACTTTACATTCGCGACAAACGGCAGAAACCCGGCGCTCCTAGTATTACGTGCGTCGCAGCTGAGCGACGATATCGGCAATTAAATTAAAGGAGCGAAACCATGAGCAACCAAGACACTGTTAAATCGGAACGCACGAAGCACAGGGAAACGCGGCGCTCGCGCCACGGGTTTTTCACCGGCCTGCTAGTCGGTGGTTTGCTGAGCGGTATTCTCTTGATCACTATTAGCGCTTACTCCCTCAACCACGGTGGGCACTTCCGCCACGGTATGCATGACCCTGCCGTCGCCATGGAGCGGGCCGAGTTCGCGATTGACTGGACCTTGAGCCGCGTCGATGCGAGCGAAGCGCAGCGCGAGCAGGTGAAAATGATCGTCAGGGATGCGTTCAATGACCTGCAACCGGCTATCGCGGAACATCGGACTAGCCATCAGGCCTTTCGCGATGTCTTTGGCCAGCCTATCATCGACCGCGCGGCGCTTGAGCAGATCCGTAGCACCGGACTACAACGGGCCGATGCAGTATCGAGCCGTGTGGTACAGGCCATTGCCGATGCAGCCGAGGTCTTGACGCCGGAGCAGCGTACGGAGCTGATCGCGCTAGCCGAACGCTATCGCCACTGAGGTCGCAGCAAACTCAATCCCCGGGGGCTTCGAATTGTTTGGGCTTTGTGTTTTGGCAATTCGAAAGCCCTCTTCTGTTCCGTAATCTACGTCTCTTCCTAGGAGAATTCCGGTGCAAAGCCCCGCTCCCGACAAAGCAGATGTAATCGCCATACCGCCGCTGGTATTTCTAACCGGTTTCGCTGTCGGATTATTGATCCATCTCGTTGTGCCGATTCACTTGCTTCCGCAAAGTCTGGAGAAATGGGTCGGTGGAGCGCTAATACTTGCTTCTATTCCCCTGGCGATATCAGCTGTGCGTGCGCTGGGTCGAGCAAAAACGACGCTTGATGTTCGCAAGCCTACGACGGCGATCGCGACCGACGGTGCATATAAGATCAGCCGCAATCCGTCCTATTTGTCGCTTTCTCTTCTTTATTTTGGGCTTGCTTCAGTCATAAACTCGCTTTGGATATTTCTGCTGTTTATTCCAGTCGTGCTCGTGATCGAGTTCGGTGTCGTAAGACCCGAAGAAGCGTACCTCGAGCGCAAGTTTGGAGAGGAGTATCTCGTGTATAAGACCAGAGTTCGTCGCTGGATATGAATCGAGCCATACAGACGCGCCACAAGAGGTGCCCTCGCGACCCAAAACGGCGGCGAGCGAGTAGAATGAAGCTGTGTGCGCTCGCGCGCACCGGCCATTGACTTTACTAGGGGCGAACCACGTGGCTGAGCGGATCCTGATGATCGAAGATGATGAAGATCTCTCCGCAATGGTGGCCGAGTACCTGGACGCGCGCGGCCTTGACGTGACGGCCCGCCCCAACGCCACTGAGGGCCTCAGGCTCTTGCGCCAGCAACCCTTCGATGCGCTTATCCTCGATGTGATGCTCCCGGATCTCGACGGCTTCGAAGTATGCCGTCGCGTTCGCGCCGAGTTCGATGTTCCCATTTTGATGCTTACGGCGCGCGGCGATGAGACGGATCGCATCGTCGGACTCGAGCTTGGCGCCGACGACTATCTGCCCAAACCCTTCAATCCCCGCGAGCTCCTCGCGCGACTTCGTGCGATCCTGCGTCGCCGCGGTACGCCCGCCTCAGGGCGCACCACAACTCTGCGTTTTGGCCGGCTCGAGATCGATCGGGACGCGCGCGTCGTGCGCGTGGAGGGTGAACCACGGCCGCTAACCAGTTATCAGTTCGAGCTGTTGTGCGCGTTCGCCGCCAATGTCGGCCGTGTCATGTCGCGCGAGGCACTCATGGATCGCGTGCGTGGTGAGGACCTGGAAGCGTTCGACCGCAGCGTCGACGTGCACATCTCGCGCATCCGCGCCGCGATCGAGGACGACCCGAAACACCCACGCCGGATCATCACGGTACGCGGCGCAGGCTACGTGTTCGCCAAGAGCCAGGACGAGGACCGGGGGGCGTGATGCGCAAGCTCTATCTGCAGATCTATCTCGCCTTTGTCGGCATTATCGTTTTGTTCGGCGTGCTCGCCGCTATTGCCTGGTTCCTGCTGCCCCAGGATGAAGAACATCAGCGCGTATTCGAAGGGGCCGCTGCCCTGCTCAGCGAAATGTTACCGCGTCCGGATCGGCCGGTCGCCGAGCTGCAATCCGCACTCGACCGGCTTGCCGAACAGTTCGGTGCGGACCTCGCGGTTGCCGATGCGAACGGTACACTATTGGCAGCCGCTGGCGAGCCGCTTACGGCGGTGGACGTCAAGCGGACACAAAGCGGCTGGGTACGAGGCGGCCGTAAAGGACCCACGTTCGCCTTGCGCCTTCCCGACGGCCGCTGGCTGACCGTGCGCCATCATCATCGGCGCGTATACTTGTTGTGGACCTTGGGCCTGCTGGGCATCGCCATCGCCATCGGTGCCTATCCCGTCGTGCGGCGCATCACCCGCCGGCTCGAACGCCTGCAGGCGCGGGTGGACGAGCTTGGAGCCGGCGATCTCACGGCCCGTGTCGAGGTGGAAGGTAGCGACGAAGTCGCCGACCTCGCACAGAGCTTCAACCGTGCCGCCACGCGCATCGAGCGCCTTGTGAACGCTAAACAGATGATGTTGGCAAGCGCTTCCCACGAACTGCGCACGCCGCTCACCCGCATCCGGATGGCCATCGAGCTGCTCGCCGCCGAAGAACGACCCGAGCTACGCGATAGCGTCGCCCGGGACATCGCTGAATTCGACCAACTCATCGATGAACTCCTGCTCGCAAGCCGACTGGAAGCGATCGACGAGCTCGAGCACTCTGACGATGTCGATCTACTCGCGGTGCTGGCGGAGGAAGGCGCGCGCGTGGATGCCAACGTCGGCGGCGTCCCGCTGAACGTTAAAGGCGATGGCCGCATGCTTCGCCGGCTAGTCAGAAACTTGTTTGAAAATGCGCGCCGCCACGGCCGGGGCACCCCCATCGACGCAACATTGGAGCGCTTGAATGAATCAGCCGTAAAGCTAGTGGTCGCCGACCGCGGACCGGGCGTGCACGAAGCGGAGCGGGAGCGCATCTTCGAGCCCTTTTACCGTCCGGCCGACGTGCGTGAGTTGAGCGACGGTGGTATCGGTCTCGGCCTCGCACTCGTGCGTCAGATCGCCCGTCACCACGGTGGTGAGGTGCGCTGCGTACCGCGCAAGGGTGGCGGCACGTGTTTTGAAGTGGAACTGCGCACCGGACGCCCGGCAGGCTCTTGAAACAGCAGTGTGCGGCGTACGTGCCAGTCCTTTAAATTCCCGTTTTCACTGAGTAATCACCAGAGAAAAATCTCGCGTAACCGGCTTCATAGATTCTGCC
>JBHICC010000077.1:0-6137 GCA_046759385.1 Acidiferrobacterales bacterium | reverse complement strand
GTCGATCAGGAAGGCGGCCGCGTCCAGCGCTTTCGCAAGGACTTCACGCCGTTGCCGACGCCCCGTGCGCTCGGACAGGTCTACGACGAAAACGCCAAGCGCGCTAAACGACTTGCGCAGACGTGCGGCTGGTTGATGGCGACCGAGCTGCGCGCCGTCGGTGTGGACATGAGCCTTGCGCCGGTGCTTGATCTGGACCGAGGGTTGAGCACGGTCATCGGGGATCGTGCGTTTCATGCCGACCCCGAGGCAGTTGCGGATCTGGCTCATTCTTACATGACCGGAATGACCGAGGCGGGAATGTCTGCGACTGGGAAGCATTTCCCGGGCCACGGCAGTGTAGCGGCGGATTCGCACAACACGCTGCCGTTTGATCGCCGGGATCTTGCCGATATCTACAGCCAGTATATGTTGGCGTTCGAACGCATGATTCACTACGGGCTGGCGGCCGTCATGACGGCGCATGTCGTGTATCCCAGCGTCGACTCACAACCGGTCAGTTTCTCCGAGCGTTGGATTAAGGACGTACTGCGCGCTCGTTTAGGCTTTCAAGGCGCTATTTTCAGCGATGATTTGATGATGGCAGGCGCCAACAGCGCTGGCAGCCCCCTGGATCGCGCGCGCTCGGCGTTAGCAGCAGGATGTGACATCGTCGTCGTGTGTCACGATGCCGCTGCCGCCGAGCAAATCCTCGATGGCTTGGCGCCACTGGACGATCCGGTGGCGCACGTGCGCCTGGTGCGCATGCATGGACGTCACGAAGTACGACGCGCCGACCTGCTGGCGGATGAGGACTACCAACAGGCGCGCGACATGGTCAGCGCGCTCACCTAAATTGCACAATAAATAAGCAAACCGTGCGAATCGATCCATGTCAGCACACGGCTATGCTCGAGGTACGAGGAGGGGTTTTTCCGCGCTGCATAGGCGTATACAATACGCGCGCATCGACAGGGACCGACATCCATGCAGTCACACCGGTTGGGATCTTCTGGCGGAGGAAAGTGAGTGGACCTAATCCGGCCTAAAAGGTTAAGGCTCGAAAGTTTTAACAATCTCACCAAGACGCTAAGCTTTAATATCTACGATATCTGCTACGCAAAAAGCGAGGAAGAGCAAAAAGGTTACATCGCTTACATCGATGAGGCCTATAACTCCGAGCGCTTAAAGAGCATCCTCACCGAAGTTTCCGAGATCATCGGCGCCACTATTTTGAACCTGGCGCATCAGGACTATGAGCCTGAAGGCGCGAGCGTCACAATGTTAATTGCTGAACAGCCGATGACTGGCGTAGCTGCTGTCGAGCGCGCGGCTGCCATGAATGAGGCTGTGGTGGCGCATCTCGACAAAAGTCATATCACCGTACACACCTATCCGGAAAAGCATCCAGATAACGGGATCAGCACCTTCCGGGTCGATATCGACGTTGCCACGTGCGGTCAGATATCTCCCTTGCGCGCCCTAAATCACCTCATCCGTAGCTTCGAGTCTGATATCGTGACTACGGATTACCGCGTGCGCGGCTTCACGCGCGATGTGAGAGGTATCAAGCATTTTATCGATCACAAGATCTCATCGATTCAAGATTTCATTGACAGGGATGTATTGAATCGCTATCAGGCAATCGACGTGAACGTCTATCAGGAGAACATCTTTCATACCAAGATGATGTTGAAAGAGTTCAAGTTAGACGACTACTTGTTTGCGGCTAGCGAGGACGATCTCACGCCTCAGGAGAGGCGCGCAGTGGCCCAGCGCCTGAAGCGAGAGATGGCGGCGATCTTCTATGGGACGAACGTCTGCAGGTAGTGGCCCGCGGTCAGGCGCGCTCTACGTACTCCCCAGTCTCGGTATTGATCTTGATGTTGTCGCCGGCATTAATAAAGGCCGGCACGGTCACCATTAGGCCGGTTTCGACTTTCGCTGGTTTCCCGGAACCGGCCGCTGTCTGTCCCTTAACAACAGCTTCCGTCTCCACAACCTCGAGCACGACTGTCGCCGGCAGTTCCAAGCCTATTGGCTGATTGTTATGAAAAGTCACCTGCACTTCCGTGTCCGGGCGCAGATAACCGATCTGGCCTTCGAGTTCCCCTGCTGACAGCATGAGCTGATCATAGGTCTGGTTATCCATGAAGACATGATGGTCACCGTCCTCATACAGGTACTGCATACTGCGGCTCTCTACGTGCGCCTTCTCCACGCGCTCCTCAGAGCGAAAGCGCTCGTTAAGCTTGGTGCCGGCACTAACGTCCTTCATCTCGACCTGCATGAAAGCCCCGCCTTTTCCTGGTTTCACGTGGTTGACCTTGTACACACGCCACAATCTGCCATTGTGCTCAAGCAGATTACCTACCCGGATCTCAAAGGCCGAAATCTTCATGTTCCTGATCTATTCGCGAATATCGTGTCCCTGGGGGAGGCGCATTCTAGCAGGCAACCGACGCCACGAGACACCGTATCGGCAGGGGTATCAGTTTAGACTTAGATCAGTCCGGTCGCTGCCGGGCCGCGGGGTTACAGCTAGTTTATAGCGGAAAATCAATAGCTTTTGTGAAATGTTTAAATTAATTTCTAGCTTTCTGCTAGGATGCGGCGTCCACAAAACGACTCGCGATTAATCCCCAGTTTAGACCGACAGCTCTTCATGCCTCGCTTTGACCCCCGTTGTCGCGCCTGCCCACGCCTAGCGCGACACCTAGTGGAAGTTCGCCGACAATACCCCTCGTACCACGCACGTCCAGTGCCGGCCTTCGGTGATCCGCGTGCCCAGCTGCTGGTGGTGGGTCTTGCACCGGGCCTGCATGGCGCCAACGCCAGTGGGCGCCCGTTTACCGGCGATTTCGCAGGTATCCTGCTTTATCAAACGCTTTACGAGCACGGCTTTGCCAGTAGACCGCTCTCAGCTGCCCCTGATGACGGGCTGGTTTTGCGAAACTGTCGCATTACCAATGCCGTCAAGTGTTTGCCGCCGGAGAACAAACCCACTGCCAGCGAGGTCAATACATGCAACCGATACCTGGAAACGGAGGTCCAGGAATTGGCCCCCGGGGGTGTGATCCTAGCCTTGGGTGCGGTGGCACATCGTGCGGTGATCCGTGCCCTGGCGTTGCGGCAATCGGCTTACGAATTTGCCCATGGCCACCACCACCGCCTGCCGCAAGACCGGCATTTACTGGATTCCTACCACTGCAGCCGCTACAACACGCAGACTGGAAAGCTAACCAAGCTCATGTTTCGCCGTGTCCTTGCTAAAGCAAAGCGGCTGCTTTGATTCGATGACTGACCTCAAGGAACTTGCCAGAAATCTGCCTGCGACACCGGGCGTTTACCGCATGCTAGACCAGGATGGCACGGTCTTATACATCGGTAAGGCGCGCGACATACGGAAGCGGGTCGCGAGCTACGTTCGTAACAGCGGTCTGTCGGCTAAGACCGCTTCGATGATACAGCTTGTACGAGACATCGATGTGACCGTCACGCAACCGAAAGCGAAGCGTTACTGCTTGAGAACAATCTGATCAAGTCGCTGCGCCCGCGGTACAACGTGCTCCTGCGCGACGATAAGAGTTATCCGTACATCTCCTTGTCCGCGCATGCGTTTCCGCGACTGGGATTTCATCGTGGCCCGAAGATCGAAGGGGAGCGCTACTTTGGTCCGTACCCTTCAGCATCCGCGGTACGCGAGAGTTTGGCAATGCTACAAAAGGTTTTTCAGATCCGGCAGTGTGAAGACAGCTTCTTTCGAAATCGATCGCGGCCCTGTCTGCAGTATCAGATCAGACGTTGCTCGGCGCCTTGCGTCGAGTTGATTGATGCCAAGTCCTACGGCGAAGATGTTCAGCACGCGATCATGTTCTTGGAAGGCCGCAGCCAGGCTGTGACCGATGAAATGGTGGATCGCATGGACCAAGCTGCGGTCGCGCTTGACTACGAGAAGGCGGCCCTTTACCGAGATCGCATCGCCTCACTGCGTAAGGTACAAGAACGACAGTACATCATTCGGGAGGCCGGAGATGCGGATGTCATCGCCGTAGCGTCCAAGCATGATGCAGCCTGCATTCAGGTGAGCTTCATCCGCGGTGGTCTGAACCTAGGCGACAAGACCTTCTACTTGAGGATTCGCGGTGACACCACAGAAAGCGAGGTGCTCGCGGCTTTTCTGCCGCAGTACTATCTGGGCAAGTCCATGCCGCCGCTGGTGTACGTCAGCAAGACGATACCGGAGCGCTCCTTGCTCGAGCGTGTGTTTTCCGAGCAGGCGGGAGCCCGCATCGCGATCTCAGCGACTGCACGTGGCGTCGTCAAGGGCTGGGCCAAGATGACGCAAGCAAACGCGGAGGAGGCGCTACGCCGGTATCTAGCGAGCCAGTTAAATTTGAGGCAGCGATTTGAAGCCTTACAAGAGGCACTTCAACTCGAGGCGATACCAGAGCGTCTCGAGTGTTTTGACATCAGCCATACCTTCGGTGAATCAACCGTAGCGGCCAGTGTCGTGTTTGACAGTAACGGCCCGATTAAGTCCGATTACCGGCGGTTCAACATCGATGGCGTGCCGGCAGGGGATGACTATGGCGCGATCGAGCAGGCGTTGACCCGGCGCTACCGACGCATTAAAGAAGGGGAGGGCAAGGTGCCCGATGTACTGCTAATCGATGGCGGCAAAGGCCAGCTTGCTAAGGCAGAAACTGTTATGGAAGAGTTGCAGGTTGAAGGCGTCAAACTCGTTGCCATCGCCAAGGGTAGAGAGCGCAAGCGGGGAAAAGAGCAACTGTTCACATCAGGTCGTCGACAGGCGCTGGCGCTGCCGCCGGACTCGCCCGCTTTCCATCTGGTGCAGCACGTGCGTGACGAGGCGCATCGCTTCGCGGTCACGGCACACCGCCAGCAACGTGGCAAGAAACGCACGCGCTCCGCGCTCGAGGAGATTCCCGGGGTAGGGGCCAAACGCCGGCAGGCATTGCTCAAGAAGCTCGGCGGACTTCGTGAGGTGGCGCGTGCCGGCGTCGAGGATCTTTCTCGTGTGCCGGGCATCAGCCCGGCGTTGGCGCAGCGTATTTACGACGCCTTCCACCATCAAGGAAATTGATCGTGCTCTTCAGTCTACCTAATATACTTACGTATTTCAGGATTCTGCTGATACCACTTATCGTCGTCGTCTACTATCTGCCTTATCGTCATGCGAATGCGCTAGCCATGGGCCTGTTCGTGTTCGCTGCCATAACCGACTGGCTGGATGGTTACCTCGCGCGCCAACTTAATCAATCATCTCCCTTCGGCGCCTTCCTCGACCCGGTCGCCGACAAACTGATCGTCGCGGCGGCACTGCTGTTACTGGTCTCCGACCAGACGGTGCGCGCTCTGGTCGTAGACGCACGGGTCTTCACTGTGGTTGTGCTCGTAATCATCGGCCGTGAGATAGCGGTGTCGGCGCTGCGCGAATGGATGGCGGAGATGGGCAAACGCGCCAGCGTGGCCGTGTCCGTTATCGGAAAGATCAAGACCGCGGCGCAGATGGTAGCCATCGCCCTGCTGCTGCTCGGTAAACCATTCTGGGTATTCGTCACCGGCGAGTTACTGCTGTACCTCGCTGCTGCCTTCACGCTGTGGTCAATGTTTGTCTATCTGCGGGCCGCCTGGCCGGAGCTGATACGACCCCATTGATCCCGTTTTCGGGCTCGGGTTGACAGTCTATAAGCCTTGCTTACAATAAATTGCGTTAGGCGGGAATAGCTCAGTTGGTAGAGCACAACCTTGCCAAGGTTGGGGTCGCGAGTTCGAGTCTCGTTTCCCGCTCCAGTTCTGCAAGGGGGAAGGCGATAACGAAAAGACCCGCTTCCCCTTTTTTATTTGAGACCCCCTTGGGCTGGGTGGCAGAGTGGTTATGCAGCGGCCTGCAAAGCCGTGGACGCCGGTTCGATTCCGACCCCAGCCTCCATTTCTTTCAAGGACTTACGGTCTTCCTGCGAGGCTGTGTCCCCGGTTGCTACCGTTTTGCTACCACCGAGCACGAGGGCTGCGAGCTTCTCCGTGGCCTCGTTGTCCGCGTCATGCATTAGATGCCCGTATAAACGTCCATGGTGACGCGAATCTTCGAGTGGCGCCTGAATGCGCTTTGGGTGCACGTTGATGTGAACCAA
>JBHICC010000076.1:0-6517 GCA_046759385.1 Acidiferrobacterales bacterium | reverse complement strand
CCACGCGTTGTGCAGATGAGGCCTTCTCCAAGCCGCATCCACGGATGCTGGAAGATATCCTAGATGAGACAGGGTTGACGGCGGCGTGCGCACTGATGGTGGGCGACACGATTTATGATCTGCAGATGGCACGCAATGCTGGCATGGATGGAATGGCTGTGAGTTATGGCGTACATGAGCGTAAACGCTTGCTGCAAGAGGACCCGATCGCGTGCATCGACTCATTTCCGGAGGTCTGCGAATGGTTGAGGCAGCGCCTGAAAACGGCGTCATCTGCGCCAGCCGGGTACTAAAAGACGGCCAGAAGGGCCTGCGTTTCGACGTCGAGATTGGCGGTAAGACCTTTCCGGCCTTTGCTATCCGCCACCGTGGCCGTGTTCACGCGTTCCTCAACCAGTGTGCGCATCAGGGAATTGAACTTGACTGGAAAGAGGGCTATTTCTTCGACATAGACGGGGAATTTTTGATTTGCGCCACACATGGTGCGCTGTACTACCCGGATTCGGGGACGTGTGCCGGTGGCCCTTGTGCCGGCGGCGCGCTGATATCCCTGGCAGTGTCAGAGCGAGATGACATTGTGCACCTTGTCGCCGATGGGGTGCAGTTAGTCGACCAAGCGAGGAACCAGGCACATGAGTGAAATCAGCAACGAGTCTTCAGCAACGCAGGAGCGAGAAACGGCGCGCCAGAAATGGGAACAAAGCCTGCTTGAACGCTTGGCCTTTGCGTCCCTCGCGGAGCAACGCAAAAGTCGCCGTTGGGGAATTTTCTTTAAATCCTTCTTTGCGCTCTATCTGGTTATCTTACTCTTGCTGGCGCTGACTGCCGGCGTCACGGAGAAACCGTTGACGGGCAAGTACACGGCCCTCGTCGACCTCGATGGCATCATCGGCGCCGAGAGCCTCGCCAGCGCCGATAATGTCGTATCGGGACTGCGCGGTGCCTTCGACAGTGGCGCCAAGGGTGTCATCCTGCGTACAAACAGCCCCGGTGGCAGCCCGGTACAGGCGAGCTATATCAATAACGAAATTCGGCGGCTGCGCGAAGAGCATCCAGATACGCCGCTCTATGCTGTAATCGGGGATGTGTGCGCATCCGGCTGTTACTACGCGGTGGTCGCCGCTGACAAAATCTACGCGAACAAATCCAGCATTGTCGGATCTATCGGCGTGCTGATGAATGGATTTGGTTTTGTGGAGACCTTGGAGAAGCTCGGCATTGAACGCCGTTTGTTGACCGCCGGTAAGGACAAGGGCTTTCTCGATCCGTTTTCACCGTTGGTGTCGCGCCATCGGCAGCACGCCCAGGAGATGTTAGAGGACATTCACAAGCAGTTTATCGACGTAGTGAAACAAGGACGCGGCGAGATGTTGAAAGCCGATGCCAAAGTCTTTAGCGGTTTGTTCTGGACCGGTGAGGAGGCGTTACGGATGGGACTCATTGATGAGTTTGGGAGTGCGGGCTATGTGGCGCGAGAGGTGATTGGTGCAGAGGATATTGTCGAGTTTACCCATCGGGAAAGCATACTGGATCGCTTCGCCAGGCGCATAGGTACCGCCATTGCCAAGACCTTCGCAACGCTACTGGTCGCGCACTTGCCACAATTGCATTAGTCGATCCCGTCTGCCCTCGATCAAATAAGGCTCACGTTTTCCTGCTCGAGCATCTGCACGAGTCGGATCAGCGGCAACCCGATCAACGCATTCGGGTCATCGCCCTCAAGCCGCTGCAGTAGCGCTATCCCAAGGCCCTCGGCCTTAACACCACCTGCACAGTCATAAGGTTGCTCGCGCTGCAGATAACTTTCGATCTGTTGCTCGCTCAGTTCGCGAAATACCACTCGAAACGGGATGACGTCGCTCTGCGTACGCCCACTGTCACTATTAGTCAGAGCAAGGCCGGTGTATAGGATCACGCTCTGGCCGGAGGCACGCTGCAGATACCTCACCGCTTGCGCATGATCGCACGGTTTGCCAACGATGTGACCGTTCTGCACGGCAACCTGATCGGCGCCGATCACAAGCGCGCCGTGCCGATGTTGTGCAACCGTCTGTGCCTTTGCTATGGCCAGGCGCTCCACCAGGGCGTCAGCGGCTTCACCCGGCTTTGCGCCTTCGTCGACATCAGGTTTGACGACATCGAACTCAAGCCCCAAGCGTTCCAGTAGCTGCTTGCGGTAAGGTGAGGATGAGGCAAGGACGAGTCTTGGCCGGATCATCGGCCAAGTATCAAATGCACAGCAGCAAGTAGCAAGTTCAACAGCCCGTAGCGTGCCTGAATCTTCCTACTTGTTGTCTGCAACTTGGCGCTGTCTTATGTTTTGACAGACGTTACAGGCGGTTATATGATGCGCGGCCAATGTCCAGTGGCTTGCCTGCGACGGTTGATCCCATCAGCCTAGCCGACGCCGGCGCGCGCTTGACCGGCGAGCTTCCGGTAAAGGCTATGGGACGGTTGCGGGCAATGTGTCTCGATGACGAGGGACAGGCTACGGCCGAGCTGCACTTCGAGCGTAGCGGCGACGAAGGTCTGAGGCAAATGCGGGGGACCATCACTGCCGAGGTCCATGCCGCGTGCCAACGGTGCCTTGAACCCATGACGCTCGTGCTCAAGGCCGAACCCTCGCTGGTTCTGGTGAAGCCAGAGGAACGCTCGGATCTATTGGAACAGCAGTCGGAGGTTTTGGTGGCTGATAAGCCGATCTCGCTGAGTAGTATCATCGAAGATGAACTGCTGCTGGCGATGCCGATGATACCGATGCATGACGTTGGCGAGTGTCCTGCCGGGAAGCGTTTTCGTGCACAGCAGCGATCGTCGGGAGAGAACCCGTTTGCGGTTCTGAACAAGCTCAAACAGAAGCAAGAATAAACTGTTAAGCAACGGCGAGGAATCGAAATGGCCGTACAGAAAAGTCGCAAGACGCCATCAAAGCGTGGGATGCGTCGGTCACACGATGCGTTGAAGACGCCCGCACTGTCGATCGACCGCAGCAGCGGAGAGACTCACCGGCGTCATCACGTCACGCCCGATGGCTACTATCGTGGCGAGAAGGTTGTCGACACGACTGAGAGCGACGTAGACGCCGAGTAACGCGGCGCGGTCGCGAGGGACTGTCACCTTGACGGTTACTATTGCCCTGGACGCCATGGGGGGCGACCACGGTGCTAGTGTTAGCGTACCGGCTGCGCTCGCCGCTCTCGATAGGCACGCCGAGCTGAATCTGATCTTGGTCGGACAGCGGGATGTGCTTGAGCGCGAGCTCAAAATTCGCAACGCCGCAGAAAGTAACCGCCTCACCATTCAACATGCCTCAGAGGTGGTCGGCATGGACGAGGCCCCCGCCCAGGCGGTACGCACAAAGAAAGATTCTTCGATGCGTGTGGCCGTCAACCTTGTTAAGGCCGGGCGTGCGCAGGCCTGTGTCAGTGCAGGTAACACCGGCGCCTTAATGGCGACAGCACGTTTTGTTTTGAAGACTCTTCCCGGTATTGATCGGCCGGCGATCATATCGACGTTGCCGACGATACATGGGCATGTCCACGTTTTGGATCTCGGCGCGAACGTAGATTGCACAGCTGAGCAGTTAGTGCAGTTTGCCGTCATGGGCTCTATACTGGTGACGACGATGGAGAGCAAGCCTGCGCCCAAGGTCGTGCTGTTGAATATCGGCGAGGAAGACATTAAGGGTAACGAGACAGTCAAAAAGGCCGCAGAGCTGTTGCGTGACAGCAAGGTCAACTATTGCGGATTTGCGGAAGGGGGCGAAATCTATACCGGCGATTTCGACGTGGTCGTGTGCGACGGTTTTGTCGGTAACATCGCGCTTAAGACCAGCGAGGGGCTAGTAAAGATGATCAACCTGTTCATGCGACAGGAGTTCAAGCGCAACGCCTTAAGCCGGTTCGCTGCTGTGATTTCACTCCCAGTGATGCGGGCGTTTCGCAGGCGGGTCGACCCGCGGCGTTATAATGGGGCAACGCTCGCCGGGCTCAATGGAATTGTTATCAAGAGCCATGGTGGCGCCGATGTGCTCGCCTTTGAAAATGCGATCGCCGAGGCATTTAGGGAGGTGCAGGAGCATTTCCCTGAGCAGATAAAGAGACAGCTGGCTTCACTGTTGGTCAGAGGGGATCTAGCGTGAAGTACTCACGCGTTACAGGGACGGGTGGATATCTACCGGAAAAGGTGTTGACCAATGCAGAGCTCGAAAAAATGGTCGACACGTCAGATGAATGGATCGTCTCGCGCACAGGCGTGCGCGAGCGCCGAATCGCGGCGGACGGAGAAAATACTGTCGATCTAGCCGAGCACGCGGCGCGGCAGGCGATTGAGGCAGCAGCGATTGATCGGAAGCGATCGATCTAATCGTCGTTGCGACCACGACGCCCGACCAGGTATTTCCCAGCACTGCCTGTCTGTTGCAAAAGCGCCTGCAAATTCACGGTTGTCCGGCCTTCGACGTACAGGCGGTGTGTGCCGGTTTTGTGTACGCCCTCGATGTCGCCGACAAGTTCGTTCGTACAGGAAGTGCTTCGCGCGCACTGGTCGTCGGCGCGGAAACCTTTTCTCGAATTATCGACTGGCGCGACCGCAGCACGTGCGTGCTTTTCGGTGACGGTGCCGGCGCCGTGGTGATCGAAACGGCGGATGCACCGGGCATTATCTCCTCGCACCTACACGCTGACGGCCAGTACAAGGAGTTGCTCGAGGTCCCTGCTGGTGTTTCGCAGGGTTATCACAATGTTTTGAACGGGCAAGCCTACGTCACAATGGGCGGAACCGAAGTATTCCGCGTTGCCGTCACTAGGCTCGGCGATATTGTCGATGAGACGCTCGAGGCCAACAATATGAAAAAATCTGACATCAACTGGCTCGTACCGCATCAAGCCAACATCCGTATCATCGCTGCCACCGCCAAGAGACTGGGTTTGCCCATGGACAATGTCGTCGTGACAGTGGATCGACACGCCAATACGTCAGCTGCCTCGATTCCGCTCGCATTCGATGAGGCCATTCGTGATGGCCGCATAAAGCGCGGCGATACCATATTAATGGAAGGTTTCGGCGGCGGATTTACCTGGGGCTCGGTACTCCTCAAGTACTAAAAACTACGCAACGCAAAGGCGCAGAGGCGCAAAGATATTCTCAAGAATTTCTACGTTGGGCGTAGTTTGTGCGCTTTCGGCGTTGAGTTGTGCTTGAGGTTTGTTAACAACCCTGCTCAATGCAAAGATCGTGACTGCGATAGCGAAGAGTTCGTTAGAGGCAGATCTTAGCTGACAGTGAAAACCTTGCGTTTCTTTGCGTCTTAGCGTCTTTGCGTTGAGTTTCTCCGTTATAACAGTGCCATGACGCTTGCATTCGTTTTTCCCGGACAAGGGGCGCAGTCGGTCGGGATGCTGCGTGACCTCGCCGCTGAGTACAGCGAGGTGCACGACACATTCGCAGAGGCATCACAAGCGCTCGGTTTTGATCTATGGGCGTTGGTGCGAGAGGGGCCGGCCGAGAAGTTGAATGAAACAACAAACACACAACCGGCCATGTTGGCGGCGGGCGTGGCAGTATGGCGCGTTTGGCGCACGAACGGCGGGCCGCCACCAGCCTACATGGCAGGCCACAGTCTGGGTGAGTACACGGCGCTCGTGTGTGCAGACGCGCTCGATTTTCCCGAGGCCGTGGGCTTAGTCGCCGACCGCGGGCGCTTTATGCAGGAGGCGGTACCGAAAGGCGAAGGCGGTATGGCCGCGCTCATAGGCCTCGATGACGCCGCGGTGCGCGCCCTGTGCGATAGTGCCGCGCAGGGTAAGGTGCTGGCACCAGTCAACTATAACTCCCCCGAGCAGATCGTGATCGCCGGTGCGATCACGGCCGTCGAGCGAGCGGTTGCAGAGGCAGAGGAGCGTGGCGCGAAACGCGCACGCATGCTCCCAGTCAGCGGCCCGTTTCATTGCGCACTGATGTACCCGGCAGCCGAGCGCATGGCCGAGCGCCTGCGCACCGCCGTCGTGCGCACGCCTAATACACCTGTACTACACAACGCTCACTTGAGACCGGAACGCGAGCCGGATGCAATTCGGGAGGCCTTGATTAAGCAGATTGAATCGCCGGTGCGATGGGTCGATACAATTCAAAACATGATCGCCTCAGGCGTGGACGCGTTATTGGAATGTGGCCCAGGTAGAGTATTGACAAACCTTAATAGACGCATCAGCCGAGACGTGCAGACCTTGCCAGTGTTAGACCCAGACAGCTTGAAACAGGCGTTGTCAGTCGTGAGTCGTTAGTGGTTAGTCGTGAATCGTTAATCGTAAGTAGTGATTCGTAAGCCTGCGAGGACCCAGTTACGACTAACAACTCATGCCCTGGTTTCTTGCTACTTGTAGCTTGCCACTTGCTACGGAATACACGATTAACCACTAGCGACTCACGATGTGCAGGCGACCTACAGGGGTGTCGGTAGATAGGGCAACGCAGGAGCACGACTACAGGGAGGTAGGAGGTAGGGTAACGCCTGGAG
>JBHICC010000075.1:0-6542 GCA_046759385.1 Acidiferrobacterales bacterium | reverse complement strand
CGATACCCGCCGTAGATACCGTTCGACACAACAAACACAGTATCCGGGCCCGGCGTGATCTGCATGACTAGCACGCTGGCGATAAACAGCACATAAACTTCGGATGCAATCATATGCCCATTTCAGCCGCAGCCGACACTTCCCCGGCGAACGAAACTCATTTCCTCGCTAGCCGTGGCCTCTCCCCGCGACCGCCTTAAGCCACTGTCTTTACCGGCAGGTAGTCGACCGGCTCGATGTTGAACATCGCCGGCGGGACAACATTGATAATCTGATAGGGGTCGCCCGTGGGCGCAGTCTCGCGGGCCAGGTCCACCACCCGCAAGACGGGGTAACGAGTCTTATCCGGTTTCGTCACCAGTGCGACTTGCGGCTTCAAGCGCTGCTCGCAGTTCAACATCCTCACCACCCCGACCTCGGCGGTGTTAAGCACGACGACGCTGCCGATCGGATAAACGCCGATGCATTGGATGAACTCATCGAGGAGCGCCGGATCGAGATCCACGCCTGCCCGCGCGTACATCTTCTTGAGCGCCTCGCGAGCGGGAATCCCGTCCTCATAGTTCCGGTCACTGGTCAGGGCATCGTAGACATCCGCGATCGCACCGATCCGGCCGAACTGGCTGATCTGATCGCCCTCAAGCCCATCCATGTAACCGTGACCGGCGTACCGCTCATGATGATGGCGCACGACGTCGAGCGCTCGGGGCGGGATGGCACCGGTGCGCTTCAGAATCTCCACGCCCATGGGCACGTGGCCCTTCATGATCTCGTATTCGCGTTCGGTGAGCTTGCCGGGTTTGTTTAAGATGGCATCGGGCACCCGCATCTTGCCGATGTCGTGTAATAGCGCCCCTAGACCGAGGAGATTCAGCTCTTCTTCCCCAAAACCCAGATGGCGTCCGAGGGCAAGTGCGAAGATGCAGACGCGGAGACAATGAAGCGCGGTGTAGTACTCGCGTTTCTTTCGCTGGGCGAAGCAAACCAGGGCGTCTGGGTTCCGAAACACGCTTTTGACCATGGCGGCCGCCACCTTCTTCGCGCCCTCGGTGTCGATGCTCTTGCCTTGGTGCACGTCTTCCATGATGGTCTGGAGGAGCACCGTGGCCTCGTCATAGGTCTCGTGTATGACCTCGGCTTCCTGTTCAACAGTGATCTTATCCGCGTGTACCTGCCGCGGCTGCGCCGCGTCGCCGTTCCTGGCGACGATGCGACGGCGAGGTCTTCGCTCCGCCTCCCCCGGCTTCGCCCAGGAGACACGGGGGGTGATGGCGCTCTCGTGCGCATCGTCGACGTAGACGTACCGGCAGCACCGCTTTAACTCGGTCAGCTGCCCGTCGTTGATGATCTCAAAGCCCTTGAACAGAAACGGTGTCTCACGCCACGGGCGATCCAGCCCACTGACGTACATGCCGTGTTTCAATTCATCGACCACAACCTTCCTTCTCATAACCGTACCTCCCCGCCTGGCACGGCTGCGTCCCTGGCCCGTGCGGAGCGTGTGCTACATGGGGATGGAGGAGGGGCGGGGCCGCGTACGCAGTCTCCTGCGTCACGCCCACGCGTCCGTGTGTGGTAAGGTTTGGTGAAGTCCTACAACCCGGAGAATGCGGACTAACCTGTCGACCCCGCCCAACCGATCCAGGGTCACTCACATCCAACTTCCGCGTCATCACGAAATAGCTTTCGTAATGCGCTTCTTTAAGTGTTGTCGGCGATTTAAGCCCCTACAAGCGATAATATCTAATTCATTGATTACCACAGCTAATGTCGGCCCAGTCCCGCTCTTGGGGCTTCGGCCGGATCGGGCAAGGACGTGCCCTTCACGGAACGGATGGGCGCCGACGGCAAGTGTAGAAAACCTGGCTCGCCGCACCGGCCAAGCCCAACAAGTTAGGCAGTAGCGCGCTTTCTCGGATAATTTGTCCTACCCCGAGAACCATAATGAGTATTTGAATCTACATCACTAGCACGCTGGCGATAAACAGCACGCAAACTTCGGATGCGATTATATGCCCATTTCGGCTCTGACAGGCTGGCGAACGCCTCGGCCAAGCGCGTAGTCCAGGCTGGCAGCCATGCCAAAAATCTTGTTCCGCGCCTGCGGCATGATGCGGCTTGCCGGCGAGTCAAGTAAGGCGCCCTCGATTTCTTCCCCGCGATGCGCCGGTAGGTCGTGCATCACGATCGAAGAGGGTTTACCGATGATGTCGAGATGGCGCCTGGTTATACGTGCGTGGGCTACGTGATCACGCCAGTTTTGCACCGGTGGGCTCTCGCCCATCGACGCCCATCGGCAGGCGTAGAACACATCATAGTGGTCGCCGTCGCGTTCGACATCCTGCATCGTGTCGAAGAGACTCAACGAGGCCGGGCTCGATTGCAACGCACGGACAAGCTCCCGGCGTTCGGCGTCTTCGGTCAACGACGGAGGCGCGCAGATGCTAATCCTGCGGACTCTCACCTTTGCCAGTGCGAGACACAGCGAGCGTGAGGTATTGTTGATTGGACCTGTGTACAGGACCGCCAAGTTTCTGAAAAGGCCGAACTCCTGCTGAATGGTGAGCAGATCAGCTAGGGCTTGGGTGGGGTGTTCCCGCTTGTTGAGGGCGTTTATCACCGGACAATGCTGGTTTTTGCGCCAGCGAGCCAAATTATCCGTGTTCTTGGCATCGCGGATAACCACGCAGTCGTTATATAACGTGATCATCGAGACCATGTCATCAAATGACTCACCGAAGGGTGTTTGGGTCTTGTTAACATCGACCTCGATGACAGAGGCTCCCTTTGAGGCACACGCACGCAGCGTCGACATGCGCGTACGCGTCGACTGATCAAACATGATCAAGGCAATGCTCAGGCCCTGCAGGGTTTCACGCAGCTGGTGGGATTCCTGCTCGGCCAACACGAGTAGATCCCAAAGTTGCTCGCTTGATAACTCTTCTATCGCGACTATATCCATGCCAATCCTCCTGCTCCTCGCGGTATCCGAACAGATCCAGAACCTCGCCAAACCGCTTTTCGCAAAGATCGAGGTGCCGCGGAGTGAAGTATTTTCGCCACGATCCTGTTTTGCCCTTGTGAAACGTGAATGCATGCGGATTGTAGACTTTCTCGGCAAGCTCTTCAGGATCGTGGCTGATGTTTAAATGCGTGAGAATCCGTTGAATTGCGCTAACTTGCTGCTCGCGTGACGCACCTCCTTTCGAGCCGATAAGCTCTTCGAAGCGTACTGTGCAGACATACGGGTGTTTGAAAAGCCAATAGAGGTCGCGAAGGTCACCGTGCCCCGGAAAGTTGATATCCTCCAGCGCATAGGTGAGCTTGTCCTCGAAGGAATCGAACTTGCTCAGTGTGCGTGACATCACTTGATAGACGGCAAAATTCCCAAAGCCGCGCCCGGTATGACCGCACAGATAATTCACAAACGACACCATGACGTCCCTTGGGTCGCGCATGTTCAATATGATCTTCGGCCGTTGGGTCTCGCTCCACTCCCGCAGAAACAGTCCGTCGACTGTGTTGACGTCAAACTGGTGATAAATCCAACAGATGTTGGGTGGCGTTTCGGAAAAGCGCATGCGCATCAACTTTGTAGTCTGGTAGGCGGATTCCATGCCTTGCGCGATATCCGTTCCGTAGCGGTTCTCCACAGGAGCGCCTAGGCGCATCTGCCAGCTACGCGCGACGCGCAGCCAGGCCTCCCAATCAAGGGTGTCACGCATGTGAGCGGAACTCCGACCATAGTATCCTTGCTCTTGTTCCGACAGCGCGAACTGGCGTAGCGTCGCCCTGTGCTCAGCGGTAAACCTTGGTTGGATGTCGGGGGTGATTCTAGAGTCGCCTGACATGCCGTAACCCAGGTGCACCATGAGCTCCTGAATTAGGTGCGTGCCCGATTTCTGGGGTGAGACAACGACGACCCGTTCTTGCTTCATGGCTATGCTTTTTCCACTCATGTTCCTAGCCTCTGGCGATGAGAGCCCTTGCATGCCTCGCAGCGTCGGCGATGGCCCCCTGCAGTTTCTCGAGACCTGAATCGAGCTCGTCGCCGCGGATCGTCAACGGCGGCAACAACTTGAGCACCTCATCTCGGGCACCGCAAGTCTCGATGATCAAGCCCCGCTCGAAAGCGGCCGCCGATACCCGATCTGCCATCGTCGCATCCGGCCACGTAAGCCCCAGGATGGCGCCCCGCCCCACGACACGCGTGTGGAGCTCGGAAAATCGCCGGGCGATAGCATCCAAGCGATCAGGCAAGGCCCTGCACAGACGTTCGAGACATGATTGGAAGAGCGGATCTGACCAATACCGTAGGGCCGCCCTGGCGCTAACGAAAGCGAGGTTATTGCCGCGGAATGTGCCGTCGTGCGCTCCGGGTGGCAGGCAGTCGAGCTCTGGCTTGAGCAAGACCAGCGAGAACGGCTGGCCGATACCGCTTAGTGACTTGGAAAGACACACAACGTCCGGGTCGATGCCGGCGCCTTCGAAGCTGAAGAATGTGCCCGTGCGACCGCACCCGACCTGGATGTCATCGACGATAGTGACGACGCCATGGCGTCTAGCCGTTTCGCAGATTCGGCGCAGCCACTGGGGCGAGCAGCTATTCAGGCCGCCTTCCCCCTGGACCGTTTCGACGATGACGGCAGCCGGCATGTCGATGCCGCTTCCTTCGTCATCGAGAAAGCGCTCGAACAATGCCGCCGTATCGAAGCCGTCACCGAGGTAGCCGTCATAGGGCAAGCGCGCAACGCCGGGCAGGCAGATTCCGGCAGCAGCGCGCTTGCTGCGGTTACCGGTGAGTGCCAGTGAACCTAAGGACACTCCGTGGTAAGCGTTCGTAAAAGCGACAACCGTCTCTCGCTTGGTGACCTGGCGCGCAAACTTCACCGCCAGTTCGACGGCGTTGGTCCCCGTCGGCCCGGGAAAGGCGAGTTTGTAATGAAGCCCGCGCGGTTGTAGGACAGTCTCGTGAAAAGCTTGTATGAAATCGCGTTTTGCTGCCGTGTACAGGTCGAGAGCATGGAGAATGCCGTTGTCACAGAGGTAACGCACCACGGCGCGCTTTATAGGCTCGGGGTTGTGGCCGTAGTTGAGCGCACCGGCACCGCTGAGAAAATCAATGTATTCCCGCCCGTCCTCGTCAACGATCGTGGCGCTAGACGCGCTTACGTAGACGGATGGAAATTTCCGGCAATACGAACGAACATCCGATTCATGACGAGTAAAGGCATCCCGCTGATCTGAATCATCGGCCGGTATGCGGGCTTGTTTAAATGATGCCACAGCCATGGCCCACCCTCCTTCTGTACTGCTGTACCGTCCGGTCTGCGCTGGTCTCCGGTGTTAGCTCCTTATCTGGGTTCGGCGAGGCCCCACCCACGTCCTTGTGCAACTTGCCCCGCTAGGAGCGTTTCCTTCGTTCGTAGCCCTCACCCAGCCCGGGGGGGTCGCGCCGCGGCGGTTTCGGAGTTGCGGCGCGGTCCTTCCCGGACTATGACTTCCTAATATAAGCCAGTAGCGTCGCCAATGCATCGGACTTAATGTGCTGGGTTTTTAAGGACTCGACAAATCAGTATATTTAATCTATATATTAGCTAGACTAATGCATAGCTCCCTCTCTAAAATCCAACTTTCTGCGCTGCGTACATTTGAGGCCGCTGCCAGACATCTCAGCTTCACCAAGGCGGCGAGGGAGCTGTATCTGACGCAAGGTGCCGTGAGCCAGCAGATAAAACACCTCGAGGAGCGCTTGGGGTTTAAACTGTTTCGACGACACATCCGCCAGCTCGAACTCACGGACGAGGGGAGGGGGCTATTGGCCGTGGTGCGCAATGCGCTGTATGAGATCGATGAGACCATTAGACGGCTCCAGGCTGAGGACAACGAAGGTGTGTTGACCGTCAGTGTCGGATCGGCATTCGCGATGAATTGGTTGATACCGCGGCTCGGACAGTTTCGTGACCAATACCCGGGCATTGATGTGCGTATCGACGCCATCGATGATGCGATCGACTTGCGCACCCTGCGGGATATAGACATGATGATCAGATTCAGCCGTAAAAACTATCCCGACCTGCATGTTACCGAGCTAATGAGAGAGCAGGTCTTCGTGGCCTGCAGCCCGTCCCTCCTCGATCCCCGTAGGCCGCTGCGTAAACCTTCTGATCTGTGCCACTACACCCTGTTGCACAACGAGGTCTCGGAGCGTGAGCCTGAAAGCGCAGGCGATTGGAGCAACTGGGTGCAGCAGCTTGGTCAACCGGTTTTCCCATGCCTCAAGGAAGGACCGCGCTTTCCCCGCTGCGATACGCTCATTCAGGCAGCCCTGCATGGACAGGGTATCGCACTGGCCTGGAACACGATGGTAGGCAATGAACTTAGTACGGGCCGGTTGATCAAGCCTTTCCAAGGCCGTTTTGAAACGGCCAACGCATTTTATGCCGTCAGCACCCCCGAGGTCGAGCAAAAGCCCAAGACCCGAAAGTTCAGAGAATGGCTGATAGCACAGGCCCGATCCGAAGCGGAGCGAACAGACTCAC
>JBHICC010000074.1:0-6622 GCA_046759385.1 Acidiferrobacterales bacterium | reverse complement strand
GAGGCCAAGGCGCTTCTGGACGCGCTCTAGCAGAGGCTAGGCAATCGGCCATTTACTCGAGATACACCCGTAACGGCGGCGGGATGTTACGACGAAACAGCGCGTTCCTGGTTTCCCAGGCTTCCATCGCATCGAGCTTTTCTAACAACTGCACTTCACCCGCGACCTGCACCGCGATCGGTGCCCCATCCCGATAGAGAACACGGTTCGACGACAATGCCGGAACACGTTGGCCTGGAGTGATGATGCCAACGAGATTCAATGGGTCGGCAGCGCTTAGGGAGATAAACCCGCCCGGTTCACCTTTGCGGCGCAACTCGCGGAGCGTGCCGACGGCTTCGGGTAGTGCAAACTGTTCACCGGAGAACCCCGCAATGAATCGGCCCCCGCGTATCTCACCGCGAGCTTCGAGGCGATGATACATACGTAATAGCTCACGCCACGGCGGTAACGCCGTTTCTCGTTCCAGCACCCGTTTGCAAACGACGCCGTAACGCCTCAAAAGCGTTTGCGCGATATATTCAATGGCGTCAGTAGCGGACTCTTTCCCGCCCCCCTCGTGGGAGCGGGTTACGGGGAGGGGGATCATGGACCAGCGGCCGGCATCTTCGATCCCGAAGCTGGCAACCTTACCTCTTCGCCTTCTACCTGAAAGCGGTCGGCGTTTATTTGACGGCACCAGTAGCGCGCGCAAACCACTAAAACTGTCCGCGTTTACGCGGCCAATAGCTACGAGTTCGGCCAACGCCTCTTCCACTTGAGTCCTTAGAAGGCCGGTCCCGCGAACCAGTTCCTCAAAGAACGAGGCGCCGCGCGTTTCGAGATAATCGGCGATACGCGCGGCCGCCGCGCTCAGCCTCACCGCTTGCTGGCGTGAGTCTTGAACAAGCGTACCCCAGGCCGGAAGATGTTTGCGCAGAAGCAAAGCAATAGGGGTCGAGCGCACCGGGCCCGCGTTACGCTCGCCCGCTTGCCCGTTTCGCGGCGGCGTAAACCGCGTCCATGCAACCTTGCCTGCAAGACATAGCGCGTCGAGCCAGTCAGGGCCATAATCGATTAGCCGTGCCGGCAGAATGTCACCCTCCCACGCAGCCGCGGGTGCTTCAAACCCTTCCAGCTGCTCGACAACAGACAGCAGCGCCTGTGGCCCCTCTAATTGTTCCTCCGTGCCGAGGCGTTGCCACTCGAACAGGAAGCGCATGTAGTCCCCGGCCGAAACCGGCTCGATTTCGCGGCGCAGGCGATTGATCGTATAACGGTGAATGCGGGCGAGCAGTCGACGTTCACACCACTCGGTCTCTACGGTCCCCGGTGTAAACTGACCACGCAACACAAATCCCTCAGCTTCGAGTCGCGTCAGCGCAATTTCCGCGTCTTGCTGTGATATACCTAACGGATGCACAAGCGCCGTCGCTGTTGTCGGACCGAGCGCTTCGAGCCTACCGCGAAGCAGCTCAACCAACGCGTCCTCGCGTGTCCACGTTTGTGCGGCGAAATCTTCGGGCGGCGCAATGTCGGGCTCGATCGTGATATCTGGAAACAACGCCTTAATCTGAGGCAAGCGTTCGGCCGCTAGCCAAAGCCACTGATCTTGTTTGGTGGTCCGCACGCGCGCGGCCCGACGATGATTGGCGAGCTCATAGAAAAAATGCTGCCAACCCACGACGCCCTCCGGCTCGCCCGCCTCGGCGTGCGCGCGTTCGGTCAGTGTGCCGCGACGTCCTTCCTGGTCAGTCAGAACACCCAGCAGTAACAACGCATCATGTGCCTCGTCGGCGTTTTCAGCATCGGGTGACGCTTCAAGCTTTACACGGTCAATCGCTTGTTGGTCGAGGGTACCGAGGCTCGCGGCGGTCTCGGGGTCGAGCCAGCGACGGCTAATAACGGCTTGTGTGCGCCGTTCCTCCAGGGGTGCGTCATCAAGAAAAGCGTAAGGTCGAGCGTTCAAAATTTCTTGCGCGAGTGGTGAAGGTTCGGTGAGATCCCGCGTGTGCACGGGCTTTATGTCTGCTTCCAGATCGCGTAGCAGCTGTTCGAGGCTTTCAATATCCATCGCTTCATGTAAGCAATCGTTGATCGTCTGTGTGACCAAAGGGTGGTCGGGTATTTCTCTGTCGCCAGTGATGTTCTCGACGCACGCCAGCTGATCGGGAAATACCACCGAAATCAAATCCTCCGCGTGTATGCGTTGCAGTTGCGGAGGCATTCGCTTACCGCCGCTGAAGCGCAAGATCGCCAATGCGCAGGCGGCATTCCAACGCCAACGCACGGTGAACATGGGTGCCGCCAGTAACGCCTGCGTCAGCGCGTGGCGCACGCTCGCTGAATGTAGATAGCGGGCAACATCGGAAAGTGGAAAGCTGTGCGTCTGGCCGAGGGAGAGCACGATAGCATCTTCCGTTGCTGCCGCCTGTAGCTCGAAGTTGAACTTGCGACAGAAGCGTTTGCGCAACGCGAGTCCCCAGGCACGGTTGAGTCGGCTACCGAAAGGCGAGTGAATGACAAGTTGCATACCCCCCGTTTCATCGAAGAAGCGTTCCATCACTAAGTGATCCTGCGTCGGCATGACACCCAGAGCCGCCTGTGCGGCAGCTAAATATTCAACAATCTGTGTGGCAGCCGCTTCACTAACGCCTACGTTCTGCACAAGCCACTGCACGGCCTTACCGCCGCCCCAATCTGGCTCTCCCCCATCTTGGTGGGGAGACTGAGAGGTGGTGATTGGCAGCCGTTTGCTGATTTCTTGACGCAACCGGGATAAAGCCGACGACAGCTCAGTAGTGCGTGATGGCGCCTCGCCGAACCAGAAAGGAATATTGGGCGGCTGTCCTGCTGCATCCTCGACACGAACGCGGCCTGCCTCCACGCGCAGGATTCGCCACGAGGCGTTGCCTAGCTGGAAAATATCACCAGCCAAGCTCTCGATAGCGAAGTCTTCGTTAAGCGAACCTATTAGGTGGCCGCTCGGCTCGAGAACGACATCGTAGTCCGCGTTGTCGGGAATTGTGCCGCCGCAGGTAATGGCCGTCAGTCGCGCTCCACGGCGCGCACGCAGTCTCTTGTTAACCGCGTCACGGTGCACATAGGCGCCGCGTCTCCCGCGTCCTGTGTTGTACCCTTCCGCCAATGTTCTGACGATGGTTGCGAATTCATCGCGTGAAAGGTGCCGATAGGGATATGCTCTGTGTAATCGCTCGTAGAGTGCATCTTCGCTCCAATCCTCGCATGCTACGGCCGCAACAACCTGCTGCGCCAGCACGTCGAGCGACTTCTCGGGAATCAATAGCCGGTCGAGCTCACCACGACGCACCGAATCAAGCAGCGCGGCGCTTTCGGTAAGCTCATCACGACTCAAAGGAAACAGCCTTCCTTTGGGTACACCCGTTAACGAATGCCCGGAACGGCCGACTCGTTGGAGAAAGGTGGCAATGGCCCGGGTTGAACCGATTTGACAGACCAGATCGATCTCGCCGATGTCGATACCGAGTTCCAACGAAGCGGTCGCGACCAAGGCGCGGAGCTCGCCCGCCTTAAGGCGTTGCTCAGCGGAAAGTCGCTGCTCACGCGCTAAGCTGCCATGGTGCGATGTCACATGCTGTTCGCCGAGCCGTTCACTCAAATGCCGCGCTAGTCTTTCGGCAAGCCTACGCGTGTTCACGAAGATCAATGTCGTGCGATGTTGTGATATCAGCTCCGCAAGCCGATCGTAGATCTCACTCCAGACCTCCTGTGACATCACCGCTTCCAGCGGGGAACGCGGAATCTCAATCGCGAGATCACGTTCCCGCACATGCCCGATGTCGATAATGGCGCAATCGGGCACGTTGTCGGCCGTAATCGCTGCATTACCGACAAGAAAGCGGGCCACCTCATCGATGGGCTGTTGCGTGGCCGAGAGTCCGATTCGAACCAGCCCAGGACCTGTCAACGCCTCGAGCCGTTCCAAAGACAAGGCGAGGTGAGAACCTCGTTTACTGCCGGCAACAGCATGGATCTCGTCGACGATGACGGTGCGCGTTGTGCGCAGCATGCTTCGTCCACCATCACTCGTGAGCAAAATGTAAAGTGACTCAGGAGTGGTGACGACGATATGCGGCGGCCGCCGTCGCATCGCTTCGCGAGTGGCGGCGGGTGTGTCTCCCGTCCGCACCAAGGTACGGATGTCCACATCGGGTTGTTGAAGAGCCGCCAGCTCCTCTCTTATTGCCGCCAACGGCTGTTCCAGATTGCGTTGAATGTCATTACTCAATGCCTTGAGCGGCGACACGTAGACAACCTGGGTCTCGTCTGGCAGCGGGCCGCTTTTTCCTTGTCGCACCAGGTCATCAATGGCGGACAGGAAAGCAGCGAACGTTTTTCCCGATCCGGTCGGCGCAGCAATCAGTGTGTTTTGGCGGGCCTGAATCGTAGGCCATGCACCTGCCTGGCACTCCGTCGGCATGCTGAAGGTTTTTTGAAACCAACTGGCGACAGCAGGATGAAAGCAGTCAAGACTCATGATTATCTAGTTAAGTAGCAAGGCGTGATAGGAGCGAATGGTAAGCGACCTGTCAGCAAGGATGCAAAGTACCGCAGAAATCGCTGCGACAAGGGTTACTTAGCCTTCGGCTACAGTAGCATCGCGCGTGAAATAGCGAATGTTATACTGCCAGGACGATGAAAGCGCGTGAGGATTGCAGCCTAGCAATTCGCGAAGCGATGTCTGATCACGACATCACGGTCGCACGGCACCTGTTCGAGCAGTATGCGGCTTGGCTAGGAGTCGATCTGAGTTTTCAGTCGTTCGACACTGAACTTGCCGGTCTGCCAGGTCCTTATGCACGACCTGGCGGTGTGATTTTGCTAGCGGAGCACAAACGGATTGCAGTGGGCTGTGTCGCGCTGAGATCGATCGGTGACCATACCGCAGAAGCGAAGCGCTTGTTTGTTGTCCCGGCGTATCGCGGCCGCGGCCTCGGTCGACAATTAATGAACGTCGTCATCGCGGAGGCCAAGCAGGTCGGCTATGCGAGAATCTGGTTAGACACGATTCCAATGATGACAACTGCACGCGTGCTTTATGAGTCTCTCGGGTTCGAGGAAATAGCACCTTACTATCACAATCCGATCGATGGCACTGTATATATGGAGCTAGTGTTGGACAGTTAGCATATGCGTACCGTTCTTATTACCGGTGCAAGTCGCGGGCTTGGTGTCGAGCTTGTCAAGATCTTCGTCGAAAAGGGTTGGATGACCTTCGCGCTCGTGCGGCAACATTCAGTTGCTTCAGATCTGCGCGATACATGGCCACGGCAGTGTCACCCGATCGTGGCTGACGTCGCCGCTGATGACTGCATGGAGAAGGTCGCTCAGGTCGTGAGAAAACACACCGACCAGCTCGATGTTTTGATAAACAACGCCGGTGTCAATGGCCGTACGTACACAGTCGATGATGTTACGCCAGAAGAAGTGATCGAATTATTACAGGTGCACTGTCTCGGTGCGATTCGCTGCACGAAGGCGGTACTTCCGCAACTTCGCGCAGCCACTAATGCGAAGGTGGTCAACATCAGCTCGCGGTTAGGATCCATGTCAAAGAGCGCGGCCGGAGATTTCAGCGGCAGGCGCATCTCCTATTCTTACCGTATTGCTAAGGCCGCACAGAACATGTTTACCCTGTGCCTGGGTCAAGAACTGGCCAAGCAAGGGATCCTTGTTTACGCCGCACACCCTGGCAAATTGCTGACAAGCATGGCGACAGAGGAAGCGGACACTGATGCGAGTGTCGCTGCCGCCCGCCTTGCTTCCTGGTTGGAAGCAGCCGACTCTCGTAGCGTCGGGCATTTCATCAGTCTCGAAGGTGGCCGGTTGACCTGGTGAAACGCCGCTGCGGGCTCACACCTTGGGGTCTATCCGTGTCGTGTGCTAAAAATATTTAGGAAGGCTAGGGTACCAACTGCCTGAGAGAACTCTACTTCATCTCTGGCGCGACATCAGGATTTTTCTGTCTAACACCGAGTGCTCTGTTATTGAATTGGGTATTTCGAGCATTACAGTCCCTAGAAGTGGAGGTCGGTATGGCAAAAGAAGACAATCTCCCTGGATCCGGAGTGAGCACGCGTCCGTGCAAACGAGTAGTGCTCGCCGCGTTGGTCGGCATGGTTTACATGGCTCCCGCCCACGCCTACCTCGACCCCGGTACCGGCAGCATCATCTTGCAGAGCCTGTTGGCCGGCATTGCCGCCGCGATGGCTATCGCGGGCATGTATTGGCAACGTATCAAGGCCTTTTTCTCGTCCCTATTCGCCTCGAAGAAACTGACAGATCCGAACCCCGAACAAGACACCGAGAACTAAGATCGTCATGGATCCCGCGCGTACCGCTACCGGTTCGTTTCGGGACCCCAGTGGCCGCGTCTACGTGATTGCTGATCGCGTATTCCGCACAGTGATGCCGAGTGCAGCCGAGGATTTCGAATTCGTCCGTTCCACGGGATTGCTCGAACGCCTTATCGAAGAGGGCCAGGTCATCGCTGAGAAGACCGTGGATCCCAGTGTCCTGGGGGCATCCGCTCGTGGTGCCCGCTACGTGCTGGAGCACCCGAGGCTGCCGTTTATCTCCTACCCCTACGAGTGGCCCTTCC
>JBHICC010000073.1:0-6701 GCA_046759385.1 Acidiferrobacterales bacterium | reverse complement strand
GGAGGCGATCGGCATCATGAGCACGCTGGTTGAACAAGACCCCGAGAATCCGAGCGCGTATTTTGCACTGGCGCATCTGGCAGTGCGTGCTGACAAGCTGGATGTTGCTGCTGAGGCCATTACCCAATCTCTAGAGCTCAAGCCGGAATGGGAGGAGGCCGCGCTGTTTAAGGCCGGTATTCTCGTTTCCCAGAAAGACACTGTGAGAGCGCAACAGTTCTACGAGGAGTATTTGGAGCAGCAACCGGACGCTACTCGTGTGAGGCTCAACTATGCGCGCTATCTGGTTGACCTCAAGCAATGGGAGAAGGCGCGAGGCCAGTTCCTACAAGTGCTTGAACGTTCGCCCGACAGCGCCGATGCGATGTATGCGGTTGGACTGTTGTCATTGCAGATTAACAGGCTTGAAGACGCCGACCAGTACCTTAAAGACGCGCTGCGGCTACGCCCAGATAACGAGCAAGCGCGAATCTACTTGGGCCAGGTTGCCGAGGAGCGCAAGAACTACGTAGACGCCGAACGCTGGTACCGCGAGGTCGGTATGGGCGAGTATTATTTCGAAGCGCAGACGCGCTTGGGTATTGTGTTTGCAAGGCAGGGTAGTTTGGAGCGTGCGCGCGAACATTTACAAACCATCCAACCACAATCGGAAGAACAACGTGTGCAGCTGTACTTGGCTGAGGAGCAGGTGCTGCGTGAGGCGAAGCAATACGACGAAGCCCTATCAGTATTGAACCAAGCCCTGGAGGTGCAACCCGGTAACAAGGATCTGCTCTATGCGCGCGCGCTCATTGGCGAGAAGCTGGATCAGGTTGACCAGACGGAACGAGACTTGCGGGCGATCTTGGATCAAGATCCGGATAACGCCCAGGCGCTCAATGCTCTTGGTTACACATTGGCAGATCGCACCGAACGACACCAAGAAGCATTGAAGCTGATAGAGCAAGCTCTAAAGTTGAAACCCAATGACCCATTCATCCTCGATAGTATGGGGTGGGTTCAGTATCGGCTCGGAAATAACACCGAGGCCATTAAGTACTTGAAGCGTGCCCTTTCTATCCGCAACGACGCTGAGATTTCGGCCCACCTCGGAGAGGTCTTGTGGGTGACGGGCGATCGCGCACAGGCACGCTCGGTCTGGAACAAAGCGTTGGAAGCGACTCCAGACAGCGAAGCGCTTCAGGGTGTGATCAAGAAATTTAATCCGTGACAAAACCCCTCGTCGCGCTGATGGCGACCGTGCTCGCTGGCTGCTCGACGATTGCAGAGCGGACACCTTCGGTCGACGTCGCTGCGCAGTGGGAGGTGCGTCAATCCCAGCTGATTCCACTTAAGTCTTGGGAAATCCAAGGCCGTGTGTCGGCGCGCGCTCCGGGCGAAGGATGGCAAGCGTCCCTCCGCTGGGTTCGTGACGACGAGCGCCACGAGATCGATCTTTGGGGGCCGCTCGGTCGGGGGCATGTTCGACTCGTGCAAGATCAGTTCGGCGCCCAGTTGGTTGATGCAGACCGCAACACGTACTGGGCGGACAGCAGTGAACGTTTACTATATGATGCCACCGGCTGGCGGCTTCCACTGCAAGGCTTGAACTACTGGGTGCTAGGCGTGCCGGTACCCGAAACGCCCGGAGAGCAGACGTTGGACGAACGCGGTCGGCTGACAAGTCTGGAACAACTCGGTTGGCAGATCCGGTTTTTGCGCTACCAGCGCCACGGTACCTACGAGTTCCCCAGCAAGCTCTTTATTCGTCGACAAATAGATGGAACTGTCGGCGAATCCGTTGTCGAGTCCAGTCAGGAGGACGGGCTGCTTGAAGTACGGCTCGTCATTCAACGCTGGACCACGACGCCTTGATCTATGGATGCCTGGCCTGCCCCTGCAAAGCTGAATTTGTTCCTGCACGTTATCGGCCGCCGAAGTGACGGCTATCATTTATTGCAGACGGTCTTCCAGTTTCTCGACTATCAAGATGAGCTGAGCTTTCGTGTTCGCGAAGACGGGCACGTCACCCGCGTAACACCGCTGTCGGGGATATCAGAGGATGAGGACCTTACCGTTCGCGCGGCGCAACTGCTTAAGGCCACCACGGGTGCAGCCAAAGGCGTCGATATTCATCTCACAAAACGAATCCCGGCGGGCGGTGGCCTTGGCGGCGGCAGCTCCGACGCGGCCACCACGTTGTTGGCACTAAACCAGTTGTGGGACGTCCGTCTTCAGGACAAAGAGCTTATCAAATTGGGCTTGCAACTCGGCGCCGATGTACCGGTGTTCCTTGCTGGCCACGCCGCTTGGGCCGAGGGTGTTGGTGAGGTGCTTACCCCAGTGGACCCCGAAGAGGCTTGGTACGTTGTGCTCGTTCCACCGGTCCACGTTTCGACCGCTCAGATATTTGGAGATGCCGGTTTGACAGGTTTTAGCCCGCCCATCACAATACGCGACTTCCACGCGGGCCGGGTGCGTAATGATCTCGAGTCTATCGTGCGCCAGCGCCATCCGGAGGTCGATCGCGCGTTTCAGTGGTTGGTCCAGTTCGGCAACGCGAGAATGACGGGAGCCGGCGGCTGTGTATTCCTTAAGGTTAATGGCCGGTCTGCGGGCGAAGATGTGTTGGCTCGCTGCCCCGAGCGGCTCTCTGGATTTGTTGCACGCGGGGTCAACAGGCATCCACTTTTCACGAAGGATTGAAATTGATCCCGTTGGGGTGTAGCCAAGCGGTAAGGCACCGGATTTTGATTCCGGCATTCCCAGGTTCGAATCCTGGCACCCCAGCCATAAAAATTGCCGCCGGAAGGCGGCACAATAGTTTGCCGAGGTGGCAGGATGAGAACCTGGAAAGGTCCGACACAAATCTGCAGGACAGCAGATTTGGGCGCATGTAATGCGCCCGTAGGGCGAGGGTCATGGATGACCCGAGTCAAATTCGCCTAGCACGAGGAGTGATACACGACCCTTGGACCTTGTCATAGCTAGTTCTATCCTGTAAGTGAAAGCAGATGATCTGACGCGAAACATGGTTGTCGTTAGACGGAGGATCACACGTGTCCGTTGACAACATGACCATATTTACCGGGAACGCCAACGCAGCACTGGCGGAAGCGGTGGCCCGTCGGCTCGGGATTCCGCTGGGCAAGGCGGTCGTCGGGCGCTTCAGCGACGGCGAGGTTATGGTGGAGATCATGGAGCACGTGCGCGGGCAGGACGTCTTTGTTATGCAGTCGACATGTGCGCCTAGCAACGACAATCTCATGGAATTGTTAATCATGATCGACGCGCTTAGGCGGTCATCGGCGGAGCGTATTACAGCGGTTATCCCTTATTATGGGTATGCCCGTCAGGATCGGCGGCCACGCACTGCGCGGGTCGCGATCTCGGCAAAGCTTGTGGCACAGACGATTACCACCGCCGGCGCGAACCGGGTGCTCACGATGGATTTGCACGCTGACCAGATTCAGGGGTTCTTCGACATTCCTACCGATAACATTTATGCCTCGCCCGTGCTGCTCGGTGATATATGGAAGCACGAATACGAGAATCTGTTGGTCGTGTCACCGGATGTCGGTGGCGTGGTCCGCGCCCGGGCGATGGCGAAGCAGCTGGAGACCGACTTGGCAATTATCGACAAGCGACGCCCACGCCCGAACGAAGCAAAGATCATGCATATTATCGGTGACGCACGTGATCGAAGCTGTATCCTTATGGACGACATGGTGGATACCGGTAACACCTTGTGCGAGGCGGCCGCCGCGCTCAAGGAAAACGGCGCACGGCGCGTCGCTGCTTATTGCACGCACCCCGTACTGTCAGGCAGCGCTGTCCAGACGATCGATGCCTCGGTACTCGATGAACTGGTCTGCACAGACACGATACCGTTGCGCCAGGATGCGCAGGCGAGCAAGCGCATCAGACAGCTGAGTATTTCAGAGCTGCTCGCTGAGGCAATGCGCCGCATCGCCGCACAAGATTCGGTAAGCTCCTTGTTTATGGAATGAATGCAGATTAGAGATCTAAGTGACAAGATACAGATGAAGTTATTTGATACTGACACGCGCGAGAGTTGAGACAATGGCAACAAAGTTTGAGTTAGCGGGCGAAAGACGCGAGGCCAAAGGAAGCAGCGCGAGCCGGCGCCTTCGTCGCGAAGGGAAGATTCCAGCGGTGATGTATGGTGGCGCGAAAGATCCGGTCACACTTAGCTTCGACCATGACGCGATCTACCATCACCTGGAGAATGAGGCATTTCAGACGTCGATCCTGTCCGTTAAGGTTGACGGCGAAAGTGATCAGGCTATTTTACGCAACGTCGAAATGCATCCGTTCAAGCCCAAGGTCGTGCACATGGACTTGCAGCGCATAAGTGCGACTGAAAAGCTGCATATGCCAATGCCAATTCACGTGATCGGTGAAGACGTTGCGCCGGGTGTGAAAGAGCAGGGCGGAATTGTCTCGCGCCTGATGACTGAAGTAGACATCTCTTGTCTACCTCACCAGTTGCCGGAGTTTCTTACTGCCGACGTTTCGAGTTTTCATATCGGCGATTCCGTGCACTTGTCCGACCTTCCATTACCGGAAGGGGTCATCATTACAAGCCTCGAGCACGGTGGTGAGGACTTGGCCGTGGTAGCGATCGTGGCCGTGCGCGTGGTCGAAGAGGAGGTTGAGGAAGCGGCGGCCGAAGAGGTGCCAGAGGGTGAGGAGGCTCCCGCCGAGGGCGAGGCGCCCGCACCGGCGGCTGAAGAAGAGCAGGAAAGCAAAGAATAAGCTAGAGAGGTCTCCACCGTTCCCGGATCTAGCGCGGAATGAATCGATGACGCAGGGAATTGCCCTCATCGTGGGCCTGGGCAATCCCGGACCCGAGTACGCGGAAACCCGGCACAACGCCGGGTTCCGTTTTCTTGAAGCCGTGCTCGCACACGCTGGCGGCTCGCTGCGAGATGAGGCGCGTTTCTTAGGGCGGGTGGGCCGGATCAACATTGCCGGCTGCGAAGTGTGGTTGCTTGCGCCATCCACGTTCATGAATCACAGTGGCCAGGCGGTGACCAAGTTGGCTCGGTACTACCGAATCTCTACTCCGCAGATTCTCGTTGTCCATGATGAAATCGACCTGCCACTGGGTACGCTGAGGTTAAAGCTCGGTGGCGGTGATGGGGGGCATAACGGCGTGCACGATGTTGCCGAGCAGCTGGGATCCTCCGACTTCGTGCGTCTGCGTATCGGCGTCGGGCGACCTGGACCCGGCCTGGACGGCACGGCGTACGTGCTTCGCAGGGCACCCGAAGCCGAGCAAAAGCTGATTGACGATAGTATCGAAAGCGGACGGTTGTATCTGGAGGATATGGTCACAGGCCAATATCAGCGAGTAATGAATGCGCTGCACGCTCCCACGGAAACCGATTGATCTCGACTTCATTCGCTAGGACATGGGCTTTCGCTGCGGAATTGTCGGGTTACCTAACGTCGGCAAGTCAACGTTGTTCAACGCGCTAAGCCACGCTAGCGTGCCAGCGGAAAACTACCCGTTCTGTACGGTGGAGCCTAACGTTGGTGTGGTCACGGTTCCCGATGAGCATCTCGAGCGCGTTGCCTCAATCGCAAAGCCTGAAAAGGTTGTGCTCACGACAATGGAGTTCGTCGACATCGCCGGGCTCGTGGCCGGGGCTTCCAAAGGCGAGGGTCTCGGCAATCAATTCTTAGGGCACATCCGCGAGATGGACGCGATCGCCCACGTCGTCCGCTGTTTCGAAGACGAGAATGTGGCCCATGTGCCAGGGCGTCTCGATCCCAGAGCGGATATCGATACCGTTAACACCGAGTTGATGCTGGCCGATTTGGCGACTGTCGAGAAGGCGCATGCGCGCGCCGATAAAGCGGCAAAGAGCGGTGACAAAGAAAGCCGACGGCTAGGTGAGTTGCTCGCGGCCGTCGAACAGAGCCTTGATCGTGGTCAGCCGGCGCGCACACTTGAGCTCGATCCAGCGGCCGCTGATCTGCTCCGTCCGCTGAACCTATTGACTAAGAAGCCCATGCTTTACGTCGTCAACGTGAGCGAGGACGGTTTTACGGGAAACCCCTGTCTGGAGGCGGTAGCAAGGACCGCGCAAGCGGAGCGATCCGAGGTGGTGGCTGTGTGTGCCGAGGTAGAGGCGGATCTGGCGGAGATGTCCGTAGACGAGCAGCGAGCATTTCTCGAGGATATGGGCCTTGAGCAGCCGGGTCTGAATCGCCTCGTGCGTGCGGGCTACCGGCTGCTTGGGCTAGTGACTTTTTTCAGCGCCCAACCCAACGAGGTACGTGCCTGGACTATTCCAATGGGGACACACGCACTAGACGCGGCGGGGGTGATACATACCGATTTTCAACGCGGTTTCATCCGCGCTGAAGTAATCAGTTACGAGGACTACCTGAGATTCGACGGTGAGCACGGTGCGCGCGAGGCGGGTCACCTTAGATTAGAGGGCAAAGACTACGTGGTGCAGGACGGTGACGTGATTCACTTTCGGTTTAACGTCTGATGTCGGCGGCGGATAGCGAACGGAGAGCCAAAACGCCGTTTTTTGCTGCTCGTTACTTCCGACGCCTTGACTTTAACTAGCGCGGAAATCCAAAATCCGCCCTTTCCGCGAAGCAGCGCCCTGAGCGGCTCCGGGACATGGCTACGTAGCTCAGGTGGTTAGAGCACGGCACTCATAATGCCGGTGTCGGTG
>JBHICC010000072.1:0-6813 GCA_046759385.1 Acidiferrobacterales bacterium | reverse complement strand
ATTATTGGTTACGCTAACGCGGTTATGAAGGCGATAGGTGTCGTTGCCGCCGGCCACCCAAAGACGGCACAGGCGGCGAAAATCATATTGCAAGAGGGCGGTAACGCATTCGACGCCGCGCTCGCAGCGCAGTTTACTGCTTGCGTTGTCGAGCCGGTGTTCACCTCGCTCGGCGGCGGCGGCTTCCTGCTCGCGCACACCGACGGGCAGCAGCTCCTCTATGACTTCTTTACCCAAACCCCCGCCTGCGGAACGCATCACGCCGGTATCAACTTTTACGCCATTAATGCGGATTTCGGCACCACTGAACAGGAGTTTCATATCGGCATGGGGTCGATCGCGACGCCAGGTACGACAAAAGGCCTATTTAAGGTCCACCAGGACCTGTGCACGCTGCCTTTGCAACAGATCATGGAGCCTGCGATCGGCTACGCGCAGCGTGGCGTGCGCCTGAATCAACTTCAAGCCTATTCATTTCGTGTTCTCGAAAAGATTTTGACCTCGACCCCTGAGGCATTCGAGCTTTACCGCAGTACGAACAACAACAAGCGCCTGCTACACGAAGGCGAAGTATTCAAACAGCCGTACCTGGCCGACACCCTCGACGCGCTTGCCCGAGATGGAGCACAGCTATTCTATCGCGGCGAAATCGCGCAACGCATTATTGCGGACTGCCGCGAACGCGGCGGCAGTCTCACACGCGAGGATCTCAACAACTATCGTGTAATCAAACGAAAACCGCTCGCGTTCAATTACCAAGGCGCGCAGGTCTTTACCAATCCGCCGCCGTCCTCGGGTGGCGTGCTGATCGCTTTCGCTCTCAAACTTTTGGAAGAGTTGGACGTCCGTGCGCTCACTTTCGGAAGCGCGCCATATCTCACGCTACTCGCGCGTACGATGGAGTGCGCCCAGCAGGTAAGAACAGAAATGATCGATCACGAGTCGACGCGCGCCTACTCGACGGCGCGTAGACTCTTGGGTCAAAGACTGCTACGCAGTTATCGATCCACTGTGCTACACCATGCGCCGAGCCAAGGCGGCACAACACACATCAGTATTGTCGATGGCAAGGGCAATATGGCAGGCCTGACGACCACTAATGGTGAGGGTTCTGGCTACGTTATCCCTGGGACGGGCATCATGTTGAATAACATGCTGGGAGAAGAAGACATCAACCCATGCGGCTTTCATCGGGGAACTCCGGGTCGCCGACTCTCGTCCATGGTATCGCCGACGTTGATCCTTGGTGCTGACGGTTTCAGGCTCGCCATGGGGTCAGGCGGATCAAACCGCATACGCACCGCGATGTTGCAGGTGCTGCTAAATCTCATCGATTTTCGTATGCCAACGAAAAAAGCAGTCGAGAGTCCGCGCATACACTTTGAGAATGGGCTGCTTAGCATCGAGCCTGGCTTCAGACCTGCCGAGTTGGACCGGCTCGAAAAGGAATTCCCCCAGAGAAAGCTCTGGGAAGAGCGAAACCTGTTCTTCGGCGGTGTCCATGTCGCCGGCTACCACGCCCAAGACAAGCGCTTTGATGGAGCGGGCGATCCGCGCCGCGGCGGCGTGTACGTCGTGGCGAAATAGGCGATCAGCCAACACTCAAAGATGGTCGCCCAAACCATAAAAGCGATCGCCGCCGCCGACACACTGGAGTTGTGCACGTGAAACGGACCTTCACCAAGAAATGGCCAATCATCCTACTGATGGTGGTAGCAGCGACTCTGTTGGTGCTGTCACTCACGGGAATACCCCAGCGCGCCTACGAGGCGCTCGCGCTGCTGCGCGACCTGTCCGCACTGAGCCCGTCAGCCTCCGGCGGCAAGATGCCGGTGATGATGCGCGCACCCATGGCTTACGAGATAGCGGGTCGCCATTACCGCGCGGATGTGTACCGCCCGGTGAAACCCCCGCGCGCAGGAATCGTGTTGCTCCACGGTGCCGCGCCTTTAGGCAAGGATGATCCCCAGTTAGTCGAGTTCGCCGCCATCCTCGCCGGCGCGCGTTTTGTCGTGCTCGTACCTGATCTTGTTGATTTGCGCAAGCTTAGGCTGCGCGCTGGCGCCTCGCGCGAGGTTGCAGACGCCGTCCTTTATATGCTGTCGGCATCGAACCTCGTGCCGCAAGAGCGGGTCGGCATCGCTGCCCTTAGCGTCGCCGCGGGACCTGCGGTCATTGCCGCGTCACACTCTGAGATCCGTGACCGCGTGCAATTTATTCTCGCGATCGGCGGTTACTACGATATGTTGGCGACCCTCACATTCGCCACGACCGGTTACTTCCAGGAAGATGGTCAACAGCACTACAACGAACCCAATGACTATGCAAAGTGGGTATTGGTGCTTAGCAATATCGACAAGCTCCACAACGCATCTGACCGCCAACTTCTGGCCAACATAGCCCGCCGCAAACTCGCAAACAAACAAGCGCGCATCAATGCCATCGTCGGACGCCTGAGCCCCGAAGGTCGCGTACTTTATCGGTTTATCACCAATGACGACCCGCAGCAAACTGCGACACTGTTTGCACAGCTTCCGGCAGAAGTTAAGGCGGAGATACAAGCGCTCAGTTTAAACAACAGAGATCTGTCGGAGGTTCGAGCACGGGCAATTCTCGTGCATGGATTGGACGATCGTATTATCCCTTATACCGAAAGCGTCGCGCTTGCTCGTGCCCTTTCACCGGATCGAACCAGGCTGTTTCTCGTCAGTGGCCTTCTACATGTCGATCTCAAGCCCACGCTAGCCGATTACTGGCGCCTGTGGCGCGCCGTATACGCCGTGATCTCGGAGCGAGACCGGTAGCGCGCGGTTGCGCAAATCAGAATAGGTTTAAGCAGTCTGACACAGGATGTGTCAGTGCGACGCCGTCACTGGGCATGCAGCCAGGCGCGGAATGGCTTGAGAATAAACGTCTGGTAGTGGTTGGCAGCTTCCGGATCCTCGTCCAGTTCACGCCGGCACTGAATGTCGCACAGCTTGAATATATATTGCTTGGCGTGAACCTCATCGATCTCTCTGCTCACGGCGGCGAAGTTCATCTCTTCCAGATAGCGCCAGAAGTCTGGATCCCGAGACAAGGTGAGTGCGTTGCGTGACAACGGTTCGACCTGTAACGCGCGTTCGAGTCTTTCGCGACGTATGGGAGCAACGGTGGAGCTGGCGCCACCGACCTTCAGTAGATACAGTAGGTAACAGGCGTCTGCATCATTCGGACGGCACGCAAGAGCAGCTTTCAGCAAAGCTACACTCTCTGAGTCACACAGGCGAAACGTAACGGTGCAGCCGGCGTCTGCCGTCTCACACCAATCCGCTAGCTCGACTTTGCATTGCAGGGCACGCGCGTCTTCGCGTCGACTCATTGAAGTGTGCCTGCGTGCGACTCGATCTGCGCCAAGGCCAACTGCACGACTTGTTCAAGCGTGGCCCCTTTAGGAATCATTTGTACATTGGTGAACCAGACCTGCTCCACCGTGCAGTCTTCGTCCATAAATTCATCTGCGGTTATGGGCGCACCAATGAAAACCCCACGGCTACCATTCTCGAGATCAATAATAACCATCTGCACTGCTTGCATCGTCATGGTTCAACTCCTTAACTGGCCTGCCGGCTACCGTCACCTGTGGTCACGCAGAAAGGCCGTGGATGTTTGTCCGCCTAGGAAACTTGCATATGTCGTGCCAGTTGCCCGGCGGTACTGCGGGGACACAGTGGTTAGCCCGTTTTGCGCACACTTTAGACAGGCCCGAGCGATCGGTGCAGCGGCACGCGGTATCCCCGTACGGCGTCAGCGCAGGTCCCCGACCATGCCCATGATTGCCGCCCATGGGCAAACCCGGGTCAACGCGTCCGATAAGCGCTTGATTGATAGGGTTATATACGGCTCGGCGGCACGCGCGCGCTTCAGCCCTAATGCAATGCGGCCGCCCGTCTCTGTAACTCGATGATGCGGTTACGAATGTGCGCTGCATCGCTTGCATCCGGCTTGAGCTCGAGATAACGCCGGAAGTCTGCGAGCGCTGCGTGTACGCATTCCAGGCGTTCGTACAGGAGCCCTCGATCGCGCACTTCGTCAGTGAGATCAGGCATGATGAGCAGCATGCGGTCGACCGCCGCCAGCGCCTTGGGAAGCTCCTCCGTGCGCAAGTAGCTGCCCATCAAGTTCCGTAACATGCGCACCAGGATTTCTTTCTTGCTGGCGGTGGTCAACAAGCGCTCGAGCGGTATGTCAGCGTCCTCTTCGCCGTAGGTCTGCAGCAGTCGCCGCCGCAGGTCTTCCTCGCTCAGCGATATGCCGTCGCAATATGGATCTAGCACCACCTCGCCCCGCTTGAGTGGGAGCTTCACTAGGAAGTGTCCGGGGAAGGAAATCCCTTCTAACGGCAAGCCAAGACGCCAGCCCACCTCCATATACAAGATGGAAAGCGTGATCGGGATGCCCAGACGACGGTCCAGCACCTCGTTCAGAAAGCTGTTCCGGGCATCGTAATAGTCGTTGGCGTTGCCCGAAAAACCTTGCTCTTTAAAGAGCAAGCGGTTCATTGTCGCAATAATATTCTCCGGCGGGGCATCGGGCGCCGACCGAGCACGTACGGTTTCTGCTAGCTCATCGAGACGCCGCAGGTAGGCGACGATGTGCAGATCGGTGTACTCCTCCTGGGCGATAACAAGCGCTGCTTCCGCGAGGTCCAATGTCGCTTCTGGACCGTTGACGAGCTCTTTCAAGCGTTCCGTCGGTGAATTCTTTTCAGCCACGCCCAGATCCCGCCGAAGCAATTGCAGCACGAATATAGAAATAATCTAGCACAGTTGGATGTAGCTTATGATTCCATCAGTGGATTCGCGCCGACGTTTATTTGTTCGAGCTAGCGCCCGCGGTGCGATCGGCCTGCTAGCAATACGCTCAGCCTCGATCCACTGGTAATCCTTGGGTATACGCCTCAAAGTACTCCTTTATAGCGATCATCGCCCGGCAGTCATCCTCGTTGTAACTGATAATACGTTGGAGGATGTCTTGCTGAGAAGGATCCTTCAGATATTCGTTGTACCAGGCGATTGAATTGGCGCCGCTCGGATCAGGATCACGCCACTTAAAGCCGACGAGGCGTGCGATCTGTTTGATACCATAGGAATAGGTCGGCCAGTCCGAATACTTCACTACCAGATCAGTGTAGAGATCATACTCGCGCTCGACGTAGCGGTTGAAGATCGACTCCTCGAGTGCATAGCGCTTCATTAGGTGCTTGAGCATCGTCCGCTCTTTTGACGAATAAACGTAGAACACGGCATCGCCTAACTCTGCCATGAAGCTCCAGAAATCCCGTGCCGCCTTTTCTTCCTCCTCCGGTGTGCGCGCAAGAAAGTATCGAAATTTGTCAGGGCCGGACTGTTCGCGCAGGATAAAACCGAAGAGATAGGTCAGGCTGCGCGTCGGATCATCCTCGATGTCGAAAAAGATCTCCAATCGCGTCTTCGGAAACACGTAACCCGGACGAATAGCCGGTTTGCCTTGCAGCCTCACGCGCGCCCTTTCTTTCATTCGGATTAGACTGTCCTTACCTACCCTCGCTATCTTTCTTGGCCCCTTGAGATAGTCATCGACCTTCATCGCGGCGATATCGTAGATGTTCTTCAGGCCGACCCGTTTTAGATCGAACTTCACCTTGCCAATGAAGTACAGTCCACTGGGGTCGTGTGTGCCTTCCACCCAGCGGCGACACCTCGCATACCAATGGCATTGGTGACACACGCTACCTAGGACCGGTTCGGATGTTTCGCGCCCGGCAACCAGTTGCTCGACCTCGCTTAGTGCGGCCTGAAAGGACTCCGCGAACTCGCCAGGATCGAATTCTTCGATCTGCTTGTCAGCGTTGATGATGCGCGCCGTTGGCGGTACATAACCTTGAACGCGTTTCAGGATCTCGCGGTAAAATAGGATCTGGAAGGCGTAGTGCTCTTTAAACCGCGTTTTCGCGCCGCCGCGTTCTTCCCAGCCCTTGCCCGCTTTGATGTCCATCGGCTCGTAGTAGTAGTCACCAAACCGTGAAGGTGTGTCGGTGCGCTTCACCAGTAGATCGGGCCGACCGACCCAATCGCCCGTTTTGATAGCCCCCTGGTAGATCAGATCCGTGCCGTCTCGCATGAGCTCGTCCGTGTGCAGACACGCCTCGTCGACGGATAACAACTGCAAGTTTGCATACGGCGCATCCCCCAGCGCGGCCATATACTCGCGCTCCGTCTGCAGCCCCATTTCCCAGAGCAATCGCATGAATGCGCTCGCTTCCCCGCGCTCGGTCACATTACCATGAGCATCCAGGTAGACGCGGTGGGCACATTTCGTATAGTTATACAGGTCCTGCGCGGTTACCGTCATAGAAACTCTCTCGTCATAGCGCGAAAAACCGGAACCGCGCGATCAACATAAACGTTCCTGAAACGATTCACATTGCACAGCCCATGCATCGATGATTGACGCCGGCGCGCTGCCGGGTGGAACACGTGAACGGGCGATCCCATATGCGACTGTACCCCGACGAGATTAAGAAACCGTTGCGTCGCGTCGACTAGCGCAAGTTGAGGCTAGAACCCGGCGACGGACGCGTGACCAAGCCCTCGCTGCTGGCCCGAAACGCGCTTGATCCTTCCGTTCCGGTCGGTACACCTGGCGCATTTGGGTTGGCGTACTCCGTGTTTTTGTGCGACAGCCACAGTGGGCTCACTTGACCGCACCAGTACTGAAGGTCACTGCCGCTCTCGGTCCGCCAGCCGACGCAGCACATAACCCTTTTCAACAAAACCGACAGAATGGGGAACC
>JBHICC010000071.1:0-7396 GCA_046759385.1 Acidiferrobacterales bacterium | reverse complement strand
GTGGATCAGGGTCATGACGTTTCGGTCCAAGCTGGCGCCGGTATCGCCAGCGGTTATCCGGACGTGGATTATCGCAATGTTGGCGTCAATATCGTCGACGACGCAGTTGATCTGTATGCCGAGTCACAGATGATTCTCAAGGTGAAAGAACCGGTCGCCGCAGAGTATGGATTACTGCGGGGTGAGCACATCTTGTTTTGCTTTCTCCATTTGGCAGCTAATCCGGAACTCGCCTTGGTGTTGCGCGATAAGGGTCTCGCCGCTGTTGCCTTCGAGACCGTAGAGGTCGATGGGGAATTACCGGTGCTCGCGCCAATGAGTGAAATTGCCGGGCGCTTGGCCGTGCAGATCGGCGCAACCTTGCTTCACACACCCGCAGGGGGTCGGGGGGTGTTGTTGGGCGGGCTGCCTTCGGCCGAACGCGGACAAGTGGTTATCCTCGGCGCGGGCAATGTGGGACGCAATGCCGCGGCTGCCGCCGCCGATGTGGGCGCCAACGTTATCGTGTTTGCACGCGCCCGCGAGGCGTTGGAAGCGGTACATTATCTTGGGCCGAACGTGACTGCGCTACCAGCGTACCGACCGCTGATCGCGGATGCTTGCTATGCCGCCGACATTTTGATCGGAGCGGTGCTGGTACCGGGCGCGCGCGCGCCGAAGCTCATCAGCGCCGATATGGTCAGGCAGATGAAGCCGGGAAGTGTCATTGTTGACGTTTCCGTTGATCAGGGCGGTTGTGTTGAAACCATTCGTGCGACCGATTACGACGACCCGACATACGTGCAAGACGATGTGGTCCACTTTGGGGTCACGAATATGCCCGGCGCGGTGCCGCGCACGAGCTCACAGGCGCTGTCGAGCGCGCTCGTGCCTTACGTGCTGCGCTTGGCTTCCAAGCACGGTCTCGCCGACGCGATCATGCGCAAAGCGATCAATGTTCTCGAAGGCGAGATTGTGCATCCTGTTGTGTCGGAAGCCCTTGCATAGAGGCCCCTCTTGGTTTATCTGAGACAAAAGGGGAAAATCGCATCTGTGTTTTGCTCCCTTGAAGGATGTTTGTGCGCCAGGCAACCTGGAAAAAATCTGCAAAGCCTTTGACACCACGCATCATGCGCCTCTTGCGAGAGGCGGGCCTATATGTCTTCGTCGCTGTCGCGGCCTATCTTCTGATCTCGCTTTGGACCTATAGTGCCTCGGATCCGGCCTGGTCGCATCGTGGCCCCATCACCGAGGTCGTCAATGTGGGTGGACGCGCGGGCGCGTGGATCGCCGACGTGTTATTGAACGTGTTCGGTTTTGCCGCCTACTTGTTTCCAGTGATGATCGGCTTCGCCGGCGTGCGTATGTATGCACGCCGGCGCGAGCCAGCTCTCAGCCTGCAACACAAAACGGTGATATCCACCGGGTTCTTACTCGTGGTGCTCGGCGGTTGCGGACTGGCAAGCTTACATTTCGCGCAAGCCTCATCGGGGATGCCATTCGGGAGCGGGGGCTGGGTGGGTCACGCGGTGGCAGCCGCCCTCGTGTCAGCGTTCAGTTTCGTCGGCGCCACGATCTTCCTGTTGGCGCTGTTTCTTTCAGGTGTGACGCTTTTCACGGGGCTGTCTTGGTTGTGGTTGATGGATATCGTCGGGCACGTTGCGTACCGCTTGGGAGAGCACGCGACGCAGTTTGCTTCTCTCGCCATCGATCGCGTAATTGGCGCGCGCGCCAAGCGAAAACGGCGAGAAGCCGTGTCCCAGGATGAAAAGGTGCTAAACGAACGGCCCGCGCCGCGCATTGAACCCGTGCTCGAGCGTCTAGAAACAAGTGTGCGCGCCGAACGTGAAAAACAGGTGCCGCTGTTCGAGATCCCGGGCGGCTCCGAGTTGCCGCCGCTCTCGCTGCTGGATGCACCGGACGTACACAAACCGCCGCAGTTCTCCAAGCAGTCATTGGAGAGCGTGTCGCGACTGTTGGAGAAAAAGTTGCTCGACTTCAACATCGAAATCCAGGTAGTCGAAGTGCATCCGGGGCCCGTTATCACGCGTTTTGAAGTAGAGCCTGCCGCGGGCGTGAAGGCCGCGCAAATCACTAATCTCGCGCGCGATCTGGCTCGTTCGCTGTCAGTGGTCAGCTTACGCGTGGTGGAAAACATCCCTGGCAAGACCACCGTAGGCATCGAGGTGCCCAATGAGTACCGTGAAATCGTGCGCCTCAGTGAAGTGCTTTCGTCTGAGGCCTATGACAGCAGCACATCGCCGTTGGCGCTGAGTCTCGGCAAGGACATCAGCGGTAACCCGGTTGTCGTCGATTTGAGCCGGATGCCGCATTTGCTGATCGCAGGCACGACCGGATCGGGGAAGTCCGTGTGTCTCAACTCGCTCGTCTTGAGTCTGATCTACAAATCCGCGCCAGAGCACGTGCGATTCATCATGATCGATCCCAAGATGCTCGAGCTAGCGGTCTATGAGGGTATACCGCACCTGCTTACGCCGGTGGTCACTGACATGAAGCAGGCGGCCAACGCGTTTCGATGGGCGCTTAGCGAGATGCAGCGACGTTATCAGCTGATGGCGGCCTTGGGAGTGCGCAACATCGGCGGCTACAACCGCAAGATAAGCGAAGCGGAAGAGAAAGGCGAGGCCATCCTAAACCCGCTTGTTCCGTCTGATGAGGAAGCACAGCCGCTTACATCGCTACCTCACGTGGTCATCCTTGTGGACGAGCTTGCCGACCTGATGCTAGTCGTTGGCAAGAAGATCGAGGAGCTTGTCGTGCGGCTTGCACAGCGGGCACGGGCGGCGGGCATCCACCTCATACTCGCAACTCAACGGCCGTCAGTGGACGTGATCACTGGCTTGATCAAGGCAAATGTCCCGTGCCGCGTTGCGTTCCAGATGGCCTCGCGCGTGGACTCGCGCACGGTGTTAGATCAGATGGGGGCGGAGCAGCTGTTAGGCCAGGGCGACATGCTGTTCTTGCAGCCCGGTCTGGGGGTGCCTATGCGCGTACACGGGACGTTTGTGTCCGATCAAGAAGTGCACAAGATCGCCCGCTTCCTGAAAAAGGGAATGACACCGGTGTACGACGAGAACATCTTGTTGGGCGACGCCGCGAACGGCGAAGAGGGCGAGGTATTCGTACCTGGGCTCGAGGGCAACGACGTTGATGACCCGCTTTACGACGAAGCATTGCGTATCGTCACCGAGAGCCGGCGCGCGTCCATTTCGGGTGTGCAGCGCCGCCTGCGAATTGGCTACAATCGCGCTGCGCGGCTGATTGAGCAGATGGAGAAAGCCGGGATCGTCGGGCCGTTGCAGTCCAACGGCAGCCGCGAGGTATTGGCCCCGGCGCCACGCGAGCCAGATGCGATTCGGTAGTCGAACTATTAGTCGAAGAATCAAGCGCTCCCGATGACGAAACGCCTTGCCGCATTCGCTTTGCTGCTTTTGTTGAGCGACCTCGCGCACCCCGATGTCGGTGGTTTGCAGCGCTTTTTCAAGGACGTACAGAGTTACACCGCAAGATTTAGTCAGATCGTGCTCGATGAGTCGCTCAACACTTTGCAAGAATCGTCCGGCACGATGTGGATAGAGCGTCCCAACAAGTTCCGCTGGGACTATGACCTGCCGTTCGAGCAACAGATCGTTGGTGATGGCAAGAAGATCTGGGTGTATGACGTAGAGCTGCAACAGGTAACCGTGCGTAATTTGGAAGGGGGTCTGGGAGCTACACCGGCGATTCTATTGGCAGGGAAGGGTAAACTCGATGACGATTTCATCGTCAAGAGCTTAGGCGCGCAGGGCAGGCTTGTGTGGACGCAGCTCATCCCGCGAACCGATGACGGTGGATTCGAGGACATCCGTGTTGGCTTCGAGAAAGGCAGGATCCGCATGCTGGAGATGATCGACACATTCGGTCACACCACCCGCATCGTCCTGCGTGATCCCCGCGAGAACGTCAAGATCAGCTCTGCAAAGTTCACGTTCAAACCTCCGCCCGGGGTCGATATCGTGCGCCAGCGCGCGCAGAGGCGCCGCTGAAGCGCATTTGTGTGCTTAGACAGACACGACGCTCCCACGAGGCCATGAGCAACCCTGTCGATCGCGACCTGTTTGCCGAGGATGCCGTGAAGCCGTGGCAACCGCTGGCAGATCGCCTCCGCCCGGCCCGTTTGGAAGATTTCTTCGGTCAGCGGCACCTGCTGGGTTCGGGTAAGCCGTTGCGCCAGGCGATCGAAAACGATGTGCTGCACTCGATGGTCTTGTGGGGCGCGCCAGGCACGGGCAAGACGACCCTGGCGCGTTTGATCGCGCAACGAAGTAACGCTTGTTTTATCGGAATCTCGGCGGTCTTCTCAGGGGTCAAGGACATTCGTGCGGCGATCGATAAAGCTTCGCAAGTGCGCACGCAAGGCCGGCCAACAGTGTTGTTGGTCGATGAGGTGCATCGCTTCAATAAAGCACAACAGGACGGTTTTCTACCCTATGTGGAAGACGGCACCATTACCTTCATCGGCGCGACCACCGAGAACCCGTCGTTTGAGCTAAACAACGCGCTGTTGTCGCGCGCGCGCGTCTATGTGCTCAAGCCCCTAGAGATCGACGACATGCGCCGAGTGGTCGACCGTGCGCTTACCGATGACGCAATCGGTTTCGGATCGCGCAATTTGCAGATTTCTGAGACCTCGCGCGAGCGCCTGGCTCAGGCCGCCGACGGCGACGCCAGGCGGGCGCTCAACTGGCTGGAGATGGCAGCAGACCTCGCCGAGCCACAAGATGATGGGGAGCTCATCACCGACGCGCTCATCGAGGAGATCGTCAGCGGCAATGTCAGGCGCTTCGATAAAGGCGGTGAAGACTTTTACGATCAAGTCTCGGCGCTGCACAAGTCGGTTCGAGGCTCCGATCCAGATGCAGCGCTTTACTGGCTGGCACGTGTGCTGGATGGCGGGTGCGACCCGCGTTACATCGGCCGGCGAGTAGTTCGTATGGCAAGCGAAGAGATTGGCAACGCCGATCCACGCGCGTTACGGCTTGCACTCGATGCTTGGGAAACATACGAGCGTCTCGGTAGTCCTGAGGGTGAGCTTGCGATCGCACAGGCCATTGTCTATCTTGCGTGCGCATCGAAGAGCAACGCGGTGTACACCGCGTTCAATGCAGCGATTGGTGACGCACAAGAGCACGGATCACTCGAAGTTCCCTTGCATTTGCGTAATGCACCGACAAGACTTATGCGAGAACTCGGCTATGGGAAAGATTATCGTTATGCGCACAATGAACCCGACGCCTATGCGGCGGGTGAGAACTACTTTCCCGAAGCGTTAACGCCCAGGAACTACTATGAGCCGGCCCCGCGGGGGCTAGAGCAGAAAATTGCGGAACGGCTCGAATCTCTTCGAAAGCGCAGCAAGGCGGCGAAGAGGTGATTTTTCAACCACGAGGACGCGTAATGACGAAACTTGGCTTGAGTTGGGTCTTAGCCGCTGCGTTGTTAATCGTGACTGCTCCGGTACTTGGCGGTAGTTCTGCGGGGGCGGGCACGACGTTTATCGATGGCTATAACGCGTACGCCGCCAAGGACTATGCACGTGCCATGGAAATACTCAAGCCGCTTGCAGAGGCGGGCCATGCCGATGCCCAGTGGTGGGTTGGCCGCATGTACGAGAAGGGGCAAGGTGTGGACAAGGATATGGACCACGTACGCACCTGGTACCGCCGCGCCGCCAAAGGCGGCCAGCGACGCGCGCAGTACAAGCTCGGTGTGGCCTACGCGCGCGGCATGCAAGGTGTGGAGAAGAACGAGGCTGAGGCAGCTAAGTGGTTGCTGAGTTCGGCCGAGAAAGGCTACGACCGGGCACAGAAGGTGGTGGCTCACGGGTACAAGAAGGGCAAATTTGGCTTTCCCAAAGATCCGGAAAAAGCGAAATATTGGCAAGAGAAGGCTGATGCTCAGAAGAAGTAGCCCACTGAAGGTATTTAGAGGACCAGAAACAACATTAAGATATTGTCTTAAGTGATTGATATAAAATTACTACGTACTGACCTGGAGAACACAGCAAAACGCCTCGCAACCCGGGGGTATGCTCTGGAGCGCGAGACCTTCGAGCGCCTGGAGGCTGAGCGAAAAGCGGTACAGGTACATACCCAGGAGCTGCAAAGCCGCCGCAACGCCAGTGCCAAGGAGATCGGTAAGGCCAAAGCCAAAGGCGAGGACACGACACCCCTGCTCGCGGCGGTGGCAGCCCTCGGTAACGAGTTCAAGCAGGCCGAGGCCGAGCTGGACGACATTCAACGCCAGTTGAATGACACCTTATTAGATATACCTAACCTACCCCACGAGAGCGTACCCGAAGGGCGCGATGAGCGTGACAATGTTGAGGTCAAGCATTGGGGCGAGATTCGCGACTTCGGATTTGATCCGAAGGATCATGTCGATCTCGGCGCAGCACTCGGTATGCTCGATTTCGAGACCGCCGCTAAGCTCTCGGGTTCGCGTTTTATGATCATCACCGGACCCCTTGCTCGCCTGCATCGGGCGCTCACGCAATTCATGCTGGATCTGCATATCGAAGAGCATGGATACACAGAGATTTATGTTCCCTATATGGTCAATGCCGAGAGTATGCTTGGCACAGGTCAACTGCCGAAGTTTGAAGAAGATCTGTTTGCGACCAAAGGCGAACAGGAGTTTTTTCTCGTGCCGACCGCCGAGGTGCCTGTCACCAACGTAGTCCGCGATGAAATCCTTGATGGGAGTACCTTACCGCGTAAGTACGTGTGTCATACGCCTTGCTTTCGTAGCGAAGCCGGCTCTTATGGTAAGGACACGCGCGGCATGATCCGCCAGCACCAGTTCGAGAAAGTGGAGCTTGTGCATATCGTTCGCCCCCAAGATTCTGACGAATCATTGGAGGAGCTCACGAGGCACGCCGAAACTGTGCTGCAAAAGCTCGATTTGCCGTACCGGATTGTTGTTCTGAGTACCGGCGACATGGGATTTGCGGCAGCGAAGACCTACGATATCGAGGTCTGGATAATAGGGCAGAAGCGCTACCGCGAGATCTCCTCATGCAGTAACTTCGAAGATTTCCAGGCGCGTCGTATGCGCGCACGTTGGCGTAACCCAGAGACGGGCAAGCCAGAGCTTGTGCACACATTAAACGGCTCTGGCCTGGCGGTCGGGCGTACGCTCGTTGCCGTAATGGAGAATTATCAGGAGGAGGACGGCAGCATCCGCGTTCCGGACGTGTTGCGACCTTACATGGGGGGTGTGGATATGCTGCGCCCAGCGTCGCCCCCGTAACGCGTGATCTCTAACTGGTGACCAGCCATCGCCGGTTGGTAGCCCCAGGTAATCGTTAAATATGAGTATGTAGGAAAGGCCCCGTAACGGGGCCTTTCGCCAATAT
>JBHICC010000070.1:0-7944 GCA_046759385.1 Acidiferrobacterales bacterium | reverse complement strand
GTTGCACCCTTGATCTCATACCCTGACGGCCCGGTGGTCACAAGCGCAGCCCATTCGCTACCAGACTCGACGCCAGCCTTGCGGAGTCCCTCGCGCAAAGGTTTGCGATCCCCGGCCCATTTGAACACCTGTTGACGGATAGTCAGCAATGTCAGCGTGCTCCAGCCTTCCTGGGCTCTCAGGACGTTGGCCTTCTCCACCGCGGTCTTCGCTTCCGCTTCACGACCCAGTTGGCCGTAAGCGGCCGCGAGATACACGAATGTCCAGTCATCGTTGGGATTGCGACTGGCAGCTCGTTCCAGTGTCGCGGCGGCGTCTTCAAATTGACCCATGAGGAACTGGGCTTGAGCGAGTCTCGTCAGGTAGGAGGCGGGATAATGCGGATCGAGGCGCATGGCTGTGCGCACACGTTCCACCGCCTCGGCCGGCTTGCCGGCTTTGATCAAGGCCGTCGCCATGGCCAGATGGCCAGCGGGATCGTTAGCGTCAAGCGCAATCGCGTGCCCCGCTTCAGTGAGCGCTTTGTCCGGTTGGCGTCGAAGAAAGGCAGCCCTCTCAGAGGCCACTTGGTGCGTGAGGGCCGAGGGCGCTTCCACCGCTTTTTCCAGCGACAGCATCGTCTGCTCCATGGCCTGTGTGTATGTGAGTCCGAGGCTCTTGTACCAACCGCTCCAGACACTGTTCCAGTAAACCGCGGCCAGCGCTGAGCGGGCGCGGTTATAGTTCGGATCCCAGTTGATCGCCTGTTCAAAATAAGAAACGGCTTTCGCGTAATCGTCCGGCGTACCCCGACGGTAGTGTTCCCAGCCCTGCAGAAAGGCATCGTAGGCTTTGGGATTTTTCGTTTCGATGCGAGTTCGACTTGCTTTTTCTTCGCTCGTGAGGCTGACCGCGAGCGCGGTCACGATTTTCTGCGTGACCTCATCTTGCATAGCGAAGACGTTATCGAGTGACCCATCGTAGCGTTCGGCCCACACATGTCCGCCGGTCGTGGCGTCGATGAGCTGAGCGTTGATCCGCACTTGCTCACCGGCACGGCGCACACTGCCTTCGAGTACATATTTCACACCCAGTTCACGTGCCACCTGACGCACGTCAGGCGATTTGCCCTTGTAGGCGAAAGTGGAGTTACGGGCGATGACGAACAACGCTGAGAGCTTGGAGAGATCAGTAATCAGGTCGTCGGTCATGCCGTCCGCGAAATACTCCTGTTTCGGGTCGTCGCTTAGGTTGGCGAATGGCAGCACGGCGATGGAGGGTTTATCGGGTAAAGCGAGCGGTGGCTTGTCGGGCAGACCCGCCTTGCGCAGCGCGTCGAGCAGGCGCTCGACATACGCCGCATCCTTGTACTTCAGACGCTTTCTGTACGAGCTCAGCGTAAACTTCGGTTTTGACTCCAGCAACTTGCTCGCATAGCTCCGCGCCTCGTTTTGACGATCAAGCCACATGTGGTTCACGATCAGGCCCGCGTGGCCCGACTCGGATTCGGGCCTTCGCTTGAGGTACTGCTTGTAAGCCGCAATCGCCTCCTCATGGCGGCCGAGGGAGGTGTAAGCATCGCCGAGGGACCCTAGGTACCAGGGTTGATACGTAGGTTCGAGGCGCATGGCTTTCTTGAGCAGCGCCACGGCCTCCTCGGCGCGCCCGGCCGAGTCGAGGTTGTACGCCAGCATCGCATGATAGACAGAGATATTGGGGCCGAGGGCGACCGCCTTCTCGTGATCGGCGATGGCCTGATCGATCTCGTTTTTGGCTTCGTGAACGGCACCCAATGCCGCAAACACGCCAGGATAGGTGTCGTCCAAGGCCAAGGCTTTCTGTGCGAACTCCTCGGCGAGCCGCAGGGATTCGGCGGGAGAGTCCGACCACCCACGTGTAATGTCTACCCTGTGGGTCCAAGTCACGGTCGTGTACGGCATCGCCCAGTCGGGGTCCATGTCGATTGCTTCGAGGATCAACTTTCGAGCCAGCTGCATGTCGTCTTTCGTTTGGCGCCTGAAATGCCTCCAACCTTCCAACCATTTCAGATACGCGCCGAAGTTTTTAGTGCCCTTCTGCTGAACACGTCCGTGCTCGCCCATGACGAGCTTGACGTGTAGCGCGGTGAAAATCTCTCGCGTGATCTCGTCCTGGACAGCGAAGATGGCATTGACGTTGCGGTCGTAGCTGTCGGCCCACAGGTGATGTCCCTTGACGGCATCGATCAACTGCGCGGCGATGCGCAACGTGTCGCCCTCTCTCTGAATGCTGCCCTCCAGCACGTAGCGCACCCCCAGTTCCTCGGCCACCTGCTTCACCTTCACCGGCTTGCCCTTGTAGGTGAAGGTCGAGTTGCGGGCGATGACGAACAATTCCGGCATCTGGGCCAGCGTGGTGATGAGGCTCTCGGTGAAGCCATCGGCAATCGCTTCCTGCGCAGGGTCGGCGCTCAGGTTGTCGAACGGCAGCACCGCAATAGAGGGTTGCTCCGGCAGCGGGAAGGCCATTTGTTCCTCAGACGCCGGTTCGATGGTTGGTGCCCACGGGGCAAGCCAGGTGATCACGCCTGCGCCGATGACAAGCACCGCGGCCGCGGCAGTGGCCGCAATGACGTGGCGCATCGGCCGGCGAGTCTTTGCACGCACGCTCGGCGCAGGAGGCAACACCGCACCGGGTTTGAGCTTTGCTGAGTAAGCCCGCACCGGCTGGTCGATGTTCTTGACCTGCTGCTCGCCGAGGTCCTCGAAGTCCAAATCGAGTTTGCCTTCCACACCCTGGCGGACCATGTCTGAGATACAAATCCCGCCTGGTTCTGCCAAGCTCTCTAGCCGCGCGGCGACGTTCACGCCATCGCCGTAGATCTCATTGCGATCGACGATGACGTCGCCGAGATTGATACCGATGCGAAACTGCAGCTTGCGGTCGTCGGGCAGCTCTTCGTTGCGGGCCTTAAGATCGTGTTGGATGGCCAGGGCACAGCTCAGGGCGTTGACCACGCTCGCAAACTCCGCCAGCACGGCATCGCCGGCGTAGTGCAAGACCTCGCCGTGATGTTGTTCAATGAGATCGGTGATGGCATCGAGGTAGGTACTAAGGAGGCGATGGGTGCCTTCCTCATCGGCCCGGGTCAGCCGGCTGTAGCCGGCGACATCGGCGTAGAGAATCGCCGCCAGTTTTCGCTCGACGCTGTCCTGTTCCATGACAGCCCCCATACGAGTAATTAAGTGTCGGGGCTCAATTGGTTACCGACGCTTACCTAAAGACTTGCCACCCTGGACGTGACCCGGGCGGGCAAGAGCCATTCTACGCCTGTTTGTGCCGAGGGCGGCAAGCTAATCGTCGCATTATCACTGAATAAGGTCGGGGGTTGGAGATATGACTGCTAGTCCCGCGACGTCTAAGCGGTTATAGCAATGCTACACGTTTGCGTGTTCGCACTTGAAAAACATGAGCACGCCGACTACCAAGAGAGTCCCACCGAGTTGTATCATGGCCAATCGCTCACCCGACAACATATGCATATGGACCAGAGCGCAATAGAGCAGGCGGCCACGATATTACGTGACGCCCGCATTAATCACAGGCGAATCGATGCACTTCCCGAACAGTGCCGACCCCAGAACATCGACGACGGCTATTGCATTCAGGAAGAACTGGTAAGACTTATGGATCTGCCTGTGGCTGGCTGGAAGGTCGGATCGACAAACAAAAGAGCACAGGAACTGGTCGGTACGACCGAGCCCTTTAGTGCAAGACTTTTGGGTCCTAACTTTTATCACCACCCGGCCGTTTTGGACGGCAACGCGTTCTTCATGCGTGCGCTGGAACCTGAGTTTGCTTTCCGGCTCGGTTCGGATCTAGACCCGGCGAATGTGCCTTACTCGCGGGAGCAGGTGCTTGAAGCTATAGAGACCCTCCATCCCGCCATTGAAATTTCAGATTCGCGCTTTAATGACTGGAGTGCCGTCGGTGCAGCTAGCCTCATTGCGGACAATGGCAATGACGGTGGTTTCGTCCTCGGGAACGGCATTGAAGACTGGCGCGACCTGGACCTTCCTGCCCGTCCGGTTTCACTAATAGTAAACGAGGAAGTCATTGCGCAGGGCAGTGGCGCCAATGTCCTTGGCGACCCAATTCTCGCCCTGATCTGGTTCATCAATGATCGCGCGCGGCGTGGAGACCGATTGCTTGCCGGTCAAGCCATTACAACCGGCAGTTGTACGAACGTCGTGATGGCTGGTGAGAGCGACAACGTGAAAGCCGATTTTGGCGACCTCGGGGTGGTCGAGTTGTCATTTCAGGCATAAGAAGACGCATGTTGAATAAACCTCAGGTGAACGTCAGACATCAACACCTGACTGATCGTAGCTAAGATAGAGCATGGCCCATGAATGAATATCGGACGCTTTCCGCTGACTCTCATATCGTTGAGCCCGCAGACTTCTGGACGAGGCACATCGACAAGAAGTACTACGACAGAGCGCCGCAAGCCTATACGAATGACAACGGCGAGGTAGCCTTTATTGTCGATGGCGACAAGTCCCTGGGTTCTGTCGGTGCACCATCGCAAGCCGGCATGCGTTTCGATGACCCCGCTAAGGTCACATTCGAAGGGAGCTGGGACGATGTCCGTCCCGGTTGTAGTCAGCCCGGTCCACGGCTCAAGGACATGGAGGCCGATGGCCTAGCCGGCGAGGTCATCTTTCCGACGTTGGGGGCTCGCCTGTACGGCGTGATAGACGGTAATCTGCTCACAGCCTGCTTCAAGGCGGGTAACGATTGGCTCATCGAGCACTTTGGCGCAGCGTACGCCAAGATTTTCAAACCCGTGGCCTTGTTAAACGTGCACGACCTGCCAGAGGCTGTCGCGGAGTTGGAACGCTGTGTCGAGAAAGGCCTGGCCGGAGGGATGATCCCGACCTACCCGGGCGAAGACTACCCTTACTACGATCCCGCTTACGACAGCCTATGGGCAGCTGCCCAAGACCTAGACGTACCGCTGTGCTTCCACGTGGCGGCCTGTTGTGCTGGCCCAGGACAGCGAAGCATCTTCACCAGCGACTGGCAGAAACCAGGGGCTGCAGCCTACTCAGCCACGCAGGATTTTTGGGTACGGCGTTCGGTGGGTTCCATGATATTCGCAGGGGTTTTTGAGCGATTTCCGGCTCTAAAGGTAGCGATCGTAGAACACGAGCTGTCGTGGGCGCCTTATTTCCTGAAACAGATGGACGTGCATTACACCGAACTGAGTCAGACTGCGCCATATCGATTTAAAAATCATGATCTACCCAGCGATTTTTTTCGAACACATATCTACACGACCTTTCAAGAAGATAAGCTCGGGCTGCAAACCTTGCCATCAATGATCGGCACCGACACCCTCATGTTTGGCTCTGACTATCCGCACGCCGAGTCCACGTGGCCAAACTCCCAAAAGTTCTTAAACGATCTGCTGGCAGATATGTCGATCGAGGACCGGCGAAAATTGACACACGACAACGTCGCCAGGCTTTTTAAGTTCAGCTAGCCCGTTATTACTACCCCCAATCATAATAAAGGAGACCCGCATGACGAAAATTGTTTACCCCTCGTCGCTTCCCTACCCATTTGCCAAGGCCGTCAGAGCCGGCGACTTTGTGTTTGTGTCTGGCCAACTCCCCTTCGGGCCCGATGGAACCATTGTTCATGGACCGATCGAGGTACAAACCCGCCAGGTACTGGAAAATATCAAAGCCACCCTTGAGGAGGTAGGCTGCACGATGACCGACGTGGTAAAAAACACGATCTGGCTTGAAGAAGAGCGGGATTTTGCCGGTTTCAACAAGGTGTATGCGGAGTTTTTTCACGAGAATCCGCCGGCGCGTGCGACCGTGGGATCCAAGCTCATGCTCGATGCCAAACTAGAGATCGAGACACTTGCCTACAAGCCGGTAGAAAGCTAACCCTCTCGGCAACATTCGCTACACGCGTGCGTTAGCAAGGATATATTGTGGAAGAACTCTGTCGATTATCCGCCACGCAAGTTGTGGAGTTATTAAAACGCCGCGAGATCACGTCGCTGGACTTGGTGGAAGCCGCCGCAAAGCGGATTTCAGAAACCGACCTACATCTGAACGCCCTACCGACACTCTGTATCGAGCGCGCCCAGGCCCATGCAAAAAAAATCATGCAGGAAGATCAACATAAATCACGCCCCGCCAGTTGGTTGGGAGGCCTGCCCGTCGCTATCAAGGATCTAAATCCCGTGGAAGGTGTGCGCACGACCTATGGGTCACTTATCTATGCCGACCACATACCAACGCGCTCAGATATCATGGTGGAACGGCTCGAGGAGAACGGGGCAATCGTCATTGCGAAATCGAACACGCCCGAGTTCGGCGCCGGTGCCAGCACCTTCAATGAGGTGTTTGGTAAGACTCGAAATCCCTGGAACGTGGAAAAGTCGGTGGCGGGATCTTCCGGCGGCTCCGCTGCCGCAGTGGCGTCCGGCCAAGTCTGGTTAGCGACGGGTTCCGATCTTGGTGGCAGCCTACGTACGCCGGCGAGCTTCAATTCCGTGGTCGGCCTGCGGCCCAGCCCGGGTCGCGTCGCCCGTGGCCCCAAGGTGCAACAGCTCTTTTCGCCACTTTTTGTAGAAGGCCCCGTCGCTCGATCAGCCGCCGACGCCGCGCTATTTCTGGATGCGATGACTGGTCAAACTCCCGAAGACCCCTTGTCGTTGGCTGCCCCTGATACCCCATTTATCGACGCGATACGTCAGTCGAACGCTCCTAAGCGAGTCGGATTTAGTCCTAACCTTGGGATTGTGCCAGTTGATCAAGAAGTCGTTGAAATCTGTAAGGCCGCTGCGCAAAGATTCGCGGATATGGGCGCACATGTAGAAGATGCGTGCCCGGATTTTTCCGAAGCAATCGAAAGTTTTCAGATTTTGCGGGCCGCTTCGTTTGCCACTGAACATGTAGACCACTTACGCGATCACCGGGACAAGCTAAAGCCCGAGGTGATCTGGAACATTGAGAAAGGGTTGGCACTTAGTGCCAAAGAGATCGCATATGCGGAAGCAGCACGCACCCGACTGTATCGGAGTGTTATATCTTTCTTTGACAACTATGACCTACTGCTTTGTCCCGCCGCGATCGTGCCGCCATTCGACGTCGATGTACGTTATGTCGAAGAAGTAGACGGACACAAATTCGACAACTACGTGCATTGGATGAGCATAACCTTTGCCATTACGTTAACGAGTTGCCCGGCGATATCCGTACCCGCCGGCTTCACCAACAACCGGCTTCCGGTCGGTTTGCAGATAATGGGTCCACCACGTGGCGAAGCCGAAACCTTGGTCGCTGCTGCCCTACTAGAAGACTCACTCCGCATAGCAGATCGCCTGCCCGTTGATCCCATGGCTAGCGACGGCAGTAGCTTAATAGCGTGATCAGATCCGATCCCTTGGTATTCTTAATTCGAGCTCTACAACATTAGCGCAATGACTTCCAGTCTTTCAGGATTTCACGCGCTGCGTTGTGACAGGGATACCGGAGACGCCAATAATAATTGCGTCATACCGCTGTGACATTTATTCGCTGTCGTGCCCTTAGGTCCGCAAGTACATTGTTAACCACGCATTCTTGACCCGTCGGGATCGAATAGCGGTTGCGGTGCAAGCGTGGCCGGTCGGCGTTCCCCTAAGATTTCAACCTCAAACGCGCCGTCACGCCCGCTTTTGGCGAGTGCAGCCGGGATATAGGCAAGCGCTACGGATTTGCCCACGTAATGGGCATAACCGCCCGACGTCACCCAGCCGACGACCTTACCATCATGCCAGACGGGCTCATCGCCCATGACATCGACGCCGTTGTCATCGACCACAAAGGAGACCAGGCGTCGCTCCGGTCCGGTTTCCTGTTCTTTCAGCGCCGCATCACGTCCAACGAAGTCGTTCTTACTGAGATCGACAAAGCGCTC
>JBHICC010000069.1:0-8560 GCA_046759385.1 Acidiferrobacterales bacterium | reverse complement strand
TGGCGGTGGCGGCCGTGTCAGTGCTGCTGTTTGTTGGTCAACCGAAGGCATCGCAGGTCGACGATCTTACGCTCGTCAAGATTGAAACCGGCGAAGAAGTCTTGTTGTTGCCGGATCCGTTGGAGAGATTGATCGCGGAACGCTACCCGGGCTACCGGGTGCCCGATACCTCGGATGTCACGGGCCTGTGGGCGCGCGCAAAGACGCCGGGGACCTTTCCTTTCGCGGTTTGGGGTGACTTCAACGGGGATAGCCTGCAGGATGCCGGCCTTATTCTGCTAGGCAAGACCACTTTTAGGATAGTGATATTTAACAAAACCCAGAGGGGTTATGTGCTCGCCCTGGAAATGGGCGATGAGTTCGACGCACCGCCCGCCGGAGTACCGTTCTATCAAAGACTTCTTATTCGCATGATCCCAAGGGGAAAGGTTGTTGAGTTTAATCCTGGAGAAAATGCCGCGGCTGGAGAAGGCGTGTTTCGTTTTCATGCACAGCATGACAGCATCATGGTGAACATCTTTGATGAATTGAAATCGATTATCGCCTGGAGGGATGGGGCATATCAGCACGTGTTTTTCGGAAGCAGTCTTTGAGAATCCTGCAGAAGTAACCGCATCGCGTTAACTCTCAAACCGCATCGAGAAGTCCACAGCTGTAACGTTCTTTGTTAACTCACCCACCGAGATGTAGTCCACGCCGGTTTCAGCGACGCTGCGGATGTTTTCGAGAGTGATGCCACCAGAGGCCTCGAGCGTGGCGCGACCATGGGTTTGTTCAACGGCGGTTCTTAGATTCTCGAGGCTAAAATTATCGAGCAGCAGGTTACTGGCACCGGCGCTCAGCGCTTCTTTAAGCTCATCGAGATTTTCCACTTCGACTTCAATCGGAACGTCTTGTGGTACAGTCGCTTTAGCCCCTTGCACAGCGCGCGTGATGGAGCCCGCCGCCAAGATATGGTTCTCTTTAATGAGAACTCCATCATAGAGGCCCATGCGATGATTGTGACCGCCCCCACATTTAACGGCATATTTCTGTGCCCTGCGCAAACCCGGTAAGGTTTTTCGGGTATCAAGAATCTTGGTGTGGGTGCCGCCGACTGCATCGACGTAACGGTATGCTTGAGTTGCCGTACTGGACAAAAGTTGTAAGAAATTCAAGGCCATGCGCTCACCGCTGAGCACTGGCCTCGCGGGACCCTGTACCCGGCACACAGTTTGTCCGGGACCTATGCTATCGCTGTCTTTGGCGTGCCACGTTATAGCCACAGTGCTATCGAGCTGACGAAAGACCTCATCAAACCAGGCCGTGCCACATAGGATCGCCGCTTCCCGCGTCACGACGCGTGCGCGGATGCTTGCATCTGCGGCAACAAGGCCGGCGGTTAGATCACCACTACCGATGTCCTCGGCGAGTGCACGCCGAACGGTCTCTTCGATATCTTGCGGACGCATTGCTCAGTGTGACAATTGCTTCAAGATCAGTGTGTCACCGCGTTGCGTGAACTCGAGATGCTTGAGAAAGCTCATTCCGAGCAATACTTCATTGCTTTTGGTATGAGGATTGATGTTGGCGGTTACATTATTGAGCTCGATGTCACCGAGCCGGACGCTGTGCAGGCGGGTTAAATACGTCATCACCGTGCCATTAGCGGTGCTGACCGGTACCGCCGGGCCACGTTTGAGCCCCAAACGTTTTGCGACCGCCGCGGGAATTGACACCGTTGTAGCACCGGTATCCAGCATAAACTCCACCTCGCGGTCATTGATCTTGCCCGTGGCATGGTAGTGACCATAGCGATTACGCTCGAGCACGACGACCTGCGTTCCAGCCTCGATCATGCTCTTTACATGCCGGTTCGGATTACGCTGCGTATCGAGCCAGCTACCGAAAGCCCAAGTCAACAGGCCAAGTGCGAGTAACCACCCGACATAGATCATGCCTTTGCCCAACCGTCGCTGAACGTTGCCGTGATGCGTCGAATTGAGAGGTTGTTGTGCCATCTACTCGCCTTCGCTAGTCAAGACTACTGTATCAGACTTCGACAGGATGAACGCGACATGGTTGAGCGGACGGGGCGATGTGATCTGAACTTTCCGTGCAATACGCGGTCTTCGTTTGAGGATTCGTGAAACCTGCCAACTCAGCGGCTTAAGGAGCTTAAGCATCCGCTGAAAGCGCGTCGATTCTGAACCCGTCAGCTCGCCGCTGGTTTCCGCAATCTTGGGTAGCTTGCAATTTGCTGCGCCGCAGCAAATCAACCGGAGGAACGCGCATTCTCAGCGTCATGCGAGATTCACTTAAAAACGGGTTTGTATTTATTGACATGTCACGCCAGTTCATTATGCTCCCATATCTGCGTTGCGGCGCGCCTGTATAGCAGCGGTAAGTTTCTGCAGGGTCGATGAAGTCCGAGTACGCGCAAAGCCTTCCCGACAGTTGGGCACAGTTTGCCCGTTTTTTTTCTGCGCTCGGGGATCCGACACGACAGAAGATTCTGTTGGTGTTCGAGCAGAACGAAGAGATCTGTGTAAATGAGATTGCCCGCCTGTTCGAACTTAGTCGCCCCGCCATTTCCCACCATCTGAAAGTCCTACGTAACGCCGACCTGCTCTTAAGCGAGAAACGTGGCAAGGAAGTCTATTACCGGGTGAATTATCCTTATTGTGCGCAGGTCCTGAGGCTTGTTCACCGCTTCGTGGCGAGCAAGGTTAACGGCGAAGAAGCCATCGATCCGTTTAGCCTTGACCGACGCAGCGCAAGCAAGTAAGCCGTACACCGGTATATAGACTTTGGTCCAAGGTTTCCACCGCACACCCACTAATATAAACACGTGAGCAATGACGCTGTTGAACCACTGGCGCCACGTAAGGTCGTGAGCGTGGCACCGCGGCGTGAGATCTTTGCCTGGGCGATGTATGACTTCGCCAACTCCGGCTATACGACCGTGGTGTTGACCGCGATCTTTAACGCCTATTTCGTGAGCGTCGTCGCAGCGAGCAACGACTCAAGCGCCACCGGCACGTTGCTTTGGACGGTTGCTATCGCGATCGCAAACGCGCTTGTCTTGATAAGCGCACCGGTGCTGGGCGCTATTGCTGATCATCGCGCTGACAAGAAGCGCTTTCTTGCGGTAACCACCGCTGGCTGCGTCCTCTTTACCGCGTTATTGGCCACGGTAGGTCCGGGTGATGCATGGCTGGCGATAGTCCTGGTGGTTGTCGCGAGCTTCATGTTCCACACGGGTGAGAACCTGATTGCGGCCTTTCTACCTGAAATCGCACCACAAGAAGACATGGGCCGGATATCCGGTTACGGTTGGGCGATTGGCTACTTCGGCGGCCTGCTCATTCTGGGAATGTGTCTCGCCTATGTGAGTTGGGCCCAGGCCCGCGGCCAAACGGCCGCACAGTATGTCCCTGTGACGATGCTGATTACTGCTGGAATGTTTGCGGCCGCGGCGACACCTACGTTTCTATGGCTTCCTGAACGGGCGGTCGCTTCCGCGCTGCCGCCAGGGCGAGGCTATATCGCAACCGGTTTCGAGCGCTTGCTGGACACGTTGAGACACGTGCGACATTTTCGTGACCTGTTTCGTTTTCTACTCAGTCTCACGGTGTATTACTGCGGAATCTTCACGGTTATTGTACTGGCGGCGGTCTACGCGCGCGAGGTGATGGGTTTCGACATCGATGAGATCCTTAAGCTCGTTCTAGTGATCAATGTCACGGCTGCTATCGGCGCGTTCGCGTTTGGACATGTTCAGGATCGCCTCGGCTCGTTGCCGACACTAGCGCTGACGCTCGCTATCTGGATTCTTGCGTTGGTGTTGGCGTTTTTCACCGAAAGCCGGCCCGTCTTCTGGCTGGTCGGCAATCTGGTAGGGCTCGCAATGGGATCCAGTCAGTCGGCCGGCCGTGCCCTAGTCGGCCAGTTCGCACCGCCCACGCGCTCGGCCGAATTCTTCGGGCTTTGGGGGTTGGCGGGCAAGCTTGCGGCGATCATCGGTCCACTGAGCTACGGCACGATCACCTATATTTCAGGTGGCAACCACCGCCTGGCGGTGCTGTCGACGACCGCGTTTTTTGTCGTGGGCCTGCTGTTGTTAACAACGGTTAACGAGGCGCGTGGCCGCGCAGCGGCGTTGGCATCCGCCTAACATCCGACTTTGGTATCATCGGCGCCGCTGAGACTGGAGGTCAGGGACAGACTTGAAATAGCGGTGTGTGTGCCCCAACTAGGTATTAAAGTTTGAGCATTCAGGGATCCCACCTATGCGAATGGACAAAATGACCGCTAAATTCCAGCAGGCGCTGGCTGACGCGCAGAGCCTGGCGGTGGGGCGTGATCATCAGTTCATCGAGCCGGTGCACGTGATGACCGCACTTCTAGATCAGGAGGGCGGTACCACGCGGCAGCTGCTGGCCAACTGCAACGTCAATGTTAATGCGTTGCGCTCCAAGCTGAGTCAGGTGCTTGATGGCCTGCCGGTTGTCGAGGGCACGGCGGGCGAGGTGCTCATCTCTAATGGCCTTGGCCGCCTGCTGAACCTAGCCGACAAATACGCACAGAAGCGTGGCGATCAATTTATCTCAACGGAGTTGTTTCCCTTGGCTGCGCTCGAAGATAAGGGTGAGTTGGGTCGTGTACTCAAACAGAGCGGGCTATCCAGAAACGGTCTGGAACGAGCGATCGACGAGATCCGCGGCGGGCAAAACGTGGAAGACGCCAATGCCGAAGAGCAGCGCCAGGCGTTGGAAAAATACACGATTGACCTCACGGAGCGCGCGGAGCAGGGCAGGCTCGATCCGGTCATCGGCCGCGATGACGAAATCCGTCGTGTAACCCAGGTCTTGCAGCGGCGTACAAAGAACAACCCTGTGCTTATCGGTGAGCCGGGCGTCGGCAAGACGGCTATCGTCGAGGGGCTCGCAAGCCGCATCGTGAATGGCGAAGTGCCAGAAAGTATGAAAGATAAACGGCTGTTGGTTTTGGATCTGGCTGCATTGATCGCCGGCGCCAAGTACCGCGGCGAGTTCGAAGAGCGCCTGAAGGCTGTGCTGAAAGACCTCGCTACGCAGGAAGGGCGAATTATTCTCTTCATCGACGAGCTTCACGCCATGGTAGGTGCTGGCAAGGCGGAAGGCGCGATCGACGCCGGCAATATGTTGAAACCGGCCTTGGCCCGCGGTGAGTTGCACTGTATCGGCGCCACCACACTAGACGAATACCGCAAGTACCTTGAAAAGGATGCAGCGCTTGAGCGCCGCTTCCAGAAGGTACTGGTGGATGAACCGACGGTTGAAGACACGATTGCAATCCTGCGTGGCCTAAAGGAGAAATACGAGGTGCACCACGGTGTCGAGATCACCGATCCGGCTATCGTCGCTGCGACGACCTTGTCTCACCGCTACATCACCGACCGCAATCTTCCGGATAAGGCCATTGATCTGGTTGATGAGGCGGCATCGCGTATCCGCATGGAAATCGACTCCAAGCCCGAAGAGATGGACCGTCTCGATCGGCGTTTGATTCAGCTGAAGATCGAACGGGAGGCGCTCAAGAAGGAATCCGACAAAGCATCGAAGAAGCGGTTGCAGGCGCTTGAGGCCGAGATTGGCAAACTTGAGCGCGAGTACGCTGATCTAGAAGAGGTCTGGAAGGCCGAGAAAGCCGTTGTGCACGGTGCGCAGCATATTAAGGAGGAGCTGGATCGCGCGCGCGGCGAGATGGAAACAGCGCGCCGAGCCGGCGACCTCGCCCGCATGTCGGAGCTGCAATATGGGCGTATTCCAGAGCTTGAAAAACGGCTTACGGCGGCCAGCACGGCTGAAGGCAGCGAGACGAGGCTGCTGCGCAGTTCGGTGACCGAGGAGGAAATCGCCGAAATCGTATCGCGCTGGACCGGCATCCCGGTCGCAAAGATGATGGAAAGCGAGCGCGAAAAGCTTTTGCGCATGGAAGAGCAGCTGCATCGCCGCGTCGTCGGACAAGACGAAGCGATGAGGGCGGTGGCGAACGCCATTCGTCGTTCACGCGCGGGGCTGTCCGATCCAAACCGTCCTTACGGCTCATTTCTGTTTCTCGGCCCGACTGGCGTGGGCAAGACCGAGTTAACCAAAGCGTTGGCGGCGTTTCTGTTCGACACCGATCAGGCCATGGTTCGCCTCGATATGTCCGAGTTCATGGAAAAACATTCGGTCGCGCGGCTGATCGGCGCACCACCGGGCTATGTCGGCTATGAGGAGGGTGGCCACCTTACCGAGACAGTGCGGCGCAAACCCTACTCAGTGATCCTGCTCGATGAGGTGGAGAAGGCCCACCCGGATGTGTTCAACCTGTTGCTGCAGATACTGGACGACGGCCGGTTGACCGATGGCCACGGCCGCACTGTGGATTTTCGCAACACGGTGGTGGTGATGACCTCCAATCTGGGTTCGCATGTGATTCAGGAACTGGCGGGCGAGGAGCACTACAGGCAGATGAAAGACGCGGTAATGGGCATTGTGGGGAACCATTTCCGGCCTGAATTTGTCAATCGTATTGATGAAATCGTGGTGTTCCACCCACTCACGCACGAGCAGCTGCACAGCATCGCCACGATCCAAGTGCAATACTTGCGCGACCGGCTGGCTGCCCGCGACATGGGTCTTGAACTGACGGATAAGGCGCTGAAAAAGCTTGCCGAAGCGGGGTTTGATCCCGTATACGGGGCGCGACCCCTTAAGCGGGCTATTCAGAACTCGCTGGAAAATCCGTTGGCGCAGGCAATCCTCGCCGGCAAGTTCGGCCCTGGTGACGTCGTCGTCGTCGATGAGAAAGGTGGCGAGTTAGTGTTTGCCCGGAAGCACGGGGATGAGGCGGTTGGGGTCGCCTAGACGTTCGCGTATGCTTGGGCATTAATCTTATTGTTGGAGACATTCGCATGGCTATAGACCGTCGCTCGTTTAGACTGGGAGCCCTGGCAGGTTTGTTAGTAGTCGCGGGTATCGTCATCGGTACCATCGTGAGCGCCAGGATGGACTGGATCCCGGTGGTGCACGGTAACACCGCGGTTGCCGCGTCGGCTGGCCGCCTGGTTGCGCTCACCGTGCCTAGTCAAAATTTTGCTGACGTCGTCAAGGCGGTGACACCGGCGGTGGTGAACATCTCGACGACGCGGGTGCTCAAGTCTGCGGGGATGGAAGAGCTGGGGCCGCGCTTCGATGATCCTTTCTTTCGGCGGTTTTTCGGCGATGAGTTCTTCCGCCGATTTGGTGTGCCGCGCGAGCGCCGGCAGAGCAGCCTCGGTTCCGGCGTCATTGTCGATCCATCAGGCTATATCGTGACCAACAATCATGTCATCGCCAATGCTGACGAGATAAAGGTGGTGCTCAGGGACAAGCGAGAGTTCAATGGCAAGGTCATCGGCACCGATCCCAAAACCGATCTCGCCGTCATCAGAATTGACGGCAACGATCTCCCGACTGTTACGTGGGGAAACTCGGACGCACTTGAAGTGGGCGAGTATGTACTCGCGATTGGCAATCCATTCGGATTGAACCAAACCGTTACCATGGGCATCGTTAGTGCTGTCGGCCGCGCCAATGTCGGTATCGCCGATTACGAAGATTTTATTCAAACCGATGCCGCGATCAACCCGGGCAATTCCGGTGGCGCCATGGTCAATGTGAGCGGCGAATTGGTGGGCATTAACACCGCTATCTTCAGTCGCAGTGGCGGTTACATGGGGATCGGCTTTGCTGTGCCTAGCAATATGGTCCGTAGTGTTATGGACAGCCTGATCGAGAAGGGTAAAGTCATTCGCGGGTGGTTAGGTGTGTCGATACAGGGCGTGACCGCCGACCTGGCGAAGAACTTTGGGCTATCTGATGCCAAGGGCGCGCTGGTAAGCGAGGTGTTGTCTGGCAGCCCTGCATCCAAGGCGGGCATAAAGTCAGGCGATGTGATCATCGGCTTTGATGGTAAAGAAGTTGAAGACCAAACGGCGTTACGCAATATCGTGGCGCGGACCCCGGTCGGCAAACGGGTTAAGGTACGGGTCATACGCGATAAGAGATCCAAGACCATAAACGTACTGATCGGCGAACAACCAAAGGATCTCGCAAGTGTTGGCGAAGAAAGCGAGGAAACGCAAACCGAGGGCGACAACACTGCACTTGCGGGCCTGGAGCTACGCAACCTGACGCCAGATATCGCGGGTCGTTTGGGGTTGCCGCCCGATACAAAAGGTGTCGTGATTACCGATGTCGATCCGGAAAGCAGTGCCGCGCAGGCAGGGCTGCGCACTGGCGACTTGATCACCGAAATCAATCGTGAGCCCGTCCGCGATTTGGACGACTACAAGCGTATTATTGCTAAGTTGGGTCAGGACGACGACCCGCTGCTGCTGGTCAGACGTCGCGACGGAAAGTTCTTTGTGATTATAAAATCGTGATTATCTGATGCTTGCCGGCGGTAGCCGGTGAGGGGGGTGTGTTATTGCCTGGGAGAACGCGTTGGCGCTTTCCCAGGCATTTTTATTTGGGCTCGATGTCGCTCACTGCCCTACGAATTGCCTTTG
>JBHICC010000068.1:0-9309 GCA_046759385.1 Acidiferrobacterales bacterium | reverse complement strand
TGGTATTGAAGTGCGGCGTCGTTGAGGTCGTCGGGCATGATCCGCTGTCCTCTGTATTTGTACTCCTGCACTCGGGAAGTCCACGTCGACCCTGTTGTACGGGGCCACCATGGGTAACACGTGCCAACCGAGATTCTGCGCGTGCGATCAGGCGGCGTCGCGCCGGTCGGTCAGAAGCTGACGGAGCACGAACTGGAGAATACCGCCGTTCTTGTAGTACTCAATCTCGTCCATCGTGTCGATGCGACAGAGTACCTCGATTGATTCTTGTGTATCGTCCGCCCGCGTAATACGCAGCTCCACTTTCATCCTCGGCTCGATGCCATCTCTAAGGCCGACTACATCATAGAGTTCGCTACCATCGAGCTTGAGCGTTTTGCGATCAACGCCTTCCGGAAACTGCAGGGGCAAAACACCCATCCCGACTAGATTTGATCGATGGATGCGCTCCCACGTCTCAGCGATGGCCGCGCGCACCCCGAGCAGCCGCGGGCCCTTCGCAGCCCAGTCGCGAGACGAGCCGGCGCCGTACGTTTTACCGGCGATAACAATGAGTGGAACATCCTCCTCACGATACTTCATCGCGGCATCATACACGGACATCTGCTCGCCATCGGGCATATGCCGCGTGACGCCACCAGATGTGCCTGGCACGAGCTCGTTACGTAATCGAATGTTGGCGAACGTACCACGCATCATGATCTCATGGTTGCCACGCCGCGCGCCGTATGAGTTGAATTCGGGCGGCGAGATCTGGTGCGCGATCAAATATTCACCGGCAGGGCTGTCCGCCTTGATCGTCCCCGCTGGCGAGATGTGGTCGGTCGTGACGCTATCCCCGACCATGACGAGCGCCCTTGCACCAATGATGTCTGTCACCGCCTGTGGTTGCTGTGCCATATCGGCGAAGAAAGGCGGGTTTTGTACATACGTACTCGCGTCCCGCCAAGAATACGTGAGGCTAGGAGAGGTCGTGATCGTCTGCCACTCCTCGCCACCTTCGAACACGTGACGATAGCGCTCACGGTACATCGCCGGCGTTAACGACTGTTCGATAACTTCTCGAATCTCTTGATTCGAGGGCCAAAGGTCTTTCAGGTACACAGGATTGCCATTGCCGTCGCTGCCAATTGGATCGTTATACAGATCAACGCGCATGGCGCCTGCAAGCGCGTACGCCACGACCAAAGGGGGTGACGCCAGATAGCTTGCCTTTGCGAGTGGATGTATTCGCCCTTCGAAATTCCGGTTACCGGAAAGCACAGCACACACTGCGAGATCTTTGCTTTCAATCGCCGCGCTGATGTCTTTCTCGAGCGGGCCGGAGTTGCCAATACACGTGGTACAACCATAACCAACGAGTTGAAAGCCTAGCTCGTTTAGAAACCCTTGTAGACCCGCTGCTTCTAGATAATCGGTGACCACCTGCGATCCCGGGGCAAAGGACGTCTTAACCCAAGGCTTGGTCTTTAACCCCTTGCGTATTGCGTTACGCGCAAGCAGACCTGCTGCGACCAACACCGACGGATTCGAAGTATTCGTGCAGCTCGTAATAGCAGCAATCACTACGTCGCCGTCGGACAAGTCGTAACCAGCACCGGCGACAGGAGTTTTACGGACACCTTCTTTTTGGCCGAACACCTCCGACAACGCCTTGTCGAACGCCTCCGCCGCACTAGACAGTGACACGCGGTCTTGCGGTCGCGCTGGACCGGCCAGGCTCGGCTCGACCGTTGAAAGATCAAGTTCCAACATGTCTGAGAACAGCGGTTCCGGCGTGTTCGCGTCGCGCCACATACCTTGAGCTTTAGCATACGCCTCGACCAAAGCAATGCGTTCCGGGTCGCGCCCAGTGAACGCGAGATAATCCACGGTTTCTTGGTCAATTGGAAAGATGCCACAAGTTGCGCCGTACTCGGGTGCCATGTTAGCAATGGTGGCACGGTCAGCGAGCGAGAGTTGTCCAAGCCCCGGACCGCAGAACTCGACAAATTTACCGACCACGCCCTTGGCGCGGAGCATCTGCGTAACTGTCAACACCAGATCCGTTGCTGTCGCACCTTCTTTCAACGCGCCAGTCATTCGAAAACCGATCACCTCCGGAATCAGCATAGACATGGGTTGACCGAGCATCGCCGCTTCGGCCTCAATGCCGCCTACACCCCAGCCTAATACCGACAACCCGTTGACCATTGTCGTATGGCTATCCGCGCCGACCAGGGTGTCCGGATAAGCGATTGTGTCGTTACCATCGCGGCTGGTCCAAACTACCTGCGCGAGATATTCAAGATTCACTTGGTGGCAGATCCCTGTGCCCGGTGGCACAACGCGAAAATTCCTAAAAGCGCTCTGACCCCAACGCAGAAACTCATAACGTTCGACATTACGCTCGAACTCCCTTTTGACGTTCTGATCAAAGGCACTGCCGCTACCGGCGTAATCCACCATAACCGAGTGATCGATTACGAGGTCGACTGCAGAGAGTGGATTAATCCTTTCCGGGTCACCACCCATAGCGACCATCGCATCACGCATACCTGCAAGGTCGACAACACCGGGCACGCCAGTAAAGTCCTGCAACAACACGCGCGCGGGCCGGTAGGCAATCTCACGATCTGATCGCTTCGGACCGGTCCACGCAACCAACGCCTTTATGTCGTCGACCGACACTGATTGCCCGTCCTCGTTTCGGAGCAAATTTTCCAATAGCACCTTGAGCGAATACGGCAGGCGCGATACATCACCAAGTTCGGCCTTTTCCACGGCAGGCAGACTGTAGTAAGCGTAACTCCTATCCCCAACTGAGAGAGCCCGGCGGGTCTTCAAAGAGTCTTTCTTAGCTGCCCCCATGTTGATCTCCTTAGAACTGGCGTAACTATCGGGTAAAGGAAGTCGCGGCCGCGAAAGATACCATGTTCCCGGGCGACGCGTCGCGCTTGTGCCCGCGACCCGCCACATATTGAATCACGGCCGCTTTGCGTAAACCTCGTCGAACAGCGCCTCTAGCCGAGGATTAATGCCCCTGATCCGATCGACTACTGCCTTCGCCCAATCGAAGTACTCGCGCCTTCTTGCGAGACTCCATGAAGCTGGAGGATTCGAAAGCATATCGCGGAGATTGCAAATCTTATCCGCGAGCTTGACCAACTTGGCATCGTTACTGGCGTCTGCCGATCGTTCGACCTGTCGCTGTTTGCGATCGGCCCGACTCAGGCTGGTATCGTCGGTGACCTGTAACACAATCTCGCAGATCTCTCCACCGAACTCATGCTCGATCTCCGCGGCCGTCGTTTCGGTATCTTCGATGGTATCGTGTAGGAGCGCGGCGGCGATTACACGTGCGTTGGTAACACCGCCTTCGTGGTAGAGCACATGAGCGAGGGCGATTGGGTGGTTGATGTAAGGCGATGCGTTAACGTCCTTGCGCCGTTGATCTCGGTGTTTATGCGCAGCGAATGCGAGCGCCTTGATGATCCGCCCAACGTCATCCGCCGAAACGGCGTCAATAAAACTTGCTGGTAGTGTCATGAGCGCGTGTACGGGTCAGTATCCCCGGTGCAGAGGCTCAACCAAAAGGCAGAGAAACTTCACGATTGCGAGTCGCTGTCGGTATCAGTCCGCAACCGCTGAGTCGGACAGTCATACCTGCAGCGAAAACTAATGCTGAACCTTGATCTTGAACCGTCCCTGGATAGGAAAGTTCACAATACCTTGTCGTCGGCGCAACTCGCGCAAGTATAGTTTGGCCTCGCGATAGCCTAGCCTGAAAGAACGCTTCAAGTGCTCGGCCTCGCTCAACTGCCTACCCTTCAAAGCATGCCTGAAACCTGCACAAAACCGCTCTCGCTGCAGTGATTCGGGCATTGTAACACCCACGTCTGCCGGTTGCGGATAAGTCACACGCATGGTCGTAAGCGCCGCTACATTCTTTTGCAGCTCCTTAGCTGTTTTTAGCAGAAATAACGCCCTTGTTTTAGGGTCTTCGGTTTCTTTGACAGATTATAACGGCTAGAGTTAGCCGTAGATGCTTGCCAAATGGCCCGGTGCGGCGCAGCGGCGGAAATGTCTCCGCGGTTCTATCACGATTTTTGCTACTGCTCCTAACTCCACATCCGCTGTTCGTGGACCGATGTCGATAGGCTATGTATCTATTGTAGAGATATGAACTGGAGGACAGTAGCAATGACCATGCGAATAGTTTCGGCGCTGTTGCTGCTTGCAACGCACGTGGCTGCGTTCGCCGCTGAAGAGCCCAAGATCGAAACGGAGCAACAAAAGCTCAGTTACGTGTTGGGATATCAGCTTGCACAGATGATCAAGCGCCAGAGCTTCGACGTCGACCTAGAGGTGCTGATGCAAGCGATTCGTGACGAGTTCGGTGGGAGCGGGCTTAAGCTGGACCAGGCTGAGATGCAAGCTGCGGTGCATGGTTACATTTCGGCCAAGAATCTAAAGGCAGGCAATGACTTCTTGGCCTCGAACAAGGCGCAAGAAGGCGTTGTCGCTCTACCAAGCGGTCTACAATACAAAGTCATCCAGGCCGGCGGTGGAAAGAAGCCGGCAGCAACCGATACCGTTATCGTACATTACCGCGGTTACCTCATTAGCGGCGAGGAGTTTGACAGCTCGTACGCTCGCGGCGAACCGGCTACGTTCGCTGTCAACGAGATCATTACCGGGTGGCAAGAAGCCCTGCAACTGATGTCGGAAGGCGCTAAATGGCAGCTCTATGTTCCCCCTGCCCTTGCTTACGGTGACAAAGGTGCCGGCCCCCGCATCGGTCCCAACGAAACGCTGATTTTTGAGATTGAACTGGTAGAGATCAAGCAGCAGGTTCAATAGAAACAGCACGCTACCGATGTCTGCGCGCTGACGTCGCAAACCCTAACGACTTCGATGGCGTGGGATCCCGTTCAGTATCGCAAGTTCAGCAGTCAACGCTTGCGCCCAGCCATCGAGCTGCTAAATCGCCTCTGGCTCGACAACCCTACCCATGTAGTTGATCTCGGATGCGGTGAGGGTCAGGTCACCAAGCTCTTGCGCGAGCGCTGGCCGCGCTCGGCCATCACTGGCATCGACAGTTCTGCCGACATGCTGGCCGTGGCGGCGCGAGAAGAACCAAGCGTGGAATGGCTACGAGCGAATATCAATAGCTGGTCGGCACAACAACCGGTGGAGCTTGTGTTCTCCAATGCGGCGCTTCACTGGCTCGACGACCATGCCTCGTTGTTTCCGCGCCTCGCGCGGTCGGTCGAACCAGGCGGCATATTGGCAGTATCGATGCCATGCAATTTCGATGCGCCGTCACACACGGTTGCCGCCGACATCGCGAGCAGTGGGCCATGGCGTGAAAAGCTCGTACCCGTGGTGCGGCAACACCCCGTAGGCGATCCCGCGTTCTACTGTGAGCTGCTGGCGCCGCTAGCCCAACAACTGGATATTTGGGAAACGGAATACCTGCAATTGCTCGAAGGTGAAAACCCCGTTGCCGAGTGGACCAAAGGCTCAATGCTTCGTCCGCTGCTCACCGCTCTCGATGACGAGGAGCGTGACGCTTTCGAGGTGGAGTACCGCCGGCGCATTGCTGCCGCTTACCCAAGAGGCACCGACGGCGTAACCTTGTTTCCGTTTCGCCGCTTGTTTATTGTCGCGCGGACAAAAAACTAGCTCATTCAAGACTGGCGCTGGCTACCGTTACTGTGTTCGCTTGCGCCGATCCACCCAAGCCTCGAGTCCCTGCGTGTTGAGGTCAAGATCCGTTGCAAGTAACGCTTCACAGCGGTCGCTTGAAAGCGTGCAACCGTGCTCAGCGAGCCCCTGTAACAGCCTATCGCGCATGTGCTGACGGATCTGCTCCGTGCGATCATTTCCATGCGCGTGCGCTGCGATGGCAATATCAGCAAGCGCACGGATGCTTTCGCGTAATACGTCGGCCAGCCGTGGCACATCTTCGACACAACCGAAATGGGTGAGGTACATCCGCTGCGGACGGTACGAAAGTAACCGCGAAAGAGTGGCGAACCAGGCTTCCGGGTCAAACTGTGGTGGTGTCGTGGTCGCAAAGACAAACGCACCTCGGTCGGTATCGAACTCACGATATGAAATTCCGAAAGTATCGCCGACAAAAAAACCACGGCTCTTGTCATCATAAACGCAGAAATGGTGGCGGGCGTGTCCCGGGCTATCGAGGAACGCCAGCACGCGCCCGTTCAAATCGAGCTTAAACCCATCAGGTGCCTCGATTACTCGCGCAGGGGACACTGGGATGATCTCCCCGAAGCGCTCGTGAAATCCCTGCTCACCGTAAACGGCCACGGTCCCGGCGACCAAACGATCCGGGTGGATCAGATGGCGGGCACCGCGAGGATGAACTACAAGTTGCGCTTGCGGTAGCTGGCGCATGAGCTCGCCGGCACCACCAGCGTGATCTAGGTGCACGTGGGTTGGAATGACGTAATCAATGTTAGCGCGCGGAATCCCTTCGCGATCGAGCAACTCCAGAAACCGTGGCACCGCGAAGTAGGTGCCGGTATCGATAAACGCTGCACGATCGCCCTCGCGAACGAGGTAAGCAGCTGCTAGTCTGGGACGTTCGTAACCGGTGTCAACACAGACAATCTCGTGGCCCAACCTTATCGCGTCATCATCACCCATCCAACGGTATAGTATCAAAGGCACCACACTGCAGCCCGTGCTAACGAGGAAGCTTGCTGGAAAACCGCGTTTATATCTGTGAGCGACTGGCGAGCAAGCTGGGTAGCGTGTCATAGTAGAGCGCTTATTCACGGGACACACATCAAGAGGAGTTAACCAATGAAGCCACCTGCAAGGGTTGTCATCACCGGAGCTGCCGGCCAAATTGGGTACGCGCTCGCGACCCGCATCGCCGCCGGTGAGATGCTCGGTCATGAGCAGCCGGTGATCCTGCAGCTTCTGGAAATCACGCCCGCCATCGGTGCCTTAGAAGGAGTGGTCATGGAATTGCGCGACTGCGCGTTTCCGCTAGTAAATGATCTGGTAGCAACAGATCGACCGGAGGTGGCATTTCGCGACGCCGACTTCGTGCTGCTTGTGGGTGCGCGGCCACGGGGTCCGGGCATGGAACGTGGTGATCTGCTGCAGGCCAACGCCCAAATATTCTCGGCACAAGGCAAGGCCTTGAACCAACACGCCAGCCGAGACGTCAAGGTGCTGGTCGTCGGAAATCCAGCAAACACCAACGCATTGATCACCCTACGTAACGCGCCGGACCTGAAACCTGAACAAATCAGCGCGATGACGCGACTGGACCACAACCGCGCCGTGTGGCAACTCGCGGAGAAGACAAGATCAAAGGTGACCGATATCAAACAGATGGCAATTTGGGGGAACCACTCGGCGACCCAATACCCTGATCTTCGGCATGCAACGGTACGCGGACAGCCGGCGCCGCAGCTCGTTGATGATCGGTGGGTACGCGAGCAGTTTATTCCCACGGTGCAGCAGCGCGGGGCGGCTATCATCAAGGCCCGCGGCCAATCGAGTGCAACTTCCGCGGCAAACGGCGTGATCGATCACATGCGAGACTGGGTGAACGGTACCCCGTCAAACGATTGGGTGAGCATGGCGGTGCTTTCGGACGGTAGCTATGACGTAAGGGAAGGTCTTATCTACTCTTTTCCTGTTACGGTCCAGGGCGGGCAACATCAAATCGTGCGGCGGCTCTCGGTCGACGAGTTCAGTCGCGAGCGCATGACCATCACTGAGAGTGAGCTCATCGAGGAACGCGATGCCGTGCGTGAACTGCTCTAGCCCCGAACTGCAGTCGTCCGTTCTGCGCAGGAAATCTAACTGACTGAATGCCGCCAGCCGACGTTCAACTAGATCAACGGTGTCGGCGACACGATGATCCCATCTTCGTCACCATAGACATAATGGCCAGGCGTAAATGTGACAGCAGCGAAGTGCACCGGAACGTCGCGTTCGCCGATACCTTTCTTAACCGTTCTGAGCGGATGCGTGGCCAACGCCTTCAGCCCGATTCCGATTCCACCGATCTCCGCCGAATCACGTATGCACCCGTTGACAATTGCGCCCGCCCATCCGTTGTCTTTTCCAAACGCAGCCACCTGATCGCCTATGAGTGCACGCCGCAGGGAACCGCCGCCGTCAACTACGAGTACACGACCTTCACCCGGGGTTCCAAACGCATCGCGCACCAGAGAGTTGTCCTCGAAGCACTTGACGGTACTGATCTGCCCGTAGAACGCGATGTTGCCGCCAAAGTCGGCGAACATCGGCTCAGCAATCTGTACGTTCTCGCCATGCGAATCGCATAGGTCAGCCGTTTTGAATGTCATTGTTGAGTTGTCCTCCGGATTCACAGCAGGGGTGGCATGATGCAATACTTTGCCAATTGCGGGTAGCCCATATGCTGCAATAGCGGCCTGTATATCAAGGAGGCTCGGAGATGAGCAATGGTCAAGAGGTAGTCGTGCTGAGTGCAGTGCGTACGGCCATAGGGGATTATGGCGGCACATTGAAGGATTACGCGCCGACGGAGCTCGGCGCCATCGTGGTGCGCGAGGCCGTCATGCGTTCGAAATTGGCTCCTGACGAGATCGGTCACTGCGTGTTCGGAAACGTGATCCATACTGAGGCGCGTGATATGTACCTCGCCCGCGTAGCGGCCATTAGCGCCGGGCTAGCGAAAGAAACGCCGGCATTCACGCTTAACCGACTTTGCGGCAGCGGCTTGCAGGCAATCGTGAGTGCCGCGCAGACCATACAACTGGGTGACACAACGGCTGCCGTCGCAGGCGGCGCGGAGAGTATGAGCCGCGGGGGCTATTGGGCTCCAGGCGCGCGCTGGGGCCAACGCATGGGCGACGCAAAGCTCATTGACGCGATGGTCGGTGCGCTCACGGATCCGTTTGACGATTGCCACATGGGGATCACCGCCGAGAACGTTGCGGCCAAATGGCAGGTCGGCCGCGACGATCAGGACGCATTGGCGGTGGAAAGCCACCAGCGCGCGGCGCGAGCCATCGAACAGGGACATTTCCAGGAGCAGATCTTGCCGGTCGAGATTAAGACGCGTAAAGGCATCAGGGTGTTCGATACTGACGAGCATGTCCGCGCTGACACCAGTATCGAAAGCATGGCGAAGCTACGACCGATATTTCAAAAAGACGGCACGGTCACCGCCGGTAATGCATCAGGAATCAACGATGCGGCTGCCGCAGTCGTATTGATGGAAGCTAACGCGGCCGCGGAACGAAATCTCAAGCCACTCGGCCGACTGATAGCTTACTCGCACGCCGGAGTCGA
>JBHICC010000067.1:0-10750 GCA_046759385.1 Acidiferrobacterales bacterium | reverse complement strand
AAAAACTTCTTAAAACAAAACGTCTAACGCCAAGACGCACGACTCCAAGGATGGAAGACGACTGCATGGATGCAGGAGTTAGGGCAAAGCCGGGAGCGGTTGCCGAGATAGAATCGCTTCCGGAACAACGATCGAGGAGCGTGAAGAAAACGTTTGAGAGTCTAAAAACAAAGGCAGAAACACTTTGCGTCTTAGCGCCTTTGCGTTGAGTATTTTTTGTAGGGGATGAAGATGGACATGCAGACAGCAATACGAACCGCGTGCGAAGGGCAGGATCTAAGTCATGAGCAAATGCGCGCGGTGATGCGGCTCATCATGACCGGCGAAGCGACGCAAGCACAGATCGGTGGGTTCCTCATCGGGTTGCGTATGAAAGGCGAGAGCGTCGACGAGATCAGCGCTGCGGCCGAGGTGATGCGCGAGCTTGCCACGCATGTTGGCGTGAGCGGACCGCATGTGGTCGATACCTGCGGCACCGGCGGCGATGGCGTTAACACCTTCAACATCTCCACTGCAAGTGCCTTTGTCGTGGCGGCAGCCGGCGGCAAGGTGGCAAAACACGGGAATCGCTCGGTGTCGAGCCACTCTGGGAGCGCCGACGTGCTCGAGACGGCTGGCGTAAGCCTCGAGCTCACGCCGGAACAAGTCGCTCAGTGTATCGACGAAATCGGTGTCGGTTTCATGTTTGCGCCTAAGCATCACGGCGCGATGAAGCACGCGATCGGGCCACGGCGCGAGATGGGTGTGCGCACTATCTTTAACTTGCTAGGTCCGCTTACGAACCCGGCCAATGCGCCGCATCAGGTGATGGGCGTATTCAGCGGTCAATGGCTGGAACCGCTTGCTCAGGTGCTAAAGCGCCTCGGCAGCGAACACGTGCTTGTAGTCCATGCCGAGGATGGCATGGATGAGATCAGTATCGAGTCGCCGACCCGAGTCGCTGAGTTAAAAGACGGCGAGATATCGACATACACGATTGAGCCGGAGGGTTTGGGCGTCAAGCACGGTCGGGTTTCGGATTTGGCAGTGGACAGCGCCGAGCAGAGTTTGTCGATGATCGAGACCGTGTTGAACGATCAGGCAGGGCCTGCGCGCGATATCGTCGCGCTCAATGCCGGCGCGGCGATTTACGCGGCCGATCTGAGCGTGTCGCTTGATACCGGCGTGCAAAAGGCGCTCGATTGTATTGCCAGCGGCGCAGCGCGAGAGAAGCTACAGGCGCTTGTCGGGCTTAGCCGCAAGCTCGCCGGATGACGTCACGTACGTGCGAAACGCGCCGCACATTCTTCAGAAAATACTCGCCCGCAAGGCGCAAGAAGTTGAAGAACGGGCCGAGCGTTTACCGCTTAAGACCCTAAGTGGCCAGGTAGAGACGGCGCCCAAACCCCGAGCATTTGCACACGCACTCAGGGAGCGAATCAGGCAAGGACAGGCGGGTGTAATCGCCGAGATCAAAAAGGCGTCGCCCAGCAAAGGTGTACTTAGGTCAGACTTCAATCCCGCCGAGATCGCAACCACCTACGAGCGACATGGTGCTACCTGCCTTTCGGTATTGACCGACAGCGATTTTTTTCAAGGCAGTGATGATGATTTGCGCACGGCCCGTGAGGTCACGTCGTTACCGGTTCTGCGCAAGGATTTTACGATTGACGTCTACCAGATTTATGAGGCAAGGCTACTCGGAGCTGATTGCATACTGCTTATTGTGGCAGCACTGGGTGACACGCACATGCGCGAATTGGCCGTCGTCGCATACGAACTTGGTCTCGATGTATTGATCGAAGTACATAGTGAGGATGAGCTGGAACGCGCGTTGCAGCTCGAAACATCGCTCATTGGCATCAATAATCGGGACTTGCGCACTTTCGATGTGAGTTTGCAAACGACCCTAGATCTCCTCGATAAGATTCCCTCGAATCAGCTCGTGGTGACGGAAAGTGGCATTCACTCCGCCGACGATGTCACGCTTATGCGTGGCCACGGCGTGAACGCGTTTCTCGTCGGCGAGGTTTTTATGCAGGCAGCCGATCCCGGGGCTAAGCTAGCACAGCTGTTTGGTTCGTGAAGTATTAATCGTTAGTGTTTAGTCGTGGTTATTAGCCTATGTTTGAATGAGCAATTCACGTCTCACGGTTAACGACTCAGGGGCCATAGTTTTACAGTTAATGCTTTACGGTTCACGAGCAAATGAAAGCGACAATTAAGTGGACTGGGGAAGCAAGTTTCGCCGCCGAAGCGGGCAGCGGGCACAAGGTTGTAATTGACGGAGCGCCGGAGCACGGTGGTCGCAATCGCGGTTTTCGCCCAATGGAGTTAGTGCTAGTAGGGATGGGAGGTTGCACGGCGTTTGACGTGGTAAGTATCTTGAAAAAATCACGCCAAAAGGTGACCGACTGCGTCGCCGAGCTTACGGCCGAGCGCGCGCAAACCGTGCCGCGCGTGTTTACGAAAATTAACGTGCATTTTATCGTCAGCGGCGAAGCGCTAGACGCGAAGAAGGTCGAGCGTGCGATCTCGTTGTCGGCAGAAAAATATTGCTCTGCCACGCGAATGCTTGCTGAGACCGCCGAGATTACCCACGATTTCGAGATCATCGAAGTACAGTGAGCAACACTTCATCGGCCAGCGCTCGGTTTGCCAAGCTTGTTCAGAACTACTATAGCGCCTGGTTTCGTTATCACCCCGAAGCAGCTGTCGATGTCGGTGTGCCGGGCTACGCGAGCCTGCTCAGTCCGTACAACCCTGAGCACAAAGGCGCGTTGATGTGTCTTAACAACGAGATGCGCAGCAGCCTAGAGGGGCTGAACGGCAATGCGCTTAGCGCTGACGAGCAGATCGATTTTGACATCCTTTATGGCGCGCTGCTTCTGCAGAACCAGCATCTCATCGAGATCGAACCGAGCACGCCCAACCCGGCGGAGCTGTTGCCGATCTATGCGATCTATCAGTTGACGATCCGCACGGTCGAGGACTTCGAGGACGCGTTACTGGCCCGCCTCACGGCAATACCGGCCCACCTGGCCGGCGCAAGGGATCATCTGCACCCTCGGGCAAAAGCGATACCCCACCTTTGGCTTGAGTCGGCGGCAACGGCCGCGCGTCGCGGTGTGGATTTTTTGCAAGCCTTGTCGGCTCATCCACGCGTCGCAACATCAACGCTTGAGCCCGACACTTTGAGGTCGGTGATTTCCGCGGCGAGTCGTGCACTGATCGAGTACGCGGAGTTCCTAGAACGCGATATTGGCGAGGCGGCCGAGGGCAACTTTGCCTGTGGCGAGTCATATTTCCAGAACCTGTTGCGTTACCGCCATTTTCTCGACATCGAGATCTCACAGCTCTATGGACTTGGGCAACGGCTGTTCGCCCGAACGGAACGTGAGCTCAAGGCTGTCAGTAGAGAGTTGTATGGCCACGGCGACATTGCCCGCGCAACGAAGGCGATTCAGGCCGATCATCCCAGTGCCGGCGAGTTGTTAGCCACATACAAGGAGCAAATGCGGGCAGCGCGTGACTTTGTCGAACGACAGGACTTGGTTAGCGTGCCACGCCCAGAACGGCTCGACGTCGTCGAGACGCCCGTGTTTATGCGTCATCAGATACCCTTCGCCGCTTACTCGGATCCCGCGCCCAACGACCCCGACCAGCAAGGTCACTACTATGTTACGCCTCCAACCGACGACGAGCAGTTGGCCGAACATAACTATGCAGGATTGATGCATACGTGCGTGCACGAAGCCTACCCAGGTCACCACTTGCAGTTCGTAACGGCCAATCTCAACGGCACTACCAGTACCTTGCCACGACTGCTCAATGCCTCCGCCACGCTTTACGAGGGCTGGGCGCTTTATTGTGAGCAGCTCATGTTCGAGCAGGGGTTTCTGAACCGCCCGGAGCAGCGCTTTATTCTGCTGAAGGACCGCCTTTGGCGAGCGCTGCGTATTCTGATCGACGTCGAGATTCACACGCGTGGCACCAGCATCGATGAAGTGGCTGATCGCATGGTGGCCCATCTCGGCTTTCCGCGATCGCAAGCATTGGCGGATCTGAAGTGGTACAGCCAATCACCCGCGGTACCGATGGGCTACGCCACCGGGTGGGCATTGATCAACGCCGCGCGCGACCAGGCGCGGCTGCAGGATGATCATGTTGCCAAGGCGTTCCATGACCGGCTGCTCTGCGCTGGCTCTATCGCGCTTGCTCTCGTGATCAAGCGCGTGTTCGGTGAGCCGACCTGGCAGCAGGTCAAGAGAACCGTGTTTACCGACGCGGCCGACGAAACGACGTAACAACCAAATAGTTGCAAGTAACAAGCCACTAGGAGCAAGATATCCTTTTGCTTGCCACTTCACACTCGCAACTTCGCGCTCGTTCCGGGTCATGGTCGTTACCGCAGAAACCTTAAGAGGTATCGAGGCCTTTCGCACCTTGACGGCCAAGGAGCGTGATGAATTAGCGAGCCGTTGTGTGGGTAGCCATCATGGTGCGAATGAGCAGATCATTTCGCATCAGGAAGAGTCAACCGACGTCTATTTCATCGTCAGCGGCAAGGTTCGCGCGACAATTTACTCACAGTCACGGCGCCAAGTGAGCTTTAGGGATATTACCGCGGGCCAAATGTTTGGCGATCTATCCGCCATCGACGGCAAACCTCGATCAGCTACCGTAGTCGCGCTCAGTGACTCGATCATCGTTTCCATGCCGGCCGATGTGTTCTGGCGAGCGCTGCGTAGACATCCTGAAGTGGCCGAGGCGCTGCTAAAGGAGTTGGCGCAGCTGATCCGATACCTCTCGGACCGCGTGTTTGAGTTCAGTACTTTAGGAGTGAAGAACCGGATTCACGCCGAGCTGCTGCGCCTTGCCTACGAGCACCGGCAAGGTGAGAATAGCGCCTCGATTTCACCCGCCCCAACCCACGCCGATATCGCCAGCCGCATCAGTACCCACCGTGAAGCGGTAACGCGCGAGCTCACGAACTTGATGGAAACAGGCCTCATCACGCGCGCAAGTGGGGCGCTTATCATCAACGATGTCGCACGGCTCGAAAAAATGGTGCAAGAGGTCATTGGGCATTAGCTGACGGCTTGCTCGATACGGGGCGAACCGCCCGCGCCTTTGATATATTCGGGCAAAGGTGTATCTTGTTTGCTACACACCAGCCGACGAGCAACACTTAAATGAAGCAATCCCGTCGGAAGGCGGAATTGGCGTCTACCCCGCGAACTTCACCAGAGCGCTCGATCGTGCACACGCTGCCGCCGAGCGAGCAGGATTCTCGGGCGGCCGGTGAGGCGTTGCGTTTACTGGTTGAAGGAACCTCGCCGACGATTGGTGCGGATTTCTTCAGGGCGCTCGTGCGGCATCTCGCGAGCGCCTTGCATGTGCGGTTTGCTTTTATCTCAGAATTATGCTCCGACGATAATCAACGTGTTCGCACGCTTGCTTGGTGGGACCGCTCGGATTTCGGTGAGAACTTCACCTACCCGCTAGCCGGCACACCTTGTGAAAAGGTGTTCGCTGAAGGCGTGACGTACTATGCGTGCGATGTTCATCGGCACTTCCCCGAGGATCATTGGCTGCGGGAAAAAGGCATAGAGAGCTACTTGGCCGTCCCCTTGTACGATCATGACCGCCAGCCCATAGGTCATCTCGGGCTTATGCATGACAACGTTATGCCCGGTGATCTACCGAGGGAAGCTATTCTGCGAATTTTCGCGTCCCGTGCCGGTGCCGAGCTACAACGACAGCGGGCCGAGACAGCGCTCTACCAAAGCGAAAAGCGCTTTCGCAACTACTTTGAGCTTCAATCCATTGGCGTCGCGATTACCTCGCTCGGCGAGCAATGGGTCGAAGTCAACGACAGGGGTTGCGAGTTGCTCGGTTATCCGCGCGAGGAACTGTTGCAGAAGACATGGCGTGAACTCACTCATCCAGATGATTTAGCAGCGAATCTGGAACTCTACAACCGCGCACTTGCCGGTGAGCTTGACAACTATTCGTTGGACAAACGGTTCATCCGTAAAGACGGTTCAGTCGCTCATCTGAACCTTGCAGTTCGATGCGTGCGTCGTGCCGACCGACAAATCGACTATTTTCTCGCGATATACCAGGACATCACGGAGCGCAAGCGCGCGGAGGTGGCCCTGCGCGAGAGCGAAGAACACTTTCGCAATCTGATCGAAGGCTCCATTGCAGGGATTCTTATTCATCGTGATTGGACACCGCTGTTCGTCAATCAGGCGTACGCGGATATCCTGGGATATGAATCGCCTGAAGAGATTCTTGCCTTAAGGTCGATCGCGTCTTTGATTAATCCGCAAGAGCGTAAGCGGCTGCTGCGCTATCGCAAGGCAAGGCTTCGCGGCGGGTCTGCGCCTAGCGAGTATGAGTATCACGCGCTTCGCAAGGACGGCTCGCCGGTTATTCTCCAAAACCTCGTGCGGGTGGTTAACTGGCACGGCCAACAGGCCATCCAAAACACCGTGATCGATGTGTCGGAACGTGTGCGGTCCGAAGAAGCGCTTAGAAGATATGAACGCATGGTCTCAACGAGCAGTGACCACATGGCATTCATCGACCGGCATCAGACTTACCAGATGGTCAATTCTGCGTATGCAGAGATGATCGGAAAGCCGATCGATAGCATCATCGGACGATCCGTTGCAGACGTGATTGATAAGAAGACATTTGAGGCGCAGATTAAATCGAACCTGGATCAATGTTTGTCGGGGCAGCCTGTCCATTACCAACGCTGGACGGAGTTTCCGCGGCAGGGATGGCGTTACCTGGATGTGCGCTACGACCCGTTTTTTGACGCAAGCGGGTCTGTGTTGGGGATTGTCTCGGGTGCTCGGGACATCACGGAAGCCAAGCACACAGAAACAATGCTTCGGGAATACCAGAACCAGCTTCGCACGCTAGCGTCCGAGATGTCGTTGGCTGAGGAGCGCGAGCGGCGGCGCATCGCCGTCGAGCTACACGATCGTATCGTACAAAACCTCGGGTTATCCAAGATTAAGCTGGGTGCACTGCAGGAATCCTTAGCATCAAGCTGTGAGCCAGGAAAGATAAAGGGTATACAGGCGCTCATCAGCCAAATCATTCGTGATACGCGATCCTTAGTATTCGAACTGAGCCCGCCTATCCTGTACGAACTCGGGTTTGAGCCGGCGATCGAATGGCTTGGCGAACGTCTGCAAGAGCACCACGGTGTCAGCTGCCGCGTAGAGGATGATGGGCAACCCAAAACGCTGCATAGAGACGTTCAAGTCGTGCTCTTTCAGGCAGTGCGGGAGTTGTTGACGAATATCAGTAAACACGCTCGCGCCACGGAGGCGATAATTTCGCTCAGCCAAGACGGTGACTGCATGGTAATCCAGGTCGAGGATAACGGTGTGGGATTCGACATGTCGACCCTAGGCACAATAGCCGTGGAGCGAGGCGGATTTGGCCTTTTCAGCATACGCGAACGGCTCGGCTTGCTCGGTGGCGACCTAAACGTCGATTCGGTATGTGGTGAGGGCACACAGGTTATGATGACGGTGCCGCTAGAAACTGGGGCAGGCTCGTAGCATGACGATAACCGTTCTCATCGCTGATGATCACAAGATTCTGCGCGAAGGCCTGCGCAGCTTGCTACAAGGTGAGCCCGATATCGAGATCGTAGGAGAAGCGCACAGTGGGCGTGAAGCAGTGAACGGCGCCAGGACGCTGCGCCCCGATGTAGTGATTATGGACATCGCCCTACCCGATCTGAGCGGTATCGAGGCGACGCGCGAGATCCGCGCGGACGCGCCCGAGGCAAGCGTGATCGCCTTATCGATGCATTCGGACCGACGGTTCGTGCGAGGCATGTTAGCTGCGGGGGCGTGCGGTTATCTTCTGAAGGACTCGGCCTTCGAGGAACTGGCGCTGGCGATCCGCACGGTGATGCAAGGTGAGGTGTACTTGGGGCTTGGAATCACCGGGGTTGTTGTCGACGAGTTGGTCGGCGAGCCGCCCGCCGATGAGGCCCCGTTGACCACGCGGGAAACGGAAGTACTGCGGCTCCTGGCATCAGGAAAGAATACGGCGGAAATCGCGCGTCAGTTGCAGGTGAGTGTCAAGACGATAGAAACGCACCGTCGACAAATCATGCATAAGCTGGATCTGCGTAGTGTGGCTGAGCTGACGAAATACGCTATTCGCGAGGGCTTGGCATCACTTTAACCCTGCGCAAGATTGGCGCAAGCTGGTCGGGGTGATCCTTAGTTAAAGATGTTTGTGTAGGCAGGCCACTAGGCCGGGCCACGCCCCGGCTTTTTTTATTTCGAAGCCGCTCGTATACGTGATTACTTTCCGTTGGTGAGCAGCCGGCCTTAGAGACTACCCGAAATGTAGTGCTCCAGCTGCTCGATAACGAATTCCTGCTCCGAGATGATCTCCTTAACGACATCGCCGATCGAGATCACGCCTATCAAGGTGTCGTTTTCTAATACAGGCAAATGGCGGATGCGTTTGTCCGTCATTAACGCCATGCATTCCTCGATAGACCGATCGGGCGCAACGCAAGTGACCTTAGCGCTCATGATTTCTTTCACCGGTGTTTCCTTGGAAGTTTTGCCTTTCAAGATCACCTTTCTCGCATAGTCGCGCTCGGAGAAGATCCCCACCAGGCGACCGGCATCTAGCACTAGCAACGCGCCGACGTCCTTTTCGGCCATGAGCTCGAGTGCGTTGTAAACGGTAGTATCCGGTGTAACGTGCCAAGACGCCTGGCCCTTGACCTGCAACAGTTCATGTACCGTTTTCATGGCGAACCCCCGGATGGCAAACGGTGACCTAAGTCACACCTAATAATAAGTAATTCTAGTCGCTGGGTAACCTGGTTGGGTTGTGGACGGGTGAGCATTTACAGGCGAGCGCTGATTGCGTCACAAAACGAATTCATCTAGGATCCCAGATTTTGTGCGTTTTCGCGCGGGAGAAAGCGTAGTTTTTTGGGAGACAGGATAAGAAATGGCTGACATCGACATAGCCCGTAAGGCTAAGCTGCAAAGAATAACGGGATTGGCGAAAGAACGACTGGGTATCGACGAGGAACATATCGAGCCCATTGGCCACTATAAAGCAAAACTGGACCTCGACTACGTTGAGAGCCTGAGCGACCGAAAGGACGGCAAGCTCATCCTCGTCACCGCGATTACCCCTACCCCGGCCGGTGAGGGCAAAACCACAACCACGATCGGTCTCGGCGACGCCCTGAACCGCATCGGCAAGAACGCCACCATGTGCTTGCGCGAACCGTCCTTGGGCCCCTGCTTCGGGATTAAGGGCGGTGCCGCCGGCGGCGGTTACGCGCAGGTGGTGCCCATGGAGGACATCAATCTCCACTTTACCGGCGACTTTCACGCCGTTTCGCTTGCCCATAACCTGTTGGCGGCGATGCTCGATAACCATATCCACCAGGGCAACCTCCATCAGCTCGATGTACGACGAATCAATTGGCGGCGCGTGGTTGACCTGAACGACCGCGCGCTGCGAAGTATCGTCATCGCGCTCGGCGGCGTTACTAACGGCTTTCCGCGCTCGGACGGTTTCGACATCGTTACCGCCTCCGAGGTCATGGCGATCCTCTGTCTGTCGAGCTCGCAGCAAGATCTAAAGCGACGGCTGGGCAATATCATCGTCGGCTCCAACATGAAGCGAGAGTTCGTGACGGCGAAGGACCTCAATGCCCAAGGTTCGATGACTGTTCTGCTCAAAGACGCGATAAAACCCAACCTGGTCCAGACCTTGGAAAACAACCCCGTGTTTATACACGGCGGCCCCTTTGGCAACATTGCGCATGGTTGTAACTCGATTATCGCCACGCGGACTGCACTCAAGCTTAGCGACTACGTCGTTACCGAGGCAGGCTTCGGCGCTGATCTCGGCGCGGAGAAGTTCTTCGATATTAAGTGTCGTAAGTCGGGCTTAAGTCCCTCGGCCGTGGTTCTAGTTGCTACCGTACGCGCGCTTAAGTATCACGGCGGCGTCGACAAGAAGGCGGTCGACAAGGAAAACCTGGAAGCGTTGGAGAAAGGCGTACCGAACCTTGAGCGCCATATAGACAACATACAGAACGTCTACGGTATGCCGGTGATCGTTGCTATCAACCACTTCACGCACGACACCGACGCCGAGGTCAAGCTACTGAGAGAAAAGGTCGAGCAACACGGCGCCAAGGTGGTGTTGGCGGAGCATTGGGCCAAGGGCGGTGAAGGGGCAGTCGAGCTTGCCGAAGAGGTTGTGAAGATGATCGGAGGTACGTCGCCGACACTTAAGCTTGCCTACGAAGACAACGAGAGTCTGTGGGATAAGATCAACAAGGTGGGGACAAACGTTTATGGTGCGGGCGAGGTAACGGCAGCCGCAAACGTAAGAGCGAAGCTTAAGAACTTCGAGGATGCGGGCTATGGCGAGTTTCCGATCTGTGTCGCCAAGACGCAGTACTCATTCACTGCGGATCCCGCAGTACGCGGCGCACCCTCGGGGTTTACGCTTCCTGTTCGCGATGTATATGTGTCCGCGGGCGCTGAGTTTATCGTGCCCCTCTGTGGCGACATCATGACGATGCCGGGTTTATCGAAGCGGCCCGCGGCCGAACAGATCGATCTGGACGAGGACGGCAATATCGTTGGTTTATTCTAGTCGTTAGTAGCGAGGAAACTACTCAACGCAAAGGCGCGAAGACGCAAAGAAAGATTTAAACTGGATTGTTCTTTTGACTTTC
>JBHICC010000066.1:0-10932 GCA_046759385.1 Acidiferrobacterales bacterium | reverse complement strand
CGCACGTTTATTGCCAGCGCCGTTTCAGTGTCGAGTGTCGTATTGACTGCTGGGTTCGCCATGTTTCCGTTCATGATGCCGTCCAGCACCGAGCCAAATCACAGTCTTACGGTTTGGGACGGCGGATCGAGCCACCTGACATTGAGCTGGATGTTCTGGGCGACGATCTTTTTCTTGCCGATCGTGATTGCCTATACAAGCTGGGTGTTTCACGTCGTGCGAGGGAAAGTGACCGCGCAGGACGTGCGTCGCGACGAGCACACAGCTTATTAGAAGGAGATTGGGCTGATGTGGTACTTCACTTGGATTCTAGGCGTTTTATTCGCTTGCGCCTGCGGGATCATTAACGTGATGTGGCTCGAGTTCGAGCACGCGCTCGATGTCGATGAGCCATCGCAGAAAAAACAGAAGCAGTCAAAATGAAGACTAAAAACAAACGCACGATCGCTGCTCGATCGGGGCAAACGTTTAAAGCGGTACCAAGAGTAAAGGGCCCGATCGATAAGTTTGGCATCTTCTTGGTCGAGGCATTCCAGCTCGGGGCTTTGTTCGTGATCGGTGGCACGATCGTGTGGGCAGCCGTGCATGAGTACGTATTGATGATCCAGCAAGGTCGTGCAACTTTGGATGGGATCCTGCTGCTTTTTATCTATTTGGAAATGGGCGCAATGGTAGGAATCTACTTCAAGACTGACCGCTTGCCCGTCAGGTTTCTGTTGTATATCGCCATCACGGTGCTGACGCGTTTTCTTGCCGTTGATCTGAAGGACCTAACGGACGAGAAAATCGTCGTTATCACCGGCGCTATCCTTATCCTGACGTTGGCGATCCTAGTGCTGCAACTGGGTGCCTCGAAGTTCCCGAGTAAAGAAGAAACATATTAAACACCCCCCACCCCCCTCCCCCTAAATCCCTCCCGCAAGGGGAGGAGGGATGATAGTGCCGGGATCGTTGGTGCACTCAGGGACCTAGCGCACCTAAGACTAGGATTCTCCGGGAGCTGGAAGACTAAATCGGAAAGTCTTCCCCCCCTTGTGGGGAGGAACAGGGAGGGGGTTAACTTAGTGCGATATCCCCGTCAATCGTGTAGCGCACACCAAGCTCAGCGATCTCCAAGGTCATCTGCGCCTTAAGCTGCTCGCCGCCGGAGAGTTTCCCTGAATGCAGCGCCTCTCTCACCGCTTGCTCAAGCTCACGCTGAGACGTAACACCAACCTTCTTCAAGAACTTGCGCACTTCCATGTTAAATTTGTCCTCGTTAAACGCATCGCTCATGTCGCCCCCCCGATGTTGTTCATTGAACGCCCGAGTATTCCATTATCGAGCCCTGTGCCGCCAGCACCGGCTCCGCTAGCAACCAGACCTGAAAGATGCTGCCCTGTCCAAGCTCAGACTGAACGGTGATCTCGCCGCCGTAGCGTCGAATTAGACCGTAACTCACTGAAAGCCCCAATCCGGTGCCGTTGTGCACGTCTGTAGTGAAAAAGGGATCGAACACGCGACCAAGCTGATCTGGGGCGATGCCGATACCGTTGTCACGTACGCTAATCACGACCCCGTTCTCGTCCCAGTCCTCGGTCATGACTTCTATGGCACCTGCACCTTGATCGGACGCGGCACGCGCCGCGTTAAGCAGCAGATTTATCAACACCTCTTGAAGCTCATAGCGTTGGATACGGACGGTGCGCGTGGCACGCAGATGTCGGCGTACTTCGATCGACCCTCTCTCAATCGCATGTCGAACCAACGGGAACGTATCTTTAATGGCCGAGTTTACGTCTATGTTTTGAAGATCCACTTCGTCACTTTGCGGCGATGGCTTCGCGAACTGAAGCAGGCTGTCAACAATGTAGCGAATGCGGGCAACCTGCTGCATGATCATTTCGATATCGCCCTGCACGTTGCCAGCGGCATCACCCAACTCACTCGCGAGCAAATCTAGGTGTCCAAGTATCACTGCCGTGGGATTATTGATCTCATGGGCGATGCCAGCCGCCATCTGGCCTAGTGCCGCCAGTTTCTCCGCCATAATCAGCTGTTGCCGCGTTTCACGTAGGAGATTAACAGTTCGTTCCAAATCGACGTTCTTGTCTGCCAGCTCGTGCGTTCGCTCTTCAACCTTGGCCTCAAGTTGACCCGCAGCGCGTTGAATTTCCCGATTGCGCTGCTGTAGTAGGGAGAGCATGGTGTCGAATTGGCGTGCTAATTCGCCGATCTCGTCTTGTGAATCTACCTTGCCGATGCGCTTCTCGAGCCCCGCTTGCGTCGCCCGAACGACTGCTGTCATTTGTTCAATCGGTCTGAAAATCGAGCGCGCTCCACGAAACACGATCCATGTGGACAGCGCGATCAAAATAATGAAGATCGCCAGCAGCAGTGCAGCGGCGCGATAGTACGAATAACGAAACGGGGCCTCGAGAAAGCCCGTTTGCAACATGCCCATCCCCTGCCCATGGACGTCGAACAACGGCATGTAGGCAGCGATGTACCACTGTCCACCAACCCGGTCGCGTGACGCCCAAACCTTTCCTGCATCGAGCACGTGTTGCCGGATCGTCTCCGATACCCGCGTGCCTAGAGTTGTTCGGCCTTCGTTGTCCGGAAAATTGGTGCTGACGCGGACGTTGCCGAGAAGTATCGCCATCGCGCCAAGCGCGCCCTCCGGTAACGTGCCGGCGCCGTAGACCCGGTGCCGCAAATCCTCGATCAGACCATTGTTGCCGCTAAGCAACACACCGCCATCGAGGAAAGCTAAGACCTGTCCTTGGGCATCCTTGATTGGATGAACTGCACGCAGTACGATCGCGCGCGTCTCGAAAGTCTGCTCCTCCGCTGCCTCGCTAGAGGTATCGATCACTGTTACGCGCGCTTGCCCAACCAACTCGGAATGCTCGCGCAATAGATCATCGGGTGAGAATACTTCCAGCGCGGTTGACGGGCGACCATGTGCCGCCAAATCCGTCAACGGTGTTGGCTTACTGTTTTGCCTAGCACCCTCGCGTTGTTCAAATAGCCAATTCCCGAGTTCGTCAGTGATATGTACAAACGTAAACCCCTTGTCATCAATAAGCGTCTGCAGTTCATTCTGTAGTCCTTGCGCGTCACTTTGGCTCAGGAGCAACCGAAAACCATAAGACGATGCGAGGCGCTGAAGCGGGGCGGCGTAATCACGCCCAATCTGCGTTAACGCGTCATGAGCGAGAGCAAGATCGCTCTTTACTTTCAGCAGCAGATTGTCACGTGTGAAATTGTTGAACCAATAGAGCGTAAACCCGTAGGTCGCTGGCATCGCAAGCAATGTCGGAAACAGGACCAGCATTAGCAACTTGTAGCGCAGCGAGGACCGGACAAGTCCGCGTATGCGCCTAAACGTTAATCCTAATTTGATCTCCGACATGTTGCTCGAGCAGGCCTAGAGGCCATCAGCGTAGGCGCGCAGTTTTCTCTCCAAGGTCTTGCGCGACACGCCAAGGCGACGCGCGGCCTCGGATTTATTGCCGCCAGCCGTTTCTAACACGCGAAGCATATGATTCTGCTCAACCTGTTCTAATGTCCAGTCCGTGGGAAACACAGACCCACGTTCATGGCTAGTGTCACTCGCCTCCGGCAACGCATTTTCCGTCGGCAGCGCATCCCAAGGTAAACGGCCGAGCAGTAACGCGCGCTCGACCAGGTTACGTAGCTCACGCACGTTGCCGGGCCAGCGGTAGGCGCGCAAACGCGCGATGTCTTCGTCGCTAAACGAGATCGGTGGAACACCCAGTTCCTGTGCGAGCGTCGTGTTCAGAAAGTCCAGCAGCTCGGAAATATCCTCCAGGCGCTCGCGCAACGGCGGCATACGGATGGTGACCACGTTTAGCCGGTAGAAAAGATCCTCACGGAAACGCCCCACCTTGACCTGTTCAATCAGACTACGGTTAGTTGCGGTCAAGATACGGACATCGACAGGGAGCTCTCGATCCGAACCAACCGGACGGATCTTGCGGCTTTCCAGTACTCTTAGTAGCTTGGCCTGTAGGCCGATCGGCATCTCTGAGATTTCGTCCAAAAACAGAATACCGCCGGCGGCAAAACTGAATAGACCCTCGCGTGACTGGTGAGCGCCGGTAAACGCGCCCTTGGTATGACCGAATAACTCACTCTCAAACAGATCAGGGGCGATCGCGACGCAATTGACAGGCACGAAAGGCCCTTTTAACCCGCTAAACTTGTGGATCGCGCGTGCTGTTAATTCCTTACCCGTGCCAGTCTCACCCTCGATCAATACCGACGTCGGCGTCGGCGCCACCCGTTTGATAACCTCATTGACATCGCGCATAGACTGACCGCGGCCGACTACGCCTGAGGTTCCGTAGAGCTGGTCGACAAAGCTGTTCACTTGCCGACGCAACGCTGTGTTCTCGCGCGCTAGCCGCCGCCTCTCGAAGCATCGGTCAACAGCGGTTAGTATCTGCTCCAATCGAAACGGCTTAAGCATAAAATCAACGGCCCCGGCGCGCAGCGCGCTGATGGTGGCATCGATGTCAGCAAAGGCGGTTATGAAGATTACATCCATGGTGCTGCCGTCCTGGCAGAACTCTTGTACCCACGCGAGGCCAGAACGGCCCGGCAAACGAATGTCGACGATCAATAAATCGAAATGGCAGCGCTTGCATAGTTCTTCTGCGGTCTCAGCGCTGTCGGCCACGTCCACCAGCCCGTAGCGTCGAGATAACGCGCGTTGCAAGAAGTCACGAATACCCGGTTCATCGTCCACCACAAGGATCGATGCGGGGCGGTTAGCGTCCGCCGTATTGTTGGCCTCGCTAGCTGGGGCAGAGGGGGTTACAACTGGGCACATTCTGGTTTCCTTTCCTCCCGAGAAGTGATGTCAAACGCGCCCGCGCGGAAGCGGCGAACGGAAAAAACCGCAGAAGAATCGCACCAAAGAACGAATACATGGGTCAAACTGACGCAACGCGGTCGTTTACAATGCGTCAAATTGTCCCGGGTGTCAAATACCGACAGAGAGCTATAGGCCGAAGGTCATTGAATTTTCAAGGAAAAATAAACCATGGCACCAGAATTGCTACAAGGTTTTGGAAAAAAACCCGGACTAGGAGGATAACCCCGTGCACCGTTCTTGCGCCATCCTGTTCGTGTGCGCCATCACCGTCGCTGGGCTTGCCAACGCGGAACAGCGCACGATTCGCCTCGCCACGACCACGAGCACGGAAAACTCGGGGTTGCTGCGTGTGTTGCTTCCTCCGTTCGAGCAGCGAACCGGCTACACGGTCCATGTGATCGCCGTCGGAACCGGCAAGGCCTTGCGCATGGCTCGGGACGGCAATGTCGATGTGGTCATGGTGCATGCGCCCAAGGCCGAGCGTGCCTTCATCGCCGCCGGTCACGGCGTCAACCGACGTGACCTGATGTACAACGACTTCATCATCGTCGGTCCAGCAAATGATCCTGCGCGCATCAGTGGCACCGCTGACGTAGCGGCTGCGCTTTCGCGCATTGCCACCAAAGGCGGTTTGTTCGTATCGAGAGGTGACGATTCGGGCACGCATAAGAAAGAGTTGGAGCTCTGGGCGGCTTCGAACGCGAAGCTTGCCACGCCCTGGTATCGCGAAGTCGGGCAAGGAATGGGTAGAACATTGCAGATTGCTAGCGAATTAGAAGCGTACACGCTTGCTGATCGCGGCACGTGGCTGGCGATGGGGGACAAGCTGTCGCTGGAAGTATTGGTAGAGGGCGATGCCCGGCTGTTCAATCCCTATGGCATCATCGCGGTGAACCCGGCGCGCTATCCAGACGCCAATTACCCCGGTGCGATGGCGTTGATTGCGTGGCTTACGTCAGTCGCTGGACAAGCCATCGTGCGCGACTTCGAAATAGACGGCCAATCGCTGTTCAAACCGCTAGCGGTTAAGGCGGAAACGTCTGTCGGCATTAACTGACCGTTACCGATAGCCCAAGTGCTACCCGGCCTGATGATCGAACGCCGCCGATGTTATGCTTGACCCAGCCACTTCGGACACGGCTGTAACGCCGTTTTCGGCGCCTGTCTACAGGGCGTCCTTTGTCTCATGGTTACACGCAGCAAACGGCGTTGCTTCCTTCTGCTGGCACTCATGCTTGTGGCCGTGTCATCGGTCAAAGGCGATGAAACAACGATCCGTTTGGCAACCGCGACCAGTACCGAAAACTCCGGGTTGCTACAACGCTTACTGCCACCGTTTGAAAAGCGAACGGGTTATCGCGTACACGTGATTGCAGTGGGAAGCGGCAAAGCACTGCGATTGGCGCGCGACGGTAATGTCGATGTTGTGCTGGTACACGCTTATGAAGATGAGCTTAAGTTCGTCGCCGATGGTTACGGCGTAAATCGGCGCGATGTTATGCACAACGACTTTGCTATTGTCGGTCCAGTTAGCGATCCTGCCAACATACGCGGTTTACAAGACGCCACTGACGCGCTGCGGCGCATTGCCGCCAGTCAAAGTAGCTTCGTTTCGCGCGGCGACGATTCCGGCACGCACAAGAAAGAACGTGCGCTGTGGCAAGCGGCAGGCGTTACGCCTTCAGGGAGCTGGTATCGCGAGGTCGGGCAGGGGCAAGGACGAACTTTACAAATGGCCACGGAGCTGCAGGCTTATGCGCTTACTGACCGAGGTACCTGGATTGCCCATCGGCACATCATGCCGATCTTGGTCGAGGGCGATGCGCGGCTCTACAACCGCTACGGTGTCATCGCAGTTAATCCTGACCGGTACGTCGACGTGAACTACATCGGTGCAATGCGTCTCATTGGTTGGCTCACGGGAATACGCGGCCAATCCATCATTCGTGATTACCGTATAGCCGGCGAGCCGCTGTTTTTGCCGCTAGCTGTGGAGCCCTAACGCGCTGTGGACAACCTATTTGATGCCAGTCGCGAGGCGCTGTTTTTGTTGGCTTCGGGCGATCCAAGCCTATGGACCATCGTCGGAATCTCCTTCAGTGTGTCGCTTAAGGCGATTCTGCTGTCCGCACCGGTCGCGCTGGTAGTCTCCTTTCTGCTGGCACATGTCCGTTTCCCGGGCCGCCGGGCGTTGATTACGGTGTTTCAAACCTTGCTCGCGTTCCCGGCGGTCGTTGTCGGACTGACCCTATATTTATTGCTATCGCGCACTGGGCCTTTTGGCGATCTGAAACTGCTGTTCACACAGACAGCGATGGTAATCGGGCAAATGGTCTTGTGCTTCCCGATCCTAGTGGCGATGGGCCATTCCGCTATTCAGGCGGCCGATCGACGGGCCTGGGAAACGGCCGTGACATTAGGCGCGCGGCCGACACGCGCCATGTTAACGTTAATGCACGAAGTGCGCTTTGGCTTGATGGCGGCGGTAATAGCCGGCTTTGGGCGCATCATCGCCGAGGTCGGATGCTCGATGATGGTCGGTGGAAACATACTTAACTATACGCGTAACATCACCACAGCGATCGCGCTTGAGACCAGCAAGGGCGAATTTGCGCAGGGAATCGCCCTGGGCATTGTGTTGTTGATATTGGCATTGTTATTAAATTTTTCGCTCGCGCTGCTGCAAGGCAGGGGGCTGATGACGGCATGACGACGCAGTCGCTTATCACGTTTCGACACGTGCGCAAGGATCTTGCTGGGCGTCGTTTGTTCGACATCCCAGAACTCGCCATTCACACTGGTCAGTGTGTAATCCTGACCGGCGACAACGGTACCGGCAAGACGACTTTGCTCAAGGTATTAGCGGGCCTCGAGTCGCCTGACCGTGCTGACGTGAGCTATAACGGGCACAGCCTGCCTTGGCAGCAAGCGTGCCGTCACTATCGCCGCGATGTGGTTTATGTCCACCAGGCTCCTTATCTCTTCGACCGCACGGTGCATGACAACGTCGCTTACAGTCTGCGCCAGTCCAGTTTGTCGCGGGCACAAATCAAAGCGAAGGTCAGTGACACCTTGAAATGGGCCGGCTTAGGCCATCTTGCGCAGCGAAACGCTCGTCGTCTGTCCGGCGGTGAAAAGCAGCGCGTCGCGCTCGCTCGCGCTCGCATTCTTGAACCGCGATTGTTGTTACTCGACGAGCCGACGGCGAGCCTCGATTATGAGTCCCGCGAACGAACTTACTTCCTGATCCAACGGCTCAAGTCTGAGGGGATCGCTGTGGTGATCGCGAGCCACGAGCTCCACCGCATCGCCACCCTCGGCGACGTTCACATGCACCTGGACCAAGGCAAGCTACACCGTCACGCGGTGCCGGGGGCTAGGACCCACGAGCAATCATTGGAAACGGAGGAGGGCGTCGAGGTTTTGCATTCGCGTACTGCGCGAAACGATTTCGTCAGATAATGGTGAATCATGAGCAAACCAGCCACAAGCTCCCGCAGCAAGATCACGGGTGTGGTGCTCGCAGGCGGGCGGGCGCGTCGAATGGGCGGTATCGACAAGGGTTTGCTGACATTGAACGGGCGCCCGATGATTGAGCATGTCTTGGATGTGCTGCGGCCGCAAGTCGACAACATCATTATTAACGCCAACCGCAACCAGGAACGCTATCAAGCGTTCGGCTACGAGGTCGTGCCCGATAAGGTTGGCGAGTACTTTGGGCCGCTCGCCGGCATGGCCAGTGCCATGGAAGCAACGTCAACGAAGTATATTCTTACAGTGCCCTGCGATTCGCCATTAATCAGTGACGACTTGACCGCGCGCTTGTATGCCGCGCTCCTAGATAATAATGCTGAGATCGCCGTGGCACATGACGGCGAGCGTATGCAGCCCGTGTTCGCATTGCTGCAGCGTGACTTATTGTCGAGTTTGGTTACCTACTTGGACTCCGGTGAACGCAAGATCGATCGTTGGTTTGACAAACATCGAGTTGCAGTCTGTCTGTTCGAGGACCGGCCAGAGATGTTCACGAACGTGAATAGCCCGGAAGAACGCACCGCGTTGGAAGCAAAACTTGCTGGTGCCCGCCAATGAACGTGTCGAAGCGCGTACCTGTAATCGGATTCGTAGCCTTCAGTGGCACGGGCAAGACAACCTTGCTGAGCAAAATCGTCCCGTTGCTCAGCCAGCACGGTCTACGAGTGGGTATCGTAAAGCACGCCCCACATGGCTTCGACATCGACCGTCCAGGCAAAGACAGCTATGTGCTGCGCGAGGCCGGCGCCGTACAGACTATGCTCGCGTCCTCAACGCGCTGGGCATTGATGACGGAGGCGCAAACACAAACGAGCTTTGAGCAGCTACTGAGTCGCCTAGACCATAATATACTCGACTGTGTCCTGGTCGAAGGGTTTAAGCAAGAACCGTTTCCGAAAATCGAACTCTATCGCCACGACCTTGGCCATCCGCTACTTTACTCCAACGACCGCAATATCATTGCGATCGCGACCGATGGTCCGTTACCGACGGCAGTAAAAGTACCCGTTCTGGATCTGAACGATCCGGCAGCAATCGCAAGTTTTCTCCACGAGCAACTTCATAGCAAGGCGCATCAACCCGAACCGGTGGTAAGCTTGAAGAGTAAAAGGGGCAGACATGAGTAAAACTAAAGTGCTTGCAGATGCCGCCTGCGGCGGTCACGGCGCGCCGGCCCTCAGTGTCGCCGACGCGCGTGCGCGGATTTTGGCGACGGTGCCGCCCGTCGCAGGGTTTGAAAAAATCGCCCTACGCAGCGCGCTCGGCCGGGTGCTCGCAGCGGAGATTGTCTCTCCCACTGACGTACCCTCGCATACCAACTCCGCCATGGATGGATATGCGCTCAACAGCGACGACTTGCCTGATAAGGGGACTACAGAGCTCACCGTGATTGGCACGTCGTGGGCAGGTCGGCCGTTTGCGGACAAAGTGAGCCGGGGCGAGTGCGTTCGCATCATGACCGGCGCCAGTGTGCCGCCGGGTACGGATACCGTAATCATGCAAGAGCAGGTCGAGTTGGATGGCAACCGGGTACGCATCGGCAGCGGACACAAACCCGGCCAGAACGTACGGGCGGCAGGCGAGGATATGAAGCGGGGCACCGTGGTTCTTAGCGCTGGCAAACTGTTGCTACCGCCGGAACTTGGCTTGCTGGCGTCACTCGGCGTCGCCGAAGTGATCGTGAAACGTCGTGTACGTGTGGCGTTTTTCTCGACGGGTGATGAGTTGCGTTCGATTGGCGAGCCGCTGTCGGCAGGGGAGATCTACGACAGCAATCGCTACACCCTCTACGGGATGCTGTCGCGACTGGGGATTGACATCATCGACATGGGTGTCGTGCGTGACGACCGCGATGCGACGGAACGAGCGTTCATCGAAGCCGGCACGAGTGCGGATGTCGTAATCACCTCCGGTGGCGTGTCCGTGGGTGAGGCCGACTATGTCAAGGAAACGCTTGACAAGGTAGGTAAGGTCGACTTTTGGCAAATCGCCATGAAGCCAGGCCGTCCGCTTGCCTTCGGTGCGGTACGGGACGCCGTTTTTTTTGGGCTTCCGGGCAATCCGGTCTCAGTCATGGTCACGTTTTACCAGTTCGTGGAACCTGCGCTGCGCCGAATGATGGGCCATGCCGACGTAGAGCCTGCAGCGACGTTCAAAGTGCGTTGTGCATCACGCCTGAAGAAAAGCCCAGGGCGAACAGAATATCAACGGGCGATCCTCGAGCGCACGCCCGAAGGCGAGCTGGTTGTTCGCAGTACCGGGCAACAAGGTTCGGGATTACTGCACTCGATGAGCGTGGGCAACTGCTTTGTGATTCTGCCCCATGACGCCGCGACCGTAGAAGCTGGGGCGTGGGTGGACGTGCAACCCTTTCACGGCATTATTTAGTTCGGCCGCTCCTGCGCATCCCTGCGCCCGCGACGCACACGGATGTGCGAGTGCCGCGGAAGGTAGGAAACTGACAGCGGCCGGCACTCGTGCGATCCTTGCACATCGTGATCGGTGAACCGTGA
>JBHICC010000065.1:0-11526 GCA_046759385.1 Acidiferrobacterales bacterium | reverse complement strand
CGCGCTCGCCGATACGCTTGGCGTGCCGTTTGTCATTCTCGACTGCCAGGCGTCGTTCGACACATTGCGTCAGCGTGTGCGTGCCCGCGAACGGGATAGGCGCGACGCCTCCGAGGCCAATGTCGACGTACTGGAGCAACAACTTGCTACACACGAGCCGCTGAGTGAGGACGAAAAGCAGTATGCCGTGGTGCTCGATACCACGAAGCCGCTACCGCCGTCCGTGCTCCCACGCGCGATGCGCCGCGGAGTTTAACCTCACACGCCGTTAGCGTGTCTGGAATTTCAGGTTGTACTGGACACTTAGGATATTCACGTCCGCCTCATACGTGCCCCGCAAGTTTCCACGACTAAGGTTCTCGTCGGTTGGGCTAAGCGTAGCGACCTTATTAATCGCGGCGCCGTCGACGTCAATGAAGGCATAAGCAAAATCGAAACTGGTGCGCTCACTCTTTCTGTACTGGATCCCAAATGTGTACCACGTTCGGTCTGCGTCCGGGAGTCGCGCGGTTCGAAGCTCTGCGCTTGGGGTCGGTGTCTCATCGACGGCGACGCCGAAGCGAAACAGCCAGCGCTCGTTACGTTGGTAGGTCGCGCCCAACGCGAACCGATTAGCGTCTTCCAAACCCAATGTGATCACCGTATCAGGGGCGCCCGAAGCGAACTGAACGCGCAGCTCCGGCAGCGAGCTCCATTCCGTGCGCGTGAAATCACCCATGACCGCCCATTTCGGATTGAGGTCGTGGTAAATGCTGAATGACGTCGTCGCCGGGAACCGGACATTGGCCGTTATCGGCGAGTTGAGTGCGGCAACCAACGCTGCGAGAGCAGGGACACTGAACACCCCTCCCGCTTGATCGGGTGTGGCCGTGCTCGTCCCCGTGAGCGGATGCTCGATAGAGGAGCGGTAGTGCAAGCCAACCCGCGTGCGATCACTGCTGTTGCGCCAAAGAAACCCGACATTGAATCCGAAATCGGTGCTATCGGCCTTGAGTTTCGCCTGCCCATCGCTGCCCTGCTGGGTTAGGCCCGCGAGTCCGCAGCCCGCTTCAGCTACTCCGGGGGCTGAAGGAAGCCCCCCCGCTATGCAGAGCGTTCCGTAATCAATAGCATTGGTCAGGGTGGCCTCGACATACTGAACGCTGACACCGCCTCCAACGGAGAAGTTGTTGTTGATTTCGTAGCTGAGTGCGGGATTGACGTTGATGGTTCTGATTTCCGAGTTCAGCGCATGGTAGCGGCCAACCCACCCCTGCTCGTAATCGGTCTCGAGCCCGAAAGGAACATTTACGGCAACGCCAAAGACCGTGCGGTCATTGACCGGCGTGGTGTAGTAGAGATGCGGCACCAGCGCATCCACTCCGGCATCGCCACCAGCGCCGCCGGTAAGTGCACAATTCCCGTCAGACGCAGTGGCTGTACACGTAGCTGGCAAGAGGACGCCAGGAATCACGGTGCTCGAGCCTTGATTGGTGAACTTGGTCGAAGGCAAAACGATATGGCCGCCGACACTAAACTCGGGCTTATCCAACCGCACCATGCCGGCCGGGTTGTACCAGACGGTCGTGGAGTCATTCGCGTAGGCCGAGCCGCCGGCATGCGCTACGCCCATTTGCGAGACGCTGTTTTCGAATAACGCAAAAAAGGACGCGGACGTGTTCGTTGAAAAGGAAACGAGCAGGAATGCGAGAATAAAAGAAACAGGCTTCGCGGACGCCTTGCTGAACGCGTTCATATCCCCCTCCTAACGTTATGTCCCGTTGTATTATTTTTCTGGCGCGCGCTAATGCTCCCTCGGTCTTCCTTGCGCTGCGTTGCGCGCGTCAGCCTATATCCTACTGCTCGGACCGTATGAAAGCGAGTTCAGTCTTTGCTTTTTGCAGTGCAACTTAAACTCAGTCTAAGAACCCTGTGCTTCGAAATGCGCGAGCGCCGCACCACTATCAAGGACCTGGCGCGCGACGTCAGCCGCCGCTTTGACAGTCGGATAGCGTCGCAGGTGGAACAGACAAATGGCACACCCGTAAACCAAGCTGTCATAGGCGGGCCCCGCCGCGCCGGCCAACGCGGCCCGGCCCGTGGCAGCAGCCGCGCGCGCCAGGCCATCGCTGTCACCTTCGCGCGCATCAGCGGGCAGAGCAATCGCGCGTGACTGCTGGTCGATATCGACATCACCGGGTGCAATGGAAAGCGGCTGTGGCGGTACCTCACCATAATAGTAGAAGGCCTTACTCGGTTGCTGCAGGGAAGGAATCACGCCGCCCTCGACACCGCGCACGATTACGGCGGAATCAAAGCCCGCATGCCTTGCAAGCATGGCATACATGCGTGGATAGGCTTTGTGCACGTAGCCCGTCATCAGATGGGTACGGCGGCGGCCGCGTACCGGATGCACTAGGGTCTCGACCGTGGTGATCACCGGCCGCTTGACAATCAGTCTACGTAGGTCGACCAATGCGTGCAGCTTGGGACAAAACGTCCTCTGGTCAACGTACGCCCAGCCCGCTTGCGGGTCGGCGATACGTGTGGCCACATCCGCTAATCCAAGATCGACATCGATGCCAGCTGCTTTCAGTATCTTGCGGTGCGTGACCCCGTATTTGGGTCCGACATCTTCTAGACCGTGCGACACCGCCGGAACACCGCATGCGGCGAGAACCGCGGGCAGGAAAGGTGACATTGGCAACCCGCGAGTGAATCCATCGTACGGATCGCCGATGTTGATAAGCTCGTCGACCGACGCCACAACAGTCTCGCTCGCATCCAAGATCGCTTGCAGCACACCTTTGTTTTCTTCTTCAGTCTCGCGCTTCATCCGCAGCGCGATCAAAAATACACCGGCTTGAACAGGATCGACTGCATCATCGAGGATGTGGGTCATTGCCCGACGCGCTTCATCGAACGAAAGATCTTTGCTGAGTTCCGGCCCAGTGGCCACGCGTTGTAGACACGAACGCATAAACCTTTGCGCGTCGGCGTCCGTCTCATGCAGAGACTTGGTTGGTTCTTTGCGATTCATCACGGCTGTGAGTTCTCGTGCCCGATGCGCATGCCTGGCGCGATACGGTCTCGCACAAGACGTTTGATGTCCTTTGCTTCTGGAAACCCAGCGGTTTGTTTGTTCGAGAATAGCAGGTCACCATCGAGACGAATCTCGAAGATCCCGCCAGTACTCGGGACTAATACCACTTCAGCGATTTTATCCTCAAACGTCGCCAGCAATTCCTGCGCCACCCATGCGGCACGCAGTAAAAACTTGCACCGCGTACAGTACTTAATTTCAATTCGTGGTCTAGTCACAGGCGGTTAGTTTTGACCAATGCTGTTATCGTCAACAAACGTTCAAGCTCGACTACACCCCTCCCCTTGTGCGAGGCTAGAGGGAGGAGCGCGAGCTCACACCAAGTCCAGGCGCAGCGGTTGTTGCGCCTCCCCGTAAATATGGGGAAATGACATTACCGTAATACGTCGGCAGAGCGCCGAGACGCATACCTTAGCTGAAGTCACGCCCACTTGCAGGCTCGCCCCCTCCCGCCGGGAGGGGGTAGTGCGGTGTCCTGATACCAAATGCCCAATGGGGCGGACTCGCTTTTCACTAGCGGATTATTACATGTGGTCTTAACGCACGACCGGCTCGCAACGATCGAACGCCTTGGTCGAGCTAGCCGTAAAGTGCAGGCATACGGCATTTGACCTTCCCTTGTGGCGAGGGCTCTGGGAAGGGTAACCTGCCAGCAGTTACGAGACCCGAGCGAATTCTTGCATGAACTTCCTGCCGATTTTCTTGAGGATCAGTGAACGACCCTGTCTGGTCGTCGGCGGCGGCGATGTGGCGGCGCGTAAGGTCGAGTTGCTGCAACGTGCGGGGGCGTGTGTGACAGTGGTTGCACCGTCATTAAACGCCGAGCTGGCGGATCAGGCCGCCCGCGGTGACATTAACCACGAAGCGAGTGAGTTCGCGCCGTGTCACGTGTTAAACCAAGCGATTGTGATTGCAGCGACCAACAATCGTGTGATCAATCGCGAGGTGGCGCGCGCTGCGCAGCAGACTGATATACCGGTCAATGTCGTCGATCAACCAGAGCTTTGCAGTTTCATCATGCCGTCGATCGTCGACCGCTCCCCCGTGTTCATCGCAATATCCAGCGGCGGCGCCTCGCCGGTGCTTGCGCGTCTGTTGCGCGCACGGCTGGAGACCTTAATTCCGGCCGCCTACGGACGCCTGGCTTCTTTGGTGGAGGGCTTTCGGCAAAAGGTCAAGAAACGTTTTAAGACAACCCGTGAACGTCGCAGGTTTTGGGAGAAAGTACTGCAAGGGCCGGTGGCGGAGATGTTGCTAGCGGGTCAGGAGAAAGCGGCTTACGCGACCCTGGAGAAACTGGTCAAAGGGAAGTCCGGGGCAGCGGTGCAGACGGGCGAAGTGTATCTCGTTGGGGCCGGCCCCGGCGATCCCGACTTGCTGACGTTCCGCGCGCTGCGCCTGATGCAGCAAGCCGACGTCGTGCTCTATGACCGGCTGGTGAGCGAAGCGGTCCTCGCGCTCACGCGGCGCGATGCTGAACGCGTTTACGTAGGCAAAAAACGCGCCTACCACGCCGTTCGCCAGGACGAGATCAACCGCATAATGGCTCGTCTGGCGAAGGAGGGAAAACGTGTATTGCGATTGAAAGGCGGCGACCCCTTTATTTTTGGTCGCGGTGGCGAAGAGATTGCAAGCCTCACTGACGAAGGTGTCCCATTCCAGGTTGTTCCCGGAGTCAGCGCGGCGAATGGCTGCGCCGCCTACGCGGGTATCCCTCTTACCCATCGCGACTACGCGCAATCTTGCATTTTTGTCACCGGGCATCTGCAGGACGGTTCTCTGGATCTCAATTGGGACGCGCTTGTTCAACCGCAGCAAACCGCGGTGATCTATATGGGACTAACGGGCTTAGCGGTCCTTTGCCGCGAACTGATTGCGCACGGCATGCGAACCGACATGCCAGCGGCATTGATCGAGCGCGGCACCACGCTCCACCAGCGGGTATTGGTTGCCGACCTGAGTACGTTGCCCGACGCCGTCGCGCGCGCCGAGGTCCATGCCCCAACCTTGGTGATTGTCGGTGAGGTCGTGCGCCTGCGCGAGAAGCTCGCGTGGTTTGAGCCCGCAGTCTACGAACAAGACTCCAGTCGCGGCCACGCGAAGGATAGTGACACTCTTTAAGTGAGCGCCCAGGCTAACAGTTTAAGTCAGAAACAGTTCGTGGGCTTGGGGAGACCGGCATAACGGCATGCCTGCTTGGCGGGACCGTAGGGAAATAATTCATATAGAAACCGGGAATTGCCCTTATCGGGCCCCAGGGTCTTACCCATCTCCCGTACGAGGATACGAACCCGTGGCTCAATGCGGTACTCCTGGTAATAGCTGCGCAGGAAATTAATCACCGCCCAGTGGTTGTCGGTGAGCTGACAGTCGTCGTCTGCCGCCATTTTCTCGGCGACCGCAGGCGTCCACGCCTCGAGGTCGACAATATAGCCTTCGTCGTCCGTTTCCAGCACCTTATCCCCGACCTCAATAACCATGCGAGCCCGCCCTAGAGCCATGACTGAATCTTTTCGTGTGTCACCACCAGATCCACGAAGCCGCCATAGTCCACGACCGCAATACCTTCGATTAGTCTGCCGGATTCTAGGCCCCGCGCCTTCAAATCCGGTTCCAGAGCAAACAGCCGGTGTTTCTCTGTTGCCTCGCGGATTCTGTCGGTCACGGTTGTGTCACGCAGCGCCGCGTACACGGCATCCTCGATCAACAGAATCGTGCTACCCGCCTTGGCGAGGCGCAGACACGTAGCAAGACTGTTACGCTCATAGGGAGACTTGTTGACAGTGTGCAGCATCTGATACCTAGAAGTTCAATATCACGTCTTGTTGCTCGATGAGTTCCACGAGCTCAGTCTGGCTCACCAAGTTGGCGGCAACGAGTAGATCATCTAGTGTGAGGCCACGCTGCTCCATTGATTCCTTTTCAACATAGAGCTTTTCCACATCATAGGTCTTCAGCGCGCGATACATCAGCGAGAAATTCTTAATGCCCGCATCCGCGGTGTCCTGACCTTTCTTCACTAGAAACACACCGTCGTCCAGAAACACAATGCTTACATCCTGCTCGAAAGCCGCGCCAGCGAGCGCCGCTTCCAGGCCCTCGAGTGCGTAGCCGGTGCCGTACGGCGCCCGACGGTTAACGTACATCAGCTTCTTCGCGGACGCTCTCGCCGTGTTTTCCACACCTACGGCCTCTTCCATAATCGGCACCGTTCAATCACCAAAGCCGACAACGCGATCGGCGACAACAGCTGCTTCGACCAGCTGCCCGAGACCGCCGAGTCGGAACCCGGGAGCGATATTGTGAGCGTCCTTTCCGTGACGCTCGGCCTCGCCGTGGTCGACAATACCGCGGCGTTGCGCGGCGGCCACACATAGAACCAGGTCAAGGCCATACTGCTCAGCGAGCTGAGCCCAACGTTGGACCACATTACGGTCGTCTCGGGGCGGTGTTGCCAACCGGGTGCCGTTGTTCACGCCGTCGTGATAAAAAAAGACGCGCACAACTTCATGGCCCTTATCTAACGCTGCCTTGGCGAAATGGTAGGCCGAATCAGCGGCCTGATGCGTGTACGGACCCTCGTTCACTACGATACCAAGCTTCATAATCAGCCGGGTTTCCGTTCAAATATATGCACAGCACGCTTGCGCGCCGACATCAACACCGTCATTAGGCCTTCCTAACCAAGAACGTGTATTCACCCTCGTCCCCGCTTGACTCGACGAGTTCGCAGCCAGTTTGCTCCGCGAAGGCCTCGAAGTCCTTAACTGAACCGGGGTCGGTCGCGGTCACGAGCAATGTTTGCCCGCCTTCCATCTCGCGCAGAGCGCGCTTGGCCCTCAGAATTGGCAGCGGCCCATTGAGTCCGCGCGCATCCAGTTCCTGGTCAGGCATGGAATCTCCTCGCCGCCGGGGCGGGTATCCAAACACGAATATTAATTAGTATATTAGCAAACACTATTTTAGCGTCATGGGCAGGCGCCTAAGGCTGACGGCACCAACCCGGCGTCCGGCTATGGCCGGCAAAGTATACGGGAACTATGCACCCACACCATGCGTCGAAGTTTCGGCCAACACAGCCTACAATAGGCCTTGCGATGAGATCAGTGCTGCGTGGCCGACTAGTGCCGCTCCTCGTCGGATTTCTGCTGGTCGCCCCCATCGGAAACGCCGGTACCCAAAACCTGCCCGATCTTGGTGATGAGTCGGCGACACTGATGTCGCCGTACGAGGAGCGCAAGCTGGGCGAGGCCGTGATGCGTGACATCAGGCGCTCGTTACCCCTGCTCGAGGACCCCGAGATCAATGATTATGTCCAGCACCTCGGGCAGAGGTTGGTTCCCTACAGCGACGCCGCCGGCTTGGATTTTCATTTCTTTGTCATCGAAGATCCCACGATCAATGCGTTCGCCTTTGTTGGCGGTTACGTCGGCATGCACACGGGCCTGCTGCTCGCGGCCCAAAGCGAATCGGAGGTTGCCGCAGTGCTCGCCCATGAAACAGCGCACATCAGCCAGCGGCACCTGCAGCGCATGCTCGTTGAGGGTAAGCGTACGTCGCGCCAGGTGCTAACAGCCCTGCTCGCGGCGCTCGTGCTTGCCGCAGCTGGGCAGTCTGAGGGCGCCGAAGCGGCGCTCGCACTCGGAGCAGCTGGAGCAGCGCAGAAAGAACTGAATTTCACGCGGGCCAACGAGGAAGAGGCGGATCGCGTTGGTATACAAATCCTCGCCGATGCTGGGTTTGATCCGCAGGCCATGCCGGCGTTCTTCGAGCGCATGCAGAGCTGGAACCGGGTCAATGACACGTCAGTACCCGAGTTTCTTCGCACCCACCCTGTAACATCTCGCCGTATCGCCGAGTCGCGAACTCGCGCCGACACCTATCGCTATCGCCAAGTGCCCGACACGCCTGAGTTTCAGCGTATCCGCGCTAAACTACGCGCACGCGCACCGGGGAATCCCAAAGAAATCGCGCGTGGCTTCAAGACTAACCTCACGCAAGGGAAGTATCGAACTCTCGAGGCCGAACGTTACGGTTATGCGCTCGCCCTTTTACGCATCAAAGAGTATAAACCTGCGCGCAAGGTCGCCGCAGATCTGCGCCGAGACCATCCCAATATTGTTTCCTACGCGGTCCTTCAAGCCGAGATTGAGATGGCCGCGGGCCAATATGAAGGCGCGCTAAATTATTATGCGAGTGCAGTGAAGAAATTTCCGAGTAACGATGTCCTTACGCGCTACTATGCGGCGGCGTTATTGAAGGCCGCACGGCCGCAGGAAGCGCATAAGTTACTAAAAGAAGCCGTTCGAGACGATGCCGATGACCCAGGGTTGCAAAAAATGCTTGCTACCGCCGCGGGCGATTCGGGGGAGTTGTTCGAAGCACATCGAGCCATGGCAAACTACTATTACTTGAACGGCAATCATGGCGCGGCACTCCAACAGTTGAAAATCGCGCGACGATTCGTGGGGGAGAGTTATTATTTGCAATCCAGCCTTGAGGCGCGGATCAAAGAGATTGAACGCGAAATTGCGGATGCGAGCAGAAAAAAATAACACGTTCTTGGAGTTCTTCGAAAGATAGAAATACAGTGTATAATCAGTAAGTAACAGAGTGTTGGAGCGCTTGCTCTACGAAAAACAAGAAGGAGTAACAATGCAAAACAGCGTGAGACTCATGGCAGGGTTAGCCATCCTAGCAGGGTTACTCATCGTGCCAACGTTGTCCTTGAAGGCTAACGCGGCCGGCGAGATGCCGGACAAACAGACGTGCGCGAGTACCCGTGACCCGATCGTAGCCGGGGGTTGTGTCGCCACGGACAGGAACAAAGGCAATTGCATGGCATGCCATCGATTCGACGGGCTGGAGCAGAGCGGCTTGCCGGCTGGAAACGTCGGGTCACCACTGGTTGCTATGAAGGCGCGCTATCCTGACAAGAAACAACTGCGTGATTTCATCTGGGACCCCACTCAACTTGGCCCACGCATCACCATGCCGCCGTACGGCAAACACGGTATTCTGACCGAGAGGGAAATTGAACTGGTCGTCGATTGGTTGCACACTCTATGACCCGGATCAACCGCTCCAGGTAGGTCAGAGGGGCCACGCTTGGCGAGCACAACAAGGAGAGCCTTCCTCAAACGGACATTCGCGGCGAGTGCAATCGCGGCCGCAGCGAGCGGCGGTTTACTCAGACCGGGCCGCGTCGTGGCTGACGACTGGCCGGGCGACGCATTCGCTGCCGAAACCCCGGAGGATAGCCTGCTCGCCCTGTTTGACACGACCGATTACGCGCCGAGCGATGCTATCCGGGTGCGTGCGCCGCGACGTGTACAGAATGGGGCGCGGATACCTGTTGCGGTATCGACCTCGCTACCCGACGTCGATTCGATTTCGATTTTAGTTGAGAAGAATCCACCACCGCTCGTAAGCCGCGTGCGGTTCATTGGTGCTGAGCCCTTCTTCAGCGCCGATATCAGGATGAACAGCACGTCAAGAATGTGGTGTATCGTGCGATCCGAGGGCAGACTATACGTGAAGAAACGGCTAATCCAAGTCACAACAGGTGGGTTCGCGGGTTGAATAAGCCGTGACATTGGCACCGTCGAGGGCCATGACAGAATGGGAACGGCTGGAGCAACGCGAATCGAAACACGATCGCGTGCAGATGCGACCGAGATTCTATGTCGCATCAATCATCCAATGGAAACAGGCCACCGCACGAGTCACGGAAATAGTAAGAAGGTGCCTGCGCACTTCATTCAGAAGATCGCATTCGAGCTAAATGGCGAGCAGGTGGCAGAGGTTCACGTCGGCACCGGTATCGCAGCGGATCCGTTGCTCATGATCCGCGTTAAGGGGGTAAGGTCTGGGGACGCGGTCACCGTCAGATGGACAGACAATTGGGGTGAACGCGGGGGGGCGAGCACGACTGTTTCGTAACCAATGTGAATAAGATTCGACAATCATTGTAACTATCAACTTCAACAATTAGGAACGATCCTGATGAAAACTTCGCTGATCGTCGTTCTCGGTCTTCTATTTCTCGCTGGCGTCCCCGCGCTCACAAAGGCGGATCCAGCGCAGGATATCCAAGCCTTTCAGGAATTCTTCCACAAGCGATTTCCCGATGTGCCGTTTGATGAGTTCGCGAATGGACTCTACGCACTGCCCACCGCTAAGGAGCAGCGCGAGCAGTGGCAGCAAGTTATGCAGTTACCCCCCTATGAGTTCGCGCTTGAGGAAGGAGAGAAATTCTGGGACGAGAATGATCTCGGAAACTGTTTCAAGAATGGGGGCCGCAATATCGCCCAGCATTATCCGTATTGGGACGAGCGTAGTGAGATGGTTCGCACGATCGAGCTCGATATCAATGAGTGCCTCAAGCGGAATGACAAGCCGCCACTTGACGATCTGAAGAAAGGCGCCATGGCCCAAGTTGTTGCCTATATGAAATCCTTGTCACGCGGACAACGCGTCAAGATCGCGATACCGTCGCCGGAAGCACGAGATGCGTATGAAGAAGGCCGGCGGTTCTACTGGGCGAAACGCGGACAATTAAATCTCTCCTGCGCGGACTGCCACGTAAACAACGCGGGCAAGCTGTACGCCGGCGAGGTACTGAGCGCCGGACTTGGACACGGCGTGGGCTACCCAGCTTACCGCGCCGAATGGGGCGGCTTGGGCACGTTGCATTGGCGTTATGCCTCTTGTAACGCGCAGGTTGGGGCCGCTCCCTTCAAAGCACAGAGCCGGCAGTATCGACATCTGCAGTATTACGCAACATTCCTGCAGCAAGGGTTGCCGCTGACGGCACCGAGCCAGCGCCCCTGATCGGACGGACGGCCAGGGCTAGCGTGTGACACGATAGCGCTCGCCTGTGCGCTTGCGAAGATCGACCTGCAATCTATCAGGGCCCCAGCCGTGGACTTTGTCGTGCGCCTCGACAAAGACGATCGATACGTGACTTGGGATCGTGACCGCCTGGAGTCCGCGTGTGAAAGGTTGCTCGTCGACGTGCGGATGATAGAGCGTTCGCGTGCCAATGGTTTTTCCGTCCTCCGTCACGATACGCCAAGCATCGGCATAATGTTCCCAACCGGTGTCAGCATGTCGTAGCGTCACTTGAACGTCCCAAACATCGGTGCGCTGCGTGAATGTCGCCATAGCGATCTCGACTTCGCCCGCATGCCCTGGAACGCCCACATAGAGAAATAACAACAGTGCGATTGCCATCTTGATACGCACGCAGTCCCCTCCTTCGGTACCTCAACTAAGCGCCCAGGATCGCAGAACACGGTACTGCGCACCATCGGCGCGTGTATGGGACTCCACCAACACGAACCGATCGACGGGCCATACGATAGGATCGATCGTTTCGCTGCACACACCCTTCGGTACTTTACGCGCCAAGGTGACATGCGCGCGATACGGTCGACCTTCCG
>JBHICC010000064.1:0-11540 GCA_046759385.1 Acidiferrobacterales bacterium | reverse complement strand
CGACATCATGACGCGAGAAGCATTCGAAAATGCGATGGTGATAGTGATTGCACTCGGTGGCTCCACTAACGCCGTATTGCATCTAATCGCCATGGCGCGGGCCGTAGAGGTTCCGCTAACTATCGATGCCTTTCAGGCAGTGAGTGATCGGGTACCTTATCTAGCTGACCTGAAACCAAGCGGCAAGTACGTGATGGAGGATCTTCACAAGATCGGCGGAACGCCGGCAGTGATGAAATACCTTCTTGAGCAGGGCTTGCTTCACGGGGATTGCCTTACTGTTACTGGCCAAACGATCGCCGAGAACTTGGCGGATGTGCCTAGTCTGAAGGAGGGCCAAGATGTTGTTCATTCGCTCGCTGATCCGATCAAGGCCACAGGCCACCTGCAGATCATGCGAGGCAACCTCGCTCCCGGTGGCGCGGTTGCGAAGATCACTGGTAAAGAGGGCGAGCGCTTCTCGGGACCAGCGAAAGTCTTCGATTCCGAAGAAGCGATGCTCGCGGCACTCGAAAGTAATGAGATAAACAAGGGAGACGTTGTTGTGATTCGCTATGAAGGGCCGAAAGGCGGCCCCGGGATGCCGGAGATGCTCACACCCACGTCAGCGCTTATGGGTGCAGGTTTGGGACAGCACGTAGCGCTTATTACCGACGGGAGGTTTTCCGGCGGCTCGCACGGATTTATCATTGGCCACGTTGTGCCCGAAGCACAGGACGGGGGCCCCATTGCGTTGATCAAGGATGGCGATGCTGTCACCATCGATGCGGCGAACAACACTCTGAATGTGAATCTGAGTGATGATGAGCTCGACGCGAGACGCCAAACGTGGACAATGCCGCCGTACAAGGCAAGACGGGGAACGTTGTTCAAGTACATCAAGAACGTGAAGGATGCGAGTGACGGCTGTGTAACCGACGAATAGCTCTAGTGGATGTGGAGGAGGCAATGATCAAGATCACGGTTCGGCAAAACGGCCCGTATATGGTCGAGGGTGACGACGTACAGGTGGTGGACTGGAACGGTGTCGAATACTCGATTGAGCGGCGGCCTTTTGCTTTGTGTCGTTGTGGCGGCTCAACCACGAAGCCATTCTGCGATGGTACGCATAGCAAGATCGGTTTTCAGGCTGCGGAAGCAGCTGTCCTCGGTAGCGAAGACAAACCCGCTCCCTAGTCGCTGATACACGGCGGCGTGCGAGTCGCTTTAACTATACAAAGAACGTTTTTCACGTCGGTTTATAGCGACCGCTTATCTGCCGTTTTTCGGACATCATCTGGCTTCGTAAGCGGGTTTTGTGCGCCCGCAGCACCATGGTCTATAGTGAAGAAGAGGACTATGGATAGGATCTGCTTACAGGATGTTGAGTTACAGCAGCCAAATCGGAGGCGATGCATCGTGCTTCGCTTCTGATACTTTCTCAATGTTCCCACCGTATGTGCCACTGCGGCGAGCCCGCTTTGGTTATAGTCATCGAGCCGAGGTGCGGCATTGAGCGCGTTCGACAAGACATGTCCACATTGTGGCGACAGCAACGCGGCTGGTGCTGTGGACTGTGCCTGCGGGTATGTGTTCAATCCGCTTTACTTGGAGGATCCACAGCTGGCGCTGGAGTTGGCGTTGAAGGAAGAAACTTTGATAGAAGAATATTTGGCTGCCCGCGCTGAACAAGCGATCGAGGCTGCCCATGCGGCAGCACGTGAGGTAACAAGGACGCCTCAGGACGAACGCAAAGCAACGGCGGCGCTAGAGACTCAGCACGCGGCAGACTGGGCGCAAGCGGAACTCGCCGAGCAATGTATTCGCACAGCCGAGGCCGAGGGCCGGCTACAAGCTCACACCGCTACGCCAACCGCGCCAGGCGATATGCCTGTTGTGGGCAAGGCCCAACGATCCTGGCAAGAGATCATTGTTGCCGAAGCTTTGAAGGCGAAGAGTATCAGTGAGCGCACGGTTCTAGAGGATCACAAGGTCGTCACAGGCACGAAACCGGGGTCCGGCTTCCGTGCTGCCCAGGCCGCCCGCGCCGAGAAGGTGGTCGCGTCAGTGAACGAACCGAACACGATGAAATGTCCCGCCTGTGGGGCGGCGGTCTCGGTGGCGGCCAAATACTGTGACTGTGGCTCGCCGATTCCAGCCACACCCGATGAAGTTGGAATACGACGGAGCTCACGCGAGCAACAGCGTGGCTCCCGTTCGTCCGACAGCAACCGAGAACAGCTGACACGTAAGCCCCGCTAACACCCGCTTCACCCGTTGTGCGCTAGCGTCAATGCCATCCCGCACGTGCACGGACCTTGCATCCGGGCATGGGTTGCGGTGGTTTGCGATTCCCGCGAAGATGTACCCTGCCACGCCGTTGCCTCACAACCGCAGGCGAGTGGCATGTCGGCAATACCGCGCACACTCAGTCTTGATCTGGTTAGGGCTGTGGGTTTGTGGGATCGACTAACAGCAAGGTCAGTATTCATTTTCCCCTAGGGAGAGAGGAGACAAACATGCGAATAAATCGTTCTCGAGTGCTAGCGTTCACGCTGACTGTCTTCGTATTGACACTAAGCAGCGCTGCTCACGCGGAGGTCGTCAAATTACAGTGGTTCGGTCAGGCGGCTTTCAAGATTACATCGCCGAAAGGCAAGGTAATCTTGATCGATCCCTTTATCAAGAAAAACCCAAAGACCCCGAAAGAATTGAAAGACCTTAGCAAGCTCGGGAAGGTCGATCTCATTCTCGTGACGCACGGTCATGGCGATCATATCGGCGACACGGTGGAGATTGCCAAGATAACTGGCGCTAAGGTAGCGCTAAATGCGGACATGGGACACACGTTTGCCTCTCTGGGGTGGCTGCCATACAAGCAGATGGTCCGTTTCAACAAGAGCGGTCCGATTACGCCAGTTGGCCCCGGTATTCGCGTCACTATGGTCCGTGCTGAGCACAGCTCCGAGGTCGTGCACACCGATCCCGACACCAAGAAGAAAACCGTGCATCCGGGCGGCGAGCCCGCGGGTTACATCATCGAATTGGAAGACGGTTTCAAGATCTACCACGCAGGGGACACCGGGGTGTTTGGCGACATGAAGTTTATCGGCGAATACTACCAGCCGAGCGTGGCGCTGTTACCGATCGGCGGGCATTTCACCATGGACCCGGCGCACGCGGCCTACGCGGTGCGCCATCTGCTGAAAGCCAAGACCGTCGTGCCAATGCATTACGGTACTTTTCCACCACTGAAAGGCACGCCGGCGCAGTTCAAGAAGGCACTCGGGGACTTTCCAACCACGGTTATTGTGATGAAGCCGGGCGAGACGCGCGAGTTTTGGAAAGTAGCAGTAGCGCAACCTTGAGCACGTACAATGAGTGGCGTGCGTGATCGCCGCTGTTGGCTGCCGACTCGCTTGTGAGGTTGGTTGTTGCCGCTGAGGTTGATTAACGAAGGTGCTGTAACGCGTGTATACGGTTTTTAGCTTGTCTTTGCACGGCACCCGATGGTGCTGGTCGTAAGGAGATAAGGCAAATGGATCTCGGAATTAACGGAAGGCGAGCGCTCGTGTGCGCGGCAAGCAAGGGGCTCGGACGCGCCTGTGCGCTGGCGCTGGCGCAAGAAGGGGTGAACATTACAATCGTGGCGCGCACGAGTGGGCCGCTCGAGCAGACCGCAAGCAACATTCGTACAGCTACTGGGGTTGAAGTCATAGCCGTGGCGGCAGATATCACCACCACCGACGGACGTGCGGCGGCACTGAATGCGTGTCCGCGGCCCGATATTTTGGTTAATAATGCCGGTGGTCCACCCCCCGGCGATTTTCGCGACTGGACGCGCGACGATTGGATCAAAGCGATTGACGCCAACATGCTTACTGCGATCGAGCTAATCAAAGCAACCATCGATCACATGATCGCACAGCGCTTTGGGCGCGTTGTCAACATTACCTCCAGTGCAGTGAAGGCACCAATCGATATTCTCGGCCTGTCGAATGGTGCCCGTGCCGGCCTCACCGGATTTGTCGCAGGGGTTGCGCGCAAGACCGTTCGCAACAACGTGACGATTAACAACTTGCTGCCAGGGCCGTTTGAAACCGATCGGCTCCATGCAACGGTCGATAGTGTGGCCCAGAACAGTGGCCGCTCCTTCGATGATGTCTGGGCCGAGCGCCGTGAGGCCAATCCGTCGGGCCGTTTCGGTTTACCCGAGGAGTTCGGTCATGCGTGTGCGTTCCTTTGCAGTCAATACGCGGGGTACATCACAGGTCAGAATTTTCTAATAGACGGGGGTGCGTTTCCCGGCACCTTGTGAGTGGCCCACCACATCAACGCCGCTTGCGTTTCCGTGATCGCTTCTGTTTTTTCGTTGCCGGGCTCGGGGTGTGCACACGCCGGCGCACTGTGCGACCTCCGAGCATGATAACCGCCAACATCATGACTACGGCGGCGATCGCCCCATATCCCCAGATGGGAAAACCGCCGCGGGCGATCTTTGTTTCACTGAACTGGCCGCCGATAAAATTGGCGTGATGGACACGTGTGGTTTTCTTGTCGCCAGCAGTGAAGCTGACGCGGATGGTTTTCTTGTTGCTTGCTGTTTCCACCTGTAAATATCGGCCGAGATCGCTGTCATGCAGGTGCAAGCGAATCTTGTAGAATCCCCGGCCATCCGTTTGCTTATTGCCGATCACCCGACCGTCCATAAAGACGCGCACTTTGGCGTCCGCGATTGGCCTTTCTTGCTGATCAAGTACGTAGCCAATAACGTCGTATCGGTGATCAATCTCATGTGTCGCAAGAGCGGGTGAGGTTATGAGCATGAGTAGGGTTCTGACCGCGAGCGAGGCTCGCGATACAGGCGGCCGGCTGCGACGGGCTCGCGGCGATAGGTCTTTCCGTCTCGTTTCGATCAACTGCAAAGCGACTGAATTCCCCAGTATGCGAGTCTAAAGGCGACGGGCCAATCTACCTACATCGGCGCAGTTATACAGAGCTTAGTTTCCTACAATCTAGAAAGTTCCTGCGTAAGGTCGGTCTGAACTAACCTATCTCGATCTGGTCTGATACGAGCAACCGGATACAATGGCAGGAACGCGGCGACATGAGCGTAAACATTACTACGATTTGGAGGCGGCGAAGGTGTGTCGCCTGGTAATCTCGACCTTGCTCGTGGGCAGCCTATTCGGTGCGGCGGTTGGTGCCGAGGAGTCAGCCCCCGACCTCGTGATCACGTTATTTGACAAGCGCAACGATCTTGGCACGAGCCAATTGCGCTTGTCGGACCTGCGCAGTCGGCCAATTGTTCTCAATTTCTGGGCGGGGCGGTGCCCGCCGTGCCGGGTGGAAATGCCGGAATTCCAAAGCTTCTACGAAGAATTCAAGAGCCAGGTTGTCGTGCTTGGTGTTGACGTGGGTCTGTTCACCGAATTGGGAAGTCATGAGGACGCCAAGGAGCTCGTTAAGGAGCTAGGTATCACCTATCCCACAGGTTATTCTGACGACCCTGAGATAATGCGCCGCTACAATGTATTTGGCATGCCGACGACGTTTATCATCGACAAAAACGGCCGCATTGTGCGTAGATGGAACGGCGTCCTGAATCGAGATAAGCTCGTGGAAATAACGAAAAGTATGCTGGCACAGTAAGAAAGGTACTTTTCAACGTCCGACCCCACGAATGAAACTGCCGCAAAGCCCGGTCTCCTTATAGTTAGCTGCTGCTACCTGGGGTTACCTAGGGCGCGATATTACAGGAGATAAGCCATGGTCGCGAAGAATCTATCATGCACCCGGGCACTGTTGCTGGGTACGGCGCTAATAATCGGAAGCACAGGCATGGCCTCAGCTGGGCAGGGGGTCAAATCCGATCCCGACTTCCGCGATAAACTCGCGAACTCGCGTATCTCGACGTTTGGATGGAAAACGGACTTCAGTCGTTACTGCGTGCCTTACGGTGAGATCTTATCTGGCGGTGTGCCGCGCGACGGCATCCCGCCGATCGATAATCCGAAATTTGTCACAACGGACGATGCCGATCAGTGGATCGGTGCTGAAGAACCGGTGATCGCACTTGAACTCAACGGCGATGCCAGAGCGTATCCGTTGCAGATCATGACCTGGCACGAGATCGCGAACGACGTTGTCGGGGGCGTGCCTATTACTGTGAGCTTTTGCCCTCTGTGTAACTCCGCAGTTGTGTTCGATAGGCGGCTCGACGGCGTCGTCTATGACTTCGGCGTCTCCGGCAATCTGCGTAACAGCGATTTAATCATGTGGGATCGACAGACCGAGTCTTGGTGGCAGCAGCTTACGGGCGAAGGCATCGTCGGAACGTTAGCGGGGAAGAAACTAACCTTGCTTGCCTCGACTACGATTGCTTGGTCGGACTTTAAGGCAGCTAACCCGGGTGGCAAGGTGCTGTCACGAGACACGGGGCACTTCCGCCAATATGGCCAGAATCCCTATGTCGGATACGATCGTATCGACCAATCGCCTTTCCTCTTTGACGGCAAACTTGACGGGCGCTTAAAGCCGATGGAACGCGTCGTGGCGGTGACCGTAGGTGATGCGGATGCGGCATTTCCTTACTCGGTACTCGCTAAAGAGCGAGCGGTAACCTACGAGCTAAACGGGCAGGCGATGGTGGTGTTTTACAAACCCGGGACGCGCTCCGCGCTTGGCGCACGTGTGATCGCGCAGGCAGAGGATGTCGGTGCGGCGGCGGTATTTGATCCCACGCTCGAAGGCAAGCGGCTGAGCTTCCGCGTCGAAGGCGATCGCATTGTCGATCACGAAACCGGCAGCTCCTGGAACATGCTCGGCGAAGCGACTGCGGGCCCTCTAGCTGGCAAGAAGCTAGGCGCGATTATTCATGCGAACCACTTCTGGTTTGCTTGGGCCGCGTTCAAGCCCGATACGGAAATCTATCGGGGAACCAGCTAGTTAGCCGCGCGCCAAGCTGGCATCTGTACGCCTTCCCGGGGCCATCCTAGCGGAAAGAATTTCGCCAGCGCCCCGGTCTTATAGGTTTAGTATCAACCAAAAGCTAATTAAGGAGGCAAGGAAATGAAGAAAAGACACCTGATGGTGGCAGCCCTGTCGGGGTTGTTTGTGGCCGCAACAGCGGTGTGGGCGGCCCCCTTCGGTGGCGAAGACGATGTCAAGTACTCCCAGGCCCTTTGGAAGGCGCTAACGAAAGCGAAAATGGTCGGGCCAGGCGCCATCATGTCCACACCCTATAAGGGCCAGCATCCGCACGGCGCCGTTCTTGACACGATCGACGGCACCGTGAAGGTTAAAGGCCAGAGCGGCCGGGTCATCGTCAAGCGCAACTACGGCGGTAAGGGTGTAAGCAAGCAGGCCGTTGCCAATGACCCGAAGACGTATCTCAAGGCCCTCACCGTCATGTTTAAGCGCAGCGGTTATGACGGCGACAACAAAGATTGGTTTTGGGTCAAGTACAAGCCGGATGGAAGTCTGCATACCAACCCGAAGGGGATGATGCTGGCCGGCCGAGTTGCCAAGGGCGCGAAGAAAGGGTGTATCGCGTGCCACAAGGCAGCGCCCGGTGGCGACTACATATTCAACTTCGACCGCTAATCGTTCTCATCGGTAACACGACCGTACAGCCCGGCCTCTGTAGAGGCCGGGCTGTTTAGCTCTGACATCCGCGAGCGCGAGACGCTACTTGGTCGCGCATCCCCAACCGCCTTTGGCCGGAAAACCGGTGCAACGCACACCGTCCTTGAAGCGAGCCCCTTCGAGGCGCACGCCGATGAGTTCGACGAACTCGAAAGCTAGGTCAACGTCCAAATGAGTAAGGTCGACCCAGCGGAGATCTGCGCCGATGAGCCGAACATCGGAAAGGTCGACACCAAACAGGTGCGCACCTTCTAACTTTGCGCCCTGTAGGTTGGCGCCATCGAGCTTGGCCCGCTCGAGCACAGCGCCCGTTAGATCAGCGCCGCTCAGATTGGCGCCGCGCAGGTCAGCGCGGCTGAGGTCGGTCCATTTGAGTCTAGCGCCTTCGAGCTGTTTACTGCGCAAGTCTGCTCCAGCAAGGTCACAGCCATTGCAAACTTTCGTATCTAACAAGGCTTGAAGGTCCGCTGCCTCAAATGCCTGCGTGGATGCCGCGCTCAACAGCCCGAGAGCGAACCAGATGCCTGTTGCGGAACCGCGCAACAATCGGCGAAGCGCCGTTGTTATTTGCATGACCCATAGTATCCTCGATTAGAAGCGTAGCGAGGATTATAAGCGAAACTCGTATTGCCGGTATGAGCTGTGATTGAGGGACATGAGCGATGAAATTTTTTGCCATTCTGATCGTAACCTCGGTAGGCGCCTTTGGGTGGTTGCTTTCGCAGGCGGCGGAGGCAACCCTCAACGCAGGGCGGCAACAGTTTACTGCGTGTCAGGCATGTCATGGGCAGAACGGTGAAGGTAATAAGGCTGCGAACGCACCTCGGTTGGCAGGACAACACGGCTGGTACCTCGTGCGCCAGTTGCAGAACTTCAGGGCCGGCATCCGAGGCGTTCACGACGACGATACCTATGGCCAGCTGATGGTATCGATGGCCAAAGGATTGCCAGACGAGCGAGCGGTGCAAAGCGTCGCCGCCTATATCGTCACTCTGAATGCGAACACCGCGACGACAACGCCTGCGGCTGCCACCGAAAAGGGAAAGGTCATATTCTCGGCGTGCCGGTCCTGTCATGGCGAGCACGGCGAAGGTAACGCAGCCCTTGGTGGGCCGCGTTTAGCCGGCCAACACGATTGGTATTTGATTCGGCAACTGCAGAACTTCAGGGGCGGCCTGCGCGGTACCCATGAGCAGGACACATACGGCCAGACCATGGCTTCGATGGCGCACGCGCTGTTGCCCGACGAACAAGCGATCAAAGAGGTTGTTGCTCACATCGCTACCTTGCCCTAAGATCCCCCGTCTAGTTGCCCCCTCGCTTATCCGCCGCTGTCCTGGCGCGACGGTTCTCTCCACACACATGTCTATCGCGGTCTATGCGCGGCCCGAGCGGCGCGTAGACGCGCCTAATTCGTCGCCAGACGAGCTTTTGCTATCGCGTTTTCGAGACACCGAGCCTTGCCGCTGTCAGTTTGCACGTGTCAGAATTGCACTGTTGGTCGGATTGCTGTGCGTTAGGGCTATCCTTGCGCACGATCACGGGCCACGAGGGGAAGGAGGCCGTTGTGGAAAAGATCTGGCTGAAAGAGTACCCAGCGGGCGTCCCTGCCGAAATAAACGCCCACCAGTTCGCATCGCTCAAAGACATCATCGAGACAAGCTACGCGAATTACCGCGACCGACTGGCATACACCAACATGGATGCCAGCCTTACCTACGCACAGGTTGATGAGCACAGCCGCCGCTTCGGGGCCTACCTGCAAAAAATACTGCAACTGGAGAAAGGCGACCGTGTGGCAATCATGATGCCGAATCTCTTACAGTACCCAATCGTTCTTTTCGGCATTCTGCGTGCTGGCTTGGTTGTCGTTAACGTCAATCCACTTTACACCGCCCGTGAGTTGCAACACCAACTGAACGACTCGGGTGCGAAGGCGATCGTCATTCTGGAGAATTTTGCCCATACCTTGCAGCAAGTGGGCACGAGCACCGCGATCAAAGCCGTTATCACTACGCAGATCGGCGATATGTTTCCTTTCCCCAAATCGGCGATCGTCAACTTCGTGGTCAAGCGCGTTAAGCGCATGGTGCCGGCATGGAATATCCCAGACAGCGTGACCTTGAAGAGTGCGTTGAGCGCCAGTGAGCCACAAACCTTGGATGACGTGTCACTGACACATCAAGACATCGCGTTCCTGCAATACACGGGCGGGACAACCGGAGTTGCTAAGGGCGCTGCACTGTCGCACGGCAACATGGTGGCAAACGTACAGCAGGCGTCGGCTTGGCTCGCCTCGGGTGCGGAGCAAGAGACACCGATAGTAATCACCGCTCTACCGCTTTATCACATCTTCTCACTGACAGTGAACTGCCTGACATTCATGAAGGTCGGCGGGCACAATGTCTTGATTACCAACCCGCGTGATTTTCCTGCCTTCATCAAGGAGCTAAAGAAGGTCCAGTTTACCGTTATCACTGGCGTCAATACGCTGTTCAACGCGTTGCTGAATACGCCCGGTTTTGATGAGATCGATTTCAGCCGACTGCGGATCGCGCTTGGAGGTGCGATGGCGATACAGCGCGCCGTTGCCGAGGCATGGAAGGCAGCGACAGGTGTCACGCTTATTGAGGGCTATGGACTTACGGAAGCATCGCCTGCCGCGTTTGTGAACCCATTGACTAACACGGAGTACAATGGCTCTATCGGTCTACCGATTCCTTCGACTGAGCTCAGCATCCGTACCGACGAGGGCCAAGAACTGGCCGTTGGCGAAGTCGGCGAGATCTGCGTTCGCGGTCCCCAGGTCATGCAGGGTTACTGGAATCGACCGGAGGAGACAGCAAAGGTTTTGTCAAAAGACGGCTGGCTGCGCACGGGTGATATGGGCCGCGTCGACGAAAAGGGCTATGTCTACGTTGAAGATCGGAAGAAAGACATGATTCTCGTCTCCGGGTTCAACGTTTACCCCAACGAAGTAGAGAGCGTAGCGGTTGCTCATGATGGTGTCCTGGAAGCGGCTGCGATTGGTATTCCCGACGCAAGATCGGGTGAAGCGGTTAAGTTGTTTGTTGTGAAGAGAGATCCAGAACTGACCGCTGAGCGTTTAATAGAGCATTGCCGGAGCGATTTGGCGGGTTACAAGGTACCGAGACAGGTAGAGTTTCGTGATGAATTGCCCAAGACGAACGTGGGCAAGATCCTGCGACGCGCGCTGCGCGACGAAGAGCTGTCACGCACCGGCGGTTAGCGGGCGCCTAATCTGACGGATCGGCGCTTATCGTCTCAGTACATCTCCGAGAGCCCGCGCATGACCAAATCCGTAAAACTCACGAAGCCTATTACCTTGCCATTGTCGATCACTGGCGCGCGCGAGAGGTCAAAGCGCGTGAATAGACGCGCGCAGTAACGAATGTCCATGACTGGATCAACGGCGACAACCGGCTTCGTCATGATCTCGTAGACATTGACGCGCTCGGGTGCGCGGTCCTTGGCTAGTACTTCACGCGCGATATCGGACATGAGTAACAAACCATACTCATCGTTCTCGTTGCGTTTGTTGACGACGAGGTACTCCGTGCTCTTTTGTTTCATAAGGCCCAGCGCCTCTTGGATAGTCGCCATCCCGTCAACAGTGTGATATTCAGAGCGCATAACGTCGCGCACGCGTATCAGCTTTCTCTCACTCATATTTCCTCCTCGACGACGTCGCTAAGCTTGCGAATTTGCTGCGTTACGCCGACGGCGTCATCGACGTCGATCTGAAATGCGATGCCGGACCCGGGTGTCCTGTCGAACTGGCCGACATCGGCGATGGTCTCCAGGATTTTGCGGCTCAGATGTTCTTCGACCAAAAACATAAGCACATCGCGTTGGGTTTCGAGTTCCAGCCCGAAGAAGGTCTTGCTGGTCTC
>JBHICC010000063.1:0-12055 GCA_046759385.1 Acidiferrobacterales bacterium | reverse complement strand
TGATTGAGCTATGTACCGAGCATGGTTTTTCACAAATCCGTGCGTGGGGCACTGTCGCTCAGGGTTGGGCGCTCGCTGCTGAACTTTTCGCTAGAGTCATTGGCAAACGCGCAATCGGGGCAAACAACAGGCAGCGGTGCGCCGCACTCGCCGCAAAAGCGGCGTTGCTCACGGTTAGTAGCTTGGCACTGCGGACACTGCATGTTGGATTCCGTAGCCGGATCGGATCGTGACTGCGATTATCCTACCTTTCTACATTTCAGTCTTGCTAGCGCTTTGTCGCGCAAGCAGAATCGTCCTGCCGATAGGCAAAGGGATTCGAGATCGGGTGGATGTGTTAGAATTTTTCTGAATTTCACCCGCCCGGACCTGACAGACACTGGCTATGAGCGGCGTCGAAATGGCGCAATATCGAGCACCGCAACTCTTATGACCGAGGCCGCATCGTCCGTACCCGTTAGCGTGCTGACCGGCTTTCTCGGTAGCGGCAAGACCACTCTGCTTAACCGAATACTCGCGCACGCGGATATGGGGCAGACGGCCGTGCTGATCAACGAGTTTGGCGAGATTGGTCTCGATCACCTGCTGGTCCGTGAAATTAAGGACGGTATCACGTTACTCAGTTCCGGTTGCATTTGTTGCACTGTACAGGGCGAACTCGTTGACTCCTTGCGCGAGCTTTTTCTAGGCCGGGTTCAGGAGGAAATACCGAAGTTCAACCGTGTCGTCATCGAGACCACGGGTTTGGCTGACCCCGCGTCTATCATCGGCGCGCTCGTTCGTGATCAGCTATTCAAGGAGTGGTACCGGCTGGAGGGGATCATCACCACCGTTGATGCGGTCCATGGTATCGGACAGCTGGACGATCATATCGAGGCCGTGAAGCAAGCGGCAGTGGCCGATCGCATTGTGCTGACAAAGGCCGATATCGCTGAGGCGGCCACGATAGAGGGCTTGAGCACGCGGTTGTGCGGCCTGAATCCCGCCGCGCCTGTGCTCGCGGCCAACCACGGTGATGTCGAGCCGGCTGCCCTGTTCGATGCCGGTCTGTTCAATGCCAAAACTAAGAGTCTCGAGGTGCAAGCTTGGCTCAACGAGGCAGCCTACGCCAACCACGATAGCAACCGCCAACATCACGACCATGGCCACGGTACGCCTCGGAGCGTCAATCGCCATGACGATCACATTGCCAGTTTCTGCCTGAGATTCGACACACCGCTTGATTGGCGCCAGTTTAGCAAGCACCTAGACACCTTATTGTCTAAACACGGTGCGAATCTGCTGCGTATCAAGGGCATACTGAACACGGCCGGTTACAAACGGCCGATCGTCATCCATTGTGTGCAACACATTCGCCACCAGCCGCTCTACCTGCCGGCCTGGCCCGATGACGACCACAATTCACGCATCGTTTTCATCACCCGCGATGTAAGTCGGGCAGACGTCGAAGCGATTCTCGGCGAGTCATTAAAAACTAGTTAATCGCACCATCCGTGGACTTGAGATCAATAGACGCGGCCAGGCGAGCACATATGGGCAAAGAGGAGATGACAGATGCCGAAGGTTTTTGTTAGCTCAGTACTTAACGCGCCAGTGAACGAGGTTTGGAAGGTTATCGGTGAATTCGACGCCGTACCTGAGTGGCATCCAGATATTAAAGAGTGCAATATCGAGAATTTCATGTCATGCGATACTGTGGGTTGCATGCGCGATCTCACAATGCCAGACGGTGCAAAGATTCGCGAGAAACTGGTGACTCTGTCTTACGATGACCATATGTACAAATACACCATTGTCGAGGGACAGCTCCCGGTGAAAAACTATAACGGTACGCTCCGTCTTAGACCGATCACAGATGGGAACCGGACGTACATCGAATGGTCTTCAGAATTCGATGTGGCACTGGAACAGGAAGCCGAGATGGTCGGCACCATCAGCGGCGTGTTCATAAGCGGGCTGGACAGCTTGAAGAAACGCTTCGGTACGGACTAACGTGCGACGGCCGCCGAAGGTCAGTGATTTATTGTTTGGGGTGTCGATCGCTCCAATCGAATTCGCCGTTAAAGCTCCTGTCTTCGATTTTCTCCACCGTCTTGTCGATCAACCGTTTGACAAAGTCTAACGATAGCAAGGCGAAGCTCTTCGCTAGATTCGCATCATCAAAGTAGTAGTCACCGTCGATGCAGCCATTTTCCAGGTTATTCTTCGCGAGCTGTGTGCTGACCTCGAGCTTGGTTTGCGGGACTTTGCTGTCATCCCCATCTTCGATTCGCTCTATGGCACAGACGATGTTGTGTTTTACGAGTACGTGATACAGCGGTTTGCCGCTCATGTGCTGCTCCAACGGTCAGCCCTCTGGCCAACGCCCATGCCCTCTGCAGGTTCCGAAACAGTAGGGGGCATTGTCAGACTGTTTGCAACCGCACATATAGAATATTGCGGTAATGGGTGCGATGAAGTCGATTGGTTTAAATCCCGTGCCCTCATGTGAACCGTCACACCAAGGTTGAGTGGCACTAAGCCCGCAGCTGCACCAACTGTAAGTCTCGCCTTCCTGGACTTCAACCGCGTAGGGACCGTTTTGCGGCGAGATTGGTAGGTCCATAGTTATCCAGAATGCGCCTCAGGGCCAAGGTCAAACCTGCCGGAGGGCGCAAGTGCCGCTTCGCCATACACCAAGGTTACCGTTTGGCGGTTCGCCAGCTTTGATCTGATAAGACTCGGACGGATCGGTCGCGTCGGCGCTTCGCTGCCGATGCTCTTTAGCAATTGGCTAACCTTTGCGGAAGCCGTGGTGCGGCAGCGTATCGGAGCGCGCCGGAGTCCGTAATGATTCGTGAGACATACTCTTCCTGACGGTACGCCATCACATGGATGCCCGCGACACCAGGCATTTGCATTACCTGCTGAATTATCTCGATACAGATATTTCTGCCTTCCAACTTTTCATCCGAAGCCCCTTCGAGACGGCGAATGACCGAGTCGGGAATGTGCACTCCGGGGACGTTAGAGCGTATCCAACGCGCGGCACGAGCCGAGGCGAGCGGGCCGACACCGACGAGTATGAAACATCTCTCATGCAACCCCATGTCACAGACCCGGTCCATGTAAGACTGCAGCATGGGGACGTCGAAACAATATTGAGTCTGAATGAACTGGGCGCCAGCCTCGATTTTTTTTGCCAGCCGAAGCGGGCGCCAATCGTGAGGCGGGGCGAACGGGTTGGCCGCGGCCCCGAGAAACACCCTTGGCGGCGTAGTGATTTTGCGCCCCGACAGGAACACACCTTCATCGCGCATAATTCGGATGGTCTCGAGCAGCGACATGCAGTCCAAATCAAACACGGGCTTGGCTCCGGGTTGATCTCCCACCTGCACGCCATCGCCGGTGAGGCAAAGAATATTGGTAACGCCCATCGCCGCCGCACCGAGCACATCGCCCTGGATGGCGATGCGGTTGCGGTCGCGACACGACATTTGCAAGATAGGCGAGTAGCCGGCGTGCGTGAGTAGTGAGCAGATTCCCATGCTCGACATATGTACGTGCGCACCCGCAGCGTCGGTGGCGTTGATAGCGTGGCAGACTTCCGACAATACCTTGGCCCGATGGTATACATCGTGAGGATTGGCAGAGTCCGGCGGATCCAGCTCCGCTGTCACGGCGAAGCGGCCTGCGCGCAACGCCCGCTCTAGGCGTCCACCCGAGGAATGGCCTGGCGCGACCGGTTGTTGATTCGCTAACCAATCAGCCGGATGCAGAATCATGAGTGACGGATTCCGTCGCGCGGCCGGCAGCGCGTTCGGTCGCACGTTTCCTAATCAGCCGCATCCAATAGGAACTGCCTTTGAGACTGTGGTCGACCGGCTCTTGGACCTCCATAATCTTTGTGCCCAGACGCATCTTCTGGCTCCCTGCCCAGGCTTCGACCCAAACGCAACGCATCTCCGGCTCTACTTCACAATGTCCATCCGGGCGAACGCCGCCACAGGGGCCATTGCGTAACGATTTTGGGCAATTCATCGGACACGACATGCCGGTCGAACTGAGAATGCAGCGGCCGCACATCTGACAGTCAAAGAGGACCCCCTTGGTCCACGTTTCCAACACCGCCGCGGGACGTTCCAAACGATCATAACCGATCGCCCGCCACACCGGATCGAAGGCGTAGACGAGGCGCTCGACAAGGTTGTACAAGGCCTCGTAGGCGCGGGCTTTTCGTGTCGCGAACAACCGCAAGCGGTACATTCGGTTTCTCCGACGATCGACGTAACTTTATGGGTCCTGCCGCACTAGCGGAATCTGTCGCGTCGCTACTGTTGACCAGTAAACGTAAGATTGCGCCAGGTCAACCCATGTAATCGTACACGAGGTATGCATTGAACGCATAACTTAAGATTACTTGCTCTAGCCTGGGCGCGCGTCGTTCTGAAAATCGTCCTCCTCGACCTGGCGCAAAAGGAAATCACGCACGGCCGCGATACGCTTGGAATGGCGCAATTCCTCAGGGTAAACAAAGTAAGCCTCGATGCTAGGGCCGCGTAGCTCGGGCAATATTTCCACCAGCTCCGGGGCTTCGTTGCTCAGGTAGTAAGGAAGCGCCGCAATTCCGAGCCCGCTCTTGGCCGCGCGAAAAATGCCATAGACGCTGTTCACTCGCAATGCGGGCTCTCGCTTCTTGCCGGCATCGGCCCCGGCCTCGAGAAGCCAGTTCATATGCGCGACCGGTGCTGGAATCTCCTCGCCGTAGACGATGATTTCGTGGTCATTCAGCTCCTCGGGCGTCTTCGGAACACCATGCTTGTCGAGATATTCCTGGGCCCCAAACACGTGGTAACGGATCGTCATCAGGCGGCGTTGGATAAGGTTTGGCTGCTGTTGCCCCGTAAACCGGATAGCTACATCGGCTTGGCGTAGCGAAAGATCGAGCTCCAGATTGTCGACCAACAGCAGCGACACCGATATGTCAGGATAGAGCGTGTGAAACTTGTTCATGCGTGATGTCAGCCAGGCCGACCCGAATGCAACGGACGTTGTAATCTTGAGCGGCCCCTCTGGTTGTTCCCGGCTCTCGTTGATACGGGCCTCGGCCATGGCCAACTTGGCCGACATTTCCTGCACCGCACGATGAAAATCCTCGCCTTGCTCCGTGAGTACGAGCCCACGGGCGTGGCGATGAAACAGCGAGACTCTAAGGGATCGCTCAAGCGCGCTGATTTGACGGCTGACTGCCGACTGCGACAGGTTCAATTGTTTGCCAGCACGCGTGAAGCTGCCCGCTTCAGCAACGGCGACAAAGATACGCAGGCGGTCCCAGTCCATGTGCTACGACGTCGGATAATCGACGACCGGAAATGACCATCCGTGCTGCGGATCTTCGTTGAACCCCACGGCCTTGCCGTTTTCAAGGATGAACCAATGGTGGACATGTCCATGCGGACCGGGCCACGCCTCGAACAGATCTTCCTTGCTGGGATTGGAACAGGGTGCACCCGTCGCGAACTTCTTCGCTACCACGCGCGCGTCGCGAAGCTGGTACGCCGGGGTATTGTTGTACTTCCCCTGCAAGAATTCTTTCGGTAGTACCTGCTTCAACACGGCCATGGCCAAACCTTGCAGTGATAGGCGTGCCCGGAGTACCGAGCCGCGACAATAAGGTCAGCCGGCAGGTTTAATCTTGGCAGCCTTGAAGCCGCCAAAACCGTCCTCGATGATGTCGAAGTCTACGCGCTGGTCCTTCTCCAACGCCTCGAGGCCGGCCTGCTCGACCGCGGACTTGTGCACAAAAATATCCTTGCCGCTCTTATCGTCCCTGATGTAGCCGCCGAACGGGTTTCGCTTAGCGCTGTAAACCCTGACGACCCCGCTAGAGGCTCCAGGGCGAATACCCTTCGTCTCCCGCTTATCCATAGCGGGTTTACCGACCCCGGGGACAGCGACGGCAACGTCCCGACCTTCAAACGTGGCCCAGATCTCTTGCGCGCAATCCTCGGCCGAGCGCTCGCTCGTATCCAACTCCAAATCCGGCTTGCGGCTATCCGATCCTGACCCGTAAAGCCGTTGACGCAGCTCAGCATCGTCCTTGTCCCGTTGCTCAACACTCTCTCCGATCTGCCGTGTGCGTCCGCCACCTTCTTCCCTACGTCGGTCCCAACGTTGCTTGCGAACCTCATCCTTCGAATAAAGGTAGACCCAAAACACGTTGCCCAGATGCCCGAGCACCGCATCCAGTAAGGTGCTTTCAATAATAATCACGGGCTCAGCTGCCGACTGCGCCCAGTGCAGCACATCAGCGTCTACCGCTCGGTGCCTGTCTTCTGGGACCAGTGCACCTGAGTTCAGCTTGTCCGCCTTCGCCCAAGTGGTGATCATCTCACCACCGTGCCTCACTTTGTATCCAGTCAGCCGCGAGATCTCGCGCGCGACATCAGATTTCAGCGAACATGTCTTACCGTGAATAGCGACGATTCTAGGCATGGTTGGAAACCCCTTGGCTCATCTATTCGCCGTGCGCGATCGCCCCCGGCCCGGAGGCTGGTAAACACCGGTTGCGTCCGCCGCTGCCTGCATAGCCTCGATGGCTTCCTGCATAGTCAAGAGAACCGTAGTATCTATTTCGGTCACCGAACCTGAAGCAAGCAACACCATCGACAGCGAGGATGCACTCACGTTGTCAGGAAGCTCGAACAGCAGCACGATGTCGTATTCCCCAAAGCAGAAGTAGTAGTTATGCAACCGACCACCGATGCCCTTGAGAAGCTTAGTCATCGTGATGAATCGGTCCTCTGGGCGCTGGACGAGCGCATCCATGGTGGCTTGTGAAACTTTTGCGCGCATCAAATAGTGAGCCATCTCTACCTCCTCAGGTCGTTCGCGCACGTCGCCGGTCACCGACGTGCCGCCGCGAGCTTAAGACCGACGCGTCATGAGACCGCTAATCACGCCGTGCTTTTTTGCCGCCAGCAACGCTTTCTGCGAATTCATAAGCCTGCCCATAGGGGTCGCGCAAGAGTGAATGAGCCGCTTGACAGGCACGTAGGCAATGAACAGACAAGAGCCGAGCACGTGTATGAGCCAAAGCGGCTCATAAGTAGCTGCGAAGAACGTTTGAGAACTGGGCAAAACCAGGGCCATCGCGTAACCGACGAACTCCGAGTTCACAGAGGGATCATACGGCGACGCCGCGATCCTTATCGCCTCCACCAAGAAACCACTTAACACGACAAAGAACAGGAACAACACTGTCGGTGTGTCAGAGTACTTTTGCTCTTCAGTACCATTCACCGCAGCGCGCCATACGAGCGCCATGACGGACCCGATCAGCACCATCAACCCGAAGAAATCAAACGCGAAATTGAAAGCCAAGCGTAAAGAATGCCCTGGCATTTCCCAAATGTCAGCAAAACCGAATGCGGGCACCGCTTCACGGAAAAAGACCGCGAGCATTTCAGTTAGGAACATCAGTATGAATCCCCAGAAGATCAGGGTATGGCGAAGCCATCGGACGCCGCTGACGGACAACAGCGCTTTTTGCACGATAACATCGTCCACCAAGGTGCGGCGCATCGCCGTCGGATCGCTCTGCTCGCGGGAAACAAACTGCCTGTAGCGTTGGTAGGTCGGCAAGTTCTTCCCGACAACAATGCGGTAGATACCAACGTCCAAGATAACCAGCGCTGCCAACGCTACCGGTCCGAATAGGATCCACTTGAACTCCATACGACCTTGTAGGGTCTCGTAGATGAAATACCCGCCCAGTGCACATATGGAGTAGACGTAGCACCAGGCCCCGAGTATGAACAGCCACGTGAAGCTCCATTTGAGCGAGTTGCTGTCAAAGCGCCGCGAAAAAACGAACACACAAAAGAAAAGCAAGCTTGCCAGGAGCAATAGGCCTGACACAAGAAAAAGGCCGTAGCCCCACGCCGCATTCAGCCCACCGAAGATGCCAACCAACAACAGCACCACACCCGGAACAGTGGGTCCCAAAATAGACGGTCTATTGAGCGCCATCACAGACATAGCGCCGTTGATCTCGATGAGGGAACTCTCGAAACGAGAGCGGCCGGTTAACTTTAGGCGTACGCTGCCTGCGCCCGCGCCGCCTTCGCTTTTGTAGTGTCCGTATCTATAGCGAGCATGGCCGCGTGCAAGGCCGGATCACCACCTTTCAGATCGCTGAACTCATTTACACATGCCTTCGCTTTTTCCACCGCTATCAACGCGTCCGCAGCATACGCATCGGCGCCGATTTTGTCACACCACGCCTGACTGATCGGGGCGCCGCCGACGAACACCTTGACTTGCTCACGCAGGCCGACCTCTTTGATCGCCTTGATCGTCTCCCACTGCATGTTCATGGTGGTCGTTAACAGGGCGGAAAAGCCGACGATTTGAGGCTTGTGCTCTTTGATCGCCGATATGAACTCTTCCGGCGGGACTGTGACACCAAGATCGTGGACCGTGAAACCTGCGGCCTCCAACATCATCGCGACAATTCGCTTACCGATGTCGTGTAGGTCACCCTGCACCGTGCCGACGACCACAATGCCCAACTCTTCAGTCTTTTCCGCGATGATCAGCGGTTTCAAGATCCCCAAGGCCGCGTGCATGCACTTAGCCGACATCATCACTTCAGGCAGAAAGTACTCATCAAACTTAAAGCGCCTTCCAACCTCGGCGATTCCTGTGGCCATTGGGCCTGCAATCAAGGTACGCGCCGAGATGTGCTTTTCCAGCGCCGGCTTAATCAAACCGACTGTTTCGTCGTGCTCACCCTCTATAATGTTCCACTCGATCTGATGAAACAGATCCTTCACGTCAGGCGGCGCATCGTTCCAGCGATCGGTCTTACGCGTCGCGTCGATGTCGTGCTTCAAATCTTCGAGATCAAATTCTTTCTCAGTCTCGATCTGCAGAGGCATAATGCACTCCCCCCGTATTGCTTGGCTGAACTGCGTGGTCGGCCATCAGCTCTTCTTCAGGCCGCCCCATTCTTCATGTTCCTCGCCCGTGTCTGCGCCCAGCGGCGGATCCTCGGGCAGCGGATAGACACCGTACTCGTGGGCTTCCTCGATCATCGCCAAGGTGTTCTCAATCGGCACATCGTGCTCAAGGCGGTGCGACGAGCTCAAAAGGTAACCGCCCCCATGGCCCATCTCCCAGATCCGTTGGCGAACCTCGGCCCGCACGTCTTCAGGCTTGCCCCAAGGTAAGGTTTCTTGCACGTCGATCCCGCCATAGAAAAACATCTCCTTACCGAGCTGGCGTTTCTTCGCTGCCGGATTGGAGTGCCTGGCGACCTTAGGCGGCAGGCTGTCGTAGCCATCGACGCCGCAGTCCATAAGCCCGCGCATGAACACTTCGGGAATAGCGCCGCAGCTGTGAAATTGGATCTTACCCAAAGAGTTTTTCTTGAGGTAATACTCTTTCGTTGTCTGAGTAGCCCGCATATAGTGTTTCTTGAGCTGTTTGTTGAACATCTTGAGCGAAATGAAGGCGGTCTTCTCGCTCGCAAGATCTTCTGGACTCATGCGCAACCAGTCGATGTATTCGCCGCACTGATCGAGAAACACTTTGTTGAACTCAATCTCGATGTCAACCAGCTTGGTCAACATGGCATCGAGGAATTCCGGTGCCTCGATGAAATCAGAGAAGATCTTGGCGTAGCCGACCATGTACTTGGCCTGCTCGAACAGCCCGCCGCGCCCGCCTTGACCCAAAATCGCGAACGGCGTCTCCTCCTTGACGAACTTGCAATACTCGCGCAGGCTCATCCCCGGTATCGGTGCGTCCTCCCAGCAGCCTTCATCATAGGGATCCGGCCACGGATACTCGTCGAGTATCTTCAGTCCCTCCTCGAGCGGCGCACTGGTGGCATGAAATAGCGGATAGCCGATCATCTCGTAGTAGCCGCCCTGTTCGTGGGGCGTCCATTTACGCACGACGCCCCATTCGTCCACATTGATATCCATGTCCGGCGGCGGGATGCCCATGTCGAAGGGCACTTCTTCGAACTTGATCGGGTGAAAGCCGGGGGAGCCGCCCGGCGCGCCCATAGAGATTCTGATGAAATCGACGTCCAGTTTCACGGCGAGGTCGAGTTCGAAGCTGACGTCGGTGGTCCAGGTCGTCGATCCCGTACGGTAGTCGCGGGCATCGGCCTTGTAATCCATGCCGAGGCCGCGGCGCAGGTTTTGATAGCCCTCGATCGTGCCCCAGAGCCCCACGGGCACACGGTCGGGTTCCCGCAGGTGAAGCGCGTCTATGACTCTTTTTCGCTGAGGTGGAATCGCTTTTCCAGTAATCTCCGCCATCACACACCTTCGGCGACCAGCGGCCACCTTGCGTGTCATCACACTCGAGTGACAATGACGTTAGCGCAGGCGCCCCCGACGTGTCGACCCTACTTTTGGGAAAGGGGGATATGCGCTCAGCGCATAGCTTAGCACGGCCGTCCCTTCGGGACGCCGCGAACGACGTTATGGCTCGCCGGTTTCATCCCGAACCGGCGAGCCACACTCGTCTTATTTCACGCCTGCCCGTGTGGCCCACATGCGGGCCACTGATACCATTCGATTCTTTTCCTTAGAACGAGAAGTCCTGGAACTCGCCGTTCTTGTAGACGACCCAGGACATGTCCTTCACGATAAAGTGCTCCGGTGCATTGCCCTTGCCGATGCTAACCGAAGGGACAACACTACCTTCCCAGTTCTGGATCCCTTCGAGCGTTACCACGAGGCGGTCACGCGTAATGTCGTCACGTCCCATACGGCGCATGGCCTCAGTGAAGACTTGGGCACCCGCAAAACCCCATAGATGGATGGCGTCGGGCTGCTCGTTCGGATAGTACTTCTTCAACAGCTGCTTCGCTTCTTGAATCTGCGCCGCAGGCGAGTTGAAGTCACGGAAGATAGTCGCGAAGTAGACGCCCTCAACCGCATCCTTGCCCGCGAGCTCGGGGACCTTCGGGCTCTTGCCAAAGAACACATTCACCACCGGCACGTTCCAGCCGAGCTTCTTGCGCTCGGTGTAGAACCTGGCGGCGGGTTCCGGCGCGCAAGAGCAGATAACTGCGTCCGGGTTCGTGTTCTTCATAGCAATGACCTGGGCGCTAACGTCGATCTCTTTCTGGTCATAGCCCTGCGTCGTTAAGAGCTTGACACCGTACTTGTCGAGCACCGACTCAATCCCTTTGATGTGAGTCTTGCCCGACGGATCGTTCTGGTAAAGCAGCGCCACGCTCTTAGCACCGAAGACCTTTTTGGCAAAGCGTACCAACTGTTGGCCCTCGGTGAAGTAGCTCGGATAGAGCGGAAACACCCATTTGCTCGGATAAGTCAAGTTCTTTTCTGCACCGGTACCAGCGCCGATTAGCGGCACGTCCTTCGACGTGATGTAATCGATGACCGCTGCCGTTGGTGCAGACCCGAGAGGCGCGACAATCGCAAAGCACTTGTCCCTTTCAACGAAGCGCTTGACGAGGGACTTGGTGCGCGCCGGCTCATACTTGTCATCGACCATCTTGTAATTGACCATACGGCCGTGAATGCCGCCGGTGTCATTTACGTGCTTGAACCAGGCATCTGCGCCCTTACCCATCCGGAAGTAACTGGAGATCTTTCCGGTCATCGGCTGGTAAGAGCAGATAAGGATCTCCTTATCGGTGATCCCCGGAGCGCCGGCCCACGCAGCTACCGAACTCAAGCCAAGCACGATGCTGCTTGCAAGCGTTAAAGCAAGTTTTGCTAGAAGTTTCATATCGACATCCTCCTAAATAATACTTCTTCAGGGTTTCCCGCGACTTGCCACGAAGGCAACGCCGCAAGAATCGGAAGTATACGCGTTCGTAATCCTCAGCTTTGTTAACGTTTAGTAACGAGCGCGACTTAATCCTGAGTTCTCATGCTTGTTTCGTTGCTCTAAACAGCCACTCTCCCTGCCTCCTGAGTGCCCAAGTAGGACGCGACCACCTCCCGGTTCTCCCGCAGCTCCCGGGCCGTCCCCTGGACGCGGACGCGGCCCATCTGCAGGACGTAGGCGTAGTCGGCGTTCTGCA
>JBHICC010000062.1:0-13032 GCA_046759385.1 Acidiferrobacterales bacterium | reverse complement strand
GCCATTATACGGGGTGGCTGGTAGATCGGTAGTGCGCCGACTTTGGCGCAACAGGGGTGAGGCGGAGGTGTCACGAGCGTCCGGTGAACGCTCGCGGCGCCGAACGGGCAAGCCACGGATGATTTGCCGCGGGCTTGCAAGTGGAGCAGGAAGCGAAGCGCTGTAAGTTGATCGGGATGAAAGGATGAGCCGGGACCGAACGTTCAGTGAACGGTCGCAGCCCGGCGGGGAATCCGATCACCCCGACAGGCGACCTACAGGGACGTGGGAAGTTAGGGCAATGCCGGGAGCAATTGCCGAGATGTTGGTCGGGGTGAGAGGATTTGAACCTCCGGCCCCTGCCTCCCGAAGGCAGTGCTCTACCAGGCTGAGCTACACCCCGAATGCGATGCGGTCAGTAGTCGCGGTGAACGGAAAAATACGCGAGGTCCAGAAGGGCCTGCTTGAAGGGCGAGTCCGGTACGATATCCAACGCCTTTCTTGCTAGCTCGGCCTCGCTCTCAGCTCTGCGGGCAGTGTAAGCGATGGACCCTGTGCGTTCAATGGCCGTCACGACGTCATCGATTCGCTCCAAGCCACCGCGCTCAATCGCTTGACGCAATAACGCACGTTGCGCCGTGTCACTCTCATGCAGTGCATGGATCAATGGTAACGTGGGTTTACCCTCGGCGAGGTCATCACCGATGTTCTTACCGAGCGCACGGCTATCTTTGCTGTAGTCGAGAACGTCGTCGATCAGCTGAAATGCCGTCCCCAGATGAAGACCGTAGTGTGCCATCGCTGCTTCCATATCTCGGTCCTGTCCCGCGACGACGGCACCTAGCTGAGCGGCAGCCTCGAACAGCTTCGCCGTCTTGCAACGAATTACTTGGATGTAATCGGCCTCCGTAGTGCCTGGCTCGTGGCAGCTCAACAATTGCATTACTTCGCCTTCAGCGATCAGGTTTGTAGTCTTCGCCAGTATCTCCATGACGCGCATGTTGTCCAGCTCTACGATCATTTCGAACGCTCGTGAATAAAGAAAGTCACCCACTAGCACACTGGCCTCGTTTCCCCAAATCGCATTCGCGGTGGACTGCCCGCGACGCATCTCTGAGGCATCGACGACATCGTCATGCAACAAGGTGGCTGTATGGATGAACTCGATGATAGTCGCAAGCTGTATATGGTCGCGTCCTGCGTAATTGAATGCGTCGCCGCTCAACAGCACGACAATGGGGCGTAGCCGCTTGCCGCCGCTATTGATAATGTATGCACCCAGTTGATTAATCAGAGCGACCTCAGAGCGCAGTCGGACATGGATTTCGTCGTTCACCGCTCGCAGGCCATCCCCGATTAGCTCACGGACACTGGCGAGCTCGTCATGGACGGGTTTTGGTTGCGTCTGTTGCATGCCGAAAGCCATGCTAGGGGCCCCCCCCGCAGGCGTCAAGCTGTTTGACCTAATAGGGGGGACCCTTTAGAATTGCCGCCCCTTAAGGCCATGTGGATCCCTTTCGCTCAGAGGCGCGAAATGATGTATGCGGTGATTAAGAACGGTGGTAAACAATACCGGGTCGCAATCGGCGATGTAATCCGGGTCGAGCGTTTGCCAGTTACTCCTGGGGAATCGGTCACTCTGGAACAGGTGATGCTCGTTAAGGATGACAATGACTTGCGCGTCGGCGCTCCGGTGCTAGACGAAACGGTTACCGCTACCGTGCGGAGCCACGGACGCGGAGACAAGATTGAGATCCTCAAGCTTCGGCGCCGGAAGAATTCGCGTCGCCATGTGGGCCATCGGCAGGGATACACGGAGCTTGAGGTTACTGGTATTGCTGGTGTAACCAAGAAACCAGCCAAATCCAAGCAACGCAAGAAGGTTGCTAGGGCCTCAAACGAGGCAATGCAAACGACAGCGGAGAGCTGAGACTATTTTATGGCACACAAGAAGGCTGGCGGGAGTTCCCGCAATGGCAGAGATTCGGAGTCGAAGCGCCTCGGAGTCAAACGATTCGGGGGCGAACGCGTGCTGGCTGGCAACATCTTAGTACGGCAGCGCGGCACGAAATTTCATCCGGGCCAGAACGTGGGCATCGGTAAAGACGATACACTGTATGCTAGGACGAACGGCCGTGTCATATTTCAAACGAAGGGTCGGCGAGAGCGAAGGACAGTGAGTATCGTGCCTGAATAAGCCCAAGCAGCTTGTCGCACAAGCTGGACCCCGCTTTCAAACGAAAGCGGGGTTTTTTATTTCTAGAGCTAAGTCGCGAAGAAAGAATCATGAAATTTGTTGATGAAGCCCGCATCCGCGTCGAGTCTGGTAACGGCGGTGATGGATGCCTGAGCTTTCGACGAGAAAAGTTCATCCCACGTGGCGGTCCTGATGGCGGCGATGGCGGTGATGGAGGCAGCGTATACGCGATCGGCAAGAATGCGCCGAATACTCTGGCCGATTTTCGTTACACGCGACTGTTTCGTGCCGAGCGCGGTCGCAATGGAAGCGGTCGCAACCGTACGGGACGCTCAGGGGATGACCTCACAGTCGATATGCCAGTTGGCACGATCGTGCGCGATGCTGATACCGGTGAGCTAATCGGCGACTTGAACCACGAGGGCCTGCGCTTGTTGGTTGCACGTGGTGGAAAAGGTGGCCTGGGAAATGCGCACTTCAAGTCCAGCACGAACCGAGCCCCGCGACGCACAACCTCGGGTACGCGAGGGGAACGGCGACAACTCGCGCTTGAGCTTCAGGTGCTGGCAGACGTAGGGCTGTTGGGTCTGCCTAATGCGGGCAAGTCAACTTTCCTGCGCGCCGTGTCGGATGCGCGCCCAAAGGTGGCCGACTACCCGTTTACTACGCTATACCCGCAGCTCGGCGTGGTCGCGGTCGAGCCTCACCGCAGCTTCGTGATTGCCGACATCCCTGGTTTGATTCAAGGCGCTGCGCAGGGGGCAGGGCTGGGCCTGCGCTTCCTCAAGCATTTGGCCAGAACGCGTATACTGTTGCATTTAATTGATCTAGCGACCTCAGCGGAGCCGGCGGAACGAGTGGCTAATGTGACAAACGTTGTGGAAGAGCTTGGAAAATTCGACTCTACGCTTGCCGCACGAGAACGCTGGCTCGTGCTTAACAAGATCGACCTTCTGTCGGAATCCGAACGCAGCCAGCGGTGCGACGCTCTTATTAAAGCGCTGTCATGGCGTGGGCCAGTCTTTGAGATCTCGGCGATCAGGAGTGAAGGGTGTGAGCAGCTCGTGGGCGCACTCATGCAGCGGCTTGAAGTTTTAAGGGAGAAGTCGGGCAGTGGATTCACGACGGCCGAAGTCTGAACAACGCCGGGCATTGAAGGACGTCCGTTGCCTGGTGGTAAAGATTGGCAGTGCGGTTTTGACACAAAATGCGGAGGGACTGAATCACTCTGCCATCGCCGACTGGGTTGCGCAAATGGCCGCGCTTCGCAAACGTGGGCTTGATGTCGTGCTCGTTACCTCTGGGTCGATCGCAGCAGGGATACAGCGTCTCAAGCGACGGACGCGTCCACACGCGCTGCATGAGCAACAGGCTATGGCAGCTGTGGGCCAAACAGCACTCGTGCAAGCGTACGAATCGGCTTTCCGTAAGTACGAATTACATACTGCGCAGGTGCTGCTCACACACGATGATTTGAGTCACCGGCAACGTTATTTAAACGCTCGAACTACATTGCGCACCTTGCTGCGACTGGGAGTCGTTCCGGTCGTGAACGAGAACGATACTGTCGCCACTGACGAAATTCGCTTCGGGGACAATGACACTTTGGCGGCGCTTGTTGTGAATCTGGTAGAGGCCGAGCTACTGGTGATTTTGACGGACCAGGTCGGTTTTCTTGACCGTAATCCGCGATTGCACAGCGACGCAAAGCTCATCGCCGAAGCAGATGTTGGCGACCCACGACTTGTTAAGGCCGCCGGTGATTCGGGGGTACTCGGTCGCGGCGGCATGCGCACGAAGTTGGTGGCGGCGCAAAAAGCGGCCCGATCCGGCGCTTGCACGGTGATAGCCCCAGGGCGTACCGAGGATGTTTTGCTGCGTGTCGTAGATGGGGACACAGTCGGTACCTATCTTAAAGCTGCCCAAGGACGTATAGCGGCTCGTAAGCAGTGGCTTGCCGGGCATCTTCAGGTGCGCGGTACCCTCGTGTTAGATGAGGGCGCAGTCCACGTTATACGCAACGCTGGCAAGAGCTTGCTACCGGTTGGCGTCAAGCTCGTCCAGGGGGATTTTGCGCGCGGTGAAATCGTCGCGTGCATGGACACGCAAGGGCAAGAGATCGCGCGCGGATTGGTGAATTACAACGCGGAGGAGTCAGCGCGCATCATTGGTCACGCGAGTGACCAAATCGAATCAATCCTCGGGTATGTCGATGAACCCGAGCTGATCCATCGGGACAACATGGTCCTCATCTAGGGGGGATGCGTTTCTTAACCTAGCGCGCGTACGCGCGCGTTCAGGCGGCTCTTATGCCGGGCGGCGGCGTTCTTGTGCAACACGCCTTTATTAGCCACTTGATCAATCACCTGGGCCGCCCGCTTATAGGCTTCTCGCGCAGTGTCCTTGTCTTCACTATCGATGGCCTCCTGTGCCTTCTTAATATGAGTACGAACTTTGGAACGCAGGCCAAAATTGCGGTGGCGGCGCGTAACCGCCTGTTTCGCCCGTTTTTTCGCTTGGCGGATATTGGCCAATGGGGTTTACCTCCAAATACCGGATCGCCTTGAAAGGCGCGCCACTATGAGCAGTTTATGTACATTTGTCAATCCTGCGTGTCGCGGCCGTGTCACATGAACGTGTAATGCGACCCGTGCGCATTTGGCTTATGATCGGTCGTTTTCGCGTATCGCGCAGCTGAACCTGGCGCTGGAGCTCGAATTGTCAAGTAGGTTGCTCAAGTCAACGGCTATTACCGGCGGGATGACATTGGTCTCCCGTGTCACCGGCCTCATCCGAGATAACGTGCTAGCGCGTATCATCGGCGCCGGCGAGGACATTACCGCCGACGCGTTTTTTGTCGCTTTTCGCATTCCGAACTTCTTTCGTCGCATCTTTGCTGAAGGCGCATTTTCCCAGGCTTTTGTGCCTGTGTATTCCGAGCATCGGCAGCGCGCGACGGCAGCGGAACAGCGTGCGTTTTTGGATTATGTTGCCGGCCTGCTTGGTACGGTTCTGCTCCTAGTCACGGTGGTCGGTGTTGTTATCGCGCCGCTCATCGTGACGATGCTAGCGCCGGGATTCCTGGCTAAGCCGGAACAGTACGAGCTTACGGTACGAATTCTGCGTATCACCTTTCCCTATTTGGCGTTCATATCGCTGGTCGCGCTTGCTGCTGGGATTCTCAACACCCACGAGCGTTTCGCCATAGCTGCGTTTACACCGGTGTTGTTGAACCTTTCGCTCATTGCAGCCGCGCTATGGCTCGCGCCCGCAATGGAAAATGCAGGTATCGCCTTGGCCTGGGGCATCTTTATTGCTGGGGTGGTGCAGCTGGTGTTTCAAATTCCAGCCTTACGCCGGATTCGCGCGTTACCGCGGCCGCGGCTGGCGTGGCGACAGACGGGGGTTGCGCGCGTCATCAAGCTGATGTTGCCTGCCGTATTCGGCAGCTCGGTGGCACAGATTAATATGTTGGTGAACACGCTGTTAGCGTCGTTCCTTGTGACCGGCAGCGTCTCCTGGCTCTATTACTCCGATCGCCTAATGGAGTTTCCATTGGGGGTGTTTGGGATCGCGCTCGCCACAGTCATTCTGCCTACCTTATCGAGAAAGCATGCGAACGCATCCCCAGAGGAGTTCTCGCGGCTGTTGGACTGGGCACTGCGCTGGGCGTTTCTTGTTGGCACGCCCGCCTCGATTGGTCTGATTGTACTGGCTGGCCCTATCCTGACCACAATCTTTCACTACGGCAAATTCAGCGAGAACGATGTGGAAATGACGGCGCGCGCATTGATTACTTTTTCCATTGGTTTGTTAGCGTTCATTCTCGTCAAGATTCTCGCCTCCGGTTTCTATGCGCGCCAGAATACGGCGACGCCAGCACGTGTGGCAGCATTGAGCGTTGGCGCCAACATCGTGCTTAGTCTGGCGTTGGTGTATCCATTGGCCCACGCGGGGCTTGCACTCGCGATCTCACTGGCCGCGTTTATCAATGCGGGTTTGCTGTTTCGGCTCCTTCGCAGAGACGGGGTTTATTCGGTGGCGGCCGGATGGGGAGGGTTCTTGCTGCGCATTGGTATTGCAAGTCTAGTAATGGCAGTAGTGGTGGGCTGGGGTGCGGGTAGCCTCGTGGGCTGGATGGAGGCTGACTTCGCCGAGCGTGTGCTGCGTTTGACCCTCTGGATCAGCGTGGGCGTTCTGGTCTATAGTGCGGCCATTCTGCTATCGGGTATTAGGCCCAAGCAGTTGATGCTGGATCATCTTGATCAGGCAGAGAGTGATGTCTAGAGCTTCTGCAGTAGCACAAATCGTTCCGTGTGATGATCCGCGCGTATTTACGCTGTCGGAAGCGGGCGCGCTGTTTCCGCTCGTGCGCAGAATCACGGAGGCGGCCTACCACGAGCTCGAACCAGTGCGGCGCAAGCTTGAGGCGATGATCCCGATGAATCCGCACATGCAAGAGGTGGAGCGTCAATACGAGACTATCGTCAAGGCTTGGGTCGGAAAGATGGAGCGGTTAGGTCTGGTCGTAAAGGGCCTGTGGCTCGTGGATTTTGATACCGGTGACGGCTATCTCTGCTGGAAGTTCCCCGAGCTAAAGTTGGGGCACTATCACAACTATCACGAGGGTTTCGGTGGGCGCAGACCGTTGCGGGAGGTGATCGAAGAGTTTGATCCCGACTGGGCCCACTGCTAGACGATATCACACCGCGTTGTTTCCCTCTCTGTCGCGCTCGCTCGCCGCTGGATCTTGCATTAGCGAGGCGTTAACCTTTATCTCTTCGTGAGATTTTCAGGAATGCGCTGTCATGGAGCTCATACGCGGGCTGCATAACTTGACGCCCCGGCATCACGGCTGCGTGGCAACGATTGGTAACTTCGATGGTATCCACCTAGGCCATCAGGCCGTGGTCGGCCAGCTCGCTGAAAAAGCGCAGGCGCTAGGCCTCCCTACCCAGATCGTTTTGTTTGAGCCTCAGCCGCAGGAGTTTTTCCGCCCCGAGAATGCGCCGCCGCGGTTGACCCGCTTCCGTGAGAAGTGGCAAGTGCTGCGGCGCTACTCTGTGGACCGGGTGCTCTTGGTCAGGTTTGACCACGCCTTTGCGAGCACGGAGCCAGAGACGTTTATCACGCGCGTTTTGATCCAGGATCTCGGCGTACGCTATCTTGTCGTAGGTGACGACTTCCGATTTGGTAAGCGCAGGCGCGGCGATTTCGCGCTGCTGCAGACTGCGGGGCAGCGATATGGTTTTCAGGTTGTAAACATGCACACGGTTACAATAGACGGGAAACGGGTGAGTAGCACTCGAGTTCGCCAGGCTTTGGCGATGGGAGACTTAGGTACCGCGGAGAAGTTACTGGGGCGCCCCTACCGTATGTGCGGTCGCGTGGCCCACGGCACGAAGCTGGGCCGACGCATTGGCATGCCCACGGCCAATATCCATGTGCACCGGAAAGCCACCCCGGTTAATGGCGTCCACGCCGTAGAAGTCTTCGGGCTCGAGAGTGAGCCGATACCAGGGGTCGCGAACGTAGGAACCCGTCCGACCGTCGATGGGACACGAACCTTACTTGAGGTTCATCTACTGGATTTTGATGGTGCTATCTACGGGCAATACCTTAGCGTGAATTTTCTTAACAAGTTGCGCGATGAAGAACGCTTCGACTCATTGGACGAACTCAAGCGCCACATGTACAGGGATCGGGAGCGCGCGCGCGATTTTTTCAAGCACTACCATCCATCGCAGCCGGTTTTGAAGGGAGAGGACGCGGCGTGCTAGACACCGTAGGATGGACGCGCGTCTGTGTCGCCGGGATCTGAGAACTGCTGTGACAGATTATAAAGAAACGCTTAACCTGCCGCGCACGGGATTTCCAATGCGAGCCAATCTAGCGAAGCGCGAGCCCGACATGCTCAAGCGCTGGCAGGCGCTGGACCTCTACAGCGAGATGCGAGCGGCCCGGCAAGGTTGTCCACTTTATGTATTGCATGATGGTCCCCCTTATGCCAACGGCGATATCCACATTGGACACGCAGTCAACAAAGTCTTGAAGGATATAGTCATCAAGTCGAAGGCACTCGCGGGTTTCGATACACCATACATACCAGGATGGGATTGTCACGGTCTTCCGATCGAAATTGCCGTCGAAAAGAAGATCGGCAAGGCGGGTCTACAGGTAGATCCGGCGGAGTTTCGCCGTGCTTCTCGCGCCTACGCACGAGACCAGATGGAACGCCAAAGAGAGGATTTCAAACGTCTTGGCGTATTCGGTGACTGGGACCATCCTTATCTAACGATGGATTACAGCTTCGAAGCCGACATCGTTCGTGCATTGGGCCGTGTCGTTACCGGCGGTCATGTGTATAAGGGTTACAAGCCAGTTCATTGGTGTGCAGACTGTGGATCCGCGCTGGCGGAAGCTGAGGTCGAGTATATCGACAAGACCTCGCCAACGATAGATGTACGCTTTGACGTTGTGGACGAGGAACAATTTCTCGCACGCTGCCAACACGCGCCGGGTCATGAGCATGAAGGTGAAGGCCCGATCTCGGTGATCATCTGGACCACGACGCCGTGGACGCTCCCAGCGAATCACGCCGTCGCGTTGAATCCACAGCTCGACTATGCGTTGGTACAAACCCATACTGAACGTGGCTCGGAGCGCTGGTTATTGGCCGAGGCGCTGATGAAGGATGCGATGTTGCGCTATGGGATCGACCAATATCGCGTGATCGCGTATTGTCGCGGCGCCGACCTTGAAGACCTCCGCCTGCGGCATCCGTTTTACGATCGCGTCGTGCCACTTATTCTGGGCGATCACGTGACCATCGAAGCCGGTACCGGTGCTGTGCATACCGCCCCCGGTCATGGGCTCGAGGATTACTTGATGGGTGTCCGGTACGATCTGCCGATCGACAATCCGGTCGGCGAAGACGGGAAATTCTTGCCGCGTACCGAGTTTTTCGCCGGTGAGCACGTCTCTGAGGCCAATGACCATATTATCGAGGTGTTGAAGGAATGCGGTGCCTTGGTACACGCAGAGGCGTTCGAACATAGCTACCCGCATTGTTGGCGCCACCGCACGCCCATCATATTCCGCGGCACATCGCAATGGTTCATCGCCATGGACAAACTGCGTGGATCCGCGCTGCGCGCGATTGCCAAAACCCGATGGATCCCCGAATGGGGTCGGGCGCGGATAGAAGGTATGGTCGAAAACCGCCCGGATTGGTGCATCTCGCGCCAGCGTTCCTGGGGTGTACCGATTACCTTGTTTGTACACAAAGGAACCGGCGAGATTCACCCGCGCACCGAAGAGTTTATTGAGGAAATCGCGCAAAGGGTGCAGCGAAAGGGAATCGAGGCGTGGTTCGTGCTCGACCCGAGAGAATTGCTAGATAGCGAGACCGACGATTACGAGAAGGTGACCGACATTCTGGACGTGTGGTTCGAGTCTGGTGTCACCCATGTGTGCGTGTTGGCGGGTCACGGCGACTCATGGCATCCAGCTGGAATGTATCTTGAGGGCTCAGACCAGCATCGCGGCTGGTTTCAATCGTCGTTGCTAACATCTGTGGCGATCTACGATCGAGCACCCTATCGTGAAGTATTGACACATGGTTTCGCGGTCGATGCGCAGGGCATGAAGATGTCCAAGTCGCGTGGGAACGTGATCGCACCGCAAGAAGTTATCGAAACCATGGGTGCAGATATCCTACGTGCTTGGGTGGCAGCAACCGACTATCGCGCAGAGATGAGCATTTCTGACGAGATCTTGAGGCGTATGGCTGATTCCTACCGTCGCGTACGCAATACCGCTCGTTATCTGCTAGCCAATCTAAATGGTTTTGACCCTAAAGACGTGATGCCCATCGACGAGTTGCTATCGCTCGATCGCTGGGCGCTCGAAAGAACGCAACAATTGCAGGCCGAAATCATTCGGGCCTACGATGAGTACAGTTTTCATCAGATCTATCAAAAAGTGCACCAGTTCTGCGTGCTCGAGATGGGAAGCTTCTACCTCGATGTTCTCAAGGATCGTATATATACCATGCAGGCCGGTAGTCGTGGTCGCCGTTCCGCACGGACGGTCATGCTATACGTGCTCGAGGCGCTTGTGCGCTGGCTCGCACCAATCCTGAGCTTCACCGCCGAGGAGATCTGGCAACACATGCCTGGCAAACGGGAACAATCGGTGTTCCTCAGCACATGGTACGAACTGCCCATGCTAGACACGCCTGCTGATCATGACATGGGATTAGAGTATTGGGACAACGTGCTTACGGTACGTGAAGCCGTTAGCAAGGAGCTGGAAAAAGTCCGCGTCGCCGGCGACATCGGTTCATCGTTAGATGCCGAGGTGGACCTTTACGGTACACCGGGATTGACTGAAAATCTGCGCACACTTGAGGACGAACTTCGTTTCGTATTGATCACCTCGTACGCGCGTGTGCACCCACAAGTACAGCGACCAAAACACGCCGAGAAAACTGCTATCGATGGTTTGTGGTTAACAGTTACGCCGTCCGCGAACCCGAAATGCGTGCGTTGTTGGCAACACCGTGAAGATGTGGGATCTAATGCCGAGCACCTGCGGATCTGTGCACGCTGTGTGCAGAATGTGGCCGGTGCTGGGGAAATCCGGCGATACGCCTAATGCTGAAATTCTATTCGATCGCCATTTCTGTGATCGTTCTTGATCAAGCGACGAAGTTCGCGGCCGCGAAATATCTTGTGCGCGGGCCGATTGAGCTTGGACCGTTTCTGAACCTAACACTGGTTTTCAACACGGGCGCGGCTTTCGGCTTTCTTAGCGACGCTAGCGGGTGGCAGAATTTTGTTTTCGCCATCATCGCGATGATTGTGTCTTTCGTGATTATCGCTATGGTGAGACGGCTGAGTGCCAATGACGTCCAGGTCTTGGTGGGCCTGATGCTTGTCCTGGGCGGTGCTATTGGCAACCTCATCGACCGCCTGCGTAACGGCTACGTTGTTGATTTTATTGATGTATATTACCAAGATTGGCATTGGCCAGCGTTCAATGTGGCTGACTCGGCTATTAGCATTGGGGTTGTGCTGCTGGTCTTAGATGCAATCGGACTGGGTTTTCGCAAGCGCTATTGATATGTCCGCGATGATTGGACGCGACATGTGCCGGCGGTCATAATACAAGAACGTAACTTTGTGGGTGTTTAACGAAACATGCATGTATTTCTTGCTAGCCCGCGCGGCTTCTGCGCTGGTGTTGATCGCGCGATCGAAATTGTAGAGCGCGCGCTGAAGATGTTCGGCGCGCCGATCTACGTACGTCACGAGGTGGTTCATAACCGGCTCGTGGTCGAACAGCTCAAGGCAAAGGGCGCGGTGTTCGTTGAGGACATCGGCGAGATACCCGATGGCGCTACCGTGATTTTCAGTGCGCACGGGGTCTCGCGGGCCGTGCGACGCGAGTCCGAGAAACGTAAACTGCGCGTGTTCGACGCAACTTGCCCCTTGGTGACAAAGGTGCACATGGAAGTCCATCTGCACCGCAGGGATAACACTGAGATTATCTTGATCGGCCACGCTGGGCACCCGGAAGTCGAAGGAACGTTGGGTCAGGCACAAGAGGGAATCTATCTCATTGAGACACCCGATGACGTCGAACATTTAGAGGTCAAGGATCCGGAAGACCTGGCCTTTGTTACGCAGACAACCTTGTCCATGGATGACACGGCGCGTGTCATTGATGCCCTTCGGCGGCGGTTTCCAAAAATCAGGGGACCGAGAAAAGAGGACATCTGTTACGCAACGCAGAATCGCCAGGATGCTGTGAAAGAGTTAGCGCGTTACTGTCAGGTGGTCCTAGTTGTGGGATCGTCGAACAGCTCGAACGCCAATCGCCTGCGCGAGGTTGCTGAAAGCCTGGGCGCGCGCGGCTACCTGATCGATGGCCCACAGGACCTTAAACGCGAGTGGCTTGATGGCGCCAGCGAGATCGGCGTCAGCGCGGGGGCGTCCACCCCCGAAGTATTGGTGCAACGGGTTGTGGCGAGGCTGCGCGACTGGGGCGCGGAAATCATCGAAGAGCGGCCTGGCAAGGAGGAGAACATCACCTTCAAGATTCCCCGGGCGCTTAGGCAAGCCACGGGTTGACCGGTTGGCGGGACAACCCCAGCCGCAAGCGCCATTGCTGTAAACCACTGTGAACTTGCAGCGATATGTCGCGAAAAGTGGTGAAATGCGTCGATTTGACCGGAAACGAACTGGTCGGCCCGGGCTTATTGCCCCAGATTGGGCCGCGATCGCGGCTGGGTGCCGCTCCGGATTAGACTCGATTTCGGCCATCTCTTATAATGCTTTGAAATGATTACACAAAACAAGGTTGGGGATAATGAAGGGCTGCGCGTGTGGCTACGGGAGCACGGCATCAATCCGACGACACAGCGGGTCGAGATCGCTCGCGCGTTTTTCGGGCGCTGTGTGCACTTGTCCGCTGAGACGGTTTTCAGGCAGGTCAATGCGGATTGCCAGCGGGTATCCAAAGCGACTGTATACAACACTTTGGCGCTTTTCGTAGAAAAAGGCCTGATTCGGCAAGTGGTTGCGGATCCGACCAAGATCTTTTACGACTCGAACACGGGGCCTCACCACCATTTCTTTGACGGAACGCTCACCGACATCGACGCAGGCGGGGTGAGGGTGTCCGGCCTTCCTCCGCTGCCCGAAGGCACGACGTTGGAGGGTGTCGATGTGGTCGTGCGGTTGCGGCACAGCGACTAACCCTCCCCATACGCTACGCCGGCGTAGCTCAGTTGGCAGAGCAACTGATTCGTAATCAGTAGGTCGGTGGTTCGAGTCCACTCGCCGGCACCA
>JBHICC010000061.1:0-13221 GCA_046759385.1 Acidiferrobacterales bacterium | reverse complement strand
CGGCAACCGCTCCCTGCGTTGCCCTCGGCCGCTGTTCCCGACGCGACCCTACCTCCTCCATCCCTGGAGTCGTACCTTCCTACATCCCTGTAGATCGCCTGCACATCGTGAGTCGTTGTCTGATGGCCCCAGCGACCTCAACATATGTGTTAGAATAGTCTCATAAGTCTTTGTCCAAATTGATAAAAGCTCTAGTCAGGTATCCGTAACTCTTCCGCTGTGTCGCCCACCTAACGCCTAACGCAAAAACAGCGACTCACGGTTCACGACTAACGCCTTCTGTTAGCTCAACAACGGCGCGTGGAACCGTGAACAACAGTACCGGTCTCACGGGCAATGTTGGCCACTGCTTGCGAACGCCGTTCGTATATAGGCGCATCTGCTCATTGAAGCGTTGTCCAAGTTCCACGACGTTGGTTGGGGTCGCGTGGGCATGGGTTTTGTAGTCGACAACAACAATCTCGTGATTCCGCACGATGAGCCGATCGATTACGCCGTAGACATCGATATCGTGGTCACGGTAGAGAATCGGAACCTCGTTTCGCGCTTCGTAGTAGTGTGACGGATCAAACAACGGTCTAAGTTCCGGGTCGTCAACAACCGCGCAGGCTTCTTGCCAGCACGCCTGTATGAGCTCTCTTGAGGCGACTTCATGCAACTCGTTGACGATCCGAGTACGTATCTCGGTGCGTTCATGGCCGCGGGTCAGCAGTTCCAACATGCGGTGGATTAGAGTACCGCGAGTCTTCGCCGATCCAGCGAGCCCAACCGCTCCCGTGTCTCCGTCGCAATCCGCGTCTGCGCTCGCGAAGCTGGGATACAGAAACCCATCGGCTTCACTTTCAGACAAGGGTTGCGTCAACCGCGGATCGATGGCGATCTGCTCATGCCGCGCCACAGTCCGAGATTTTATGGTCGCCGGCGGTGTACCGTGTTCCAGGACAATGCCCGAGCCGAATGTGCGCCCGTGTAGCTTCAGTCCTGGGATGGGTGTTTTTTTTCTAGCGGCAACCTGTCTAATGCGTGTGTCAATGAACTCGTACCAGCTCGTGTGTCGTCCACGCAGCGATTCGCATCCGGATATAAAAAGCGCATGCTTGGCGCGCGTAAGCGCAACATACAGAAGACTCGACTCTTCATCGCGCAAGGCTTTGTTCTGTGACACGAGCAATCTTGTGCTGGCGCTGTCCTGGTGCGCCTTCTTGCCAATGAGCTGGAAGTGACGCGGCCGCGCTGATTCCACCGGCCAATCGACCATCGTGCGCATTCCGCGTCCACGGCTCCTGTAATCGCGCATCGCGTCGGCCAAGAATACGATCGGGCTTTCCAATCCTTTCGCGGCATGAATCGTCATAATGCGCACGAGCCCAGTCGGATCGATCAACGTATCGGCACGCACTTGCGGATTTTCGTCCGCTAGCATCGGCAAGTGTTCAAGAAATCGGCTGAGACTGGGATAGCGCCCACTATCGAGATCCAGCGCGAGCTCAAGCAAGGATCGTAGGTTGGCCTGCACGCGATTTTTCAAATGCGGCGGCACTGCGTGGGCATAACGCGCCAACACGTTGCCTTCTTTGTACATGCGATCCAGCAGGTCGTGTACCGGCATTCGATCGACGAAACCGGCCCATCGTTCGACAAGTCGTGCCGCACGCACGAGCGGGCTATCCTCGGGGGAAGCTTCGGCGACCGCCGCCAGCCGTTCACGCCAGGTCTGACCACGTTCCGACTGTGCCAACCGCATCAGATCATCTTCCTTACAATCAAACACCGGCGAGCACAAAGCCGAAGCGAGTGCAACGTTGTCGTGAGACGCGACCAGGGAGCGCAGGAGGTGTATAAGATCTTGTATCTCCAAGGATTGTGTAAGGGTCCCGCGGCCAATCCCTATATAGGGAATGCTAGCGTGACGTAGCGCGGCCTCGTAGGAGGCCGCGTGGGTGCGATCGCGCAACAGGATCATGATGTCATCGAATCCGAGCGGCCGTACGCCGTTATCATCGATCGATTTGCCGATCAGCGTTTTTATTCTAGCGGCGATGAGTTCTCCCTCGGCGCGGTAACGTTGGTCTTCGTCGAGGCGACGCGGCTGTTGCAACGGATTACGCCACGCTGTCCTGCTTCCATGAACGTCAAGGGATGAGCCGCGGGGGATCAAAGGCAAAAGCTCGACGCGCCCCCACCTGTTCTGATGGTAGGTATCATGTGCACGATAATCCGGTAACTCAAACTCCTCGGTGCTAGCGGTCTCGCCGAATAGCAGATTGACGAATTGGACAATTGCAGGCGAGGAACGGTAGGACCTGTCCTGGGTTCGCGTCTGTGCTTGCATATGTTGCTCGAGCCATGCCTGCGCAGCGTTGAAAAGCTGCGGGTCGGCGCGCCGAAATCGGTAAATCGACTGCTTCTCGTCGCCGACAAGCAATACGCTGCGATATCGTTGCGGGCTGCCGGCCGCCATCTCCCTTAGTAGCGGTAACAACAGGCGCCATTGCGTTGGATTGGTGTCCTGAAACTCATCAACCAGCAAATGATCAATTCGTTGATCTAGCTTGTACTGGATCCACTCCGCGTGGTGGCTTCGATTGAGTAACTGATAGGTACGCCATTCAAGGTCGTCAAAATCGAGCAGTCGTTGCTCAGCCTTCAGTCGCTGATAGTGATCCAGCAGCCGTTGGCCGCACCGATACCAAGCACAGTTGGTCTCGAAGGTTCGATGGCGCAACCGATCTTGATGACTGTTCTGGATGCGCTCAGCAAGCTGGGCATGGAGGTGGATCAACTTGTCGGCACGATCCCTGCCTAACACCAGAAGCATGCGTTGGCTGGGTGTTAACCGGCGGGGTCGCAGGTTCCTTGTGAGGAGCGCGCGGCTGAGCAGCTCAAACGCCTCGTCGACCGATGATCGCGAGTCGAGTGCAACCTCTAGCCAGTGAGCATGTTCACGATGCGTTGCATTGGGGGATTGGCTGAGTAGTTCGGTATATCGCCGCAAGTCCGCGACCAACGCCGGATCGTTACGCCACGCGTTGACCTGGTTTACGGCAGGAGGTCGCAGGCTAGCGGCGAGTCGGCGCTCGGCATCTGCGACCGGATCCCATTCGTGCTCGGTATAGGCCCACCAATCGCTGCGGTGGGCGAGAAATTGTTCGAGCACTTGGTGTGCGCCGACGGTGCCGCCACAAGACTGAAACAGAGTTTCCATCGCGTTGGCCAGGGCCCCGGTGGGGGCCGCCATGAGTTCCCTATCGAAGGCGCGCCAGGCAGCGTGCTGCAGCGCGGTTGGCGACTCGAGCAGATCGAAACCCAATGGTCCCTCCGCTTCCAGTGGGAAGCGGTAGAGAATCTCTTGGCAGAACGCATGGAAGGTGGTCGTGCGAAGCTCCGCATCCGCTGTCAGTAGCGCTTCGAATAAGCCACGCGCGCGCCGCAACGTAACCGGTGCAGGTAGCGTTTCCAACTCCGCCAGTGCACTAAGTAAATCGTCCTCATCGGCCGTCATCATCCACCGCAGGCGTTCCTTGACCCGTTGGTAGATTTCACTGGCGGCCTTGCGCGTAAACGTAATAGCGAGGATGGAACCAGGGGAGACGCCTTGTAGCAGCAACGTAATAATGCGGCTGGTCAAGAGCCAAGTCTTGCCGGTTCCGGCTGCCGCCCGAACCGTGACGTGGTTCTTGGCCTGAGCTTGTTTGGTCCGAGGGAGACTCATTTTTTCAGGAATTTGAAAATCATTAATAGCATCGTAAGCTTATGATTTTGCGTTTACAATACCGGTCATTGGTGCGGTGTCAGCGCATCTAATGCTGCATTTCTTGACCTCATGAGCCGGCTTGAACTAGAGTACTGTTGACAGGGAAGCGTGTACGGACGTGCGTTATGCGCGTGACCTGACGCTGTCGGATCGGCGCCAGCGTCTCTATCTCGACACACAGGGACGTCTCCGCGTTGTCTGCACACACGGGCATAGGCGGAGGTGGTGATCCACACATGACACCCACATGGGCGGCCACTTGGCCGCCCTTTTTTTGCACCGTCCGGCGGTCATAGCCCCCCTGGGGAATCGCTGCCCAACCATAGCCCCTTTCGACACACTCCATGGGCATGACAGCGCGCACACGTGAGTTCGTCTCCCCATGCGGGCAAGCCAGCGCCATCGAGGATTGACCTATGGACGGCCAAGAGGCGTTCACGCAGGTCCGCCGTCAAGGTGTTCAAAGCTCCAGCGCCGAGCTGTACTCTGTCGGAGATGTTTTCACTCGCGAGCCCGAGGAACAAAGCTTGTGCGATCGGGGGTTCGGTCGCGAGCGCGTAGAAAGGCAACTGAATCTGTTCACCGGCTGCCACATCGGCTAGCGAGGCAATCTCCCCAGTTTTGTAATCGACGATGCCGTATCCATCATCGGATCGATCCAAGCGGTCGATGCGGGCTCGGATGGTCACGGTTGTTTTGCCGTCGGAGCAAGCTCGGCGTTTATCAACCTCGAAGGCCGCTGTTTGCCACGTTTTTGCACGCTCTACCTGATACTCTACGTATGGACTAATGGCGCGCTCCCAGGTAAGTAACCAGCCGCGAGCTAAAAAGCTCGCTCGAACATCGTCCGCGAACACAGCTTCACCGATTCGGCGCAACAACATCTCTGCTTCGTCTTTGTTTCCCTCTGACAGCGTCTTACCGAACGGCCCGGGCAGACCGGCGGCGCCAGCGTGAAAAGCTTGCAGGATAAGATGCACGCGGCTGCCGTAGTCCACTTTTTTGAGTTGTTCGTGCACGAATGGAGTTTCGCCTAACTCTAGAGCGTCGACGACAAAATACCGGTAAGGGCAATTGATCAAGCGCTGATGGGCGCTCGCCGAAACTGTCTTAGGCACTATCGCCGGTGGTATTGTCGGGCGCGGCCGTGGGCGCGGAACTGGCAGCGGCGCGTCGGTCCAAGTGATTTCAGCGCGTGGCGACGTAGCCAATCGCTGCATACGCGCATCTTCGAGACCACCACCGTAGGCGAGTTCATGGAATACCCGCAATCGCTCCACCCAAGGGCTCGGCGTGGCCGGCTCACCGCGTTGCTGGCGACGAAACGACACCAGCACACGCGGGGCCGCCTCGAGCAGGCGGCGAAAATCGTATAGACGCTCGTAACGCTCAAGGTTGGCGCTTGGGAGGCCGAGCTGTCGCCGCACGCTCTCATTAAAAAACGGCGCGCTAACAGGCGCGCCTGGCAAATACTCACGCAGAGCACCGGCAATGACGACGCCGTCAAAGCGGCACAGGCGGCTTTGATCAAACCCCATCAGCTCAACGCCGCTGGTGCGCATCGGTGGGCGAAAGTACGTGCGCTCCAACGTTCGGGCGAGCCAAATCCTGAACTCACTCCACGTCATTAACAGCGTTTGCGTGCGTTTTGCTGCAGCCATCGCGTCGAGTACGGTCAACAACTGTAAGCCCGCTTCATCCCGGCGGTATCGGTCTGTTGCGCCGAGTCCACTCAGGCTATCTCGCAGCGCCGTGAGATAGGCTGTGGCCGGCTGGGGCGATCGGGAAAGCGTTTGTAGCGGAAATGCCGTCTGTTCCAGCCGGTCAAGCAAATTAGCAATTCCGAGACTAACTTCCTCCCCCAGACCCTGTGCCAGGCTCTGGAATCGACGCTCGAGCGTGCGTCGGTAAAGATCGATTCCAGCTCCAAGGTTGTAACGGGTGATCAGGCCATCTTCGAATTTGCTGACCGTCATTCGTAGCGCTGCCTTAGTCATGCCAAGCGACACGAACGGCGACTTAAGCACATCGAGCAGCATGTCGTGAGCGAAGTTGTGCTCGATACATTCGAGCCAGCGCATCATGACCGTTGCGGCGCTTGTCGTAGATAGCGCCCAACCCGCCGCGTCCTCTACAAGAATGCTGGCGCGTTCGAGCAGCGCGCGTACACGACGCGCAAGCTTTCGGTCGGCTGTGACGATGCCGATATGTCGAAGCCCTTCCAGACGCCACTGCCGCACGCGTAGGTCGACAGCGCGCGCCTCCTCTTCAAAGGTCGCCGCTTCATGAATTACTAAGCGGCTGTCGGCGGGGGTCGCGTGTTCAGCCAGCGCTTGTTTGTGCGCGCGTGAGGGCAAGTTATCGTCATCGATAGCGAAGACGCGGTCGAGAAAAACGCCGTAGCGGGAGCGTGTCGGCGGCACACCTGGCGTGACACCAGCTTTGGCGGTGATCTCGGTGATGACAGCATCTGGGTGGTATCCATGTGCTCCGCTGCCGCCGTGAAGCAATAAGGTAAGCTGGCCCCGCGCTCGCAAGGCTTTGATCCAATCCATCTCTGCGCGGGTGAAGCGAACGAACCCCGCCAAGTACACGTGGGCGCTGGACGGTAACCGTGCAAGGCTACGATCAAGACCTTGTATTAATGCTCCGGTAGGGTCCTGGTACTGCTCGGACTCGAGCTGCGCCAGCCATGCTTTCCATAATGTATGCGCCAGGCGTGCCTCGTCACTGAGCGCGGCCGGAAGCGGTTCCCGAACCTTGTACCCTTGGGCGAGTGCGCGGGTAAGAACGGGCAACTCGTCGGGCGCATTGATTCGGTTCAAGGCCATCTCGTCGAAGAGCCCCAAGAGACTGTCGATCAGCGGCCATGTACCCCAGCGGCGTGTCAGCTCCGTGTGCTGCGCGAGCGCGTCGAGTAGCAACAGTTCGCGCCCAATTTCGCCGAGTTGGCGCCTGCTTGGGTCGGCGTGGGTGCGTAGCCATGCCGCAAGCGTGGCAGTGCATGGAGCCAGCAGTATGTCCACCCCGCGTAGCTGGGCGACCTCTAAGAGCACGCGGCGGAAACGCGTGATCGACGCGACGTGTGGGAGCAGCACGATGGCATCAGCGAGGTCCCCGCGAGCACACGCACTGTGCTCGAGCACCGATTTCCCGAGCGCACGTAACGGGTCCTCGCTATAGGGGATAAGCTCGAATACGGGTGGACGAGGCGGCTTACAGCGCTCGGTCATGCCAACCTGGCTCTGAACGTTCGTCAGACCTGATGAACTGTATCGAAACGTGCTTTACGCGTCGGACCTGGCCGCGTTTGAAGCTCAGATGACGATGACAAGGCCATCCGGGGCCTTGTGTCAGACGCGAAATCGGCGGCAGCGGCGGTTGAATCAGCGTTCAAGATGCTGCAACTTGTCTTTTACTTTCTCCCACTCGGCCGCATCCGCTGGCGCCGGTTTCATCTCGGTGATAACTGGCCATTGTTTAGTGAGCTCTGCGTTCAGCTCGAGGAAGTTCATTTGATCTTCCGGTAGATCATCTTCGGCGTAGATGGCATCAACCGGACACTCCGGGACGCATAACGTGCAGTCGATACATTCCTCAGGATCGATGACAAGCATGTTGGGCCCCTCATGGAAACAATCCACAGGGCAGACTTCGACGCAATCGGTGTACTTACATTTGATACAACTTTCCGTGACCACGTAGGTCATTGGCGCTCTCCAAACTCTCCGACGTCTGACAAACGTGCAGATGATACACGCACTCAGGCTGGCAAGGGAATCGCGCCTCCTTCCCAGGGCCCAAAAACGCATCGTAACTATTTACAGGCGCCATAAGGTAATGCCGGCATCGCGCAGCGCGACTATATCGAAGCGCGATTTAACATCGATAAAGCACCCGCGCGGCGTGAGCTTCTCGACGTAATCGGCAATGGGGCGTTTGAGAAACTGCTGGTGCGGTACGGCCGCAATCATGGCTTGCGCTACTGGGAGATCGTCCCACGCAACGAGATCGATACCGTACTCGCTACGTGCCTCGGATTGTATCGAAACGGGATCATGAGCCGCGACTCTTACGCCATAAGACTGCAATTCTCGGATCACATCGATTACGCGTGAATTGCGCAGATCAGGGCAGTCTTCCTTAAATGTTAGGCCGAGGACATTAACCTGCGCATCCTTGATTGCGCCGCCATTACGGATAAGACACTTAATGGTCTGTTCGGCGACGAACTTACCCATTCCATCGTTGATCTGACGCCCAGCAAGGATGACCTGCGGGTGGTAGCCAAGCATCTGCGCTTTGTAGGTCAAATAATAGGGGTCTACACCAATACAATGACCGCCCACTAGCCCGGGCCGGAAAGACAAAAAGTTCCATTTGGTCTCGGCGGCCTCGAGTACCTCAGTCGTGTCGATGCCTATGCGGTCGAAAATTATAGCGAGCTCATTCATCAGCGCGATGTTGAGATCGCGCTGTGTATTCTCGATTACTTTGGCGGCCTCCGCGAGCTTGATACTGGAAGCACAGTGGATGCCAGCGGGCACGATCGATCCATAGAGTTTGGCTAAGCGTTCCAAGGTCGCCGGTTCATCGCCGGCCACGACCTTTATGATCTTAGGTAAGGTGTGCTCGCCATCGCCGGGATTGATACGTTCCGGCGAGTAGCCGATGTGAAAGTCCCGCTTCCATTCCAAGCCCGATTCACGCTCAAGCACGGGTATGCACACCTCCTCTGTGGCACCTGGGTAGACGGTAGACTCGTAGACGATCGTTGCACCTCGGCGAAGATGTCGGCCGACGGTTCGACTCGACTCGATGAGGGGCTTAAGGTCGGGTTGGTGGGCTTCGTCCACAGGAGTGGGGACGGCGACGATAAGGTACTCAGCACTCCCCAGCACCGTGGGGTCGTCGGTATAGGTCAGGTGGGTAGCGCCTCGTAGCACGTCGATTGACGTCTGGCCGCTCGGGTCCAGGCCGCGCCTGTAGCTTTCAATCTTTCCGCTGTCTGAGTCGTAGCCGATGGTCTCCCGCTTCTTCCCGAACTCGACCGCGAGCGGCAGGCCCACGTAACCCAGCCCAACAATGGCGATTACGCTCACGCGAACTCCTGTTCCCTTAGGCAGACTTGCACAATGCTAGATAGGTTAGTCGCAAACAGCGATATGTGGCCAGGATGATTATCGGGCTTCGAACAGGGCAGCGAGAGGCACCTACCTAAAAGGAGGCTCGCGTTCGTTTCTGTGACCTATAATACTTTGAAAATGCCCTGAAAACGTCTTTTGACGCGCGGAGCGCTAAACAGTGGGTGGTTTGCCCTTGTTCGTCCCGAAAAAGCAAGTCTCGGCGTGGGTCACGGAGACCCAGCCTCGAGAGGCGCGCGCCTGGCTTGAGTCGTTGCCGCTGGCGGACGATGGGGAGGCGGCACAGGACATCTATCATGCGCTCTATGCGCTGAACCGCCTCGAGGTTCCGCACAACACTCGCCTTGAGTTAATGGAGTTGTATCAAGGCCCTGTGGCCACGGTGTCGTCAGTGCTTACGTCGCAATTTGCCGGGCTGGGTTTGCCGTTGCCGGCTGACATGCGGAAGCTCGCAGAGTTTATCCGCCGATTACAGATGGAAATGGCCATTGGTTACAAAGTGGCCTTACATGACGTGGGCAGTGCGCGCCGGGGGTGGGGCAGGCGAAATCAACCGGCTCTGACGGTAGAACGCGCGATGGACTATCTTGGCGCTGTATTACTGCGCTCTTATCAGGTCTATATGCCGCAGCCGCCGAGCGTTTGGCAGGAGATCCACGCGCTATACGGCTACGCGGAAGAGCAGGGCATACTGGACGAGTCAGTGGAACGCTATGGGGAGAAGCGTACTAAGACCACGATTAGTCTTCGTTACCGTAGAATTCTACTGCTCGGGCTGTGCAATCCGTATCAGCTGCCCCAAAATGAGTGCTTCCACATAGATACTTTTCTAGAGGCGCGCGCAGGCAAGGCGTCGATTAAACGCAGTCTGAAAGCCAGCGACCCGGCCGGCCACTTCGTGATTGATTTGGATGCCGATGCGCCACCCATTGCGGTCGCCCAGCGGTCAGAGCGTGGTGAGTTGTCCAGCCAATTGCGTGTTCTGAACACAATAGAGCTGGCAAGGGTGGTGCACGGATTCATCAAACGGCTTGACGATGGAGCTCCTGTGAGCGTGCTCGGCCTAGGCCTGGACCTCAAGGAAGCCGCGTGCCATGAAATGCTCCGCCGCATGATTAAGTTTTGGGGGTTGACCCCGAAGCGCCAGTACTCACGTACCAAGACGCAAGGACATTTGTCGATTTGCAAAGGTATTAATGCTTTGCATTTCTTTGGGAGCGGACGGAAGCCATTTACGCCGCCGCTCGTTGGTGACCCGGAGGCAACACCGCCGGAGCAGAAAGGCGTCTCACAGCCGAAAACGGCCGCAGCAGTTTCGGTTCCACCCACAGGCAGGCCGACAACCGCGGACGCGCCGAGCAAGAAACGAGCACCGCGCATACCACGTTGGCTTAATCAGACTGCGATCACCGCGCCCGAGACATATCTGGTTGACCGTTGGCAACTTCGCGATGAAAGTGCGCGTGGACTGTTGTTGTCGCGAGACGGCGATCAAGCGATGCATGTGCGCGTTGGCGATCTCCTGGGTGTTCAGGGCCCGAGCGACGGAGGCGTCTGGCGCGTCGGCGTGATCCGATGGGTCAAGAGTCCCGAGGCCAAGCGAGTAGAGATGGGCATCGAAAGGCTCGCCCCGGAGATAACCCCGGTGGCCGTGAGACCCGTGCCCACCGAGGGGAGCGGATTACGCTACACGCAAGCATTATTGCTGCCTGCGATGCCTGTGTTACAGCGACCCGAGACACTGTTGGTGGGCCGTGGTGTCTACGAACCCGATCGCAGTCTCTACATTGTCACCGGCGATGCACCGCCGCGGGTTGTACGCCCGCTAAAGCTGCTCGAACGTAGCGCCTCGTTCGATCAAATCGTCTTCACCGAAGTGGCGCAGCCGTAACAGTTTAGCGTTGCAATGGCGCGGGCAGGTGCGGTTGGATTAACGGTAGCATCTGGCCATGGATCTCGGCATTACCAGCGACCACGTTGCCCGTTTGCAGAAAGTCTTGCCCCCCTGACATATCACTTATCAAGCCTCCTGCCTCCTCGATAAGCAACGAGCCTGCCGAAAGGTCCCAGTGGCCTAGGCCGAACTCCCAGAAACCATCGAGCCGGCCGCACGCCACGTGCGCAAGATCGAGTGCCGCGGAGCCGGCGCGTCGCACACCGCTACTACTTTTTAGCAATGCCCGGAACGTGTTAATCCACGTTTCCATGTGTTCCTCGATGCGGAAGGGGAATCCCGTGCCGAGCAGCGAAAATTTGAGGCTACGGGTTTGGCTTACCCGGATCCGACGTTCGTTTCGCTGCGCCCCGCTACCACGAGAGGCGGTGTACAGTTCGTTGCGAACCGGATCTAAGACTACTGCCTGTTGGGGCTGGCCCCGATGTTCAAGCGCAATTGATACGGCAAATTGTGGGTAGCCGTGCAAGTAATTCGTGGTCCCGTCGAGCGGGTCAATGACCCAAAGGTATTCATTGCCTTGTTGTCTACCGCTCTCCTCGGCCAAGATAGCGTGATCCGGGTACGCACCGTGGACCACCCGTATGATCTCGGCCTCTGCTAGTCGGTCGACTTGGCTAACAAAGTCGTTGCGACCTTTGGCCTCGATTGCAAGCCGGTCAAGCTGGTCACTATGGCGCATAATAATGTTGCCCGCTCGGCGGGCCGCTTTGACCGCTGTGTTCAATATCGGGTGCATTGTGGTTCCTGCCACATAAGAACGCGAGATTTTATCGGGGGGACTTGGTCATGCAAAGCAAGATTGTCGGGTTTCGACAGCAAAGAGGCGAGAAGAGCTAATGCCGTTGCACAATGTACGTATAGTATTGGTGCACCCCACGCACCCCGGCAATGTCGGTGCGACCGCGCGTGCGATGAAAACGATGGATCTCGACCAACTCTATCTCGTTGCGCCTGCTGCGGATACGCTGGCGCCGGAAGCGCGCGCACGGGCGGCGGGCGCGCTCGATGTCCTTGAGCGAGCGGTGACGTGTGATTCACTGTTTAATGCGATCGACGGCTGTCGTGTGGTTATCGGCACGAGCAGTCGAGCACGCTCGATTCCCTGGCCCGCACTCGACGCACGTGCCTGTGCTATGAGATTGGTGAGCGAAGCTAAGTCTGGGTTAGTTGCGTTGGTCTTCGGGCGCGAGAAAATGGGGTTGACCAATGCCGAGCTGGACCTATGCGAGCAGGTGGTTAACATCCCCTCTAACCCTGCCTATGCGTCGCTTAACCTGGCGTGTGCTGTGCAGGTCATGAGCTACGAGATCTTCAGGGCCAGCCGCGGACAGCGAGAGGTTGAGCGCATCGACTGGCACGAGCCGCGGGTCGCACTCGCCCGCAGTGAAGATATAGAGCGGTTTTACCGCCACCTCGAGCAAGTGCTGGTGCAGATTGGTTATCTTGACCCGAAGAATCCACGCAAACTCATGCGCCGTCTGTATCGGCTGTTTAACCGGGTAGCGCTGGACGAAAATGAACTCAATATATTGCGGGGCATTGTGGCCACGGTGCAAAAGCACGACCCACAGGATCAAGAATGAACATATTATGATATACTAATAAATAGCTTTAGGCCTTGCGGGAATGGCTCAAAAGATCGGGTTCGCCACAGCCCCTAGTCAGTACGGAACCAGGGGGGTCTTGCTAAGTCCAAAAGCGGTAAGCACTACTTGCTACAGACGCTGGGGCACGCCGCCAGAGTCGCCAGAAAGGGTGGATTTTGCTATTCGCCCGGCTCGCGGTTGGACCAGCATTTCAGAGGCAGATAGACTCGTTTGTAACTTATTGATTGGGTAGGTAGGTACGAATGAAACTGACCACGAAAGGGCGTTACGCCGTCACCGCGATGCTGGATTTGGCGCTGCACTACAATCAGGGGGTAGTGACGTTGGCTGACATCGCTAAGCGCCAGGGGATCTCGCTTTCCTACCTGGAGCAATTGTTCGCACGCTTGCGCCGCAACGGTTTGGTGGATAGCATTCGCGGCCCTGGCGGTGGCTACAGCCTCGCCAAGGACCCCGACCAGATCTCCGTTGCCGAAATCGTTGTCGTGATTAACGAGAACATTGACACCACGCGCTGTGGCGGGGAGAAAAACTGCGCCGAAGATGAGACGTGCCTGACGCATTATTTGTGGGCGCAGCTAAGCGATCAAATCTACGAGTTTCTCAACGGCATCACCCTCGGGGATCTAGTCCAACGGGAGCACGTCCGCGAGGTTGCAAAGCGCCAAGACGAGCGTTCGCATCGGGCGGTTGTGCATCCGTAACGAGCGTCGAAACTTTCGGTCCAATAATAAGCGAGGCCCCGTATTTCACAATGGC
>JBHICC010000060.1:0-13290 GCA_046759385.1 Acidiferrobacterales bacterium | reverse complement strand
ACCGGGGGGGCTTGACATCAATGCCCGATTAGAGAAGCGGACGTTCGTGAATGTCTGGAAACGGCCCAGAGCGGACATTCGCGTTGCCGGGTAGAGGGACTATTGAAAACGGGGCCAATAGTGTGCAGCTAATCAGCCAGATGCCTCTGCGACTGAGGTGTCTATCTTAGAGAGGTGCAGCGTGCCTACGTCCTCGAGCCGATCGAGTTCCCATAGCGTAACAAGCAGCTCGTCGGCGACGGCCGCGCCAATTACCGGTGCAGCGAGTTCGCGGTACTTTGCTGCCAGCTCATCATCGGTCAGCGGGTTGTCAGGATCTCCCTTGCGGGTAAGGGAGTGGTGCCGGTATGTGTTTCCGTCGACGGTTTCGATTTCGACGATCGCCGCGCGATGCCGCGGGAAGTCGGCATCCGCCTTCGGGTCAACCTGTAGCTCAACCCGCTGCATGAGCTCGCGAATGTTGGGATCGCTTAGCCTTTCGGAGCTGAAGGCGTTAAGGCGGACTTGGCCAGCTAACAGAGCCATGGCCGCGCAATACGGCAGACTAAACTTCGCCTCGAATCCCGTGCGCGGGTCGCGGTTACCTGTTATCTCCAATGCCTTGGAATATGTGCCGACGGCAATCCGTTTCACATTCGACGGTGTCAGTCCGTGTTCTGTCCTCAGCGCGATCACGCCGTCCACGGCAGCAAATGTATGACCGCAAGCCCCGTGATTCTTCTGGGTCATGCGCGTAATGTTGTATGTCGATCCGAGATCGCTGAATGCTTTCTGCCAATTCGGATCCTGGCTCATGGCAGCGCCGAATCCGCGTTGGCCTTCCAGAATATCCTTGGCGCCGGTGACGCCTTTCTCCGCCGCTAAAGCGACCAGTACCCCAGTCTCGGCGGCGCGACCCGCATGCAGGGGCTTACTCATGGCGTCGGAGCGAAACGCCTGTTGCAGTCCGGCCGCCATCGTGCCGGCAGTTGCCAAAGCATGAGCCGTCTGCTCGCTACTGAGCCCAAGCGCCGCCGACGCGGCGACGGCCGCGCCGAAGGTGCCGACGGTACCGGTGGTGTGCCAGTACTCGTAATGTGATGGCGTCACGGCGACACCGATTCGTGTTGAAATCTCATAACCCGCGATCACCGCACGGAGCTGATGATCTCCTGATTCATGACGCGCTTGGGTCGCGGCCAGCGCCGCCGCAATCACTGGCGCGCCCGGGTGGTAGGCGGCATCGCGGTAGATGTCGTCGAACTCGACTGTGTGGGCAGCACTCCCATTGATGAGCGCGGCAGTTCGCATCGTCGTTCGGTGACCTGAAGGCAAGAGCAGCGCATCGCCGTTTTCCATGTCGTCCGCCAACGCCTCAATTAGCAAGGTCGCCGGCGGTAAGATCCCGCCCGGTAAGGTTGCGGCAAACCAGTCAACAATGCATCGCTTGGTTGCGTGAATCACTTCAGCGGGCAATTCCAAATTCTGCAGATTAGCAACGTAGTCAGATAGCCTTTGCACTAGCATGGCTGCTCACTCCTAGAATTGCGCTTCGTACTGAGTCGGGTCGATCCTCGCCTCGATCACTAGCGGGCGATCGAGGTTGTTGGCATTGCCGAGTATTCGTTCAAGCGCCGAAACATCTTCAACCCGCTCGCCGTGGCAATCCATCGACTCCGCCATTTTAACCAAATCACTTGGAGCAAACCGGGTGCCTACCGCCGGATAGTTCTTACGTGTTTGCTTTATCTCGATCCGATGGAGCGTGTTATCACAGAACACAATCACCACCACGCCCAGACCCAGTGACGAGGCCAATTGGAGCTCGCCTTGCACCATCGCAAAGCCGCCGTCGCCTGTAAAGCAGATGACGGATCGGTCCCTGTGTAGCAATTTTGCAGACATTGCACCCGGAAGCGCGAAACCCATGGCCGAAAGTCCGTTCGTGCCGATGACGGAGCCGGGTTCGTATGCACGCCATCCTTGACCGACAAGAAGCTTGTGTGAGCCCACATCCATCGTGATGATGGTATCGTGCGGGAATGCGTTGCGCGCAGCATCGACTACATCCGAGGGATTGAGCTTGCCGGAAACGCGTCCCGAATAGTAGCACGCGAAAAGTTCGTCGCGATGCGCACGAACCTCATCCTCGCGCCACTTTGCTTCACCATGGTAAGCATCGATCAAGCTATCGAGAATTGACGGAATCGACCCAACCAGCTCTATCTCAGCCGGGTAGATCTGATCCGTGTTCGGGACCGCATCGATATGAATCACTGGGCAACGCGGACCCCAACTCTTGATCAACTCGACCGGGTCAAATCCAACCACAAGAATAAGATCCGCCGAGCCCAACAACTTCCACATGAGCGCATTGCAAGCCATATCGAGCGTACCGGCATAGTAAGGGTGGTCCTCCGGCAAAATGCCCTTCGCTTTTGGCGAGACAGCGATCGGTGCGCCGATCTTCTCCACGAACCTGCGCAGCGACTCGGCGCCACCGACGCGGTTTACTGCCATGCCCGCTACCACAATCGGCCGCCGCGTGCGTTCGATCAGCTGCGCGGGATGTGCATCAACGCCGTCGACACTAAACACCTCAGTCCACTGAGTATGCGTACGCAGCGGCGGTAAGCGAATTTCAGAATCCGTTGCTTCTGCGGCACTGACGTTGATCGGTGTTGTGATGTGCACAGGGCCCGGTCGTTCGGCCATCGCTGTGCGAATTGCCTTTCGCATAATCGAGCCGGCGGCCTCGGGCACCATTCGCGTAACCCACTTCGTGACAGGGGCGAAGAGGCGGTTGTGATCCACATTCTGATGAGTGAAGGTCGGCTCCAGGCGAGTGTTCATCTGCCCTGAGATCGCCAACATTGGCGTACGGTCGAGGAAAGCACAGGCAACACCGTTGACAAGGTTCGTAGAACCCGGACCCAATGTTGACATACACACACCAGGCCGGCCCGTGAGCTGACCGTAAGCATCGGCCATGAACGCTGCCGTTCCCTCCCGGCGCGTTAGGATAAACTCGATACTTTCCCGACGGGCCGCCTCCATCAACTCGAGGTTCGGGTCACCCGGATAGCCGAACAAGTACTCGATCCCCGCTTCTGCAAAGAACTTCGCCATTAATGCTGCGGTGGTGAGTTTCTCGGACATGTCGTGGGTCTTTAGGTTTCGGCGCCGATGATGGGTGTGAGCGAGCGGCCAGGGCCAATGTATACAAAGGTGCATGATTCCTCAACACGCCCATACCTATTAATATACGTGCCGGCGTTCCCGATCCCACGAGGAGTACATGAAATGTCAAACGTGAGATATATGAGTTTGAACGGTGAGGTCTTGCCGACAGAGGATGCCCGTATTCACATCCTCTCGCCAGCCGTTAAGTACGGAACCAACGTGTTCGAGGGTATCCGGGGTTATTGGAACGCCGAAAAGAACGATATGTATGTATTCCGCTTGATCGAGCATCTGCAACGTTTACAGTTCTCGATGAAGGTCATGCGGTTCGGCGACACGTATTCAGTGGAGCACTTACAGGAGTGCATATTGGTGCTCATCAAGGCAAATGAGCTGCGTGAGGACACCTACGTTCGTCTGTTTGCTTACGTCGACGAGCCCGATGGCGAGATGACAGCTGCCGCCCCGATCGGGATGGCTATCGCTGCGACGCCAAAGGGTCGGCGCGTGAAGGCCGAGACCGGACTGAACTGTGCGGTCAGTTCATGGGTACGTATCTCGGATAATGCTATGCCACCACGCATCAAGTGTGTCGCTAACTACAACAATGGGCGTCTAGCGTGGATGCAGGCCAAGGCCGACGGTTATGACAATGCTATCTTGCTGACACAGCGCGGCACAGTAGCGGAGGGACCAGGCGCATGTCTATTCATCGTGCGCGATGGCGTACCAACAACCTCGACGGTTGCCAGCGACATTCTGGAAAGCATCACGCGTCGCACGATCCTGCAGATCTTTAAAGAACACCTCGGTCTAAACGCGGTTGAGCGCGATATTGGGCGAACAGAGCTGTACGCGGCGGAGGAAGCGTTCTACTGTGGTACAGGCCACGAAATTCTGCCCATCATCACGATAGACCGCCATCCAGTTGGTGACGGGAACATTGGCGCACTGACGCAGGCGGTGCAAGAGCGATACGTAGCACTCGTACGCGGTGAAGCCGCAGACCACCCTGAATGGCGCACGCCGGTGTATGGCTCGTAGCAGAGTGGGTTGCTGTTCGGCGGGGCTATCGCCGGAACATGTTCTCGATTGACCGCGAGATTGATTGAAAGCGCTCGTTCTCGCGTAATCGATCGAGAAATCTCCGAACCATACGCACGACGAAGAAAATACCGACCGCCAGCAGCGTAAGAAAAACAATGTTGAATAGAGGGATGTGTCGATAGTCTTTATCAACGCGCTTAAGACTGATGGTGTTGGGAAAGAGCGAGAAAACCTTTATTCGCCAACCATAATATCTAACGCGAACCCAGGGTTTCTCCTGACTTTCAATCAGAGTTTGTGCCTCGGCAGTGACATCTGCACTGTCGAACTTGAAATAGGGCGGCCATCCCCAGCCGGTGTCCTCGTTCCTGAAGACCTTTATTTCGCCTTCTCGTGTCAATGTGCTGAGAAAGCGAACATCGCGAGTTGCCACAGTTTGCCCCGGATCGCTCCTATCAATTCTTTTTACGTCTGTACCGGTGATTTGAACAACATCGGTCCGTGGCAGGTTGTAATGGAAGAACAAGCCGACGCCGACGACGAGCAAGGCGAGAATGCTGTATTTAATAATCCTCAGGACTTTCATATTGGGGTTTACGCTCCGATTCTCTCTCCGCGCTCATCGCGTAGGAGCTAAAGAGCGGATCAAATATACCAGGATATGCCCATTCCCCCTCTTTACTAGTTCCTCTTTGACTTTTGTTGGGCGAGGATTCAGGAGCGGACGAGGGCAGGGGAGGTCAACGGCCCGCGAAGTGGGGTTTGCGCTTCTCCATAAATGCACGCCGACCTTCTGCGTAATCCTCGCTGGAAAAACATCGGTCGACGAGTTCGTCGCAGAGCTTCAAATCACGTGCGTCGGCATCTTTGACGGCTTCGCGGACAATTGCTTTGACGGCGTGCAGTGTGAGCGGGGCGTTAGCACCGATTCTTTCTGCGTAAACTTGAACATAGTCCGTCAGTTCTTCACCAGGTAGGACCCGATTGATCAAACCCATGCAGTAGGCCTCGGTGGCATCGAACTGTCGCGCCGTAAAAAGAATTTCCTTGGCAAACGCTGGACCGACGAGGTCCATGAGCGTGCGAATGCTCGGATAGCGATAGCCCAACCCAAGTTTGGCCGCCGGGATGGCAAAGCGCGAATCGTCGCTGGCGATTCGCAGATCACAGCAAAGCGCAACGCCCAGCCCGCCGCCAAGACAGTAGCCCTCGATCTGCGCAAGCGTAGGTTTATCGAAGGCCTTGAGTCGATCAGAGGCCTCCAGTATCGCTGCGTTATATTCGGCTGTTGCATCCTTCGTTGAACGCTTGCTTTCGAATTGGGACACGTCTGCGCCTGCGGAGAATGCTTTACCCCCGGCACCGCTTACGACCACGACACGGATGGCGTCATCGCCCGCGAAGTCATCCAGCACGATTGGAATTGCTTGCCACATCTCGAACGAGATCGCATTGCGTCGCTCAGGGTTATTGAACGCGAGGCGCCCGATCGCGCCGTCCTTGTCAGCAATAATCTTGTCGGTAATGGGCTGCATGCGGATTCTCCGGCTTGGCAAGCGGTGATTCAGGGGTTTACACAGTTAGACAATGTTTCGTTTACGTAGATCAACGATCTCATCGGCGCTAACGCCGAATTCGGCCAGTACCTCGTCGGTGTGCTGACCGCGTTCTGGTGCAGCCGTGTAATCCGGTCGATCGGCTTGGCTCAGATTGATCGGGTGGACGACAACATTGAGCTTTCCGAGCTCCGGATGTTCGACAGGTTGGGCCATGTTGAGGTGCTTCACCTGAGGGTCGTCGAACATCTTGTCAATCGGGTAAATTGGGCCACAAGGTACGCCAGCCTCGTTCAGCCGTTCAATCCACTCTGCGCTGGTCCGCTTCGCGAACTGTTCGTCGAGTGCGGCGTTCAGCGCATCTCTGTTCTGCAGACGTGCCGGTGCCGTTTCATAGTCCGGGTGGTCAACGAGATCCTCGGCCTCGAGCACCTCGCACAGGCGACGCCACATCGTCTGTCCAGTCGTTGCGACATTGATATGACCATCGGCCGTGTGAAACACACCTGTGGGGATACTGGTTGGGTGATTGTTGCCCGCTTGTGGTGGCACCTCGTGGCCAATGAGCCAGCGTGCCGCCTGGAAATCCAACATGGCGATCTGCGCTTGCAGCAATGACGTCCGTACCCACTGACCCTGCCCGGTGACCTCGCGTTGCAGCAGTGCGATTAAGACACCGATCGCGCAATACATTCCTGCAGTCAGGTCTGCAATCGGCACACCTACACGCACTGGACCCTGCCCAGGCAAACCGGTGATAGACATAAGGCCGCCCATCCCTTGCGCGATCTGATCAAAGCCCGGCCGCTGGCTATAGGGGCCCTCCTGTCCGAAGCCGGAGATGCTCGCGTACACGATGCGTGGATTGCTGGACTTCAGCGATTCATAGTCAACGCCAAGCCGATGTTTCACGTCGGGGCGGTAATTCTCAACGATCACATCTGCCTTCTTCACCAACCGTTTTAGCAGAGCAACACCGTCGGGTTCTTTTAGATTTAAAGTGATGCTGCGCTTGTTTCGATGGATGTTCTGAAAGTCGGGTCCGTGACGCGCACCGCCCATGCCTTTGCCCGTATCGACATTCTCCGGGGGTTCGATCTTGATGACATTCGCACCCCAATCAGCGAACTGGCGTACTGCCGTTGGTCCGGAGCGTACGCGCGTCAGGTCAAGTACCGTAAACCGCGACAGTGGTAGTGAGACGTCCATCATAGGTTCCATCGCTCCTACAGGGTTTATTAGGAATTGGTCAGCATTGGACGGGAATGCCATTATTGCGCTTTCACGATCCCAACGTAAACCGTTCCAACAGCGAGCGTGTGCGGTGTATTCCTTGTGAAAGGCAATCCCCACGGGTAAAGTCACGTTTTTTCTCCGGGAGCCTAGTGCTTTTGTTTTCCACCATCACCCGCCTGACCGGCGTGCACTGGAAGGATCAACGGCCAGCATTTGTAGTCGGGTTGGGCCATGGCGGGACCCACTGGATCGCTGCAACCTTCTACCTGCTTTTGCCTTTCATTACCCGCGATCTTGGCCTGTCCTACGCACAAGCAGGCACCCTCGTGGCGCTGTTTCACGTTAGCTCGACCACGGCCAATTTCGGCAGCGGCGTGGCCGTCGACATTACCGGAAGGCGAGTCCTGTTCCAGGTTGCGTCGCTACTGATCGGCGGCGGTGCGCTGCTTGCTTTCGGGATAACGGAGCGGTTTGTAGTCCTGTGTGTACTGGTCGCGCTGATCGGCGCTTCCAATAACCTTTGGCATCCGCCGGCAATCTCGTTCCTTTCAGAATGGTACCCGAAGAACCGCGGCTATGCGCTCTCGATTCATGCCCTCGGCGCCAACCTGGGAGACACGTTGGCGCCACTCGCGGCGGGTACACTGCTCGCGGTGATGTCGTGGCAAGGTACAGCGGCGGTCAACGCGTTGCCGGTGCTTTCCATCGCCGCTTTGATTGGGATCACGTTGTTATCGAAGGACAGTGCCCGCCGGTCGCGGACACATCAGCACGCGGGCTTCGGCGCGTATTTCGCAGAGCTTAAGGAGATAGTGCGCGATAAAGGTGTCCTCAGCCTGTGTCTCATGGCGGGATTTCGAATTATGGCGCAAAACGGCCTACTCATGTTCCTTCCACTTTACCTTGCGAACGAACTGAGGGTCAGTCCTATTTGGATGGGTGTGACTCTAATGGCAATGCAACTAAGTGGGCTAATCGCCTCCCCAATCGCCGGCGCGTGGTCAGACCGTGTTGGCCGCAGGCCAGTGGTGCTTTCAGGACTAACTGTGACAACAGTGGTTATCGTCGGCCTCACGATGACACGTAATGACCTTGTATTCATCACAGCTGTATCAGTACTTGGCTTCGCAATGTTCGCGGTACGTCCCGTCGTTCACAGTTGGCTCATGGATTTGACGCCGGCGCATCTGAGCGGCAGCGCGACCAGTCTTATGTTCGGGATGCAAAACGGGCTGTCAGCGATTGTCCCTATCGTCGGTGGTGTAATCGCAGATATCTGGGGTTTGACGGCCGTGTTCTATTTCCTCGCTGCGACGATGGTAGTGGCAAACGTGCTGGTGTACTTACTACCCCAGCCTGAACCATCTGCAACAAGCGTTGAGCCACAATGAGTGAAGCTAAGTTTCGCGAGGACATCTGTCTATTCGCCAAATCACTTTATGACCGAGGCCTGACTCCTGGGAACTCGGGAAATATAAGCGTGCGGTTGGACGATGGCTGGTTGATGACACCGACGAACTCATGCCTCGGCATACTCGATCCCGCTCGGCTTTCGAAGTTGGACGGACAGGGAAATATTCTATCGGGTGATGCACCGACTAAGGAGTCTTTTTTGCACCGCGCAATGTACGAACGGCGTTCCAATTGTAAGGCCGTAGTGCATTTGCATTCGACACACAGTGTCGTGGTGTCATGCCTTGCGGATATCGACACTGAAAATGTCTTACCACCTATCACGGCCTACTATGTTATGCGCGTGGGTAAGCTGCCACTGGTTCCCTATTATCGACCTGGCGACCGAACCCTCGCAGATGCCGTGGGCAAAGTGGCGGCCAAACATCACGCCGTTCTGCTTGCAAACCACGGGCCTGTTGTCGCCGGCAGTTCGCTTGCGAATGCAATTTATGCGATGGAGGAGTTAGAAGAGACCGCTAAGCTCTTTCTGCTGCTTCGTGGGCAGGCGATCCGCTTATTGACCCCGGAGCAAGTGGCGGATCTCGAACGGACGTTTCCTAGCTAACTAAGAGAGGGAGTGTTCATAAATGAAAAGAGAACTTGTTTCGAGCGGCAGCCCATATGAGTCGGTTGTCGGATTCTCTCGAGCAGTACGCGTCGGGCCTTTCGTTTCTGTAGGCGGGACCGCACCGTTAGGACCGGATGGCTCACCGAACGGCTCTATGGTGAGAGATTAGTGGCGCGGTTTACCTAAATGTTACCTAAATCGGAGGGCGCTATTAGCAAGTGTTTGAAAAAACTGGCGTCCCCAAGGGAATGCGTGCCTATCCCGGTATTGGAGGTTGTGTCCAGGGTGATGGTCGGATAGACAACCTGGTTCGAAGTCAGAGCAGCTAGATGGGCGCATTAAGTGAAATCAACCACTTGCATCGCTTGCCGCATTTCAAAACATATCTTACATTGGTCGTTTCTCCCAGCTTGATAGATCTGGTCGAGCACGAGAGCAGCGTCGCCAATGAGCTTAGGGTCAAGCATTCAAGATCGAGCGATGGTGAGCGCCTGGTTAATGATGGCCTGCTGCTCCACTTTGTGGGCGGGGTGCGAGCCGCTCGCCGGACTGGCCGACTCCTCGCGGGCGATGCAGGTGCTAAAGTGGCGGTCGGCAGCTTTGAGGTGGGGAACGACGCGGGCTTGCAAGAACGGCCACGCACCCATATTCCGCGGCTCCTCCTGCACCCAGTACAGCTCCGCCTGCCGCGAGTACGTGTCCAGGGTCTCGAGCAGGAGCGCCTCGGGGAAGGGATAGTACTGCTCAAGGCGGATGAGGGCGATGTCGCCAATACCGCGTGCACTCCGCTCGGCGGCTAGCTCGTAGTAGAGCTTACCAGCGCAAAGCACGACACGTCGCACGCGGGAAGTCTCGGTGATCATCGGGTCGGGGATCAGAGGCTGGAACCTCCCGGTTGCAAGCTCCTCGAGGGTTGAGATGGCGTCGCGGTGGCGCAGCAGTGCCTTCGGCGACATCACCACCAGCGGTTTACGGACCGACTCCAGAACCTGCCGGCGCAGCGCATGGAAGAGCTGTGCGGGCGTGGTCAGGTTGACGACGCGTATGTTCTCCTCGGCTGCCAAGGTCAAAAAACGCTCCAGGCGCGCACTTGAGTGCTCCGGCCCCTGCCCGTCGAAGCCGTGCGGCAAAAAGAGACACAGGCCGGAGAGCCGGTTCCACTTGTTCTCCGAGCTGACGATGAACTGATCGACGACGACCTGCGCCATATTGCAGAAGTCGCCGAACTGCGCCTCCCAGACAACCAAAGCATCCGGGTAATCGAGGCTGTACCCGTACTCGAAGCCGAGCACGCCGACCTCGGACAGCGGGCTGTTATAGACTTCAAAGGGAGCTTGCTTCTCAGAGACGTGCTGGAGCGGGGTGTACCGCTCACCCGTTTCGACGTCATGACTTACTGCGTGTCGGTGGCCGAAGGTGCCGCGCTCTGAGTCCTGGCCGCTTAGGCGCACGAGAAACCCGTCGTTCACTAGAGAGGCGAACGCGAGGGCCTCGGCGGCACCCCACTCCAAAGGGCGCTTTTCCAGCGCCATCGCTTCCCGCGCCTTGAAGAATGGGAGGATCCTAGGGTGGGGGTGAAAACCCTCTGGCAGCCGCGTGAGTGACAGCAGCAGGTTGCGCAGCCGTTTCACTGGGACGCCAGTATCCTGCAGTGCCGGCGCCCCCAGGTAGGGGCGCCAAATCCCACGCCCCGCCGGCTCCTCTCGATACTCGTAGTCCGCACGCCGCGCGTCGGCCAGATTGGCCTCCAGCCTCCTTTGCGAGCGCTCCGCGATCTCGTCTGCCTCCTCCCGAGTGATGCCGCCGAGCTTGAGCAGGTTTTCCACATACGCGGTGCGCACGGAGACCTGCTTACCGATGGCCTGGTAGAGCAAGGGCTGGGTGAACGAGGGATCGTCGCCTTCGTTGTGCCCGTAGCGGCGGTAGCAGTACATGTCGATCACGATGTCCTTTTTGAACCGAGACCGGAACTCCATGGCCAGATGGATCACCTGGTGCACGGCCTCAGGCTGCTCTCCATTGACGTGGAAGATCGGGATCTGCAGCATGCGAGCCACGTCGGTCGCATACTGAACAGAGCGGCCCTGCTCGGGCAGCGTGGTGAAGCCGATCTGGTTGTTGAGGATGATGTGGACCGTGCCACCGGTGCGGTAGCCGGGGAGTTCGCTCATGTTGAGGATCTCCTGCACCACACCCTGTCCGGCAAAGGCTGCATCGCCGTGGATGAGGATGGCCATGGCCCGCGAGCCATCGGGATCCTTACCCCGGTTTTGCTTGGCGCGGGTTCTGCCGATGAGCACTGGACCGATGCACTCGAGATGGCTGGGGTTGAAGCTGAGGGACAAGTGAACCTTGCGCCCGCACGCCGTGATACGGTCGCTCGAATGGCCGAGGTGATATTTGACATCCCCGCGGCCCAGCTTGGTCTCCAGATCGACGTCTTCGAACTCGCGGAAGATCCGACTGGCCGGCTTGTTGAGGATATTGGCCAGGACATTTAGGCGCCCGCGGTGGGCCATCCCAATCACCACTTCTTGGATGCCATGGCTCCCCGCCGCCTCAATCGCGTGGTCGAGCAGCGGGATGAGGCTCTCAGCACCTTCCAGCGAGAAGCGCTTGGCGCCGACGAACTTACGGTGCAGAAACGACTCGAACAGTTCCGCGTCGGTGAGCTTGGTCAGAATGCGCTTCTGCTCCGCGCGCGAGAGCGGCCGCCGGTTCTCGGTCTCCTCCATGCGCACGCGCAGCCAGTTCTGGATCTCGAGGTCGTCGATGTGCATGTACTGGACGCCAATGTTGCGGCAGTATGTGTTCTGGAGGCTTTCCCGGATTTTGCGCAAGGTCCAGATTGACAGCTCCTCGCCGAGCCGAGCAGAGAACACAGAACCCAGGTCTTGCTCACTGAGGCCGAAGTACTTGAGCTCCAGGGCGGGATGGGCGCGGGAAAGTCTGCCCAACGGGTCGAGATTGGCGATGATGTGGCCGCGCTCGCGGTAGGCGCGGACCAGCTGATCTACCTGTTCCTGCTGGGAGCTATGGCCGCGCACTCGCGCGGCCAGGACGCGCAGAAGTTGTCCGGCTAGATCGCCGCGGTGCTGTAGCAGATCCTGGAAGTCCTTGCTACGGATCTGCAACAGCGTGACCGCTGTCCTGGCGATGATGTCAGCAGAGCGAGGTTGGCTATCGAGGACAGCAAGCTCGCCGACGACTTCCCCAACCCCGCGCTCGGCGAGGATCTTGCCCTGGCTGCGCACGACCACCGAGCCGTCGGTGATGATATACAAGCTGTCCCCTGACTCGCCTTCCAGGAACACCGGTTCGCCTTCCTCGACGGTAACCACACTCGTGAGCGCAGCGACGCGGGCGAGATCCTCATCGGACATGTTGACGAACAGGGAGGAGCGCTTCAAGAAGGCCGCCCGGTCACCGCTTTCGGTGACGCCCTTGGGGCAAGGGTGCAGTGCTGGTTTCCCCATTGCAGTTGCCATCTGGGCTGCCTGTGCAGAACTAGCCGGGTTCTCGGTGCGATTACAGAGGCTATCGAAGTAGCGCCTTAGATCTGGTTCAACAGACGAGGGCTCCTTGCGATATGCAAGGAAGGCCTCCTCGAGGAAAGCGAGGTTCTCCGGCGCCAGAGAGGGTCGTCCGTTGTTCATGGCCTGTCGTCTCCCTTGAAACCCGGACACTCAAGAGCGGTGATAGTTGCCAATCTCAATATGTCCCCACCACTCGGGGAAAGCGCTCCTCATTCGAGAAGGCGCCTTCTTTGTTTTTTTGGAGCCCGAGCTCTATGAATAGGCCTATCGAGGTAGCGCCGGCAGTCCCGGCACAGGCGAAGATGCAGGTTAAATCTACAGCGCTGCTGCTTGGAGCGTGTATCCTCGAGATAATCGACCATAAAGCACTGCATTTGTGCGCTCGCCTGCTCCCTGGCGGCGAGGTGTCAGGAAGCTAGCCGCGAATGCTACGCCCTGTAGGAATTGCTGAGTACGAGACGCGTTTGCGCTTTACGTTTTGGGATTAGGACCGTTCCGGGAAGGGTTATATTACGTAACTTCCTGAAGCGATTACCGCACCCGAAAGGCATTCATGGGCAGAAACAACACGCTTTAGGGCGATAGCTGACATTCAGCCAGGATGAGCCGATTGCGGGGTCTGAATGTCCACTTTGGGTCGGAAGCCGACATTCACGAATGACTGCTTACGGCCAAAAGCGGACATTGGTAGACGTAGCTCTTCATCATTGAAGGTGCTTCGCAAGGAACG
>JBHICC010000059.1:0-13513 GCA_046759385.1 Acidiferrobacterales bacterium | reverse complement strand
GGGCATCTTTCTCGGATTACCGCAGATCGTCGCCAGCGCAGGTTGCCTATTGGGGTTTGCGGCGCTTTACTTTTTTATTACACGAACAGAAACAGGTCTGGCATTGCAAGCGACAGCGCAGGATCGTCAGGCGGCCTCGCTGATGGGCATTGCTACCGACCGTATGTATGCGCTGGGCTGGATGATCGGTTCAGCGTGCGTCGGCGTAGCCGGCGTGCTGTTGACGACATTCTATTTCGTCTTTCCCGAAGTCGGTTTTCAGTTCGCGTTAATCGCTTACGTTGCCGTTGCCCTGGGCGGCTTCGGCAGCATTCTCGGTTGCCTATTTGCGGGCTTGTTAATCGGCTTGCTCGAGTCCGTCGGCGGAGTGCTATTCGATCCTTCGTATAAGCTCTTGATCATTTTCGGGCTGTACCTGACGGTGGTGTTTTTCCGACCGCAAGGTCTTTTTGGGAGGTTCTAATGCCGTCGTCCGTTTCAGGCTCGGCTACGCGCACCGAGCAGGAAGTCGCACTGCAGGCGGCGCTTGCCGAACCCCTGCGACCGCCACTGGCTTGGCGCGACAAGCTAGCAGCGATCACGTTGCTGGTAGCGCTAGTGGCTTTCCCGTTCGTCTTTAACACGCCGTTTGCTCATCACATGATGATTCTGATCTTCCTCTACGCGCTGATGGCGCAAGCGTGGAACATCCTCGCGGGTTACTGCGGACAGATCTCGTTAGGCCATGCCGTATTTTTTGGTATTGGCGCGTATAGCTCGGGTTATCTATTCGCGACCTATCACGTTTCGCCATGGTTGGGCATGCTCGTCGGCATTACGATTGCTATGGCGGTAGCACTAGTAATAGGTATCCCGACCTTACGTCTGCGCGGCCATTACTTCGCGATCGCCACCCTGGTGATCGGCGAGAGTGTACAAATCGTGTTTCAGCGCTGGGAGTTTGTTGGCGCTGCCTCGGGTATCTGGCTACCGATCGTTCGTGAAAATGCACTGCTCAACTTCCAGTTTAACGAATCGAAGATACCTTATTATTTTGTCGCACTAGGCTTCCTGACCCTTGTTTGCGTCGCCGTGGCCTACTTAGAGCGCTCGAAGGCGGGTTTCTATTTTCGGGCGATTCGCGAGGAGCCGGAAGCAGCCAGTAGCCTCGGCGTGAATGTCTCGCTGTATAAGCTGTTTGCTTACATGTTATCGGCAGCCTTCATGTCGATGGCGGGTAGCTTCTATGCACAGTATGTGCTGGTCATCGATCCAGAGACGGTGTTTGCGCTAACCCTTTCTATCCTGGTGTTGCTGATGGCGGTCATGGGCGGCGTTGGCACCTTGTGGGGGCCGGTAATCGGGGCTGCTGTGCTTGTACCGCTGTCGGAGGCAACGCGCATTTACTTTGGCGGTACCGGCGGCACGGTGGATCTGATGATCTACGGTGCGTTGATTGTATTGATCTGTATCTTCCGCCCGAGCGGTCTGTTCGGCATCGTTAAAGACTGGCGTTTTCGTGCGTCAACACAAAAGGGGTAGGCGCAGAGCAATGCTTGAGGTACGCGGTCTCACTAAGCACTTTGGCGGGCTGGTTGCCAACGAGGACATCTCCTTTGCGGTAGCGCAGGGCGAGATCCTTGGGTTAATCGGTCCTAACGGGGCCGGTAAGTCCACTTTGTTCGAGCTCATCACAGGTTTTTACAGACCAGATGCCGGCGAAGTGTTTTTTGCAGGCCAGCGACTGCGTGGCTTGCGCCCGGATCAGATTAATCGCCTCGGAATAGCGCGCACGTTTCAGAAATTGAGACCCTTCCACGACATGACGGTTGAGGAGAACGTCATGGTCGGTGTGCTGCAGCACACGGCCAACGTGCGCGGCGCCCGTGAACACGCACTTGCCGCATTGAATTTTGTCGGTCTACTGGAGAAGCGGCGCGATCGCGCGTACATGCTCAGCACCGGTCAACGCAAGCGTCTCGAACTGGCCCGCGCGATGGCGACGCAGCCTCGTCTGTTATTGATGGACGAGGTCACCGGCGGTGTAGATCAGCGCACCCTGCCGGGGCTGATCGAGCTCGTGAATCGCCTAAAGCGGCAGGGCATGACCATGATTGTGATCGAACACAATATGCAGGTGTTGATGTCTTTCTCAGATCGTATTGTGGCCTTGCATCTGGGCCGAAAGATTGCCGAGGGTTCTCCGGAAGCAATCCAGAATGACCGAAATGTGATCGAATCCTATCTCGGGCTTGCCTATGCTTAAGGTTTCCGATCTAGAGGTGAGCTACGGCGACTATCAAGTCGTCTGGGGCGTGTCACTCGAGGTCACGGCGGGTGAGATCGTCAGTCTGCTGGGTCCGAATGGCTCAGGCAAGAGCACGATTTTTAATACCATTTCCGGGCTACTGCAGCCCAAAGCAGGAGCAATCGAGTTTCAAACCGAGCGCATCGACCGGCGTCCCTCTCACGAAATTGTGCGCCAAGGCCTGGCGCACATTCTCGAGCGACGGCGGGTGTTTCCTTACCTGACCGTGCGCCAAAACCTTTGGCTCGGTGGGTACCATCCTGATGCCCGTTCAAAGCGCGAAGAAATGCTTCAGCAAGTCTATGAGCTGTTTCCGCGCCTGCTCGAGCGCGAAAACCAGCTCGCACACTCATTAAGCGGCGGTGAACAGCAGATGTTGGCGCTCGGTCGTGGGCTCATGTCTTGTCCCAAGCTCTTAATGGTGGACGAGCCTTTCCTCGGCCTATCCCCCGCCATCGTGCAAGAAATGAAAGAAGCGTTTAAGCGTATCAACGCCGATGGCGTCAGCATTCTTTTCATTGAACAGAATGTGCAAGTCGCGCTGAGCATGGCTGACCGCGGTTATATTCTCGAAAGTGGCCGGCTTGTGCTAGACGGCGAATCTGATGCGCTTCTCAAGAGCGATGAGGTCAAGCGGGTTTTTCTTGGAGGGTAGAGACTCTAGAAAACTGCGAGGCTGCTATTCGACAAATCGGTGATGATCATCGCCCCTGGTTTGTGGGTGATGCAAAGTGGCGGGCGCGCCTGCTCGACTGCAACCTGCGGGGTAACGCCGCAGGCCCAAAAGACCGGCAATTCATCGTCGCGGATATGCGGTGGGTCACCGGCAAACGGCCGCTCTAGGTCGTCAATACCGATGAGCTCGGGCAGGCCGATATGTATCGGCGCGCCGTGGACGTTTGGAAGTCGTGACGTGACCTGAATCGCTCGAATGGCGTTTGCCGGTTTGAGCGGGCGCATTGAAACCACCATCTTCCCGCCGAATCTTCCCGCTGACACGGTATCGATGTTGGTTTTATACATAGCGACATTGTCACCGCGCTCGATATGACGCAGGGGCACGCCTGCTTCCAGCAGCGCCTGCTCGAAAGAGAACGAACAACCCAGCACGAACGTCACCAAATCATCGCGCCATACACCACTGATCTCAGTCGGCTCATCGACCAGCTTGCCATCGCGGAACACACGATAACGCGGTACATCGGTACGGATGTCGAGGTCTTCAGCTAAGGTCGGCAGATGGGGGTCACCGGCTGCGCTCATTCCGATCAGTGGACAGGGTTTGGCGTTGCGTTGGCAAAAGGCCGCAAACTCGGTGGCATAGTCCGCGGGTAGAATGCAGAGATTGCCCTGCACGTAACCATGCGCTAGACCCGCGGTGTGCCCGGTATGCTTGCCAGCGCGGATGAGCAGCCGCGCTTCATGAGCCGGGTTCGTGTTGCGGGTCCGCGTCGCTGCCTGTGCCATCGGTTTGCTGAATTCCTGTGTTTGGCAGGATTCTATATTTGGCTCAGGGTGGCAACAAGCCGCACTCGGTTCCTCTTTCCCGAAGTCGTGCGATGGCCCGTGATATGCGTTCCCGCATGTGGCTTAGACCCCGCGCGTTAATAATCTGGTAACTAGTGCGGTCATACAGCGGTCATATGCATTCTGAAAAATATGCTTCTAATTCGGCACTTATGCGCCCTGACGCATTGGCAGGTTTCCCGAGGTCATTACTGCCCGAAGGATGTTCAGGTACGCCAAACGCGTTATGATAGGGCCACTCATCGTCCCTGCGGGGGTATTAAGAACGGGGCCGTTTTGAGTCGATAAGCATTACCCCTGCGCGGACATCGAGCGTTTTCACCACGTCTGAACGGAGGAGTCTCCATCATGAAAACGAAGTTCTTAGGTCTCAGGATACTATCGTTCTCTCTAGTAGCCCTTCTGATCACGTTCATGGCTACCGGAACCGCGGTCGCCAAAACCAATCTTTTGGTTTACACGGCGATCGAGGCCGACGAGTTGGCCATGTTCAAGAGGGAATTCGAAAAGGACTACCCCGGTGTCAACGTCAAGTGGGTACGCGACTCCACAGGTATCATGACAGCGAAGCTGTTGGCCGAGAAAGCCAATCCCAAGGCCGATATCGTCTGGGGCATCGCCGCAACCAGCTTGTTGTTGCTCGCCAACGAGGGGTATTTCCAAGGTTACGCGCCGAAAGGATTGGAGAAGCTCGATCCAAAGTATTACGACCCGAGCAACAAACCACCACTATGGGTCGGGCAGCGAGCGTGGGTCGCGGCGGTCTGCTACAACACGGTCGAAGGGAAGAAAAAGAAACTGCCGCTGCCGAAAAGCTGGAAGGATTTGACCAAGCCGGTCTACAAGGGGCACGTCGTTATGCCGAACCCGAACTCCTCGGGTACGGGTTTCCTCGACGTCTCGAGCTGGATGCAGATCTTTGGTGAAAAGGAGGCATGGAAGTTCATGGATGCGCTGCACCAGAACATCGCCTGGTACACCCATTCCGGTTCGAAGCCTTGCAAGCAGGCGGCCTCCGGTGAAATTCCGATCGGCGTGTCGTTCGCGTATCGGGGTGCAAAGTCCAAAGCCAAGGGTGCGCCGCTAGAGATCGTTACACCCGCGGAGGGCGTCGGCTGGGATCTCGAGTCTTTTGGCATCGTTCGCAACACCAAAAAGCTCGACGCAGCGCGTAAGCTCGCCGACTGGTCGGTGACCAAGAAAGCCAACGAGATCTATAACCGCGAGTATGCGGTTGTCGCCATGCCTGGCATTGCGCGCCCGGTGAAACACTTTCCGCCAGATCTCCTCGAGAAGATGCTCAGCCCGAACGACTTTGCTTGGGCAGCAGCCAACCGCATACGCATCCTCAAGGAATGGCAGAATCGCTACGGCGTGAAGTCGGAGCCAAAGAAGAAGTAATCGCCTATTTAGTTGCGCAATAGGACCCAGTCGCTCTTGTGTGGGCGACTGGGTCTTTATTTTCAAGCGCTAGCCGGCCTATCATGGGTGCCGCGAGAGGTGATGTCATGGCGATGGAGGGGACATCCGTGGGCGCGGACGATCGGGGCGCGCTCTATTTACGCATCAGCAACGTCACGAAGATGTTCGGCGCCTTCACGGCACTGAAGGACATCTCGTTAGACGTCTATCAAGGCGAGTTCGTCTGCTTTCTCGGGCCTTCGGGGTGCGGCAAGACCACTTTGCTCCGAGCCATCGCCGGTCTTGACATACAAACCAGTGGTCGAATCGAGCAAGGTGGCGCTGATATATCGAGCCTTCCGCCTACTGAACGCGACTTCGGCATTGTCTTTCAGTCATACGCGCTGTTCCCCAACCTGACGGTGTATAAAAACGTCGCCTACGGGTTGGAAAACCGACGTATGAAAAAGGCGGATGTGCACAAACGCGTCCGAGAGTTGCTTGAGCTCATCGGCCTGCCGCAGGAAGAGCGCAAATACCCCGCCCAGCTCTCTGGCGGCCAGCAGCAGCGCATCGCTTTGGCACGAGCGCTCGCCACCTCCCCCGGTCTTCTGCTATTAGACGAGCCGCTTTCTGCGCTCGATGCGAAGGTGCGGGTGCACCTGCGCCACGAGGTCAGAGAATTGCAGAAGCGTCTCGGCGTGACCACGATCATGGTCACACATGACCAGGAAGAAGCGCTCACCATGGCTGATCGGATAGTGGTGATGAATCACGGTGTCATCGATCAGATCGGCACACCGCTTGAGATCTACCGCGAACCGGCGACGTCTTTTGTTGCTGACTTCATCGGCACCATGAATTTCCTGCCTGGCGCCATGGCCGGGCCCCATCGGGTGCACCTCGGTAGCCTCGATTTGGCCTGTGAAGTGGACGGGCTGGCAGTGGGGACGGAAGTGACGATCGCCATCCGACCCGAGGACATCGTCGTCCAGGGCGCGGAGGATAGCGACGAGAACGCGATCGAAGTCCGTGTTGAGTCCACAGAGTTCCTGGGCTCCTTCCTTCGTGTCGACCTGGCGTCGGAGGCTATGGGTGAAGTCCGCCTGCGAGCCGATCTCTCCATCAACCTGGTCCGTCGTATGAACATCTCTGAGGGCGATATGCTCCCAATCTTGGTTCCCAAGGAACGCATCCGCATCTATCCGGGAAGGCTGGATCATGGCTGATGCCGCGGTCTCTGCCGGCGTCGCACCCGTCGTTAAGCCGAAGCTCAGCCGCGATGACTGGATCATGCGGGGAGCCATCGTTGTCCTTGGCGTATGGCTCGCGATCGCTGTGATCTTGCCGCTTTACACGCTGTTGTCGAAAAGCTTCGAGGACAAAGATGGTAATTTTCTCGGGCTCGCCAACTACGCTGAGTACTTTTCGACCCCGGCGCTTTTCCATTCTATTTACAACAGTCTGACGATATCGATCATCAGCACTGTCATTACCATCAGTCTCGCTTTCGTGTTCGCCTACGCGCTGACGCGGTCGTGCATGCGGGGCAAGGCGCTTTTCAGGGGCATCGCGTTTATTCCTATCCTGGCGCCATCGCTCTTGTCTGCTATTTCGCTCATTTACTTGTTTGGCAACCAAGGCATGATCAAGGGGCTGTTGATGGGGTATTCGATCTACGGGCCCATCGGCATTGTCATGGGCGAGGTCTTCTGGACTTTTCCCCATGCGCTCATCCTCATCACTACGGCGTTATCCTTGGCCGACGCGCGGCTCTACGAGGCGGCGGAATCGTTGCGAGCGAGCAAAATTCGAACGTTCTTTACCGTGACTTTGCCGGGCATCAAGTACGGTCTTCTGAGCGCGTGTTTTGTTGTTTTCACACTAGTGATCACGGATTTTGGCGTACCCAAGGTGATCGGTGGCCAATACAACGTGCTGGCCGTCGATGTTTACAAACAGGTGATCGGTCAGCAGAACTTCGAGATGGGAGCGGTGGTCGGCATGGTGCTGTTGGTGCCCGCGGTTGTCGCCTTCATCGCCGACCGCCTGGTGCAACGCAAGCAGATAGCGCTGCTGTCGGCGCGCGCCGTGCCGTACGAACCGAAGCCGAACAAGCGCTTCGATGCTGTAATGTTTGGCTTTTGCAGCGTCGTCAGCGCTTTGATTCTCGGTATTCTCGCCGTTGCCGCGTTTGCTTCCTTCATCCAGTTGTGGCCTTATAACCTCAGCTTCACGCTCTATAACTACGACTTCGAGCTGAGGGACGGCGGCAGTTGGGGTGCTTACCAAAACAGTCTGATAATGGCCGGGCTGACGGCGGTAATAGGTACGCTCGTCATCTTCAGCGGCGCCTATCTAATCGAGAAGAGCAGGGGTTTTGAGCGTTTCCGCGGGCTGATCCAGTTTATGGCCATCATGCCGTTGGCGGTGCCGGGGATCGTCCTCGGTCTTGCCTATATCTTTTTCTTTAACGACCCGAACAATCCGCTGAATTTCATCTACCAGACTATGGCGATACTGGTGATCTGTACGATCACCCACTTTTATACGGTGAGCCACTTGACCGCGACTACGGCACTCAAGCAGATGGACGCGGAATTCGAGGCTGTCTCACAGTCGCTGAAAGCACCGTTTTACAAGACTTTCTGGCGGGTGACGGTGCCCGTTTGTGTGCCGGCCATGTTGGACATTTTCATCTACCTCTTCGTTAATGCGATGACCACGGTTTCGGCCGTCGTATTTCTTTATTCGGCCGACACGGCGCTAGCCTCGGTGGCGGTACTTAATATGGACGACGCCGGCGAGGTTCCCTCTGCCGCTGCCATGGCAATGATGATTGTCTACACGTCGGCCGCCGTGCGCCTCCTGCACGCGCTGGTCAGTCGTTTCGTCGCCCGCTTGACACAATCCTGGCGCAAACGCTAGCGAATGACCGTTCCCAGCGCGATGCGCCTGCGTCCCTGATGCAACGCTGTCCCCAGGAGTTCGTACAGTTTGCCAATCACCTGGCGGACATCGGCGGCGATATCCATCGTCGGTATTACCGTAAGCCTATTGCCGTCGAGATAAAAGGCGACGGCAGTCCCGTGACTCAGGTCGATAAGGAGACCGAGTACGCCCTAAGAGGGCTAATTGAACAGACTTATCCTGATCACGGTGTTATGGGCGAGGAGTACCCTTCGGTGCGTGGCGATGCCGAATTCGTCTGGGTACTGGATCCTGTGGATGGCACGAAATCCTATCTCGCTGGAGTTCCTTTGTTCGGTATTTTAATTGCACTCGCTCATGGCGGGCGTTTTGTGCTCGGTGTCGTCGAGCAACCGATTTTGCGGGACCGTTGGGTGGGCGCTGACGGTCACGGCACGACTTGGAATAAGGCGGCCGTGCACACGCGGCCTTGTGCGACGCTTTCCGAAGCGGTGTTGTGCGCCGCGGGTCCTGACAATCGCACCGAGGTTTACGATCACCAAGTGGTCAGTCTACGGCGGGGTGTTAAGTGGGTGCGCTATGGTGTTGAGTGTTATTCCTACGGTCTCGTCGCCTCAGGTCTGGTCGATCTGCTCGTCGACGCGGAGCTCGATAACCATGACTTCGGTGCGCTCGATCCCATCGTGCGCAATGCCGGTGGGATCGTGGTCGACTGGCGCGGCAAACCGCTGACCATGCAGTCAGACGGTACCGTTATCGCTGCGGGTGATCCCGAGCTGATAGACCAGGTACTTTCGCGTGTGCGGCCCGATTAAGAGCAGACGCTTCAAGCTTGTTTGTGTTTGGCTGGCTTAAGCGCATGCGTGCGACAGACCTCGCGCACGTCGCTCGCCAGCGCGCGCACATCCTCTTCGGCCGTATCCCAGGAGCACATAAAGCGCGCACCACCTGATCCGATGAAGGTATAAAAGCGCCAACCGCGATCACGCAAGCCTGCAGCAACAGCCTCGGGCAGGCTCGCAAATACCGCGTTGGCTTCGGCGGGAAGGAGTATGTCGATACCCTCGACGTCGCGTAGCTCCGACTCAAGTAGCTTCGCGCATGCGTTTGCATGGCCTGCGTGCTTAAGCCATGCATTGTTTTCGAGCAAGCCTACCCAAGGCGCAGCCAAGAAACGCATTTTCGAAGCTAACTGTCCCGCTTGTTTACAGCGGAACTCGAACTCCTGCGCCATTTCGCGGTTGAAAAAAACCACGGCGTCGCCGACCGGTGTTCCGTTTTTGGCCCCCCCGAAGCAAAGCACATCAACACCGACCTTCCAGGTTATTTCCTTGGGCGATACTCCGAGCGAGGCCACCGCGTTCGCAAACCGGGCACCGTCCATGTGCAGGCGAAGCCCGAGCTCGCGAGCGGCTTCGCTGACCTCGCCGAGCTCCGCGACACTATAGGTCGTGCCCATTTCCGTCGCCTGGGTAACGCTAAGCACGCGCGGCTTTGGGTAGTGAATATCGGCGCGGCGCTGCACGGTTTCGCGCACGGCATCAAGGTCGACCTTGCCGTTTTCGCCTTCAACCAAAAGCACCTTGGTGCCGTTGGAAAAAAACTCGGGCCCGCCGCACTCGTCAGTTTCGATATGCGCGAACTGATGGCAAATGATACTGTGGTACGACTGGCACATGGCCGCCAGACTCATGGCATTGGCAGCGGTACCGTTGAAGGCGAAGAACACGTCGCAGTCGATCTCGAACAGCTCGCGGATCAGGTCACAAGCTCGTGCCGTCCACGCATCCTCGCCGTAGGCGGGGGCATGCCCTACGTTGGCAACCTCCAGCGCAGCCCATGCTTCGGGGCAGATACCCGCATAGTTGTCGCTGGCAAACTGACGGCGCTCTGGCGCGGGTGGTGATCGATCTCGCATCGCTCTAATCGGTTGGGGCGCTTGCTTGAAACGCTATTCATAAGGGGCTGGTGAAACACTGTCAAGATGCCAAGATCGAGGCGGCTGCAAAAGCAGTAGGGTCAATTACAATACAGGGCTTGATAATCCGAGAGACTACTTATGAGAAACACCAGCGATTCGGACATGATGCGCCGACCTCAGGATGCTCTGTCACGTTTCCACTCCGAGGGAGAGCTTAATCTGTCGCCGCGTCGCGACGCGTGGCAAAAGACACACTTGGACCAGGAGACACGCGATTGGTTGGCGCAGGACGCCAAGTATTTCTTACATCAATCCTTATCCACACCTTGCCTAGACGTGCTCGCTACCTGTAAGGGCGCATACTTGGAAGACCTGCAGGGGAAGCGCTTCCTCGATTTTCACGGCAACAATGTTCATCAGGTTGGTTTTGGCCACCCGCAGGTGATGCGCGCGATCTCCGAGCAGATGGAAACCTTGTCGTTCTGCAGTCGGCGCTATACGAACATCCCCGCCATCCAACTGGCCAAGAAGCTGACCGAGCTCGCACCCGGCCCACTTAATAAGGTGTTGTTCGCGCCAGGCGGCACCAGTGCAATCGGCATGGCGTTGAAACTGGCGCGCATCGTCACCGGCCGGTTCAAGACCGTATCGATGTGGGAGTCCTTTCATGGTGCCTCACTCGATGCAATTTCTGTTGGCGGTGAGGCGATTTTTCGACAGGACATGGGGCCGCTGCTCCCAGGGACGGAGCATGTTCCGCCACCTGATGCCCAGCACTGCCCCTGGGGTTGCGGGGGCGAATGTACTCTTAAATGTGCCCAGTATGTTGGTTACGTGTTGGAGAAGGAGGGCGACGTCGGCGCCGTTATCGCCGAGACCGTGCGTGCTACACCCCTCATACCCCCCAAGGAGTATTGGAAAATTATCCGGGAGGCCTGTGACCGGCATGGGACGCTGCTGATTCTCGACGAGATCCCGCATTGCCTCGGGCGCACAGGCAAGATGTTCGCATGTGAGCACTACGGCATCGAGCCTGACATGCTAGTGATTGGCAAAGGGCTAGGCGGCGGCATCTTTCCGTTGGCCGCATTGATCGCACGGGAGGATCTCGACCTAGCACAGGAACGCGCGCTTGGGCACTACACGCACGAGAAAAACCCAGTCGCTTGTGCGGCTGCTCTGGCCGCGATTGAGGTCGTCGAACAAGAAAATCTGCTTGAACATAGTGAAAAGTTGGGCAAGCACGCAATGGAGCGCCTGTGGGCGATGAAAGCAAGACATCCCGTGATTCGCGATGTGCGTGGGCTCGGGCTGCTGCTCGGCATGGAGATCTTCCCGCCGGAAGCGACGCGTGAGCAGGCCGATGCACTCGCTGAGGAAATCCTTTACAACGCACTGACTAGGGGTCTCAGCTTCAAGCTCACGACGGGAAACGTCATAACGCTTACGCCTCCGCTTACAGTGAGTCAGGATGAGCTCGATCAGGCCTTTACCATTGTTGAAGAGTCAATTGCCGAGGCAACGGCCTAATTAGTACTTCGTGTCCCAAGATACCTCACCGGCAAAACGCTCGACCAAGAAGTCAATAAATGCGCGTACCTTCGGCGGTAGATAACGCTGGTGGGGATAGAGCACATACAAAGGCGAGTCGCTTGGTACGACTTCGAACTCCGGTAACACTTCGAGCAATCGTCTTTTCTTAACGTCGGTTCCTACGAGCCACGCAGGAACCAGTATAATCCCGATGCCCGCTAACGCGGCAGCGACCAGACATTCACCACTGTCAGCAAACAGGTTACCGGTGACACGGATGTTAGCCGTGCTGCGACCGACTCGGAAACTCCAGACGTTGCTACCGGGATGCCGTCTAAACGTCACGCAATTGTGATCCACGAGATCGGCTGGTTCTTTCGGACGACCCGCTTTCCTCAAGTAAGCACGACCCGCGCAGGCGATACGACGGCCTGACCCAATCTTGCGGGCCACAAGGCTCGAATCCCGAGGGCGGCCCACTCGAATCGCCAGATCAAACCCTTCGTCAACAAGGTCGACGAGGCGATCCGTTATCGAAAGCGCGATCTGAACGGCAGGGAAGCGTTGTTGGAATGTCGCTACTGTCGGCACGATGTGACGACGGGCTAGACTCTCCGCGACCGTAACGCGCAGTATGCCGCTGGGGGCTGCGCCGATTTGTGAAACGGCAAGCCTGGCCTCATCGACATCCGTCAAGATCCGCGCTGCTCGTTCGTGGTAAAGCCGACCGGCCTCGGTCAGGCTAAGCTTGCGCGTCGTACGGTGGAAGAGCCGCGCGCCCAGCGTGTCCTCAAGCTCGTTGATCTGACGCGACACAGAAGAAGGTGATGCTCCAAGCTGTCTGCCCGCTGCCGAGAAGCCTCCCGCCTCGACCACCCGCGTGAAGACTCGCATACCAGCCACGCTATCCATATTTTTGCAAATTTCGCATAAGTCTTTACAAGATCTTCCAGTTTATCACAAAGGTATGGCTAGGTATGCTGTGTATATTCTAGGTGTTTCGCCCATTTTTGAGCAAACGCAGTTTAGGAGGTGACGCAAATGAAAGCAGCAATCATCCATCAATTTGGCGATGTTGACGTGCTTAAGTACGAAGATATCGAAACGCCGAAGCCCAAGGCCGGCCACATTCTGGTCAAGATACTCGCGGCCGGTGTTAACCGCTTAGACCATTATCTGCGTGAAGGATCGGTCGTTCCCGAGTTGCCGTTGCCGCACATTCTTGGTGCTGATGCTGCCGGCGGGGTGTTTCGCCTCGGCAAAGGCGTGACGGGCTTTGAGATCGGTGAGCGCGTCGTAGTCGTTCCGGGCTATCCCCAGAGCGAGCAAGACTACGACATCTATCCGGCGAGCCAGGCACCGAGCTTTGGTCTGCCCGGTCTGCACATCCCGGGAACGTACGCGCAGTACATCGAAGTTCCGGCACGCTATCTGTTGAAGGACGAGACCGGCCTCAAGCCCGAGGAAGTGGCGACCTTGCCCGTCGTGCTTGCTACCGCTGTGCGTGCGGTGAAAGAAGTCGGCGGCGTCAAGGCCGGTGACAAGGTCCTGGTGCAGGCCGGCGCCTCCGGTTCCGGCAGCATGCAGATTCAAGTTGCCAAGGCGCTCGGAGCCGAAGTGGCCACGACCATACGCAACGCGTCAAAGGCGGACTTTGTGAAGCAGATCGGAGCGGACTTCGTGATCAACACCCGCAATGAAGATCTCGTGGAGCGAGTCCAGGAGTGGACCGATGGCCGCGGTGCTGATGTCGTCATCGACAACCTGGCCGGCGATGTGCTGGCTAAGAGCATTGAAGCTGCTAAGCCAACTGGGGTTATCGTAGTATTCGGCTTTGCCGCTGGTCCCGAGGTTAAATTCGATATTCGCAGTCTCTTCTTTGCACAGAAGCAGTTGAAAGGGTCGATGGCAAG
>JBHICC010000058.1:0-13992 GCA_046759385.1 Acidiferrobacterales bacterium | reverse complement strand
TCGACCGCTTCGGCATCGATCTGGACGCCGAGGACACGGACGACAACGAGCGCATCAGCTTCGACACGAACTACAACGGTCTAAAGCTTTACACCCTGTTCAATTTCTAGTGCGACGGGGCTAGTTGCCGCCAGACTTGCCAAACGGATCAGGCGGCTGGGTCTGTTTTTTCTCCTTCTTCGGTTTTCCCGTTGCCGGATCCAGGCTAGCAATCGCCTCCACACAGGGGTTCTCCACGCCGGTCCCGGGTTTGATCCACAAGAGCGGCACAAAAATCTGCAAGGTTAGCCGCCTCCTTTTCTTGGCTGTGTCGACCTCGGGCTTCATCATCGACCCTTTGACCTCGACCGGGATCGCCAAACTCATCAATCTCGGCGACTTCGGCCTCGGTCTGAACACCATCTTCAGTTTATCCGTGGCCAGATCGATCGTGCCGCTACCGCCAATCGTGTAACGGGGCATATCGATCAAGATAAGCTCACTGCGAGCCACGCCTCCGGTGATCTCAAACGGCCAGACCATGCAGTTGAGCTGGGTGTTGTCTTGACTCGAGGTCGAGGCCGTCATAATCATTCCCGTCAGGCTCGCGAGTCGTAACGGATCGGCGCCGGCAAAGTCGGCTGGACCACTCACAAACACGATCCTGCCATTGGCGCTTCCGAGCAGACTGTGCAAGGTCGCACCCTCGCCGACGAGCCTAATGTCGAAATCGGCGCTGCGCGCCTCCAAGACTCTCTCTACGCCCAACTCTTTGAGTAACGTCCCGTAATCGAGATGCTTTATCTGTAACAGGAAGGCGGCTGTCGGTGTTTCTTTGCTTGCATCGAGCTGTAAGTCTGTCGAGATCTCTCCGCCTGATAACCTGGCTTCGAATGGCGATATCGCCAACCGGCCGTTCTTCAGGAACAGCTTAAACTTTACGTCACCGAGATCGGTTTGTGCGCCAAGCACTTCGGTCGCCCGCAGATCAAAATCCAAATCGATGCTGCGCAATGTATCGACGGGAATCGAAAACTCAGGCAAGACAAGATCTCTCTCTATCTTTTCATCAGCGCTGCCGTATTTACGCGTTAGGCCCTCGATCGCCCGTTCGAGGTGAAGTGGATCAAACTCAAACTCTGCCGTGATTTCCGGGCGCGGTCCAGCCGTGGACCAGGCCAGCTTGCCCTTAAGGTGACTCAGGCCTATCTGGGCATCAAGGTCGGAGAGGCTGAACGCTTTGCTTTTCCTCTCAAGCTGGCCACTTAAGACATAGGGACCATACGGCGGCAACCGAGTCTTGAGCAGCGGGTCAAGCTGGTCCACGCTTTCGCCTTTCAACGCAAGTGCCAGGGTGAAATTTTCCGTATCAATGGGCCACGTTACGTCGCCCTTTAGAACTAATGAGGTCTTGCCGGTACGCGCCGATAAGGTCAATGGCCAAGACTTGCGGTCTTCCATTAGGCGGCTAAGCGATTCTCCACTTAGTACCAGATTAATCGGAACCTCGCGATAGACGGCGTCGGCCGCGATCCGCATCTCGCCACCGTGTCGGGCGTTCGCGTCGATACTGGCGATGTGTAGCGCAACAGGCTGCGCTGAACCATTGCGTTGAAAGGCCAGGTCAACACCTGACGCAGACGCATTGATATTGCCCTGAGTTAATAACACCCTTATGTTTTCGCCCGCGCCCTTAAATGTGACGTTCAAGCCTTCCGCCTTACTCGTAAAACCGTCTATCTCGGCAAAGACCCGTAGCACTTGAGCAATGTCAACGTCGCGGCTCGAAAGCTCAAGTGCCACGGACGGCACCTCCTTGCGCGCATCGACGCCGATACGGCCTTGAATCGAGAGGCCGGCTAGCGCCACTTGTACCGGCTCCAAAGTGAGATGGCCGTTATCGAGCCGTACGCGCGTCGCCAGATCGCGGATCTCGACAGGACCGCCGCTAATGCGCCCGATACTGAGATCCAGATCCGCATCGATGCGACGTAGGTCGGCGACCGGCAGAACGAAGTCGAGGGGATGGGCTTTATCAGCCTTAGTAGGTTTCTTCTTTCTAGTTGCCAGGAGTTGCTTCAGGCTCCAGTTACTTGATCTTAGTTCTGCACTAACGCCCAGCCTGGACTGGTCGAGCTGAACGGCAACCGTACCCGCAACATCGCTCTCAGCCATCTGACCCTTCAGGTCTCTAACGGTATAACCGTCGACACTCTCGACCACCCGCGCGGAGAGCTTATAGGACTGCAATGACGGCAGCTCTGTACCGAGCAGCAGCCCTAATAAAGCCAGTCGCGTGCCATCGACGTTGACCTTCAGGTCCACGCCCCTACGCTCGAGTGGCTGAGCAATGGTCCCCTCGACCTTAACGTGGGTATCGGCTGCACGTGCGGATACAGTGACCGGCCAGGGCTTGTTTTCCAACAGCTTCGCGAGCGTGCCGCCACGAAAAGACACCGAGATGCGCTGCTTGCGATAAAGCGCATCGATGCTCAAGCTAACCGGCTCATCTTGCGGTAGTGCGACGGCGGCTTTGGTGATGTCCACGCGCCGCGGCACCCCTCGGTCACCGATGTGCCCCTCGAGATTCGTTAACAGGTAGCCCTTGTGTTGTTCGCGCACCCGACCCGCTAGCCGATAGGATCCAAGCGCCGGTAACGTCCTACCTGCGATCGCTTCAAGTTCTTTGAATTGCTTGCCGCGGACATCGACTTGCAAATCTAAGCCCTGGCCAGTCTTCGGTTCCGCAATCGTCCCTTCGACGTTTAATTCCGCCCCGTCAACCCGGGCGGCTACCTTAAGCGGCCACGGCTTCGTCGATTGAATGAGCTCCCCGAGTGCACCGCCTTCGCCCGTCACCGTGAAAGGGCTATTTCGATAGCGTCCGCTCAGCTCCAACTCGATTGGCTCGGTCGCCGACAGCGCAACCTTGCCACTGTCTACCGACAAGTTGATCGGTGCACCCTCGTCCCCCAAATGACCGCTCAATCCTGTGATACGGTAGCGATCATTCGCCTCGATCACGCGCGCCGTCACCGCATAAGACCCAAGCGCCGGCAAGTCAACGGGCAGAAACGCGGAGAGGTCGGCAAATTTCTCGCCTTTGATATCGATACGAAGGTCGAAATCCTTCTCGTCAAGCGGCCGGGTGATCAGCCCATCGGCGTCGACGATTGCCCCGCCTATCCGTGCTGCGATCTCGACCGGCCAGGGCCTAGTGGCCGCGAGGAATTGTGCGGCGGTGCCACCATTGAATGACAGCGAAAATGGCGTGTCGCGATACCGGCCCGTCGCTTCGATCGTGACAGGCTGGTCGCGCGCGAACGTAACATGGGCGTCGGAGATCGTGACTGCCTCACGTTTATCGGAACCAGCGAGGTACGTGATGACGAGTTGCTCGAGTCTCAAGGACTTTATCTTGACTTCGGGGAGCACTCCTGGCGTTTTCGGTTTCTTCTTTTTTCTCTCAAGAAACGTCCAATTTTTTGACCCGTCCGCACTCACTTCAAGCTGTAAATCGAGCCCTTCCAAGTCCACATCGAGCAGCTCCACCCGATCTTGGAGAAGCGGCAGCAGCGCGACTTGGACGCCAATACGATTAGCGCGCAGAAGATAATCCCGTGATGCCCACGATGGATTGGCAATGCGCACGTCCTCGACCACAATCTTCGGACGCAAGGACGGTGATAGCGACATCTCGCCCGCAAATGTCACCTGCCGCCCAAGCCTTGTAGAGATTGCCGATTGCAACGGCCCACGATAGACGGTGACGTCGATCGACAACAGGATCACGATGAGCACGACGAGCAGGCCGATGAGAACAACGGCAGACCAGGCTGCGAATTTAGCTACGCGCACATCTCCATCCTCGAGCGGCTTTTCGCTCACGCGCAGGCTTGTCGCTAGCGCGTAACCGCCTTAAAGTGCGTGCTTGCGCCCCGTGCGCTGAAAAACCAGGGGGACGACAATCATCAAGTATTGCAAGACCTGGCGCAAGTACCAATAGGTGACGCGCTGACTACCCCCGGAGAAGGAGCAGAGTAAGTGATGAATACGTTCCGAGATCGCGCCTTGGCTGTGTTTCCAGCCGGCTCCAACGGCGAGTTCAATTTGCCTGCCGAACTTTCGATGGTAATCACCAACGGGCGGGGTTGTGAGCTTTGGGACAGCGCCGGCCGGCGGTTTATCGATTTTTCAATCGGCTGGGGCTCTGTGCTGGTGGGCCATGCGCACCCTCGAGTGGTGGAGGCAGTCACCGCGCAGGCACCGCTCGGCTCCAATTTCGCCTACATCAGCGAGAACGCATTGCTGCTAGCCGAGGAGATCGTGCAATTGAGTCCCGCCTGTGATGCGCTGCGCTTTTGCGCCTCCGGCACCGAGGCAACGATGTATTGCCAACGTCTCGCGCGGGCTTTTACCGGACGCAGTAAGATCCTCAAGTTCGAGGGCGCTTATCACGGCGCGAACGAAATCGGTGTCACCAGCTTGTTCCCGTCGGATCCCCCCGCGTTTCCGCAGCCCGATCCAACCAGTGCCGGAATCGATAACATCGTTAAGCATGACGTGCTCGTCGCCCCGTTCAACGACCTCGAATTCACGCAACGCATCGTTGTCGAGCACGCGAAAGAGCTCGCGGCCATCATTTTAGAGCCATTGCAGCGTTGTACCCCACCCGAAACCGGCTTCTTAGAAGGCGTGCGCGCGCTAGCAAGCGACAACGGTATCCTGCTTATCTTCGACGAGGTGGTCACCGGCTTTCGTCTCGCTTATGGCGGCGCGCAAGAGTACTACGGCGTCGTTCCCGATCTTGTGGCGTACGGTAAGGCGCTCGGTGGCGGCTATCCGATCGGTGCGTTCGGCGGCCGACAAGACATCATGGAGATGGTACGCGAAGATCGCTTGGGTGCGCCGAATTATGTCTGGGTGGCATCCACCTTGGGCGGCAATCCCATTTCTACTGCCGCCGCGCATGCGGCGCTCTCTATCTTTGCGCAGGCGGGCACTTACGATCACCTCCATGCCCTTGGGCAGTACCTGCGCGATGGTATGCGAGCAATGCTCGCACAACGCCAAATCGCGGCACAGGTGATCGGTGATGGACCACTCGCGCAAGTCGTATTCTCCAGCGAGCCCGTGCGAGACTATCGCTCGACACAGCACGCCGACAAGTCACGCGCGCGCGAGGTTATGCTCGGTCTGTTTAAACGCGGCGTGTTTCTTAACCCGATGGGCACCAAGTTGTACCTATCCATTGCGCATGATGAGACTGTGTGCGATGCGTTTCTCGATCGACTCGACGATACGCTTGCGGAAATGTCTTGATAGCTGTCAGCTAAAAGGGGCTGTGATGACAAGAGACGTATCGACATACAAAGCTTACAGTCAAATTCAAAGTCAGCCGGACGAGCTCGCACGGTTGCTCGAGGCGACCGAACCGGTGGATGCGGCCGCACGCGCACTCAAGAGTGCAAAAAGAATTTTCGCAGTCGGTACCGGTACGTCGCACAATGCCGCATTGATAGTCACACATTGGCTGCGGGCCATCGGCCGTGACACGTCAGCTTGGGCCTCCTACGATTTCGCCCTCTATGGACCCGAGCTGCGGTCCGACGACGCGGTCATCGTTTTCAGTCACAGCGGCCGTAAGCAGTACTCGCAGCGTTCACTCGAACGCGTACAGGCGTCCGACGCCATCGCCATTTGGGTCAGCGCGGCGAACCCCGATACCGATAACCCGGCCGAAGTTATCCTGCAAACCGTTACTCGCGAGCCGTCGTCGATGTTTACCGTATCGCACACAGCGGCGATGCTGTTGACGGCCCGCGTCGTCGACCATATGCAGCCCAATGCGCTCGGCGACCTTGCCAGCCTTCCGGAGGCGGCGCGCGCGGCGCTCGCGACCGAGCCGACGGTGCGCGAGCTTGCGCAACAATGGCGCAACACCGATGCGATCATCGCGGTTGGTGGTGGTCCACACGAGGTCAGCGCATTCGAGGTCGCAATCAAACTGAACGAGGGCCCGCGCATGCGCGCCTACGGCTATTCAACCGAGCAGTTTCTGCACGGACCGCAAGCGCAAATTCAGACCAATGACGCACTGATCGTTTTCGCCAGCCCAGGGGCCGCGCTCGATCGCACGCAAGCGGTTGCGCAGTTTGGTCTTGATATCGATGTGCCGGTCGCGTGGATCGCGCCGCTCGCGGGTCCGAATGGTGTATCGATTTGTAGCGTGAATGATGTCGGCGAACGGCTAGCGCCGATCGTGCAAGCCATTCCGGGGCAATTGTTGGCGGCGCATCTGGCTGCGCAGCGCGATGTTGATTGCGATTCGTTTCGATTGGATGATCCTGCATTCAAGCGCGCTTATGATCGATACGCGTTATGAGGATTGAGTTGTGACACGTGAGGTAATGATTGTCACGGGGGCGAGCCGCGGTATCGGCGCGGCAACAGCGCGTCTTGGCGCAGCCACGGGCTTTGCCGTCTGTGTCAACCATCGTGACAGTGCAGACGAGGCCGAGACAGTCGTGAGCCGTATCCAAGAGAGCGGTGGCACAGCCGTCGCGGTGCGAGCCGACGTGGCGCGAGAGCAGGATGTGGTGCGGCTTTTTGAGATGACCGAAAGCGGGCTCGGTCCAGTGAAAGTATTGATCAACAACGCTGGCGTCACCGGACGCGCCGGCCGACGCGTGGAGCAACTTGACCTGCGCACCCTGAAGACTGTATTCGACATCAACGTGATCGGTTCCATCCTTTGCGCGCGTGAAGCGATACGCCGGATGTCGAGACGTAATGGCGGCCACGGTGGAAACATCGTCAACGTGTCGTCGACGGCTACGCACATGGGCAGCCCTGGCGACTGGGTCGACTACGCCGCCTCCAAAGCGGCCATTGACGTGTTCACCAAAGGATTGGCGCGCGAGGTCGCCGAGGATGGCATTCGGGTCAACGCCGTCGCCCCGGGTCTGACGGATACGCAGATGCATGCGCGCGCCGGCGAGCCCGATCGACCAGCGCGTCACATTCCGCAAATCCCGATGAAACGCGCAGCGACAGTGGAGGAAGTCGCTGAGACTATTTTGTGGCTGGTCACCGAGGCGCCGACCTACATTACCGGCGCCATCGTACCCGTGTCGGGTGGTCGTTAGCGTGCACTTAGTCCACCAGCACTTTCCTGAGTTTAACAACGAACGAGGGCAATGCCGTGAATGACCAATTCCCGCAGATGTGGGCAGGTGCGCATCCTTGGCGCGTGACGATTGAAGAAGCGAAAGCCGCACCGATACCGGAAGGGGCGCGTTCGGCGTTACTGATGCAATACGGAACGATGTTGGTGCGCTATTACGCGCCTAAAGGCGCGGATCCGCAGATACCGCACGAGCAAGACGAAGTCTACGTCATTGCTTCGGGCTCCGGCACGTTCGTTAACGGTGATGAACGTGTCCCATTTACAGCAGGGGACGTGCTGTTTACGCCGGCCAAGCAGGTGCACCGTTTTGAAGCGTTTACTGACGATTTCGCCACTTGGGTGATCTTCTATGGACCGCAGGGTGGCGAACAGAGACAACGTTGAGCGCGCGTGCTCGCTTACAAGCGATGTCCCTGAGTGACCGGAATCGCCCGCGCCAACTCAGTCGCGACCTGTGCCATCATGCTGGCCCAGTCCCCGATCGCCGGCTGGCGGAATAACCGCATTGTGGGATACCAGGGCGTCGTTTCTCCTTCCAAGAGCCAACGCCATGCCGGCGCGTAAGGCAGTAAGGTCCATACCGGTACGTCTAGGCCCCCGGCGAGGTGAGCGATCGCCGTGTCGATCGATATGACGAGGTCCAAGCTCGCTAACAGCGCGGCCGTGTCGGCAAAGTCGTGCAACTCGTCATTGTAATCGACGAGATTCATTCCCTCGGGCGGATCCTCGGCCTGCTGTGCTGGCAGCCCTTTCTGAAGGCTGTAGAAAGTAACGCCGGCCACCTGCGATAACGGTGCAAACGCACCCAATGTCGACGAGCGCTTGCGGTTTCGTGGCGTTGGTCGGCCCGCCCAGCACAGGCCAACGTTAAATGTTTGGGAATCGATGCGTTGGCGCCAAGTGTCGACGATCATTGGATCAGGTGTCAGATAAGGCACATCGGTTGGAATCGTGTCCAGATCCGTCTCGAACAACCCGGGCAAATCCAGCAACGCGATGTGTGCATCGAAATCGAGCCGTGACCACGGCAAGCTTTCTGGATCCCCTACTACCATATCCACGCCAGGGGAGTTTCCCAGTAAACCTTGCAGCTCACGATCACACGCAAGCCACACTATGCCCCCTTTCGCCTTCACCATCGGCAGGTAACGCGCAAACTGTAAGGTATCACCGAAGCCCTGCTCGGTATGTACGAGTAGCGTTTTCCCCACAAACGGTTCACCGGTCCACTTCGGCTGCGGCAAATCCAATGACCCACTTTGGCCGTAACGCCATTCGCGCCAGCCCTCCGCGAACTCGCCCAGAGCCAGTAACGCAAGCCCGCGGTTGTTGTGGGCATCGACAAAATCGGGCCGCCCACGGATTGCGTGCTCAAAACACTTAACGGCTTCCCTTACCTCCCCGAGTTCGATCAATACGATGCCGAGGTTGCTGCGTATCTCCGCATCGTCCGGTTCAAGTGCAATGGCCTGCCGGTAGGCGGCAGCGGCTTCCTTCAACTTTCCCGCTTCGTCAAGTGCATTGCCGAGATTGTAATGCGCCTCGGCGAAGTCCGGTCTCACAGAGACTGCGCCCTCGAGCACGGCAACCGCCTCCAGTGGTCGTCCCAATTCCAGAAAGACGATCCCGAGGTTATTGTGTGCCTCAGCATAGGCCGGATCGAGCGAGAGTGCGCGCTTGTAAGCGCTGACCGCGTCCTCGTACCGGCCCAGGGCCGTTAGCGCTTCGCCGAGATTGTTGTGGTAACCCGCCGCATCGGGCGTAATTTTTATCGCTTGATTGATCAAATCGAGCGCACGCTCATGCCGTCCAGCCTGATGGGTCAAAACGCCGAGCAAGTTCAAAACGTCGGGGTGATCGGGCTGTGCTTGCAGAATCTGCTGATACAAGGCTTCCGCCTCTTGCAATCGGCCTGCCTGATGGTGCGCCACCGCGCGTTCGATCTCCGCCGCGAGCGCGGCTGTGTCCTTTGCCATCGCTTAAGCTCTCGCAGCGATACCAAAGGGATTGGGAAATCCAATTGTGCGGGTGTTTCTAATCTTAGTGCCACGACGCAGTTAACGAACCAGTATATTACCTCGCCCTTGCGGTTTTGCCATCTTTAGGTAGATTTCATGGGGAACCCTAAGGACCTTGTTGGCGGTCGCACATTATCTTAAGCTCCTAGAAGTTCGACACGAGACACATTTCCCCTTCTTTAGAACCGCAGCCGACCATGATCAAAGCCGTTTCGTTTGACCTTTGGGACGTCGTTATCCACGACGACTCTGACGAATCCAAGCGTGCAGCTCAGGGGCTTCGTTCAAAGAAGGAAGAGCGGCGCCATGTAGTGTGGGAGGCGCTTAATCGCGTTGAGCCGATCCCAAGCGATGTCGTGACGCTCGCCTATGATGTCACCGAGTCGGCATTCAACCATGTATGGCACGACCAGCATATCACCTGGACCGTGCCAGAACGCCTGCGAGTGCTGCTGCGAGGTCTTAATCGTACCTTGCCTGATGACCTATTCGCGTCGGTGGTCAGAGCACATGAGGAAATGGAAATCGATATTCCGCCGGACCCCGTAGAAGGCGTGGAGCAGGCGCTTGCTAAGCTGTCCGAGAGCTACAAGTTGTGCGTGGTCTCCGACGCCATCGTTTCGCCTGCCCGTTGTCTGTGCCAATGGCTCGAGATGAACGGGCTTAAGCGCTATTTCAGTGCATTCGCATTCTCTGATGAAGTGGGCCATTCCAAACCGCACCCCGACATGTTCCATTCCGCCGCTCGACAACTGGGTGTAGATGTGAGGGAGATGGTACATGTTGGCGATCGCGACCATAACGACATCAAAGGTCCGCAGGCGTTGGGGATGAAGGCGATATTGTTTACGGCCACGCGCGATAGCGACAAAGCCACGACCTCGGCCGATGCGATCTGCGAGCATCACAGAGACCTGCCAAATGTTGTCGACACGGTCGCAGCTCGGTCGTAAGAGAGATATAAGCTAAGAAGGATATAAGCATAGCAATGAAACCCCATTTCCTCGTGATTGATGGCTACCATCGGACTGGGCGTGAGGAACTCGCCACAGGTGGTGCGACGCCCGCCGGTGAGCTTTACGCCGCCATGCTCAAGAAGAGCCACCCGGATTGTGATGTGGACATCATTTATCCGGCCGATCCAGGTGTTGCCCTACCCCAGGGTACAGCGCTCAACGCCTACGACGGCATCGCTTGGACCGGATCCAGCTTGACCGTGTATGCAGACGATCCACGTGTGACGCCGCAGATCGAGCTGGTGAAGGCCGCGTTCGAAGCTCGGGTGCCGAGCTTCGGCAGTTGCTGGGCGGCGCAGATTGCGGTTGTTGCTGCGGGTGGGAAAGTAGCGGCGAACCCACGCGGGCGCGAGATGGGAATCGCGCGCAAGATCACGCTTACACCCGACGGCCGGTCACATCCGTTGTACGCGGGGAAGCCTAACGTGTTCGACGCCTTCATCAGCCATGAAGACGAAGTTACCCACTTGCCGCCCGGCGCCGTGTTGTTGGCATCAAACGCCTTTACGGACGTGCAGGCGGTTGCCGTAACTTACAAAGGTGGAACATGCTGGGCGCTGCAATACCACCCGGAATATGACCTCCACGAGCTCGCACGACTGACGTATTGCAGGATCGATAAGCTCGTAGACCGAGGTTTCTTTTCCGATCGCGACGCGGCGTTGGATTACGTCGACAAGCTCGAAACCTTGCATCGAGATCCGATGCGTAAGGATCTTGCCTGGCTGCTAGGCATCGATGCCGATGTCATGAACGAGGACATCCGGGTTGTCGAAGTGCGCAATTGGATTGAGCAGTTGGTACTGCCAAACATGAGGCGTTGATATATCAGGAGCTCAGATCCGTCCGAGTGGAGGAGCGATCGTCGCTGCTTCCTGTCCCCGCGTGCAGCGGTTCACCACTGGCCCAGAGTGCGAGTGAGTAACGCCGACCGGATTCCAGTTCGGTGACCTCATGGAGGAAATGTTTGGGAAACAGCAGCACGTGCCCTACCGTTATCGCACCGCCATCGAAGTTCAGTTCCGGAAAGCGCAAACGGCAGCCTCGAAAGTCATCGTTTAGCCGGATCACACCGCTGACGAGGCCGCGGCGGTCGCGGTGCTTGTCCATCTTGGTAATGCCGTCTGTCGTATACCTTATTATGAACGGCTCGAGGATCTGGGTAACTTCGACCTTGTAGTAAGCGCGAACCGCTGGCAACAGGTATCGTTCGAATGGCACCAACATCGTCTCCGCCTCACCGAGTCGACCGATGCCCACCTCCTTGCCGGCGTAACCGGCAGTCTTTCTCTCCCAGTCGTCCTTCACCGCGTCCCAGACGCCGAGTTGCTCGGCCCGTGTGATCAGATGCGCACAGTAGCCCTGGCTGAATAAGGGGAAACTGATTAGGCCCGGACGCCAAACCTTGACATCGATTGGCTGATCGCGCTCTATGGCGGCGAGAAGATCGGGGTGCAGGACAGTCATGTTGCGCCGGGCCGCAAGCCAAAGTGTTGATTTAGAAACGGTTGTACAAGGTCAACTTCGCTCCATAATAAGCGACCGCCGATGGTTGTCAACGCACCTGCAGGCGCCCGGCACCTCCCGGGTCCGTGCCGCAAAACGAAGCAGTGGGTGCCTTGCCGCTGTTGATATAATCGTTCGATGAATATCGCGCCGGACAGTCCCGCCCCAGCTGCACACAGCGAATGACCATTGCCGCCGCAGGAGCAAAAACGATGGCCAACCTTGACCCCTGTGACTTCTATGACGTGCAGTCTCTGCTGAGCGATGAAGAACGACTCGTGCGGGAAACGGTCGGGCGTTTCGTCGATGATCAGGTCCTGCCTATCATCCCCAAGGCGTTCGAGGAACATCGCTTTCCGATCGAACTGGTGCCAGAACTTGCATCGATGGGGCTGTTGGGCTGCACCTTACAGGGATACGACTGTGCGGGTATTAATAACGTCTGTTATGGTCTGATCTGCCAAGAGCTCGAGCGCGCAGATAGCGGCGTTCGAAGCTTTGTTTCCGTGCAAAGCAGCCTCGTGATGTGGCCGCTCTACACGTATGGATCGGAAGAACAGAAGAAACGTTGGTTGCCGGCGATGGCAAAGGGCGAAGCGATCGGTTGTTTCGGTCTAACAGAGTCCCATGGCGGTTCCGATCCCGGCGCTATGCACACGCACGCGAAACGCCAGGGCGGTGATTGGGTAATCAGCGGCTCGAAAATGTGGATTACCAATGGCAACATCGCCGACGTGGCGTTGGTGTGGGCGCGCACCGACGAAGGCATACGCGGTTTCTTGATCGAAACTACGACGCCTGGTTTTGAGGCGCGCGCAATCGAACGAAAATTTTCCCTGCGCGCCTCGGTAACTTCCGAGTTGTACTTCGACAATGTTCGCGTACCGACCCAAAACATGCTCCCCGGCGCGGAGGGAATCAAAGGACCTTTAGGTTGTTTGACGCAGGCGCGTTACGGCATCACGTGGGGTGCCATTGGCGCCGCCATTGCGTGCTTACGTGAAGTACTCGAGTTTTCCAGAACCCGGATGGTCTTTGATCGGCCCATTGCGCACACACAAACAGTCCAGCGTCGTTTGGCTGACATGGTGCGCAGGATTACAGCGGCCCAATTGTTGTCACTACAGCTCGGTCGCCTCAAGGATCAAGACCGTATGCATCCGAGCCAGGTGAGCTTGGCAAAGTGGAACAATGTGCGCATGGCCATCGACGTTGCACGCGATGCACGTGACCTTCTCGGTGCTGGCGGTGTCACCATCGAGTACGGTGCGATTCGACACATGCTGAACCTCGAGAGCGTCATTACCTACGAAGGCACCGAGACCGTGCATGAGCTTGTCATCGGCCGGGAAATTACCGGTGCCAGCGCTTTCTAATCCCGACACCCAGGCCGGTTCGTAGGCAGTGACAAAACCACTCAATGTACTCTTGGGTGGAGCGGGCCTAATCGGCGCCGCTCTGAATCGCGCACTGGATAAGCGCGGCGAAGCAACGGTGATCTACGACCTGAAGACAGGCGCGGATCTTCGCGATTATGAGCCGGAAGTCGCTAACAATGATGCTTACTACTGGTTCTTGGCCTGGGATGTCGGAGGTGCTAAGTACATTATGGACGAGGCCCAACAACAGGCGATCCTGCGCAATAATCTGCGTTTGTGCGAGAAGGTGTTCGGTTGGCTCGACAAACGCGATGCCCGATTCACGTTCGTCAGTTCACAGTTGGCAGGCTATCCGAATGCCTACGGTGTAACCAAGGCAGTGGGCGAGATGTGGGCGAAACTGGTGGGGCATGGCCTCATTACCCGCCTTTGGAACTGCTATGATGCCGAATCCCCTTCCCAACGCAGTCATGTCATCCCGGATCTCGTCATAGAAGCGAAAACGGGGACAATCAAACTGCTGACATCAGGCGAAGAACGCCGACAGTTCTTGCACGCGGACGACGCGGCAGACGCACTGATCTTCCAGCGTGAGAGCCAACAATCTCTGGCGGATGTGACGTCAGGCGCGTGGGTTTCGATTCGCGAAGTAGCAGAGCTGATTGCGAATCAATTTAGCGCAACGGTATCTCCGGGCTCAGAGCCAGGCTACAGTTCTCTCGTTGAGCCCACGCATTGGCTCGAGGGCTGGCAACTTACGATCGACCTATCGGCCGGGATAGAAATGGTTATCAAAAAAATGAGAACAAATAACTGGTTGTAACGCACGCTCAGTCGAACCCAAGTGCTTGCTTCAATGGCCCCAGATGTTTTTCATAGTTACACCAGCGGTGCATCGAACTCTT
>JBHICC010000057.1:0-14273 GCA_046759385.1 Acidiferrobacterales bacterium | reverse complement strand
CGCCCGCGTAGGATTCCTCGAACGGAAGTGAACCGCCACCGAGATACCCAAAGACAAAGGACGTGCCCGCTTTGGTAGCTTGCTCGAGCGACAGCAACATGTCGTTTAGGGCGAGGAACAGCTGCCGAAACAGCGGTACCTTGAGCAATACGGCTGCCAGCGCGATTTGCAGCACAGCCCCGGCAATCACTGTCTTCCAAGGAATTCGACGGCGATCCCGACAGCAGGCCCAAGCGATCGCGCCGAGGACCACGAAACCGAAGATGCTTTGTAGAACAGACATTTATGTTCTCTAGCCGAAGGCGTGCGGGCGAGATAATCTCCCGCTTGCCGGTTGTATTCAACCCGTCGGAACCGGGTCGGCCAGCCCGGGTCAGAACCCTAAACGGAGGATGATCATGATGTGCGCAAGAACCCTGACCGGACTAATTCTCCTAGTAGCGACCACCGGTGGCCTGCTGGTGACACAGTTCGCTTCGAGTGCCAGCGAAAAGGAGAAACCGGCGCATGCCGCACCCGAATTCACCCACTCCAACCCACAGGCTTGGATCAACTCGCCGCCGCTGAAGCTCGCCGACCTACGCGGTCAGGTCGTTCTCTTGGACTTCTGGACCTTCGACTGTTGGAACTGTTATCGCTCGTTCCCCTGGTTAAAGTCTGTCGAGAGCCAATTCGCAGACCGGGAGTTTACCGTGGTTGGTATTCACACGCCGGAATTCCAGCATGAACGCGTACGGGCCAACGTCGTTGGTAAGGTCAAGCAGTTTATGCTCGACCATGCGGTTATGATGGATAACGACTACTCGTACTGGAAAGCGATGGGCAATCGGTACTGGCCGACGTTCTATCTCATCGACAAGCAGGGGCGCGTGCGGGCCATGTACATTGGCGAGACCCATGTGGGCGAGCGGCGCGCCAAGGCGATCGAGGCACAGATCACGCAATTACTCGCTGAGCAGCCTTCATGACGGCAGTCGCATTGGCGTGCGACGTCGGCACCGAGGCCCGGTAGTGTTACGGGACGTTCCAATGCTCGCGCGCGCGTTTCTAATCTACACAGGAATTCAGCTCGCAACCGGTGGTGTCTCCTTGAGGAGCGCCGCCTGTACCATACCGTGTGGACTTGATGTGCTCTCGTCGCCGGTGCATCTCGTCAAAAAACTACATTTAAATTAACGTATTAGGCTTGTCCTGGAACGCCGCCGCTTCTGCCGCGGGTTCCCCGCTGGCCGTCTACCGGCATGGGCGGCGACAGCCATGTCAACTGGCACAGCAATTGCTCCTTAGGTACGACCTATCTTTGTGAGGGTGCCAAATTTCTGGTCGGGCCAGCACTTCTAGGCCCCAATTTGCAAAACTTGAAAGACTCTTTTAGGAGAACATTCACATGTCAGAGCCCACCCAGGAGAAATCGGTTGCCAAGAGCAAGGCGTGGATCGTTCTTGTCGCGGCTTTCATCGTTCTCGCCGTGATCGGTGTGTTGACCGCTTAGTCGCCACGGTAATCCGCTACAATGTGAAAAGGCGCAGTCACGGCTGCGCCTTTTCTTTTGCTTTCATCTCTGCGATGTTTCACTTCAGTGTATCTTCCTGAATATCACAGCGGCAGCATCGTCAACTTATTGAGTTCTATCCAGTTGGCGCTGGGCGCGAAATCCCCGCTCTACGCGCCACTACCACAGTTGCCCCCCGAGCGCTTGGCGCCAGTGACGAACATCGTGCTTATCGTCATCGACGGGCTCGGCTATACGTATTTGACACGACGCCACGCTGACAGCTTCAGGAAACACCTCGTCGGCCGTATTACGTCTGTTTTTCCATCAACCACAGCTGCTGCGGTTACGAGTTTCTTTACGGGAACGGCACCGCAACAGCATGCGCTCACCGGGTGGTTCACGTATTTCAAAGAGCTGGGGGCAGTGATTGCGCCGCTGCCATTTCGACCTCGATACGGAGGTACCTCGCTTAATGATCTTGTGAACGCGCAGGACCTGTTCGACCAGCAGTCACTTTTTGACCGTATTCGGCGCCGTGGATACGTTACGTTGCCGAAGCGGATTGTGGATTCGGACTATACGCGCGCCATGAGCGGTACGGCGGCGCGGCTCGCCTACGGCTCCGTCAAGGATTACTTTCATTGTATCGCCGAGATCATTAGGGCGAATCGCGACAGCAAGTACGTCTACGCCTATTGGCCCGAGCTCGACAGTTTGGCTCATATGCACGGGATCGGAAGCCCGCAAGCAGCGACGCATCTCGAAGAATTGGACTATGGATTCTCGCGGTTCTTGCAAGCGGTTAAGGGTACGGGTACCACTGTCATTGTTACCGCCGACCATGGGATCATTGATTCCGAGTCGGCCAAGCTGATTTCGTTAGAGCAACACTCGGAGCTTGCAGAAACATTAGTGTTGCCACTGTGTGGGGAACCACGCGCGGCATTCTGCTACGTCCATCCGGGGCGCCAACAGCAGTTCGAGCAATACGTTCGCACGCAGTTCGCGGAGAGCGCCGAGCTCCACCGCAGCGTTGACCTCGTTGAGCGAGGCTACTTTGGGCTGGGCGAGCCGGACTCACGCTTGTACGATCGCATCGGCACCCATACATTGATTATGAAGGACCACTATGTGATCAAGGACTGGCTGCTGGGGGAGCGGCACTACGAGCAGGCAGGCGTACACGGTGGTTTGAGCGAGGAGGAGATGTACGTGCCATTGATCGTTTGCGACGCATAACGCCGATGGCCGACCCGGCTGACCTGAATAAGGGCTGGTGGGAGGCGCGCTACCGGGACAGGCAAACCGCTTGGGATCGAGCAGATGTGAGCCCGGCGCTACTGCATTGGTTGACGACGGGCGACTTGGCGCCGGGTCGCGTGCTTGTGCCCGGCTGTGGCCGCGGGCACGAGGTCATCGAGTTGGCGCGCCGGGGTTTCGGCGTCACGGCGCTTGATATCGCACCCTCGCCGATCGCTTTTCTGCAAAAGCGTCTCCGCAAGGAACGCCTGCCAGCGGAGGTCGTACAAACTGACGTGTTGGTCTGGGAGGCACGTCAGCCGTTCGATGCCATTTACGAGCAAACCAGTCTGTGTGCACTGGTGCCTTCGCAATGGGAAACCTATGCCGACCGGTTATGCCGCTGGCTCCGTCCTGGCGGAAAATTGTTCGCGTTGTTCATGCAAACCCACTCTGTAGGGGGGCCACCTTTTCATTGCGATCTCGCTCACATGCGGGAACTTTTTCCGAGCACGAACTGGTTTTGGCTGGATACACCGACATTCGAGGTGCCTCACCCGGTCGGGTTCTGCGAACTCGGCTACGTCCTCAAGCGCCGCGATAGCGCCGAGCCTTAGGTCCGGGCAGCAGCGGTTGCGTATCAGCCGGCGTGGCGATCGTGATTGAACACGTAGTCACCCCCGGGCGCTGTCTTGTGACAAGCGATACAGCCTTTGCCAGCGCCTTTGGCTACACGACCGGCTAGCAGTTTCCCCGTGGGGTTTTTCAAGACCTGTCCGTCAGGTCCGTACTTGACCCAAAACCAGTCTTTGTTGTCGGCATCGTAATTGCTTTCGCGTTTGAACATCACGGTGACCGCCTTCAGGTACTTCTTCGGATCGTTAGCCACGGCCGCTTTGCTGACATTGGCGCCACCATAGTTCTTCTTGATGATCGCAATCCCCTTCTTTCCGCTCACCGACACGGTGGTCTCTAGGGTTTCGAGGATGACACCATGGGGGTGAGTCCCCTTATAGGGCGTACTGCCGATCGCCCCGACGCCGACCAACTTTCTCTTTGTTAATGTCTTCCACAGGCTCTTGGCGAAATTTACGTCGCCGGAGCCGCCGAACACCGGTCCGGACGCTCCATACTGTGCGCTTGCACTACTGAAACAGACTATTGTTATTGACAATACCAACAGCAGCGATCTCTTCATGTTGGCTCCTAGATGATCATTTGTTGAGTTTTGAGATCGACGGGACCCGCCAGACATGTGGTGTTCGGTCATTGGCAAACCCGACAACGACATCATTTAGGATAATAGGGCTCGTGACGAGTTCGCGTCGATCGGCGTGATGCCAGAGTCGTTCCCCTGTGTGAGCGTCGTAGGCTGCGAGCTCGGCCTGATCGCTTGCCACCAACACGACCCCGCCTATAACGCGAGGACGATAATGAAGTCGGCCATTTAGCTGCTGCTCCCAAACGATGTCACCGCCACCCCGTGATCTTGCCATCAGGCGCCCGGCAAAGGTACCAAAGTAAAGGTATCTTTTGGCCACAGCGGGGGAGAAGCTTGGCGTTTGTCCACGCACCCGCCAAACTGTGCTGCCATCATTCGCATCGATCATCAATATCTCGCCGTTGAAAAGCGTAATGATCGTCTTCCCGCTTCCTACGGCGATGGGTCGATAGACAAGCTCTTGATCGAGTTTCCTGTGCCAAAGCTCTTTGCTGGTGTTGGCGTCAATACCTCGAAGCAGCCGCCCGTTGCCGCCGACGATCAACTTGCCTTCCACAACGGCAGGGGTGTAGATCCAGCCTGTGAAATCGCGGTGCCAGAGTTCACCCCCGGTTTTTACTGTCACAGCCCGCAGCGAGCCGTCACGTCCGCCGATGTACGCGACGTCGCCGGCGACAGCGGGTGGGAATAGCGTCTGGTCGCGGGCAAGGCGCCGAAGCACTTTCCCGGTAACGAGGTCGAGCACATACAGCCCCTGGGTGGTAGCGACAAAAATCCGCGTCTTTGTCACGACAGGTTCGAAGGTCTGTTTGCCAGCTAATGCGTGCCAGACAGGCTCAAGGGTTTGCCGATGGAACCGTGTGATTCCCTCGGACGACACGTAGATCGCATCCTCGGTAATGGCCGGATTCGCTGGGTAGATGGTTTCGGCAGCGAAAAGCTGAAAAGATGCCAGCAGGGCCAGCCAGAGACATCCGCCACGGACTTGGTTCTTGATCATGTGGGTCCTAGTTGTACAGACACATTAGCGCCGTATCGTGCAAATCAGGTATGAACTCGTCAAATCAAATTAGATGCGGAATCACAGCCAGAGTTTCAGGTACTTGATAAGCCATGACTGTTACAGCGTACGATTTGTACAACTACACTAAGTGTCCGCACCGCGTGTACCTCGATGCGAACAGGAGCCCGCAGGAACGCAGCGAGGCGAGCCCGTTTGTTCGACTCTTATGGGAGATGGGGTTGCAGGCTGAGCGAGAATATCTCGACGCTCTAGGCCATCACGATTTCGTTGATCTTCAGCCACTACCGTTCGACCAGGCCTGTGAGCAAACAGCGCAACTGATGTCAGCAGGTGTCGATCTAGTATTTCAAGCAGCGATCCGTACAGGCGACTGGGTGGGGCGCCCTGATCTGTTGGTCAAGCACACCGATGCGTGCTCACGATTCGGGCACTATTACTACGAGCCAATCGACATTAAGGCAGGAAAAGGCTGGGAAGAACGTGAAGGAAAACGCATCCGGTTCAAACAGCACTACGCGTTTCAGATTCTGTTCTACCGCGAGATCCTCAAGCGGATCCAGGGTTATGTGCCGCCGAGCGCGCGGATTGTTAACGTTAATAAGGAGATCGAGGAATTTGATCCTACATCCTTTGCTGACGCGTTCGAGCTCGCGTTGGGCGACGTTGAGCGCTTAATCACGGGTCAGGAAGCCAGTGAACCCGTTCTCGGCAGTGCGTGTCACCAATGTCACTGGTATACCAAGTGTCGTCGTTGGGTCGAAGGGACACGAGACCCCAGCGGTTTGTATTTCGTAGGTAAAGTAAAGTTTGATCTAAAGCGAGTGGGCTTGAAAACTATTCACGATATCGCTGACATGGAGGTTGATAACTACCTGGCGGAGCCAAAGAAGATCGCTGGCATGGGCCGCGCGAGCTTATCGCGCATGAAGGAAAGGGCCAGAGTGATGTTGCAGGGCGAGCCTGTGATACGCTCAGGGTACGCATTTCCCGGGCGATCACGGGCGATCTACTTTGACGTTGAGGACGACCCAACGCGCAATCTCACTTACTTGTATGGCTGTCTCGTTCGCGAGTCGTCAGGGGAGGAACGCTACGAGTACTTTTTCGCGCACACCCCCGAGGAAGAGCTTGAGGTGGCACGTGCATTCTGGGAATTTCTAGCCCAGGCCGAGGACACTGTGTTCTATGTTTACTCGCCGAAGGAGCGCACGAGCCTGCGTCGGATGATGGAACGCTATGAATTGGATAGCGCCGTCTACGAGCGGTACCTGGAGCGGGAATTCGATCTGTACGGCGATCTGGTAGTGAAGTACTCCGACTGGCCTACCTACTCCTACGGGATTAAGCAGATTGCCAGGTTGGTCGGATTCGAGTGGCGCGATCCTGACCCAAGCGGCGCGAACTCGATAGTATGGTACAACGAGTACATAAAAAGCCCTTTCCAACAAGAGATCCTCCAGCGAATTCTTGACTACAATGAGGACGATTGTCGGGCAATGGTGGTTTTGCGAGATTATTTCGACGCACGCGTCCGTGGGGTGTCTTGATCGGCAGGGTTTCTCTCCGCATCAGGTAGCGGGACTGATTAGCGATGGCAGCTACTAATGTGACAGCGGCGGAGCGTTTCAAGGAACTCGTGAAAAACTCCGATGAATCATTGGACCTTGCGGAAGCGGCGCTCCTTATTGCGCAGGAGGAGTACCCCGATCTGGATATCACCGCTTACTTGCAACGGCTGGATGAGTTTGCTGGGGCGGTACGGGCCCGTATCTCGTCCGATGCAGTGCCTGAGAACGTCATCGCCACTATGAATTACTTCCTCTTCAAAGAGATGGGGTTCGCCGGCAACACCGGAGATTACTACGATCCACGAAACAGCTTTCTGAACGAAGTGCTAGATCGCAGGCTCGGAATCCCCCTCACGCTGTCGATCTTATATATCGAGGTAGGTCAGCGTCTTGGTCTGGATCTCGAAGGGATCTCGTTTCCAGGGCATTTCCTGGTAAAGCTTCGGTTGGCCAAGGGCGAGGTCGTGCTCGATCCTTACGAAGGAGGCGTATCGCTCAGCGAGGAAGACCTGGGACAACGTTTGATCCAAGCCTTCGGCGGCAAGCTCCCCAAAGTGCCGCTTGCGCGTTTGTTGGAAGGTGCGCCGAAGAAGGAGATCCTCGTGCGTATGTTGCGTAACCTGAAGAATATCTACGTCGAAAAGGAGATGTTTGCGAAAGCGCTCTGCGCCATCGACCGCATCCTGCTGACCACGCCCGGCCTCGCTACCGAGCTGCGCGATAGGGCGCTGGTCTACGAGCGTTTGGAATGTGCCCAAGCTGCGATCGATGACTATCGCCGTTATCTCGAGCTCGAGCCGGAAGCAGCGGACAGTGAGGACATACGTGTGCGCATGATCGATCTGCAGCGGCGATCGCCACCCCTACATTGACACCTCAACAGCCCGTGGCCCGCGCGTCGGGAGCAGGTGTTATCCAGGGACGCACCGCTCACGGAGTTCAGGGTGCAAAACGGGACGCAGATCCAGCACGTCGCGAAGCGGTAAGGCGCTTTTTCAGCCTCCTGTTAACGTGCCACGCCTTATGCCCATCTTTGATGCGGGGCATCATGGCCTAGGCCCGTGCCGTGGACAGAAGCTAGTCGCCGGCCGGCAATCGCCGGCATACCTGTTGGCGTGGACGGCACTTGGCATGCATGGCGTGGTGGACCCGGGCTTTGAACCTGGCAAATTCGGGGGTAAATACCCGGGTATGCGCAACGAGGCAGGTGGCACGGGATATGCAAGCCGCCGGGTACATTCGGGCCCGTGCCCGTTGACCTTGGGCGAAACTCAGCAAACCGGCTGTCACTTCGTCCACTGGCCCCAAACCGAAGGAGCCAATGATGAGCATGCAACCTGTGCAGATGGTTATTATCGACCTTGACGACGGAAGCCGCGGCGTCTTTATTGGCGTGCCGATTACGGCAGATCAGTTCATGGACGACGATTGCACGGTCGAGCAGGTCTGGTTCACCAACATCCAGATGATCCCAAAGCAGGCCACCCTCGAACAGGTGGTACAGCTGGCTCAGGCGCAGATCGAATCGCCCTCTGGTTTGCTTCAATGAGTCGAGCTGATCAAACGTTTGCTCTACAGTGCAAGGTTGAGTTGACCGACTGGGGTGAGACGGCGACCGACGGTTGCACAATAACGTTTCGCCTCGCTGATGCCGCTAGCCTGAATGCGATAAAGACGGCGTTCTTGCGCAAGCGCAACGGCGACAGCCCGCACTATCTACTCCATTTGCTTAAGGTCGCGAAATGTCGCCGCACAGTCGATCCGGTACGGCGGGAACGGCTAACGCGCGCGCTTCAGCGGGAGTCACTCTCACGCAACGCGCTCACTTTGTCGCGTGATCCAGATTTTTGGCGCTACCTAGAACAGATCGATTTCGCCGCGGTCGACGGCGAGATCGATGAGGTGCATGCCAAGCGCTACATCTACCGTACCTGCGATATTACTTGTCGCCGTGATCTTGATGAGAATCCGCACGCGGCGCTTCAGTACAAAACGCTTATCATCGGCCCATTCCAAGCTTGGCTTGACGCTGCCTAGCATTCGGCACGACACGTGTCTCTTGCTCCGACTACGAGCGGCTTTTTCAGCGTAAGGATTATGTTATGCTCCGCGGCTCCTATGGCGCTGCGTATTGCACTGTTCGGTCAAGCGGACTTCGGACTGATGACCCTCGAGGGGCTGATCGAGCGTGGCCACAAGGTCGTTGGTGTTTTTGCGCCACCCGAAGGAAAGCGCCCAGATATCCTCGCCGAGCGAGCGTCGGAGCTCGGTATCCCGCTGGTACAACGGCGCTACTATCGGAAGAAATCGGGCAGGGCGGTTCCAGACGCGTTGGAGCAGTACCGAGCGCTTGACGCCGAGCTAAACGTTTTGGCATCGGTGCAAGTGTTTATTCCAAGCGAGATCACAGATGCGCCAGTCCACAAAAGTGTCTGCTTTCATCCTTCGCTTCTTCCTCTGTATCGAGGCGGTGCCGCCTTGCAGTGGCAAATCATCGATGGCGTCGAGGAAACCGGCGTGTCGATCTTCGTGCCAGACGAGGGCGCGGACACGGGAGCAGTTGTCGTTCAGAAGGGCGGTATTCGCATCGGCCCTCATGAAACCGCGGCGACCCTGTTTTTCAAACAACTCCTGCCACTGGGCGTAGCGGCAATGCTGGAAGCCGTCGACCTCATCGACACGGGTAAGGCGGCCCCACAACCCCAAGACGAATCACGCGCCACGCATCACAGTCTGGTCAACGATGAAATGGCGGCGATCGACTTATCCCTTTCGGCAGAGGAAATCGACCGTCTGGTTCGTGGCTGCGACCCGCAGCCGGGTGCGTTCGTGCAGTGGCGCGGTAAGCCGTTGCGTCTGTTCGACGCCAAGCTCGAGCCCTCGCAGGGCGGCGAACCAGGTGAAATCGTGGCCGTTGACGAGGCGGGTTTGGTGTTGGCGCTGCGCGGCGGTCAGCTGCACGTTGGCCGGGTGCGTGCCGATGCCGGTAAGGAGAAGGCCAGCGAGTTCGCTGTGCGGGCTGGGCTTTCATTGAGCGAACGCGTCGAAAGCGCTTGAGCCTTTGTCTCCTGCGCGAGGCTGTCCCGTTCGCGAAGCAACGTGTACCCGGCTCTCCAGAGTCGCCAGTAGTCGAGCGGCGTCGGTTCGAGGTCTACATGAAGCAACCCCTGGATCAAAAAGAGACGCGTTTGCGCAACTGGCAACGCATTAGCTAACGCTATGCTTTCCGTGTAGGGAACGATCGGATCGTCTACACCGTGGACGACAATGATACGGCCCCGGATCGGCGAAAGCGTGACCTGACTCAGGCTTAGTGCCCGCATCTCCGATCTGACTGCAGTCGGAAGCCCCGCGAGCAGTGCATTGGTGCGCTCGCGATCAGTATTGGCCGCGAACCGGTACACCGCCGCACCTTCATCGCCTAAGCGTTTCGCGAGCGTCGACACCTCGGCGTCCGCATCTTTCAGCTTGCGCCATGCGATCGTTGACAGCACGCGTCGGTCCGACGGGCTCGACAGGAGGTCAACATTACTTAGTACAAACGCCCATTTGCCGTAACGGTTAGGTGCGCGATGGTGCCATTCGCCACCGTCCATGAAGAAACCTGTCGTAAAGAAGTTAAGTGTCGCCGGCATGTCATAGTAGCTGCCGATAGTAAGGATGAATGCGATGCGGTCGCGCACCTCCAGTTGTCGCGCTGCCAGCAGCGATGGTCCCGCTGCGACGCTAAGAGCGATGATGCCGAGACGACCTTGTGGCGCCAGCTTCGGCGACGATGTCATGTGCAAAACTGCATCGGTGATTTCCTCGACCAGACTGGCTCGTAGCTTTAGCTGCCGCATGTTCACGAGGTCGGGGACGAGGACGAGAAATCGCGCTCGGGCAAAGATTGCGGCAAAGCTCACCAAGCGCGCATCGTCCTTGCCCAATGGTGCGGCCCCATGAAGCAATACCACGGCAGCGAGCGGCGGGTCGATGGGTCTGTAAACATCTCCTCGGTAGCTGCGACCGTCGACATCATAGGCGATGGGCGAGCGCATCATAGGCGAGGCCCGGCGGCTAGCGGCCGGCGCATTGAGGCTGCGGAAATCTAGCAACAGACAGGTAGCTTCATACGCGCGCCACGGCGAAACCCGCAGCGCTGTTAGCAGGATAACGACCGCGAGGCCTAGAACAACAATTACTCGGAAACCGGGCAAAAAACGCTTCACGTTAATGCGGACTGGCGATGGCTGGTTCTAGTTGACGATGAGTGTGACGCCGCCACGCCGCGGGTCACCGGCACCGGCGAAACGCTTTCTTGGGGCGTCGAAACCGGCAATATGGACTCCGCCGAAGAACAGGTTGCGTTCGTCCCAAAGCTCAAGGTCTGCGAATTCGCGCTTGATACAACTTATCTCGGCGGAACCAAAACCGGCCTCGACGCTAAGCAGGCCGTTTTCGAAATGGATTCGCGGCCTGTTAACGGCGCTCCTCGTGGAAACTTTGAAATCGATCAAGTTCAAGAGTACCTGCAACATTGCAGTGCGAATACGGTTCGAGCCGCCGGACCCCATCGCCATCCTCGATCGATCAGAAGCAAAGATCACTGTGGGAGATACCATTGACGAAAGCCGACGTCCTGGTGTTCCTTTGTGAAAGCCTCGAGGATTGATGTCCTCTTCCCCCAGCATATTATTCAACATGATCCCGGTCCCGGGGATAACGTAGCCAGAGCCTTCTCCGTTCGACGTCGTCAGGCTTGCAAGGTTGCCCTTTTTGTCAATGACACTGATATGCGTGGTGCCGGATGCACTTTCCGCGTGGCTTAGCACGGAAGTCCGATACGCGTCGAGCAATCGACTGTTCATCAATCGGCGAGCGCTGACATAGCTGTCATCGGGATGGCCGTCGATGATCTCAGCACGCACTTGTTGTGCCGTCTCCATCGTACGGGCAAGCAAACGGATGTAAGGTGCGCTACCGAAACCACACCCACGGATGTCAAGCTGTTCCAACAACTTAAGCGTGAAAGCGATTAATACGCCGCCTGACGATGGGGGCGGATTGGTCTGTACTTGAGCCCCGCGGTAGCTAAACGCAAGCGGTTTCCTCTTGATGACGCGGTAGCGGTAAAGATCGTCACGGCTGAGGCTGCCGCCACGATCATGACTGTCTCGCAGAATGCGTTGCCCGACCTCCCCCCGATAAAACAGCTGTGCACCGTTATCGGCAAGCGCCTCTAGGGTATCGCCGAGTTCGGGTTGTCGCAGAAGCTCTCCTTCTGCTAGAAGCCGATTGCCTTGGTCGGGATTCCGGTACAATGCAAAGGCTGCCGGAGTGGAGGTCAGTATGCTCTCGAGCACCTGAAACGAGTACGCTTGTAACTGATTCATGCGCACGCCGTGACGCGCGAGAGACATCGCCGGTTCCATGATGCGTTTTATCGGTAGTGTGCATAGCTCCTCATAAACTTTAAACAACCCCTTAACTGTGCCCGGTGTTGCAATGGAGCCCATACCAATATGAAATCGCTGTGTTGCGGTGCCAAAGTCGGCATCGATCGGATAGAAATCCATCTCCGCGACGCGACTTCGATGCAGTGGCGTTTGCGTGAAGAAGTCGTAGAGAGTGTTCTGCCCAGCCGCAGTGTGGGCAAGCAGGAAGCCACCACCCCCAAGTGAAGTGAACACCGGCTCAACCACGCAAGCGGCAAATTGTGCCGCCAATACCGCGTCAAACGCGTTCCCACCTTCCTCTAAGACGACTTTCGCTGCTTCTGCCGTCTTGCGGTGGCCCGCCGCGACTACGCCTCTGGCTTTCGTCGTTGTTGGTCTGCGCATCGTTCTTTCCCGAATATAGCGCAAAAACTCGCTCCTGCGGCCTGGTTGGTGAAGTTGCGGTGACTTATGCTTTAAATAGACGCCATGCTTAGCTATCTGCAGGAACGCCGTATCTTTGGACCGTTGGCCAGCCAGGCGCGCATATTTATCGTTGCCGTAACCGTGGGGCTGACTGCAGTCGTGCTCGAAAGCGGCTGCGCAGCGGCTCCGACACAGCTCGATCAGCCGCACGTGACCCTCGCGGGCGTGTGGCTCATGGACACGAACCTGCTGGAGCAGCGCTATCAAATTCGGCTACGTATCCAAAACCCCAATCCGTTTAGGCTGGAAATCGACGGACTGGAATACGAAGTAGAGATTAACGATCAGGTTTTCGCACGCGGTGTCAGCGATCAACGCGTCGCGATACAGCGCTACAGCACGGCGCTTGTGGAAGTCGAAGCGATCAGTACTTTAGCAGACGTGATGCGCCAGCTGATGGCGCCGCCAAAAACTGGTCAAGTAGAGTCATTCCGTTATCGGGTACGGGGTAAGCTGAGCGTGCGCAGTCACGATACCGTGCTGCCGTTTGATCATCATGGAGAAATTACCTTACCATCAACTGCGGAACGGGCGGTTCAGCGCGTAACGAGAAGGTCTGAAAGTCATCGGTCAGTTGTTTCGGCCAGCACATCGCGCAAAAAGCGAGCGGCCTGACCGTAAATGCCGGGACAACGACTCTCGCGAGGGCCGGCACAGTTTAAAACTCCGACGCTCTCATCTTCGAGCCATGCTCGCACTGAATTGGGCTGTGGCAAGTCGCTCAAATCGACTACACGATAGGGCTTGTTATAACGGCTTGCGATCTCCAACGTCAGCGCCGTACCGCCCGCCAGCGCGCCTCGCACGAGAATGAGCGTGGCATCGGCGTCCAGTACATTGCGTTTCGTACGCTCAGCGTAGTCGACCGACTCGGTCTGGGTCAGTGGATAGTGTGCCGGTATCGCGCCATCTTCGGCCTTGCGTCCCCGTGGGCACCAGCCGCCACAAGGAATCGCCAGCTCAAGTGCAACGTCCAATGCGGCCCGGTCAACACCACTCTGGCCACCCGAGATTAGTTTCCGCAACACGGCCGCCCCAACGCCGATGGGTACGCCAGATACCCTAATGGTTGACCATCCGCCTCGCAAGCGAGCGGTAACATGCTTTAGGCATATCGGTTAAAGTACCCTGACGGTCAGTCCCTCAACCCCTTCCCATGAAAGAGCCGTCTAACGAATCGTCATACGTTCGCATTTATGCCGTCGTGCGTCGCATCCCGCCCGGTAAAGTTGCGACCTATGGTCAGGTTGCCGCGATCGCCGGCAGCTGCACACCACGAACGGTCGGGTACGCCATGGCCGCTGTTCCCATCGGTACTGACATTCCCTGGCATCGCGTCATCAATCATGAGGGCCGGGTCAGCAAACGCCGTGGTGGTGGCGAGCTACGTCAGCGAAAAATGTTGGAAGCTGAAGGTGTGTGGTTTGACGCGCAAGGTCGCGTCGATTTCGAGCGCGTCGGGTGGCGGGGGGCGTGATGGCAACGAATACTATGCCTAGTGTTTTCGTGTCACACGGTGCCCCGACGTTGATGATCGAAGACAGTCCCACGCGCACGTTTCTGGCTGGTCTAGGAAAGATTTTGGCTCGGCCACGTGCGGTGCTATGCGTCTCGGCACACTGGGAGACTGCCCACCCCATACTCACTGGCGTAGCGCAGCCACAGACCATCCACGATTTCTACGGCTTCCCTCCGGCCTTGTATGAGATGCGCTACCCAGCGCCCGGCGATCCAGAGCTTGCTCGAGAGGCTGCCGCATTGCTAACGGACGCGGGTTTCGAGGTAGAGATCGATGGATCGCGCGGGCTTGATCATGGCGCGT
>JBHICC010000056.1:0-14319 GCA_046759385.1 Acidiferrobacterales bacterium | reverse complement strand
TGCACCCGACTTTCCGCTCAAAACCCGACTCAAATAGAAATCGTCTTCAACGCCCCAGTTTTCTTTAATGTGCTCTTTCAGTTTCCCGTACTCTTGCGGCCACGGCATTCCGCGCCCTGGACTCTCGTCCTCAGCCACTGGGCTCGTCACTGAATCAAGCAAAGGCAACCCACTTTCGAAGCGAGCGTCCGCCGCGGCCCCTTTCTCGCCCGCAGCCTGAGCTCGATGTTTGCGTGGCCCTATGACACGGCATGTCTCCACTGGCTTGGCGACGCCTTTTAGTCGTCTGCGACCAAGGCGTTGCAATCGATAACGACGTTCTAAACGCTCGACCGTCCCTGGACCAACTAAGATATCACTACGCTTGGCTATTGCGACCAAACCGATGACTTGCTCAGGAACCGAGCCGCTCGCGGTAAACAACCAGTGACTACCTTGCTCCGATTCCACGCGTGTTGACCCGACCAGTGCTGGACCGGAGTTGATGCCGATGCTAATGGCGAGTGGCTGCACGCGGTTGTCTTTGTTGAGGGTCTCCGTTTCCGCGACCAGGCCGAGCGCCGTGTCGACCGCCTTTGTTGGATGCTTTCTCGGGTTGGCGCCGTGAAAAATCGCTAGCAAGCCGTCCTCACGAACCTCGCCGATCTCGCCGCCAGCCTCGCGGATTCGACTTTTGTACGTAGATAGGTAGCGTTGCATCAGGAAAAGCGTTGTGTCGGCAGCGACTGACTCGTCTCCAGGGGTGTCGCGTAGCCCGAGAGCAAGCACTGATACATCCTGCTCACGCTTGCCGAACTTGGCGAGATGATCGCTGACCTCGCGAAGCTCATCAATTTGGTCATCTACGGTACGCTTCAGCCGCAGTGCTGTTTGTATGCGCGCTCTAAGCTCGCGATCATCAACGGGCTTCGACAGAAAATCGTCTGCGCCAGCTTCGATCCCTTTGATACGATCCTCGCTCGCGTGTAGCGCCGTCATGATAACGATCGGGATAAGGCGCGTTTTCTTATCATCCTTTAGCATCCGACAGACCGTGAAGCCGTCGATACGCGGCATCATCACGTCAAGAAGAATGAGGTCAGGCGGATTCGCTGCCACCTTTTCCAGCGCCTCCTGCCCGTCGAATGCGCTCTCTGTTTCGTATCCGAGGTGCTCTAGTTCCTGTTCTAGGTAGTCGACGTTGAAGGGCTCGTCGTCGACAATGAGGATGCGTGATCGCTCAGTCATGCCTGTTCGCTACCCGAGAAAGCGCTCCAGTTTCTCGAAGAGCAAGTCTTCATCGAGCGGTTTGCTTAGATAATCATCACAGCCGCTGGCGCGGGCCTTCTCTTCATCTCCGCGCATGGCATGCGCGGTAAGCGCAATTATGGGGATATGTTTGAGTTCCTCGCTGGATTTGATCGTGCGCGTTGCCTCCCAGCCGTCCATTACCGGTAGCGAAAGATCCATAAGGATCAGATCGGGCCGTTCGCGCTCGGCCGTCTCCACACCGGAGGCACCGTCAACCGCAGTAACGATTTCGTAATCATCCTCCAACAGCTGCACCAGCAGATCCCGATTGAGCTCTACGTCTTCGACAATCAGGATTTTCTTCATGGCTCAACCGGGCTCGACCTAAGCGGCGGCGACATAGCGTTGGGGGATCGTCACGGTAAAAGTCGAGCCGACCTGAACGCTGCTTTGTACGGTAATATCGCCGCCAAGGACATGGGCAAGATGTCGCGTGATCGCAAGCCCAAGACCTGTACCGGCATACTCCCGAGTGCTGCTGCTATCCACTTGGTGAAACTCATCGAAGATCTTGTCCAACGCATCCTTGGGAATACCGATTCCGGTATCGCTTACAGCAATGGCGATCGCTCCGTGGTCACAGTTACCGGTCACGGTGATCGTCCCCTTCTCGGTAAACTTCACGGCGTTGCTCAAAAGGTTGAGCAGGATCTGTCTGAGCTTATCTTCATCAGTAAACAGCACCGGTAAGGTAGCCTCGACTTCTTTTACCAGTCGTACCCGCTTACTCTTGATCAGCGGTTCGACGGTGCGCAAACACAGATCCACCAGTGGCTCCAACGATAACTCGACTGGGTGAACCTCGATCTGCCCAGCCTCGATCTTTGATATGTCCAGGATATCGTTGATCAATGACAGCAGGTGGTCGGCGCTGACCAGGATTTTTTCCAGGTTTTCATTCTGTTTTTTGGGCAAGACATCCTTCCCACGCCGCATGACGAGTCGGGTAAAACCAATGATCGCGTTCATCGGCGTGCGCAATTCATGACTCATGTTCGCAAGAAACTGGCTTTTGGCTTGGGTTGCCTGCATCGCCTGGTCGCGCGCCGTCTCGACTTTCCGGACCATACCAGCCAGCTCCGCCTCGTGCTGCTTGCGGTCGGTGATGTCGATGTCAATGCCGCCAAGTGCGACTATTTCCCCGGCAAGATCGAAGACTGGAAACTTCACGACCGCGAACGAGCGGTTTCCCGTTTTTCCACGCAGGGCGATTGTTTCCTCGCGCTGTAGAATTTGACCCTTTCGGATGACCTCAGCGTCGAGTTCGGCGTACTCCTCGGCCTCGTCTTTGCGAAAAACTTCCTGGAGCTTCTTTCCGCGCACGCCATCATTCGTCACTCCGTGGATTTCCTCATATTTGCGGTTAATAAGGGCGAACCGGCCGTCAAGATCCCTGAGATACACCATTGCCGGGATGTGATCGAGCACCGTCTTAAAGCGTGCCGCTTCAGACCGCCCACGCTCTACCACACGACCAAGCTGGGTACCGACGGACGCCATGATCTCAAGCACCGCCTCGTCGGGTTCCACCACTTCGGTGGCAAAAAACTCAAGCACGGCGACAACATCCTCTCCGACCAGCACCGGAAACGCGAACCCGGCCTTGACGCCGATATCCTTCGCCGGTTTTGCTCGGCGAAAGCTTGGATCCTGCGTGACATCCGCGATCCATGTTGGCTTTCCAGTAGCCAAGGTGCGGCCAGCTAGCCCGGGTCCCGGTCCGAGGCGATGTTCATCGGTGATTTCACGGAAGGCGTTGAACCGTTCTGGATCATCGAGATGCCAGATTCCCGTCGACACCAGTTCCCCGCTGTCATCCTCGGCAACCATGTAAGCGTGCCCCACAGGCCATCCCCCAAACGCGCAGATATCCTCCAGACAAGTGCGCATAGCCCCCTCGATGGTTCCCGCCTCATTGGCGGCAGCAGCAATTTTTCGCAGCAACTGAAGCGACGCACTTTGCTCCTTTAGAGCTTCGGTTACGGCTTCACGCCGCTTCTGCTCGGCGTTGATGCCTGCAAGCACACGATTGTACTGTTGAGCGATTTGACCGATCTCCGTGTGCGGTTCGACACTAACCGGCTGCGAAAAGTCAGTGGTTCGACGTTGATCGTCCATCTCGTTGAGGAGGTCAAGGATCTCGGTGCTGGAGCCATGTTCGGCGACGTTCAGGCCCACTCGTTCACCGTCGGGACCAATTCGTAGCGGGTACCAGCGGTTGATCAGCCACAATAGAGCAAAGCCCACGCCGAATGCCCAGGCAAAGCCGGCGCCCACGCCAGTAACCTGGATAACGAACTGATCCCAGCGCCCCAATCCGCTACCCCATATCGCGGGATCACCGAAAATTGCCACTGCTAGTGTCCCCCAAACCCCAGCACCGAGATGCACCGGGACCGCGCCGACGACATCGTCGATCTCCAACTTCTCCAATAACATCGTTACACCGTACATGACCACAGCGGCAATGGAACCAATACTTGCCGCTGCTACGGGTGTCATGATGTTGGCGGAGGCTGTGATGCCGACAAGTCCCGCCAGAGAGCCGTTCATGATCATCGTGACATCGGGTCGACCTCCTAGTCGCCACGCCAGCACCATGGCTATGAGGCCGCCGAAAGCGCCAGAGATGGTTGTGTTTACGATAACGGTCGGCACGTCTGGCGTGAGCCCAAGCGTGCTGCCGCCATTGAACCCAAACCAACCGAACCATAATAAGAATACCCCCAGGGTCACCACCGGTAGATCGTGCCCGCGAATCGGTATACTGCCTTTGCCAAAACGGCCGATGCGTGGACCGATAATGATGATCGCTGCCAGTGAGATCCATCCGCCCACCGAATGCACCACCGTGCAACCGGCAAAATCGATAAATCCCCTTTGTTCTAGCCACCCACCCGGCTCTACGCCGCTCGCGCTTCCCCATACCCAATGCCCGACGATCGGGTAAATCAGCGCGGAAAGAATAGTTGCAATTATGAGGTAGCCGGCGAACCGCATCCGCTCGGCCACGGCGCCTGACACGATTGTTGTTGCCGTGCCGCAGAATCCCAGCTGAAAAATAAAAAACGCCATCAACCAAGGGTTCGTTGTATCGCCGAAGAAGAAACCTGAGGTGCCGAATAACCCGCCGGACGTCACGCCGAACATCAGGGCGAATCCGAAAAGCCAGAATACCGCAGAAGAGACACAGAAATCGGCGAAGTTCTTTGCGGCGACGTTGATACTGTTCTTGGTACGTACGAGGCCGCTTTCAAGGCACGAGAAGCCCGCCTGCATCAGCATCACGAGGGCTGCGCACAACAAGAGCCAAGCAACGTCTAGGAACTGTTGCGGTTCTGTCATTACTGACAGCCTCCTCCCCGAATCCTCTAACCTTCTGCTTCCCGCAAACGCAGACCGCGCCCGAGGCTACGCACTGGCCCTGGGTGCCTCGGTGTGCATGATCAGCCACCAAAGGTAAAGCTCGCTGGAAAGCAGTTCTTCTGTCCCGAGCACCGCGCGTTGGAACTGGAACTGCAGATCGTCGTCCGCCGCGCCCGATTGCTCGAGCTTTAACTGAATGCGTCTAAAGATCTTCTCAAGTCGTTCCAGCGCATGGGCGTGAAATGCGTGCGAACGACTCAGGCGCTGACTGCCGGAAACCGACTGTAACCCCACGAACGCGGAGCCGATTGCCGGGGCTACGATAGCGATGACGATTAGCAAGGTATGCATAAATCCGCCATCGTGATCCGCATTAAGCCAACCGAGGTGCAACGCGGCGATGATTAGTGCGAGCACGACAACTAACCGCGCACCGTTCTCGTAGAACCGGGCGTGCTTGCCAAGCGCGCTGCTATTCTCCGAGAACCATTCTCGCTGGCGTTTAGTCCGCTGAGTCAGATACGCTTGTAGATTGTCGGCGAAATCAGGCGTGATCCCCAATGTGTTATTATGTTTAGCGTCCTCGAGTGCATCACGCCAGTTCTCTCCTTCATCTTGCAAACGCAGTAGCGCAACGGGGTCATTGACTTCGCTGTCAATCGTTACCAGTCTCTCGCTCACTCTTTCGCCAAGCGCAGTCGCTTGCGTACCTAGATACGGGCCGACACGTGCGCGCAGGAGAAATTCTTCGCGCCTCAATACTTCCGCGCGTAAACGCTCCCGGATCCATAGCCGATGAGACCGCCCCATTTGCAGAAATCCCACAGCCAAGACCAACGTCAACACAGCCAGCTCGATCGCTATAAGGGTACTGCCGATAACCCCGCCCTCGGGATAAACAAGCACCTGGGTTGCGAGCAGCAAGACCGCAACGGGGCCCAGCGCGACCGAGAACACCGTGAGGTTCAGTCGCCGCTGATAATGCTTCAGCGCCCGGCTGTCTCTTCGCTTGAAGGCCTTCTCTATAGCCTCAACGGGATCGCCCGATTCCGCTTCAGCCAACCTTGCCGCGCTTTCAAGCCCGACCGGCTTCCCGGGTCCACGAGAATCGCGACCCAATGGCTCGGTTGTCACTTTTCTCTGCATACCCCTGAAAGACGTGCATACGGAGAGACCCGATAGCGTAGCACGATCCGAGTGTGAAACGGGTGCGTGCCGATGGCGATCTCTACAGGTGTCAAGTTATAGAGCCGTTTGGTGTAAAGAGCACCTTACCATAGCGCCCTTCGCGTTCTGCATGTGCCAGCGCGTCCCCTGTGCGGTCCAACCCATACGTGGCCTCTATGGGAACATAAAACGTACCGTCGGCGATGCGTTCACACAGTTCCTCGTACAAGATCTGGATACCGCCCTGGGACATCTCTCTTATCGACTTAACGAGCCAGAAGCCAGTTAAAGTGATGCCATGGAGAATCGCTTGGTCGGGCGTAAGCATGCACGGCTGGCCGCATAAGAATCCGTAGTTCACAACCGTGCCGCCGTCATCGAGGCAGTCGGCCATACGCATCGTGGCCTCCCCACCGATTGCGTCGAAGCCGAGTTTCACCTGAGCACCACCGGTCTCTGTCTTCACACGCTCGCAAATCTCAGGGCCATCAACAAGAACCACGTCGGCACCAACTTCCCTTAATCGCTCAATCAAAGACTCGCGTCGTACCAGATTCACGGTGTGAAGGCCGCGCGCCTTAGCGAGGCGAATAAGGTTGCGGCCGACCGCCGAGTTAGCAGCATTCTGGATCACCCAATCGCCTCGCTTGAGGTCGACGAAATCTCGCAGCATCAAATAGGCTGTCGCCGGATTCGCCTTCAGCATGGCCACCTGCAACACATCGACGTCACTCGGCACCTGGATCGCAAGCTCGGCTTCTAGCTTGATCTGTTGTGCCCAGTTCGTGCGTCCAAGGCTAATTACACGGTCGCCAACTTTGAGATCTTTCACGCGTTTCCCGACGGCAACGACACGGCCCGTGCCTTCGATGCCGAGTCTCGCCGGTAGCTCCGACGGCCCCGGATACTTCCCTCGAATGATCAGAAGGTCTGCCGGATTTATTGGCGACGCTTCGATATCGACAACGATCTGTTTATCGCCTGGAGCACCGACATCCCCGACTTCCACGCATCCGCAAACTTCATGCGGGACACCGAACGATCGGAGCTCTACGGCCTTCATCTTTTCCAATACCGGCAAAGTGGATGAGTCAACTTAGCTTCGGGCAACCAGTAAATGGCTTTGCATAGGGTAGTTAAAACCTTCGTCATCCACGTAATCTCTCAAGGAATCACAAACATCGTCGGTAAAAACATCTCGCATTTCATCCCCGACTTGCGCCAACACCCGCCTTGTAGCGATTGAGCCTCCAGAGATCGTCCATTCGACGAACTTCTGCGGCGAAGGAAAGCGTGAGATCTTTGTCATTGGCCGAATCACCACATTCTGAAAGCCCGCTGTCGTGACAAGGCTGCGAAGCTCCTCGCGGTCGCCCAGAGAAAACGGCGGAAGCTTGGCCGCGCCGGGGTCAACGTGTCGTGCCATCGCGTCAGACAACGCCCGGTGGCCTGGGCAATACTCAATGGTACGCCACACGTTAAGCACTAGCCTGCCTTCGGAATTCAGAGCCCGGCGCATCTCCTCGAGCGCGGCCAACCGGTCCGGAAAAAACTGCAGTCCCTGCTGACACACGGCCAGATCAAATGTGTCGTCATTAAAAGGCAGCTCGTCTGCACTGCCTTCGTACCACTCAATCGATGGGTTACGCGATGCCGCTACCGCGAGCATTGCCGGGTCCATATCAAGGCCAGCGACATAGCCGGATGACGTGACACACTCCGCGGCTAGACGCGCGACGATGCCCGTCCCGCAGGCGACATCGAGCACGCTTTCACCCGGTTGTGGCGCCGCAAGATCGATCAATTCCCTGGCCCACGGATCAAAGATTGCGGCTACAAGGTGTGTTTCGTATATCTCGGCTGGTTTCGTATCGATTGTTTGCGCTTCGTTTGACATTGTGGTTATCGCGTAGCGCACGAATTACTCAAACGATGCCAAAACGTGCTGTCCTGTCGCGCTCGATCTGTTTAACCAGATCTATTTCCCACGAAAGGTATTCCCGCATAGCGTCCTCGGCGCCGCTATCGCGATCATATGGACGTTGCCACGCATCATCTGGCTCACTTGCCATATTCTCAAAACCGTGAGCGAACGGCAGCCCGGCTGCCGCCCAGGCCGCATTCCCGCCCGCGAGAACTTTCACTGTCGTGTCAGTTAACGCGGTCACCTCTTCGGCGGCGATTCGCGCGAGGGTACCGTTTTCCGACGTGAGCACGATTAACGGTGTCGACGGCAGTTTATCGAGATCCGCATCAAGGCGAGAGCGCAGCGCGAACCAAGACCCCGGGATGTGTCGCTGTTTATAGTTACGACTGCCCGAGAGGTCGACGATGTTGACGCCTCCGGCCGTGACCTGCGCGAGTTCTGCCGGCGATAACTCATCAATAGTATTGCTATCGTTCGCAAGCACAGATGATTTTGGCAGCCCCTTTTCGAGCTCGATGCCCTGCAAGGCATTCTCGAGCACTGCGACGTCAGGCCAACCCATCTGATTAAGCCACGATGCGGTCATTGTCGCACGTACACCGGTGTCATCAATCAAGACGATGCGTGACTTGAGTATACCGACATAGCGATCAGTCGCTTGAACCAGTTGACCCCCCGGAGCAGAACGCGAACCTGGCAGGTGTCCGGCCTCATACTCTTCCGGGTTGCGTACATCGAGCAGATACAGCGCGCGCTTGTCGATGTCGCGTTTCCACCCGTCCAGGGTTGCGGTGTCGATGGTCTTGACGCCAAAGCGCTTACCGACCTCAGCCGCGGTGGCGCGCGCCTTTGAAAGATTCTCTGGCGATATCGCTGGAGCGCGTCGGTCCATGTCATGTTCGAGTTCAAAACCTGCGAGATGCCAACCCATGGTACCGTTCCACAGCGCAACAACTTTGTTTGCTATCCCGGCGTTAATCAATGACTGCGCCCCGATGATACTCCGGGTGCGTCCGGCACAATTGACGACGAGCAACGTACTCGGTGACGGTGCAATGTCGTGCACGCGATAAACCAGCTCTGCTCCGGGAACGCAAACGCCTCCAGGGATGTTCATCACCCGATACTCGTCCAGCGGGCGGCTATCGAGGATAACCAGGTCTTCACCGCCATCGATCTTGGTTTTTAGCTCCTGTGCCGTGATCGCAGGGGTACTGTATTGATGTTCAACAAATTCGCCGAACGCTTTGCTGGGTACGTTTATGCCACTAAAAAGCTCATAGCCCGCATCTGCCCACGCTTGAATTCCGTCTTCAAGAACGCTGGGGTCGTCGTAGCCAAAGTGGCTGAGCCTCTCTGCTGCCTTCTCTGCGAGTCCCTCGCCGCCGTCACACAGGACAATTCGCACCGAGCGCCTCGGTACTAGATCCGCAAGGCGCAACTCAAGCCGGCTCAGTGGAATATTGCAGGCATGCAGGAGATGCCCCCGTCCAAACACAGCCTCCTCGCGCACATCGGTCAACGCCAACTCATCGGCATCCAATATCATCTGCCTTAAGGCGTTTGCGGTAATTAACCTACTCACTTGCGAATGCCACGACTTGGAGGAAAAACTTTGTATGTTCCCTTGTCTATATTGAACTCAACGCGATTCGGTAGATGCTCGACGCTGAGACCATACATGTGCAGATGGCGCGTCGGTGTATCACTGACGACGTGGATGCTGTGTATGTCGTCGGGCATGAATGCGATTCCATCACCTGCGCGCAGGACGACGCTCCTAATCTGACGAATATCGCCCTTGCCCGACACGGAGCCGTCATCGATACGCTCATAGACCCGATTCTCTTCCTCACCGTCGATACCCGCGATCACGGCCCATGTCGTGTGGTTATGCGGCGGGCTCGAACGCCCAGGGACTCCCGTGGACAGGTAAAGTGCAAAACGATGATCCTTATCCTCGGAAATGAGGTACATCAAACTCTTCTCCTCTTTGGTGGGTGAGGGGTAGTCACTCTTAGAAAACAATTCAGCATGTGCCGCGAGCTCAACCAGTACAGCCTTAATTCTTTGGAGCGAGTCCGGCGTCACGCTCTGGTCGTGCTCGATTGCTCGGACTTCCTCGACGGCTTGCGATACGATGCGCTTACGCTCGTCTGGCACACTCATGACTCTGTATCCTCCTGACTTTTCGCGACAACATCATATATCAGGGATAACGATGCGTCTGCGCCTTTCAAACTCCCTAGCTCTGTACCTAAAATGGCAGGTGAATCGTGGTCCCGAACTCGGTGTTGTTTGAGAAGCGCAAGCGATTTTTTCCTACTCGCGGGGGGCGACTCATGACTTCATCCTCCCCCGACTGGGGGAGGGCTGGGGAGGGGGTGTGACGCTACTGGGCTGTATAGGAGATGATTTCACCGGATCGACGGACTTGGCGAACACGCTGGTCCGCCGTGGCATGCGTACGGTCCAGCTCATTGGCGTCCCTGCGGCCCCTGTGCGCATCGCCGAGGCCGAGGCGATCGTTATCGCGCTCAAGTCACGGTCAATTGCGGCCGCCGACGCGGTCGCTGAATCGCTCGCGGCGCTCAAATGGCTTCGTGAGGCGCAGTGCCGCCAGTTTTTCTTTAAGTATTGCTCGACGTTCGACTCGACCGATGACGGCAATATTGGCCCGGTCGCTGAGGCACTGCTCGAAGCTCTGGCCGCAGATTTCACGATCGCCTGTCCCGCGTTCCCGGAGAACGGCCGCACTGTTTTTAAGGGTCATCTATTTGTCGGCGACAAATTACTGAACCAAAGTGGCATGCAGCATCACCCGTTGACGCCGATGACCGACGCGAATCTTGTACGCGTGCTCAGTCGTCAAACCAAGGGAAAGGTTGGCTTGATTCCTTACGACATCGTTCAACGTGGCGCTGGCGCAATTCGGGCAGCCGTCGATGGCTTGCGTTCGGACGGCTTTCGATTCGCGATTGTTGACGCGATTGAAGACGTGCACCTCGAGAGGATCGGTGAAGCGGTCGCAGAACTATCGCTGATTACGGGCGGCTCCGGCATTGCACTGGGACTACCGGCGAACTTTCGCAGACTGGACTTGCTCACTCGGGAAACGGAGGCCGATGTGCTGCCGGCCGTTGAGGGACATGCTGCAGTGCTATCTGGAAGTTGCTCGGCGGCGACGCGGGCACAAGTCTCCGAAATGCGTAAGACTCACCCAGCGTTCAAGATCGATATGCTCGCCTTAGCTGAGGGACGGAACCATCTAGATGAGGCATTGCAGTGGGCCCAACCCAAGCTCGCTGGAGGGCCGTTATTGATTTACACCACCGACGATCCGGAAGCGGTCAAAACAATTCAAGATAAACTTGGCCACGAGCGCGCCGGTGCGCTTGCCGAGAGCGCACTCGCGGAAATAGCGGTAGAGCTCGTAAGCGCGGGTGTGCGCCAGTTGGTGGTCGCAGGCGGCGAAACGTCTGGAGCCGTCGTTACCGCGCTTGGACTTACGGGACTACGTATCGGTCCACAGATCGATCCGGGCGTACCGTGGACAGCGAGTCTCGATACCCCTCTCATCGCCTTGGCACTAAAGTCAGGAAACTTCGGTGCCCCCGATTTCTTTGTGAAAGCCTTCGATAGGTTGCCGTAACGTTTTGTGCCGCCCAAGCTGGCCAAAAGCGCGCCTTCACGAGTGTCCGCTTACGACCCAAAGCACACATTCGCGGATTGCTTGAAACGCGATCCCAACCCACGTATCTACAACCAGAGGGCTGCTTAGGTCATTGTACCTTGAGCGTGCGACCACCCATGTCGAAAATGCGGCTACGCGTGTAACATGGTCACCTTCTAGGCTGAGGACCAAGGGATCTCGCCCATGGGTACCGAGCCTCTAGAGCGCAAACTCGCCGCTATCCTCTATGCTGACGTGGCTGGCTACAGTCGCCTAACCGGCGAGGATGAAGAGGGCACCCATCGCACTTTAAGCGCCTACCTCGACGCCATTACCGCCTCGATCAAGAACTATCATGGCACCGTCATGCACTTTGCCGGCGATGCCGTGTTGGCAGAGTTCGCGGCCGTCTCCGATGCCCTTGCCTGCGCGATTGATACCCAGCACGAGCTCAAAGACCGCAATAAAGCGCTTTCTGAAAACAGCCAAGTCCAGTTTCGTGTTGGCGTCAATCTCGGTGAAGTGATCGTCGATCGCGGTGAGATCTATGGCGATGGGGTCAATGTGGCCGCGCGCCTTGAGAGCCTGGCGGAACCCGGTGGGATCTGCCTCTCCGAGTCGGTGCACACCGCCGTCGGCAACAAGCTGCCGCTCGATTACGAGGACTTAGGCGAACAGTCGGTCAAGAACATTGAGAAACCGGTGCGCGCTTACGCGGCACGCCTCAAGTCGGGCGCGGCGCGGCCGGCACCGAGAGCAAAGCGTCGACGGCCGCTGCGTCACGTCATTGTCGGTAGTGCCGCAGCGCTGATTATTATCGCGATAGGGGTAATCGCCTGGCTTGCGCCGTGGGCACCGACAACCGACCTTGTCTCCCCAGAGCGCACGGCCTTGCCGCTGCCAGACAAACCTTCCATTGCCGTGCTGCCTTTCGACAACCTGAGCGGCGATCGAGAACAAGAGTACTTTAACGACGGCATCACCAACGACATCATCACAGATCTCTCAAAATTCAGCTCTTTGTTTGTCATCGCCAGTAACTCGGTATTCGCCTACAAAGGCAAGCCAGTGAAGGTCCAAGACGTGAGCAAGGAACTTGGGGTGCGCTACGTATTGGAGGGCAGTGTCCAAAGAGCCGGCGAGAAGGTACGCATCAACGCACAGCTAATCGATGCAACCACCGGCGGGCATTTGTGGGCTCAGCGCTATCATCGGGATTTAAAGCACCTCTTTGCCGTTCAAGAGGAAATCGTGCAAACGATTGTGGCAACGTTAGCGGTCAAATTAACGCGTCTCGAGCTGGAGCGAGTATTTGCCAAGCCGACGAGCAACCTTGAAGCTTATGATTATTGGTTGCAGGGGCGAGAGTATCTCGCTCGTACCACGCGTTCGACAAACATGGAAGCGCGGCAAATGTTTCAGCGGGCGATCGAACTCGATCCGCGCTACGCATCGGCCTATGTCGGGCTCGGTTGGACTTACCGCAGAGCCGTGGGCCACGGTTGGACCGAGTTTCCCGATCAGGCACTGCAACAGGCAGAAGATCTAGCGCAAAAAGCCTTGAGCCTCGAGGAGTCCGCATCCGCTTACCGCTTGCTCGGCTATGTATATCTTCCTCGTAGGCAATACGATCTTGCGAGGCGCGTATTGGATCGCGCGATCGAGCTCAATCCGAACGATTGGGAAAGCCGTGCCTTCTGGGGTTCGGTCATGCTCTACACAGGACGGCCGGAAGAAGCCATACACGCGTACGAGACCACGCTCCGGTTCAATCCGAGTATGGACATAGACAGATTATTCGAACTCGGACTGGCCTATTACCTCGAGAAGCGATACGACGACGCGATAGGGACGTTGGAGCAAGGGGTGGGCCGGAACCCCGATCACCCATTCCTCCACATCGCGCTGGCCGCGGCCTACGCGCAGGCCGACCGCTCGGAAGATGCCACCCGTGCGGCAGCAAAGGTTCGTCGACTGCATCCGTTCTTCGAAGTTACCTCGTTCGACACTAGGTTCCGCAACCCGACAGATCGGGCTCACATCGCAGAGGGCCTTCGCAAAGCAGGGCTAGAATGATGCACCCGTTAAGAGAAGGCGGTGTCACGATGCGCCGCAGGTGGAGGGTGTGGTCTGGCAACCTACTACCCAACCGAGGTCGGGTCGCCGCCAGTCAATTCTGCTTCTGGTACGTAGCCCAGCTCTCTTCAGCCTTCTTAATCTTCTCGGCCTTGTCCTTGCGCCACCGATCACGAGAGGCTTTGCTAAATTTGATGTAGAGTTTCCCATCCACGATTGTCCAGGCTTCGGGGTCTGCGACCACCTTCTTACCACGGCTCAGGCCCTGCGCACAAAAACCACCGAATTGTGGGGCATAGCGCTCTGGATTCGCAGTGAAGAGATCACGGTGGGCAGCGTTTGCAAAATGCCATTCGGCATCGTTCCAAGAGGCGACAAACTTGCTTTTGCCTTTCATCGGTTGGCCCTCGGTGAAATAGGCCACGGTGTCGTACCCCTTGATGGCCACATTGTCTGGCCCGGTGGCGACCATCTTCTTAGGGCTATCGGCGAAGACTGACATGGCCGCTGCGGCCATTAAGAAACCCAAAAGCGTTCGTGTGATTGTCTTTGAAGTGAGGGTTACCATTCGAACCTCCACATGTCTGCTGTATCCATCGCGTAAGGTGCGCCGCTGGTGTGGACAAGTCAACCTATGATGTTCAGGTAGGGCAGATTCTGGACGGGCGAGCGGCTCTGTCCTGTGTCGCCTGCAGCAAGCCCACCAAGTTATAGGGAATGTCCGCTTTTGTCCGAAAGCGGGCGTTCGTGAATGTCTGCTTACGACCCAAAGCGGCCCTTCCTCCGCTTCCCGATTTGATACGTTGGCGCTATTCCAGAG
>JBHICC010000055.1:0-15068 GCA_046759385.1 Acidiferrobacterales bacterium | reverse complement strand
CCTCATCCCTGTTTTGCGCGCAGTCAGAACGGAGCGTATCTCTACCAAAACCTGTCCCTGCGGGAGCTGAAGCAGAAGTTCACGATCGCGGACTTTCCAGAGACGGGAACCCGCGAGCTTCTAGCCGCGGATTACATATATCAGATAAAGCGCTTGGCGCACCCGAAATTGCACTCACCCATCCTGAGCATCATGGTTGAGTACATCGTCGGCTTGCGTGAGTATGCCGAGAAAATGAGGAAGGTGTACGACAATCTTAGCGCTAGCCGCAACGGCACTGTCTATCTTGACCTTACGAAGTACCCTTTAGAAGGGGTGACCTTGGTTGATCCTTATACCTACCGCGTTAAGATCCACGGGAAGTATCCGCAGTTTCGCTATTGGATGGCAATGCCATTCTTCGCACCGATGCCACCCGAGGCCGACCGGTTCTTCTCGCAACCGGGTATGGCCGACAAGAATCTCACGCTTCAATGGTATCCCGTCGGTACTGGCCCCTACATGCTTACGGTCAACAACCCCAATCTACAGATGGTGCTAGAGCGTAACCCGAATTTTCACGGTGAGCGTTACCCCTCTAAAGGCGAGAAGGACGACGCAGCCAAAGGTCTGTTGGCCGACGTAGGGCGGCCACTCCCGTTTGTCGAACGAGTTGTCTATAGCCTCGAGAAAGAGAGCATCCCGCGCTGGAGCAAGTTCCTTCAAGGCTATTACGACCAGTCGGGCGTGCTTGCCGAGAGCTTTGATCAGACCATAGAGTTCACCAGCGGCGGCGATACGGAGCTCACGACTTCTATGCGAGAGCGCGGGATACATCTGCTAACGAATGTTGCCCCGTCGACGTTCTACATGGGATTCAACATGCTTGACCCAGTCATAGGTGGCTACGAACTTAGCAGACGGAAATTGCGTCAAGCTATCTCGATCGCGATCGATACCGAAGAAAGCATAACGATTTTTCGTAACGGTCGCGGCATTCCGGCACAGGGCCCGTTGCCACCCGGTATCTTCGGCTACAAACCGGGCTGCGTTGGCCGAAACCTTTATGTCTATGACTGCGTCAATGGGGAGGTCAAACGCAAGCCGATCGAAGTCGCGCGGCGGTTACTGGCGGAAGCAGGTTATCCCGATGGTCAGGACGCACAAACAGGCAAACCACTGCTCCTGTACTTCGACACCATGTCCTTCGGTCCCGAAGACAAAGCTTATCTAGATTGGATGGGCAAGCAGTTCGCCAAACTCAACGTGCAACTCGTGCCGCGCGTGACGGATTACAATCGTTTCCAAGAAAAGATGCACGAGGGCAACGCACAGATCTATAGATGGGGTTGGAATGCGGACTACCCGGATCCCGAGAACTTCCTGTTCTTGCTCTACGGTCCCAGCAAAAAGGTTGGTGTTGGCGGTGAGAACGCGTCCAATTATGCCAATGCTGACTATGACCGTCTCTTCGATCGCATGAAGAATATGGACGATGGGCCAGCGCGGCTACGCGTGATTGGAAAGATGCTCGACATTGCTCGGCGCGACGCTCCGTGGATCTGGGGGCTACATCCGAAGGAGTTCAGTCTGCAACACGCCTGGGTCCATAACATCAAGCCCCACAGCATGATCAACAATACCCTCAAGTACGTTCGCCTGGACCCGAAGCTACGTGCGCAGCAGCGCGAGCAGTGGAACAGACCGATCGTGTGGCCTCTGGCGCTGCTGGTGATCGTGCTGGTGGGAATTACAGTACCGGCAGGGGTGACATATATAAGGCGGGAGAAACGAGTAAGTCGGTGATCGCCTATATCATCCGCCGCCTGCTCTATGCCGTGCCGATCCTAATTGGCGTCAATCTGCTTACCTTTACTCTGTTCTTCTTTGTCAATAGCCCCGACAACATGGCGCGGCTGCACCTGGGTGTGAAGCACGTGACACCTGAGGCCATTGCGCGCTGGAGGGCCGATCACGGTTATGACAAGCCGTTGCTGTACCACCCTACAGCGACGGGCATTGCGAAAATCACAGATACAATTTTCTTCAAATACTCTCTTAGGCTATTTGTCTTCGATTTTGGCAAGGCGGATGACGGGCGCGATATCAGCCATGACGTTAGCCAACGCATGTGGCCAAGTCTCGCGATCGCGTTCCCGACGTTGATAATCGGCGTTTTGGTCAATATTAGTTTTGCCATGCTTCTCGCTTTTTTTCGCGGCACCTACTTGGATACGTGGGGTGTGGTGCTGTGCGTCATCATGATGTCGATTTCCACACTGTTCTATGTCATCGGCGGCCAATACTTGTTTAGCAAGCTGTTGCACCTGGTACCTATATCGGGTTATGAGCCCGGCCCGAGTGCAGCGAAGTTCGTGATCTTGCCCGTCGTAATCGGCATGATCAGTGGCATCGGTGCGGGCACGCGTCTTTACCGCACTTTCTTTCTCGAAGAGATCAACAAAGATTACGTACGTACCGGTCGGGCGAAGGGCCTGTCGGAGCTGCGTGTGCTTTTTCAACATGTCCTCAAGAACGCCATGATTCCGATCCTTACGGGAGTCGTTTGGGTAATACCACTACTGTTCATCGGCAGTCTAATCATGGAATCCTTTTTCGGCATTCCTGGGCTAGGCAGCTATACGATTGATGCGATCCGACATCAAGACTTCGGGATTGTGCGTGCGATGGTGTTTTTGGGATCGGTGCTTTACATCATCGGCCTGATTTTGACCGATATCAGCTACACGGTGGTCGATCCGCGCGTACGTATGACATGATTCGAACCGGCCCTCCCCCCACCGGGGGGAGGGTGTGGGAGGGGGCATGCCGTTTCGATTCGTATTCTTATCGACGGACATTTTGGTGTTCGCCCTGCTGATGGCCTTGGCGGTTTTTGCACTGTACGCAAGACGCCATGAGCATTTGCGTGCGCCCTGGAGACAGGTCCGCAGGCGACCACTGGCGATGGCAGCGTCAGTGGTGTTGATTGCCTATGTCACGATCGGGCTGCTCGATACCGTGCACTTGCAGTGGCAACTGCCCGCGACCACGGGCCAAACGACCTATGCGCCGCAGATCGAGAGTTTGCTCGATACAATTTCGACACCACTACGCGATCGGGCTGAAAAAACCTATTCTGCGCCGTTTGCAACACATGCGTTCATCAAAGAAGTCGTCCAACAACCCGACGGCACGGTAACATTGGAGTATCCACGGCTGCGCTACGGCGGCGCACATTTGCAGGACGTCGCAGATCGGGTACGCGACATAACACAGCGCGCGTTTATGGGCGCTCTCGCGGCGGCCCTAGCATGGCTCTTGCTCGCGATTGGCGTGACCTACCTGGGTATGCGGGCGCCCGGCGAGTCCCTGACGACAGCTATTTCAACGTTAGTGCGTGGTCGCACCGACACTCCGTGGCGGGCAATTCTGGCGACGTTCGGGGCTGTCCTGCTGCTCGCCTGCCTAACGGTGAGCTTGGCCAGCCATTATCACATCCTCGGCACAGACCAGGTGGGTCAGGATGTGCTCTACAAATCCCTTAAGAGTGTTCGCACTGGTCTCATCATCGGTACCCTGACCACCCTGGTGATGCTGCCTTTCGCTGTGATCTTTGGCGTGATGGCGGGGTACTTTCGTGGCTGGGTGGACGACATCATTCAGTACATCTACACAACCTTGAGTTCCATTCCGGCGGTGCTACTGATTGCCGCGGCCGTGTTGAGCCTCGATGTTTACATCACAACCCACGAGGAGGCATTCACCACAATTGCTCAGCGCGCAGATCTTCGACTGCTGTTTCTATGCTTGATTCTCGGCGTTACGAGCTGGACGAGCCTGTGTCGACTGCTTCGTGGCGAAGCGCTGAAGCTGCGAGAGGTCGATTACGTTCAGGCCGCAGCAGCGCTTGGCGTCAGACATAGCCAGATTATGGCGCGGCACATCGTGCCCAATGTCATGCACATCGTATTGATTACAATCGTGCTCGATTTCAGCGGCTTAGTGCTCGCCGAGGCGGTGCTGTCCTATGTGGGGGTTGGCGTCGATCCGAGCATGAATAGTTGGGGCAACATGATTAATGGTGCACGCTTGGAGATGGCGCGCGAACCGATTGTATGGTGGAGCTTGACCGCCGCGTTTGCGTTTATGTTTGGGCTTGTGCTGGCTGCCAATCTGTTTTCAGATGCAGTTCGAGATGCGTTTGATCCACGTCTGAGGAAGTAACAGGTATGAAGTTGCGAGTAGCAAGAAGTGATACCTGTCGAGCAGGACCAGGCCGGGTTTCTCTTGCCACTTGCCACTAGCAGCTGAATCTATGGCGCAGCCCTTACTCAAAGTCGAGGACCTTAGGACTTGGTTTGACACCCCCGAGGGAACCGTACGTGCGGTTGATGGGGTTTCATTCGAGATCGTGCGTGGAGAGACTTTGGCGCTATTAGGCGAGTCCGGTTGCGGCAAATCCATAACCGCCTTGTCATTACTACAACTGGTACCACAACCGGCCGGGCGAATCGTTTCCGGCCGCGTGGTACTGGAGAGCCAGGATCTGCTGGCACTGCCTGAGCAAGGCATGCGCGAGGTGCGTGGTAAGCGCATTGCCATGATTTTTCAGGAGCCGCAGACCTCGCTCAATCCCGTGCTGACAGTGGGCACGCAGATCCGCGAGGCGCTCCGAAACGGCCCGCGTGGTCAGGCAGTAAACGATGTGCGCACGCGTGCGGTTGAACTGCTCGACGCAGTGGGCATTGCGGATCCCGGCCAGCGGTATCGCGAGTATCCGCATCAGTTGTCCGGTGGCATGAAGCAGCGTGTCATGATCGCGATGGCCTTAGCTGCGCAACCTGACTTGCTGATTGCCGATGAGCCGACTACCGCCCTCGATGTAACGATTCAGTCGCAGATCCTCGCGCTGCTTAAGGAATTACAAGCCAAGACCGGGATGGCCATGTTACTGATCACGCACGACCTCGGCGTTGTGGCGAGCGTGGCCGAGCGTATAGCCGTGATGTACGCGGGACAGATCGTGGAGCGTGCCGCGAGTAAAGCGTTTTTCACTGATCCGATGCACCCTTATACCCAAAAACTTTTCCAATCCATTCCCGGTCGCAGCAAGCGCGGCGGCACGCTCGATGTCATTGTCGGGAGTGTGCCGTCGCTGATGCGGGAGTTTGCGGGATGCCGCTTTGCGGATCGCTGTGACCGCGCTTGGCAGCGCTGTCGCGACCGTGAACCGCGCTGGGTCGAGCAAGCGAGCCGTGGAGTGCGTTGTCATCTATTCGACAGCGAAGCGAGCGCGACCGTTGGAGCGCCACCAAGCGAGCTCGTAAGAGACGCTCAGAAGGCGACAGAACACGCTACCGGAATCGATGGAAGCATTTTGCAGGTAAATGGCCTCCAGGTTCACTTTCCAATCCACAAAGGTGTCTTTCGGCGTGTGGTCGGACACGGCGAGCTGTGGACGGGGTATCGCTAGAAATAGCGGCGGGCCGCACTATGGCACTCGTTGGCGAATCGGGCTGCGGCAAGACCACCGTAGGCAAGGGCATTTTGCAGTTGATTCAACCGACCGCCGGAAATGTTCTGTTCGACGGCCAGTCCTTGACACAGTTGCCGCCGGCGGCATTGCGGCGTTTACGCCGCCAGTTTCAGGTGATATTCCAAGATCCTTACGCCTCGCTGGATCCGCGTATGCTGGTAGGCGAGGTCCTAGAAGAGGGTATGCGAGCGCTCCACGTTGGTCGCAACCGTGAGCAACGCCAAGCTCGCGTGATCGAGCTTCTCGAGCAGGTCGGTTTACCGCAGGACGCAGTTCATCGTTACCCCCATGAGTTCTCCGGCGGCCAACGTCAGCGCATTAGCATCGCGCGCGCGCTCTCGGTCGAGCCCAAGCTCATTGTCTGTGACGAGCCTACGAGTGCGCTTGATGTATCGGTGCAGGCACAAATCCTGAATTTGCTCAAGAATCTGCAGGACACGTTGGGACTGAGTTATCTGTTTATCACCCACGATCTTTCCGTTGTCGAGTACTTGGCAGACGAGATTGCGGTCATGTATCTCGGCCGCATCGTCGAGTCAGGGCACGTACACGAAGTGCTTGACGATCCCAAGCATCCGTACACACGTGCATTGCTCGCGGCAGTGCCCAAGGTCGAGCCCGAATCAAAGCGTCGCGTTACTCGGCTCGAGGGTGACATCCCTTCGCCGAGCCAGCCCCCACAGGGCTGCCACTTCCACCCGCGCTGCCCTGATGTGATGCTCGCCTGTCGCCAGCACTATCCGGACGCGACGCCTTTCAGCGCCACGCATCAAGCGCGTTGTCACCTTTATTCGGGGGATGCGAAGGAGTGAGAGGCGTGCTACCAGATCTTCAGCCGCCTACCAATGTGCAAAGTGTCACGCGGATGCATGCGATTCCAACGCGCGAGTTGCTTGACGTAGACCCGGTACTTGCGGGCAATGCTGTATAAGGTCTCGCCTCTGCGCACGTAGTGCACGGCTCTGACACCCCGCGGACGCGAAACAGGCAGCGGGCGCGTGATGTTTGCGAGGCGTGCGCTTACGGGTCGGCTTGATATGGGTATCACTAGACTCTGACCGACACGAATCAAGCTGCTGCGTAAGTTGTTGGCTCGCTTGATCGCCCAAACACTCACTCCGTAGCGTCTGGCGACGGTGCTGAGGGTATCGCCGCGTCTCACGCGGTGTCGTCGCCACTGGATTCGCGCTTCATCGGCAAGATTTGCTAAACCTTCGATCAGCCGCGCCTTCTTCTCGATCGGAATCAGTACTTGGTGTGGGCCGTTCGGATCCGTTGCCCAACGTCGAAATCCTGGGTTTATATCGAAGAAATCGCCGACAGGCATCTGCGCAAGATCAGCAACGACCTTAAGGTCGACTTGGGCGCCAACGTCTACACGCACAAAATACGGTGCATTGGGAATCGGAGGTAGTTCGATACCGTAGGCATGCGGGTTAGATACGATGTTCACCATTGCCATTAGCTTGGGTACATAGTGACGCGTCTCGGCGCGTAGATAAGCCAAACGTGAATAATTTGTTGGCAAGCTCTTGCGTTCGTTATACCGTATCGCCCGTTCAATCTTCCTTTCGCCTGCGTTGTACGCAGCGAGTGCGAGATGCCAGTCCCCGTCGAAGTGGGCATGGAGTGCCTCGAGATAATTCAGCGCCGCCGTGGTCGACGCCACAATGTCGCGGCGTCCGTCGTACCACCAGTTGATTTTCAGGCCGTAACGCCGTGCCGTCGGTGCGATAAACTGCCATAAACCCATTGCACGTGCGTGTGAGTAGGCGTGCGGATGGTAGGCGCTCTCAATAGCCGGCAGCAACGCGATCTCCATTGGAAAGCCTCGTCGTTCAACCTCCTCGACGATGTGATACAGGTACAGGCGTGCGCGTTGCATCTTACGCTGCATGTACTTTGGGTTACTCAGGAACCAGCGCTCATGATAGGCGACTTTGGGGTCATCGAGCGTTGGCAGTTGGAGCCCAGCGCGTATGCGATCCCAGATGTTTTCGTATTGCGCCGGTTCACTGTTCTCACGCAGGGGATGTGCAGGTGCCTCCTCAGCGACAGCGTCGTCCTCGACACCGTTGACCGACACATACTCGGGTCCCGACGGCATCAGGATGACGCCGGTACCCAAATCATCATCCGGCGCCCATTCGTCCGCATTGTCCGAACTATCGGTGACTGCTTGTTCGCCACCATCGTCATCAGTGACTACATCCAGCTCTGCTGTAAGTGCGTCCTCGGGTTCGGCTGCTGATGGCATCGTCGGTATGGCCAGGGCCACCGGCGTCACGATGTCCGCCAGCGGCGCTGTAGGCACAGCGGTAGCGGGGGCCTCTGCTTCCACCGGCGCAAGTCCCGCGCAGCCTGTCAGCAAGACAGGGAGCAGGGCTAGCATGGTGAGAAGGGGACCGGGGCGCGAGCGAGAGTCGTTTAAGCGTTGCCCACCCATATTCTCTTATTTATCACCCAATTAGATGCCGCTCTTATCAATGTAGGTTTGGATGGCGCTAACGTCAACCACTTTAGAGCTGCATAAAATTTAATCAAAACAGGGTCTTATCGTTGTACTGAGCGTCGAAATCGGTTCAAAATGAGTTGTCCTGAGACGCGCAGCCGTGTAAAAAAGGCGTCTAATTGGTCAACCCCGAAGACATCTAAGTCTCTGAGCCCATGCATAAATGTGAGTCCGGCCCCGAACTGCGCCAGCGCCTCTGCGACTGGTTCGATTCCCCGCTCGGTCGTTCCTTGCAGGCCCTCGAGACCTACCGACTTCGCGCAGTCCTGCCGAAGCTCTATGGCACGGTCGCACTTCAGCTGGGTGCCCTCGGCAAGATGGACATGATGGACAGCACCGCTGCGAATACGCGCATCGTCTTGGATTTACTGCAGTATGACCACGCCACGACTGTGAATGGCTTACCAGAATCATTGCCCTTTGACACGCGCAGCATCGACATTATGTTGCTTCCGCACACCCTGGATTTCGCCGACGATCCGCATCAGGTATTACGCGAAGTCGATCGCGTGCTGGCACCGGAGGGCCATGCGGTGGTTCTCGGGTTTAATCCGGTGAGCATGTGGGGAATCCGGCGCTTGCTGTCGCGCCGTCAAGGCCGCGTTCCCTGGTGCGGTCACTTCTTGGGGCTGCCGCGTATCAAAGATTGGCTCGCCTTACTCGAGTTCGAAGTCACGGCCGGTCACATGCTCTATTATCGACCGCCGATTCAGAATGAGAGCGTTATGGATCGGTTGTATTTTCTCGATAAGGTCGGTGACCGATGGTGGCCATTGATGGCTGGCGCTTATGTAGTGGTCGCCAAGAAGCGCGTATTTGGTGTGACACCGCTGCGCTGGCGCAGGCGCAAGCGACCGGCGATCGGTGCTGGACTTTCGGAGCCTGTGGTACGCGGCATCCGGTATGGATAAAGTCGTCATCCACACGGATGGCGCTTGTCGTGGTAATCCAGGCCCGGGTGGGTGGGGCGCGATTCTTGAAAGCGGCGAACACGAAAGAGAGTTCTACGGCGGGGAGCTGGAAACCACCAACAATCGCATGGAGCTCACAGCCGCGATCCGTGCACTAGAAGCGCTAAAGCGTCCGTGCGAAGTCACATTGGTAACCGACTCCGAGTATCTGAAGAAAGGCGTGACCGAGTGGCTCGAGCAATGGAAGCGCCGCAACTGGAAAACCGCTGCCAAGAAACCCGTCAAGAACGTCGATCTCTGGCAACGGCTCGATGAAGCCGTGAGCCGACATCGCGTGCAATGGAAGTGGATCAAGGGTCACAGTGGTCACACGCTTAACGAACGGGCCGATCAGTTGGCTAATCGTGCAATTGATGAACTGTTGAGTTAATGGTGGATTTTCTTCCATTCCCTCCCTGCTCGTGGGGGAGGGCGAGGGAGAGGGAATGCGTCAGATAGTCCTGGATACTGAAACTACAGGCCTCGACCCGGCAGAAGGCCACCGCATCATCGAGATCGGCTGCGTCGAGCTCGTTAATCGCCGCCCGACCGGTAACAATTACCACCAGTACATACAGCCAGATCGTGAGATCGACGAAGGCGCGTTAGACATCCACGGTATCACTAATGAGTCACTCGCGGACAAACCGCGCTTCCCCGATGTCGCACGCGATTTTCTGGAATACACCAAGGGCGCACAACTGGTCATCCACAACGCCCCGTTCGATGTCGGCTTTCTCAATCATGAGTTCACGCTGGCGGAGGAGGAAAGCAAGACGTCGTCGATCTCCATTCGCGTCGAGGAACATTGCACGATCGAGGACACCTTAGAGCTCGCGCGTAAGCTTCACCCGGGACAAAAGAACGATCTCGATTCGCTCTGCAAGCGCTATAACATCGATAACTCACAGCGCACTTTGCACGGTGCCTTATTGGACGCGGAGATCCTCGCGGACGTTTATCTAGCGATGACGGGTGGGCAGAGCGGTCTGTTCGAGGAGCAGCGAGGGACGGCAACCGAGCGCGCGATTGATCACGAGGTCAGGCGGCTTGATCCTGATCGACCGCCGCTGTTGGTGGTACAGGCTAGTGAGGAGGAACATCTCGCACACCTCGACTGGCTCGATTATCTGGAGCAGCAGAGCGAAGGACGCTGTATCTGGAAGCGGCTCGGCGAGCACGACTGACCAGTTGCTTTCTGCTAGGCTCCCTCTCCATGGCTGATTCCCTGATTGTTGCCGAAGGCGTCAGCAAGTACTTTGGCGATATTGCTGCGGTTGACGATATCCATTTCACCGTGGAGCGTGCCTCGACCACTGCCCTGCTGGGAGGTAACGGCGCTGGAAAAACCACGACCTTAGCCATCCTTCTCGGTTTGCTAATACCGAGCCGTGGGCACATTATCATCTTCGGCTGCAACGTCTTACAAAACCGTTACCGCGTGTTGCCGCGGATGAACTTTTCCTCCCCTTACGTCGATCTTCCGTATCGGCTCACGGTGCGCGAGAACCTGACCGTTTATGCGCAACTTTACGGGTTACGTAACGCACGCCAGCGAATTCGCAAACTCGCAGACGAGCTCGATCTCAGTGGCTTAATGCGTCGCACGTACGGCCAGCTCTCGGCAGGGCAAAAGACACGCGTTGCCTTGGCTAAGGCGCTACTCAACGAGCCGGAACTCTTACTGCTCGACGAGCCGACGGCATCGTTGGATCCAGACACGGCCGATTACGTTCGCGGTTATCTCGAGTCGTACAAGCATCAGGCAGGCACAACAATACTGATGGCGTCGCACAACATGTCCGAAGTGGAACGCCTGTGCGACGACGTGATCATGCTGCGCTCGGGCAGAATCGTGGACCGGGGGCGTCCGGAGGCATTGCTCGCACGTTATGGCAGGCAAAACATGGAAGAGGTGTTTATCGACATCGCGCGCGAACGCTACTTGAGTTTGCCAACGGAGAATCAAAGGGTCGCCAAGCGATGACGCCGCGTCCGGCTGCCAGTGTTGTGGGCTCGTTGCGGCGTGTGTTAGCGCTCGTCCTGCGCCATGCGTACCTCTTGCGCCGTTCGCTCCCTCGTATTCTCGAGCTCATGTATTGGCCTACGGTACAGATGATCCTTTGGGGCTTCATTACCCTGTTTTTTCTAGATCACAGCTCGTGGGTGGCGCATGCCGCCGGAGTGCTGATCTCTGCCGTGCTCCTGTGGGATGTGCTCTTCCGCGGGCAGCTCGGCGTGTCGTTGATTTTCATGGAGGAGATGTGGTCCCGAAATCTCGGCCAGCTTTTTGTTAGCCCTCTGCGGCCACTGGAACTGGTGGCGGCACTGCTTGCCATGAGCATGATCCGTACAATCATCGGTGTCGGTGGCGCCGCGTTGATCGCCATTGCCTTGTTCCACCACTCGGTATTCGATCTCGGCCTGCCCCTGATCGGTTTTTTTGTGAACCTGATCATCATGGGATGGTCGATTGGCTTGCTGGTGTCGGGTATCGTGCTGCGCTACGGTCTAGGCGCCGAGAGCCTAGCGTGGATCGCGGTTTTCGCTTTGCAGCCGCTAAGTGGGGTTTATTACCCGATCGATATTCTTCCGCCCTGGCTACAGCACGTGGCATTCCTTTTGCCCTCTAGCCATGTTTTCGAAGGCATGCGCGCCGTGCTTATCGATCACACCGTTCGCCTCGACCTGCTCGTCAACGCACTGCTGCTCAACGTGGTCTACCTTGTTGGCGGTATTACCGCGTTTCTGTTTTTTTTCCGCTCAGCAAGGATCGGTGGTCAGCTGGTGCATGTGGGAGAGTAAAAGGCGAGTCGCAAGTCGCGAGTGGCAAGGTGCGAGTGCTTAGAGAAAAATACTTGCTACTTCATACTTGTAACTTGCTATTGAGTAGTCGCTTTCTCATCGCCTCACCGAAATTGAATCGGTCGCATAGCGCCGCAACTTCTGCTTGATCGACGGAGCGTCGGGCAAGCGTCGCTGGGCTAAAGTCGATCGGCGCATCGACGGCAATGCGTGCCAGGCGTTGCGATAAATAGGCGCTATCCTTGGCATCGGCTAGCAGCATACGTACTTTTTCAGCCGCGCGTATTTTCATCGTCGGTACCTCATTCAGCCGCGCATAAATCGCATCGAGCGATCCGAAGCGCTTGAGCAACTGTGAAGCGGTCTTCTTGCCGATTCCATCCACACCGGGAATGTTGTCCACCTTATCGCCGGTGAGGGCAATGAAGTCGACGATCTGATTCGGTGCCACGCCAAGCTTGTCCCTAATATCGGGCGCGCGAAACTCATGTTCGCGCGCAAAGTCCCACCAAACATCTTTGCCTTGAATAAGCTGAGCCAGGTCTTTATCGCCCGATACAAAGATCATAGAGAATCCGTGCGGACGCATGCCATGAGCGAGTGTACCTATCAAATCATCGGCCTCGTAACGTTCACTGACAAACGAGGACAATCCGAGCGCCTCACTAATATCCTGGCAAGCCTTTAGTTGGGCCTCGAGCTCAGGCGGCGGGAGTTCGCGATTCGCTTTGTAGTCCGGAAAGAACTCGTTGCGAAACGACGTGGTTAGGCTTTCGTCGAAGGCGACGGCGATATAGCGTGCCTGCGCTTGCGCGAGAAATCGCGCGAGAAAGTCAGCGAAGCCATACACCGCATTGGACGGATTGCCTTCATTGTCGACAAAGGTATCAGGGAGAGAAAAATAAGCGCGGAAGATGTAGATGCTCGCGTCGATCAGATAAAGCCGTTTCAGAGACACCTCCGCGGCTGTGTTTTTTCGCGGTAAAACGCTTGGCGCAACGGGATTGCAGGTTGGCGCAGGCTGCCAAGCGCCGGATCGTACGCGCTGATAGGGTTATGTACAAGCCAACCACGGAGCGGTGCCCAAGGGAGGGAATCCTGGCGTGATTTCAGGTAATCATGGGTAAGGAGACATTATGTTGAGAATTCGCAAGCTGAAAGGTTGTTACCACAGCCGCACCGGCGCGCGTCAGCTCGGTTTCTTGGTGACGCGCATTCGCGATCATCTTCTGTGGATCAACGTGTTCTTTGGTCGGCCTGGTATCCAGTTTTATTGGCTCGCGATCGAGCCGCACATTGAACTTAAGAGCCAGGCGGCCGCGCAGCCAGGTTGACTGCATCCATTTTTTCATCCCCGACAAAAAAGGGCCCGATGACCTCATCGGGCCCTTTTCGCATGCATTGACCTGGCGGTTGTTCTTATCTGGTGGGCGATGCTGGGATTGAACCAGCGACCCCTGCCGTGTGAAGACAGTGCTCTCCCACTGAGCTAATCGCCCCTAGTGAGTGAAAGTTTACGCTGCTCTAGCGAAAACGGTCAAATGTTGGGCTGAAACAGGCCGCGTTTTTCTTTACCATTACGTGCAACAAAGCATCAAGTAATCTGATGACAGTCCGCACCCGTTTCGCACCGAGCCCAACCGGCTATCTTCACGTTGGTGGCGCACGCACCGCGCTGTTCTGTTGGTTGTACGCGCGCAGGCATGGCGGAACCTTCGTATTGCGCATTGAGGATACCGACCTTGAGCGCTCAACGGCTGAATCTGTCAACGCCATTCTGGAAGGCATGACCTGGTTGGGCCTCGAGTACGACGAAGGCCCGTTCTATCAAACCAAACGCATGGAGCGCTATCGCGCGACGATCCAAAAGCTGCTCGATACTGACAAGGCCTACCATTGTTACTGCTCTAAGGAAGAGCTCGAGGCGATGCGTGCCGAGCAACTCGCACGCAAAGAGAAACCGCGCTACAACGAACGTTGCCGTGATCGTCAAGACCCACCACCCGCTGGTGTGAAACCAGTCGTGCGTTTCAAGAACCCGCTTGATGGCACGGTTGTCGTCGATGATTTGATCAAAGGGCGCGTCGTCTTCAACAATGCCGAGCTCGACGATCTTATCATTGCGCGCTCGGATGGTGGCCCGACGTACAATTTGACAGTCGTCGTCGATGATTCAGAGATGGAGATCACGCATGTCATTCGTGGCGACGACCATCTCAACAACACGCCGCGGCAGATCAACATCTTCAGGGCGTTGGGAGCCGCGCCGCCTTACTATGGCCACGTGCCGATGATTCTCGGCACCGACGGCCAACGCCTATCCAAGCGCCACGGCGCTGTGAGCACGATGCAGTATCGTGAGGATGGCTATCTACCCGAGGCGCTGCTCAATTATCTTGTCCGGCTCGGATGGTCGCACGGCGACCAGGAGATCTTTTCGATCGACGAAATGATCAAGCTTTTTGATATTAAGGACGTTCAGCGCTCCGCGGCTGCGGTAAACCCGGACAAGTTGCTGTGGCTAAACCAGCATTACATTAAGACCGACGACCCAGCCCGTGTGGCGCATCAACTAAGCTGGCACATGGGGCATTTGGGTATCGATCCGAGCCAAGGCCCGGACCTTGTCGACATCGTCAAGGTACAGCAGGAGCGCGCCAAGACCTTAGTCGAGATGGCCGAGAACAGTGCCTTTTTCTACCGCGACATCGAGAGCTATAACGAGAAGGATGCGGCGAAGCACCTTAAGCCGCAGATCACCGAGGCGTTACAGAGTCTCCGTGATCGACTGGCAGTGCTTGAAGATTGGACCGCCGAGGCGATTCATGGGTTGATCAACGAAGTGGCCGGAGCGCATGGACTGAAGCTCGGCAAAATCGCGCAGCCCGTGCGCGTGGCCGTGGCTGGGCGCGCAGTCTCGCCACCCATTGATATCACCCTCGCATTGGTTGGGCGCGAGCGTACGCTCGATCGTCTGGATGCTGCGCTAACATATATAAGTAAGCACCGCGCGGGCGCCGCTTGACCCTATCGTCGGCACAGCGGTACATTACCGCGCTTCCGACGGGGCCATAGCTCAGCTGGGAGAGCGCTACAATGGCATTGTAGAGGTCGCCGGTTCGATCCCGGCTGGCTCCACCAGTTTCTAAGGACTGAGGACTAGAATCAGAAAGATAAAATTCGTTAACACTCAGTCCTGAGTCCTGATCGATTCACGACTCACGAATCCGTCCCCATCGTCTAGTCGGCCTAGGACACAGCCCTTTCAAGGCTGCAACACGGG
>JBHICC010000054.1:0-15321 GCA_046759385.1 Acidiferrobacterales bacterium | reverse complement strand
CCTTACGGCGGCGGACCTCATTGCCGTGCGCGACAACCGCGTGGTGGAGCTGTACCTGACGGCCGCGGTGGTCTATCTGATAATCTGCCTAGCGGGATCGATGTGGGTCAAACGATTGCAGAGAACGTACGCGCTATGATTGAGATACAGAACGTCAGTAAATGGTATGACGATTTTCAGGTGCTCGCTGATTGCTCCACCAACGTGGCCAAAGGTGAGGTCATCGTTGTCTGCGGGCCCTCGGGGTCGGGCAAAAGCACCTTGATCAAATGTGTCAACGGACTCGAGCCGTTTCAACAGGGTAACATCACAGTGAACGGCATTTCCGTCGGCGACAAGGAAACGAATTTGCCCAAGTTGCGCTCTCATATCGGCATGTTGTTCCAGAACTTCGAGCTGTTTCCGCATATGACTGTGTTACAGAATATTTCTCTGGCACAGATAAAGGTACTCGGACGCGAGCACGGCGAGGCTGAATCGCGTGGCATGAAGCTGCTCGAGCGCGTGGGGCTGGTCGATCAGGCGGCGAAGCATCCGGCACAGCTCTCTGGCGGCCAGCAACAGCGCGTCGCCATCGCCCGCGCATTGGCCATGGACCCGATTGCGATGCTGTTCGATGAGCCGACCTCGGCGCTCGACCCGGAGATGATCAACGAGGTGCTGGATGTGATGGTCGAGCTCGCTCAAGAGGGCATGACGATGATGGTCGTCACTCACGAGATGGGGTTTGCAAATAAGGTGGCGCATCGCGTGATATTCATGGATGAAGGGCGTATTGTCGAAGACGCGACCAAGGACAAGTTTTTCGGTACGCCGCGCAGCGACCGCGCACAGCTGTTCTTATCGAAGATCTTGCATCATTAAATCTTTTCGCGAACACCAAGTCATGCCGCTGGAGGTCCGGCCGCATACGAGCGTCCTTGGCGCCGAAGTCATCGGTGCCGACCTTTCCCGTTTCGAAGACGACCGGCAATTCGCGCAGATTCACCAGGCCTTGCTCGAACATGGTGTGTTGGCGATTCGCGACCAGCACATCACCCCCGAACAGCACATCGCTTTCAGCCGGCGCTTCGGGGAGCTCGAGGTGCACGTAATGGACCAATACCTGCTACCCGGGCATCCCGAGATCCTGCTGATCTCGAACAAAGAAGTGAACGGCAAACCGATAGGCCTGCGGGATGCGGGTAACGAATGGCATACCGACATCTCCTATAAGGAGCGGCCGGCGCTCGGCTCGTTGCTGTACGCGCTCGAGATTCCTCCGCAAGGCGGCGACACCTTGTTCGCCGATTTGTACGCGGCTTACGATGCACTAACGGAGGAAATGAAAGCACGCATTAGCGGATTGAAGGCGATACACAGTTACGCCCAATATGACGAACGTTCCAGACAAAAAGGCGGAAGACAGACGGCCATGAGCGAGACACAAAAGACACAGGTGCCGCAGGTGGCTCACCCATTAGTGCGCCTACATCCGGAAACGCGACGCCAGGCCTTGTACGTGAGCCCGGGGCTGGTGATCGGGATCGAGGGCATGGATGATACGGAGGCTCACGCACTGCTGGGCGAGCTCAATGCACACGCAACCCAACCGAGGTTCCTCTATCAGCACACGTGGCGACTGGATGATGTACTGTTCTGGGACAATCGCCGCACGATCCACTTAGCCACGGGCTACGATCCAAAGTACACGCGACACATGCACCGCACGACAATCAAGGGCGACCGCCCGTTCTAACTGCATGAACTCTATGACTAGACTTGGCGTGCTCGGCGGCATGGGACCACTGGCGACGACTGATTTCCTCAGAAAACTTATCGCCGTCACGCCAGCTGAGACTGATCCCGAACACATTCCGGTTATTGTCTACTCAGTGCCGCAGGTGCCGGATCGAATAGCGCCGATCCTGCGCGGTACAGGCGATTCGCCCTTACCTGCCATGACTGAAGGTATGCGCACGCTCGAGGACGCCGGCGCACAATTTATCGCCATCCCCTGTATCACCGCTCATCATTGGTACGACGACCTCGTCAAGGCTGCGCGCGTCCCGATCATTCACATCGCCGACGCGGTCTGCACGATGTTACAAGTGGGCGCCGCAGGCAGAATCGGACTGCTCGCCACGGCCGCTACCCTACACTCGGGTTTCTTTCAACGACGCCTGGAAGGTGCGGGTTTCGATGTGTTACTGCCTCGCGAACAGGACACGAAGGAGTTCGTGTTGCCCGCTATCGCGTGCGTGAAACGCTACGATATGACCGGCGCGCTCCCGCTCGCAGCGCAGGCAGTGGAACGGTTGCTCGAGCGCGGTGCACAGAACGTCGTACTCGCTTGCAGCGAGCTGCCCTCTGCACTTGAAGCGACCGATGCAGAGATCAGTGAGCGCTGCGTCGATACGCTCGAGGCGTTGGCAAAGGCGTGTGTCGCTTGGGGACTTGAGCAGCACCTTGCTGAAACGCTCAGATAATTCCCTTCTCCGGATAGGGCGCGCCATCGATCAAGCGCTGATAGCCTAGGCGCGATAGATCCATCGTAGAGAAACGTCCATCGAGTAATAACTCAGCGGTGGCAAGGCCGACCGCCGGGGCATGCATAATGCCGTGGCCCGCAAGGCCGCACGCGACGTAGTAATTGTGGCATCCGCCGACCCAAGACCCCAGGATCATGTTGCCATCCATCATGTTCTGCGCGTAATGCCCCGACCAGCTGCGCACAGAGCGCAGCGCTTCGAACTTTGGTACACGGGTACTCAGTAGTGGCCAGACAACTTTCTCGAAATAATCGCCAAGCTGCGCCTCAAAGCGTCCGTTCGTGTCCTCGAATAAGAATCCCGGTTTGATTTCGAAGCTCGGCCGGCCGCCAACATATCCTTGGCCCTCGGGCCGAAAGAAAAGGCCCGACTCGTCCTTAACCAACGGCAATGGCTCGATGTCCGCACGACAAAGCCAGTAGTGTTGCAGCCGACACATGGGCTCGACGGGCAGCACCATTCCTGCCATACGCGCGACCTCAGCGGCCCACGGACCGGCAGCATTGACAAAAAGCTCCGCTTCGATTTTGTCTTGCGACTGGAGCACTGCCGTCGTTATGTGTTTGTCGCTCGCCTCGAAGCGTTGCACCCGGCCCGCTAGATAGTGCACACCCAGGCGTTGTGCCTTGCGTCGGAAGCCGTGAAGTGCGCTTTGAGGATCAATCCAGCCGTCGTCCGGCGAGTGCACAGCGAGGGCCACATCACTCGCCCCGATTGACGGAAAACGTTGCCTAAGTGCTTCCACATCCAGAAGATCGACACGCACACCCTCCGCTGCCTGCAGCCGATAGTTCAATTCCAGCTGTCTAGCTCCATCTTCGCCGGCGACAAACAAATAACCTTGCGCCTTGAAATCGATCTCTGCCGGCTCGCCATCGATAGCCATGGTCTCAGAAAAGTTCCGGTAAAAGTCGAGCGAGTACTTCGACATCCAGATATGTTCCGGCAAGCTGAAAAGTCGCCGCACGCCACCTGCACCCTGTGGTGTGGTGGCATGCTGGTAGCTGAGATCGGGTTCGATAACGATAATCGATCCGCTGCGGGCATCGCGCGCGAGAAAATACGCGATTGCGGATCCAATAATGCCGCCACCGATAAGGGCGACGTCAGCCTTCATGTATCAATCTAGGCGATGCGCTCACGCCGGCTGTTCGCTGCCAGCGAACTGGAGCTCGTAAAATCAACGTCCTTAGGAAGGCCGGCCTGCGCGCGTTGCACCGCCGTCTGCAACCTTCCCACAATCTCGTCGATCTGTGCCTCGGTGATAATCAAAGGCGGGCAAATGCGAATGAAGTTCTTCACACAGATGCAGACTAAGTTCTCGAGCAGCATGTTATAGCGAATGCGCTCGGCCATCTCCGGGTCGGGCGTTTTACTTTCCCTGTCGACGACGATATCCAACAACTGATACAAGCCCTTACCGCGCACGTCGCCAATCACAGCCGTGCGCGTACTCACCTCTTCTAGGCGTTGGCATAGATAGTTACCCAAGGTGGCCGCGCGCTCGGCAAGATTATCGCGCAACACGATTTCGAACTGCTTCAGTGCAACAGCGGCCGGTAACGGATCGCCGGAGTACGTCCCGCCCCAGGGGACGCCCGAGCGGCCACGCGCTTGCTCCGCGATCTCGCGCGTAGTGACGGTACCGCAGATGGCCATACCCGCACTCACGCCCTTGGCGAAGGTGACAATATCCGGCACGACATCGTAGTGTTCGAAGCCCCATAGCTTGCCAGTACGTGCTGGTGCCAGCTGCGCTTCATCGAGAACGAGCAGCGCACCCCAACGTTGCGCTAAGGTGCTCAATCGAGGCAACCACTCGGGTGGCGGTACGATCATGCCGCCAGCCACGAGCATGGTCTCCGCCATGACGGCGGCGGCGTCCTGGCTGGTGACGCTCTCCATGATCTGCTCGCTCGACTCGAGGCAAGCAATGTCGCAACTGGGGTATTCGAGGTTGATTGGGCAACGATAGCAAAACGGCGGCAGGATCGCGTTAGCGCGTGACGGAATCATCAACGGGCCGAGGTTGCGCTTGCGCGCACCCCCGACGGTCGTGAGGGACTCTGCCGCCAAGCTGCCGCCATGCAAACCGCGAATGACCGAAATGATGTCATAACTGCCGGTGACACCGAGCGCCATGCGCATAGCCACCTCGTTGGCCTCCGATCCGGTCACAGTAAAGTTGACGACGTTCAGATCACCGGGAAGGGAGTTAGCGAGCAGCTCGGCAAACTCGATAACCCAGGGATTCGCGTACCATGAGGACTGATGTACCAGTGAACCGGCCTGCGACTTGATTGTCTCGGTCAGCTCCGGATGACTGTGGCCGAGCACCATGCACATCATGCCCGAAGTCAAATCATAGTACTCATTGCCATCTATATCAGTGAGCATCACCCCCTTGCCGCTATTGAAGATGATCCTGGGGTGATAACGCCAACCGAGCACGTGCTCGGCATCGCGCGCCATCAGATTCTGATGCGCATCAGAAAATTGAAAGGACTTTTCCACGTGCGTTCTCCCGATTCATAGCGCGCGCTAAGTCATTGCTTTTCGGCTGTCTACCGACCAGTACCTGATAAAACCAGTGGGAAATCTTAACGCTTTCCTGACTAGATTGCTGCCTGGAAAATTTTGCAATTTTGGCGCGAGAAGCGTAGTTTGTTGCGGGTTCGGAGACGAGATGCAATAACCCAGTAATCATACTCAAGTAATCAAGAAGTCCCAGCCGACAGGAGGAGGTGGATCGTGGCATACACGCTTGAAGGCCGTCTTTTGGAAGTCTGTACGTGCAAAGTCTTGTGTCCTTGCTGGATCGGCGAGGATCCGGATTTTGGTACCTGCGACGGCACATTGTGCTGGCGTTTCGACAAAGGGAGCGTAGACGGTGTCGACGTCTCAGGCCTTACCTTTGCCGTTCTAGCCCATATCCCTGGCAATATCTTGCAGGGTAATTGGCGTGTCATTGCGTTCGTGGATGAAAACGCAACGCCCGATCAGGAACAAGCCTTACTAGATGTTTTTACCGGTAAGAAGGGCGGTCCCGTGGCTGACTTGGCGCAGCTGATCGGCGAAGTCGCTGCGGTTGAGCGCGTGCCTTTCATCTTCGAGGTGGAGAAGGGCAACGGTCGATTGCGCATCGGATCAAGCGTGACCGCGGATCTGGAGTCGTACAGGGGTGCGGGTGATATTCCGACATCACTGAGCGATACCGTTTTTACTACCATACCCGGCTCACCCGCGTACGTAGGCAAGGCTCCAATCTACAAGGCCAACGCGCCCGCGTTGGACATGACTGTCGACCTACAAGGTCACAACGCTATTCAGGGTTCGTTCCGTTTCGAAGGTTAAAGGTGATCGATCGGGAAGGGGCGGTTAACGGTACGCCCCTTCGCCGACATTCCCTGTCAGTAGTCTTGTAAGATCCTCATGGCTAGAGCTGTCAGCCTCAACGTTGCCCATCGTAGCTACTTCATGCTGATCATGAGTAGCCTCATCGTGGTGGCGTGGTTGGTGTTATGGGGCGGCGATTACGCGAGCTATGGACGCTACCTTCACATTGGCCATTTTGGTGGGCTCGATCCGGACGGTAGCATCTGTCGGTTGTTCCCTGCTGGCTTCGTTGGCGGCGTCCTTGTCCCCGGTATTCTATATGTCGGTGGCTGGACCCTGATGACCATCGCGATGATGCTGCCCACGACCTTGCCGCTGCTAGAGATCTTTCGCCGTCTTACCGTTAGACGAACCGACCACGCACGGCTGATGACCTTGCTGATCGTCGGTTACCTTGGTGTGTGGGCACTTTTCGGGGTCGTCGCGTTGGTTGGCGACTGGGGATTGCAAACGCTATTGGCACATAATGCTTGGTTACGGTCGAATGCTTGGGTACTCGGCGGTGGCGTGTTGATCTTGGCGGGCGCCTTTCAGTTTAGCCAGTTGAAGTATCGCTGTTTAGATAAATGCCGATCCCCGTTAAGCTTTGTCATGGAGCACTGGCGCGGAAAGCGTGAGCGCACGCACTCTCTTCTTCTCGGTGTACGTCACGGTGCCTTCTGCGTCGGTTGCTGCTGGGCATTAATGCTATTGATGTTCGCCGTCGGCACCGGCAGTGTCGGTTGGATGCTCGCCTTGGCCGGGATCATGGCCGTTGAAAAGAACTTTCCCTGGGGGCGAGAGTTAGCGTTTCCGCTCGGAGCGGCGCTTCTCGGATGCGGCAGCTTCATAATCCTGAGCAATCTATCGTTGCCCTGAGACATTCTGTCGGGTTCGTCGTACCAGCTCTTGGTAGAGTTCATCCGCAATTGCAACACCCTCGCGCTTCGATTTTTCGCGTAGCGCAAGGCGACGGTCCCCGGGCAGCCGCGCACCTTTCTGGCCGAGTATCTCCTGAGTCAATTGCTCGACGTGGGCGCTAAAGCCATCGCGGTTGAACTTGGCGGGGTCAATCATAATGAAAAACTGACCAATTCGTGGCGGGGGGCCCTGCGCCGTGAAGAACGAGCTTGCCTGGAACGCGAAGTTAGAACCAGTCAAACCGGCTGCAAGTATCTCGACCATGAGTGCAAGCGCTGCACCTTTGGCATCGCCGATGGGGACCATGGTTCCGGCCAGCGCTGCGCTTGGGTCTGTTGTCGGCTTGCCTTCGGCATCGAGCGCCCAGTCATCGGGTATCGACTCACCTTTCTTTTCCGCCAACATCACTTTCCCGCGTGCGACTTTACTGAGTGACAGGTCGATCACGAGTGGCCGGGCATGCTCGCGTGGGCAGGCAAACGCGATCGGATTCGTTCCCAACGTCCCTTTGAATCCGCCGCAAGGCGCCATGCCGGAAGGTGTGTTACTGAACCCCACGGCGACGTACCCTCTCTCGGCGACTGGCTCGACATGATAACTACCGGCGCCGCAATGGTGCGAGTTAGCGATGCCGACGCCAACAATCCCCGCATCCTCAACGAGCGTCAGTGCACGCTCAATCCCCAACTTAATTGCCGGAAACGCGAACCCATCCTTCGCGTCGACGTGAACCGCTGACCCTGCGGTTAGTTGCAGTTGTGGCTCTGCTTGACCGTCGACTTTGCCGCTCAGCACTTGATCCGCGTAAAACGGTACTCGTGACACACCGTGTGATGAAAGCCCGTCGGCGTCGGCCGCCACGAGCGCATTGGCCACCACGCGGGCAGTCTCACATGAAGTATTCGCCACGATCAGCGCTCGCGTCGCCAGATCTAAGAGCTCATCTAGACTCACTTTCGTCGTCATCGTCAGCCTTCAAGCATGCGGCGAACCCCTGTAGCGATCATTTCACTGACTCTTTGATTTGCTTCCTGGGTCAAACCAGCAATATGCGGTGTCAGAAGAAGATTCGGGACGCCCACCAGATGCGAGTCCGCCGGTAGCGGCTCGTTTTCGAACACGTCGAGCATGGCGCCGGCAAGCCTGCCCGATTGCAGCGCTTCGGCGAGCGCGTGCTCGTCTACCACCCCACCGCGCGATGAGTTGATTAACACGGCACTCGCTTTCATGACGCGCAAACCGTCGCGATCGATGAGGCGTTGCGTTTGTGCGGTTAGCGGAACATGAAGACTGACCGCATCCGATTCTTTGAGAACATCCATCAAAGCATAGGGCGACACCGACAACTGAACCCAGATTGACTCGTCTTCCTTAACGAAAGGGTCATGCGCAATCACCCGCATCCCCAGGGCAATCGCTCGAACGGCGACGGCGCGTGCGATCGCGCCGAAGCCGATCAATCCGAGCGTCTTCCCGCCAATCTCCCGCCCGATTAACTCCGTCCGTGGCCAAGCACCACGGAGAACCTCAGAGGTGGCTTGATATGGCCCTCGCAACAGCATCAAGACTCCAGCAATGACGTACTCCGCCACCGCGTCGGCGTTAGCACCCGTGGCCGATACCACCGTAATGCTGCGTGCGTCACAGGCCTCGATGTCAATATTGTCGAGGCCAACGCCAAGACGGCCGACGACCTTGAGCTCGGTCGCGGCATCGAGGAGGACCCGACGTACTTGCGTGCGGTTGCGTACGATCAGTGCGCGTGCCCGAGCGACAGTCGCGAGTAACTCGTCGGTACGCTCGACTAGCCCTGGGTCGTAACGGACATCGTAGTCGGTAGCCAATCCGGCCACTGCCTGCTCCTCCATGAATTCTGAAATCACAATGTCCGGCAGCATAGGCTAATGGTTATTTGCTAACAGCGTTTCACCGGGCTTGACGCGCGTGAAATGCACGCGTTCGGTGTCGACGACGATAGTGCCGTCGGTGAACAATGTGCGCGTAAACGCCGACGATGCGAGGTCACCGGTTGTAGAAAAATCTGCACGATAATGCGCCCCACGTGATTCCTCGCGCGCTAGCGCGGCTTCGGTAATCGCGAGACTTACAAGGATCAGGTTCTTAAGATTGAGCCAGTCGTGCCACGTAACGTTAAACGCGAGCGCACTTCCGCTAACACCGGTGCTCTCGAGCTCGTCGTCCAGTTCGGTGAGCACAGCTTTCGCTCGTTTCAACCCTTCTGCGTCTCGGATAATACCAACGTCGTCCCACATCACGTTGTATAGCCGCTCGCGGATCGGCTCAATCGTGCCCGCGGGGCGATTCAGCGGACGCCGAGATTGGCGCATCGCCTGATCGATCGCATTCTTGTCAGGCATAAGGAATGCCCCTGTAGCAGCGGCCCAACTAGCCATCTCATCACCCGCGATGCGGCCGAACACGGTCGCGTTCGCAACGCCATTACCGCCCAGCCGGTTGGCGCCGTGCACTCCTCCGGTGTCTTCGCCCGCGGCAAACAAACCGGGGAGTGTTGTCGTGCAATCGAGGTCGAACACCACGCCGCCCATCATGTAGTGCGCAGTTGGCACCACCTCGACCCGACCACCCGCCAGATCAAATCCGCAATCCGCGCAGCGCTCGACCATGCCTTTAAATTGGCTACGCACATTCTCGGGCCCGAGATGGCTCAGCTGTAGGTAAAGACCGCCCAGAGGGGAAGTGTTACCGCAGCGGATCTCATTGATCATCGCTCGGCTGACGATATCGCGGGTGGCGCGCTCGGCCTGCGGATCATATTTCGGCATAAAGCGTTCGCCGTCGCCGCCCAACAGATAACCGCCCGCACCGCGGAGACCCTCTTCCAGCACCGTCCCGGTCATACGTGTATCCGGACCTGCGAGCAGGCCGGTAGGGTGGAACTGCACCATCTCCATGTCACGCAGCACCAGCCCGGTCTGCAACGCCATAGCCATGCCGTCGCAACTCTTATCGCCCGAGGGTGTGTGGTACTTATACATTGTCGGGCCACCGCCTGTTCCCAGTAGCACGGCCTTCGTTTGCGCAAAAACGAACTCGCCGGTGCGCATGTCGATCATCAAGACTCCGGCAAGCTGCGTGCCATCGGCGGTCTTGATCAGCGCGACCGCGCGATGATCCTCAAGGCGATTAATCCCGCACGCCCAAACCTGCTCCGCTAATCGGTTAATGATCTCAATTCCGGTCAGGTCACCCTTATGGACCGTGCGGTCAAAGCTCTGGCCAGCAAACGCTTTCTGGTGAATGGTGCCGTCGGGGTTGCGATCGAAAAAGCAACCATAGGCGCTCTCGAGCTCACGTATACACGTCTGCGCGCCGGTTACTAGTGCCCAGGCAAGCTCCTGATGGTTCAGCCACTTCCCACCCTCGACCGTGTCCATGAAATGTCGCTCAACCGAATCGTCTGGTGCGAGCGCGACGTTGTACCCACCCTGCACCATGCGCGTGCAACCACACTTGCCGAGCAGGCCTTTTACCGCCATGGTAATGTTAAGTTCGGGTGCGCGTCGTCGCGCGTGCAACGCCGCCATTAGACCGGCGCCGCCGCTGCCGAGAATGAGGATGTCGGTCTGAAACCGATTCAAGATTTCACGCCGAGCGCGGCCAATGCCTTGGCCCGACGTTCCACCGCCGTCGCCCGCACATTGTCATAGATGCTACCGCCGTGCGCGTCCATGGCGACAAGCAACGGACCAAAATCACAGACGCGAAACTTCCATAGGCTTTCTGGATTGAGATCATCCAGGTCTACGTCCTCGATGGCCTCGATCCAAGTGGTCTCTAGTGCTGCGGTACCACCGATAATGGCAAGGTAAACCCCGCCGAGGTCTTTGAAGGCCTGCTGTGACGCTTCCATGAGCCCACCCTTGCCGATGATGATGCGCACGCCGCATTGTTCCATCAGCGGTCGGGTGAAACGTTCCATGCGCGCGCTGGTCGTCGTGCCTACACAAATGGGTGCGTAGCCAGATGGGAATTCAGGCGATGGTTCTACCTTCTTTACATTCGGTGCCGTGTGGATTGCCGCATGACCATGCAAGTCGAAGCGTGTCTTGCGGCCACGGTCGAACATGTGGATCTGTGTCGCATCGCGAATACCGAACAGGATCCCGTTAATCGAAACCGTGTCGCCCACCCGCAAGGTGCGCGCCTGCTCCTCGGTGATCGGCATGTTCAAGTCGTGATGCGGCATAGCTTAGAAGCCGTAACTCACGCCATCGGAAGTGAAGGTCGCGGTCGCCCGGCGCGCCGAGTGGCACTGAATATTGACGGCCACGGGATTCATGGTTATATGCGTTGCCGCGGTCTCGACATGCACGGCGAAAGCTGTCGCATCACCGCCCAGACCTTGCGGTCCAATGCCGAGGCTGTTCACCGCCGTAGTCAACTCTTTCTCGAGCTTTGCGCCTTCAGGGTCTTCGCATACGCTTCCGAGCGGACGCGTGGCCGCAAGCTTTGCAAGGTGTACGCACAGATCGGCGGTGCCACCGACGCCGACGCCGACAATGGTCGGCGGGCATACCTTGCCGCCTGCTTCGATAACCTTATCGATTACGAATGTCTTAATGCCATCGACACCCTCGGCTGGTATGCACATCTTTAGGAAGGAACCGTTCTCCGAACCGCTGCCCTTCGGAATCATTTCGATCTCCAGTTCGTCGGCACGATCGGAAAAATCAACGTTAATCACCGGTACGTGGCGGCCACTATTGGTCTGCTCGTTTACACGCGTGATCGGGTGGACCACCGACGACCGCAGTGGATGGTCCCGTGTCGCTGCCACACACCCGCGTACAACCGCTTCTTTCAGTGCTTGTCCGTCGACCTCGACGTTACGACCGATCGTAATGTTGTAAATCGGGATGCCAGTATCCTGGCACAATAGGTTCTCGGTCGCCTCAGCTATCTTAATGTTTTCAACCATCGTACCCAGCACGCGCTTCGCGGTCGCATGGGTCTCTGCGGCACCCAGGCGCTGAAAGCCCTGTTTGATGTCATCCGGCAATACTTTTAATGCGCGGATGTAGAGTTCTTTACAGGTGTCCTCAATCGTTTTCGGATCGATCTTCATCGTTACGTACTATACACCTAATATACGACCAACGCCGCGCCCGACAGCAGTAACAGCACGAGAACCACGCGACGAAACTGCTGTTCATCGATGTGGTGGTAAAGCTTGAGACCAAGCCAGGTACCTAATAGCAGCACAGGTATACACCACAGGAACCTATGCAACAATCGAGTGTCGAGCACACCGCTTGCACCGAGCCATATCAATGCTATGGTGTGCATCGCAAAAATGAATGATTGATACACGCCGCGCTGGACATCCTTTGTCCACCCACGCATGCCGCTCCAGATCGTCGGCACCACACCGCTTAGGCCGGCAAACCCACCGAGCACGCCGCCCACGAAGCCGATCGCACCGTCTGCCGATTTCTTACGTACAGTGGAGTTCGCTGGCTTCGGGCGCGCGAGCGCGAAAACACAATAGCTCAGGAGCAGCCAGCCTATGACGGCGCGGAATGGTTCCGGCTCGCTGTGACGTAGCAACCACGTTCCCAGCGGCACCCCGATCACACCGCCGACGAGAAAGGGCCATAGCAGTTCGAATGGAATACGCCGGCGCAGATACGTGAGCGAAATAAAATGAATCACTATGCCGGTAACCAAGATTAACGGTACCGCCTGCACCGGCGGTAACACATGGAGCCAGATGGCAGAAGCGATGAGCGCGTCGGCGAAACCGGCTAGACCTACCCCGAACGCAGCGAGGAATGCCCCCGCTAGCACGACGATGAACTCAAAAGACATTGAGCAAGAAAAACACACCGACTGCCAGGGTGAAGCCGCCAGCCAGTGCGACGACAGTTTTCTGCCAGTCCCGCCATGCCAAGAACTCGATCGCAAGCAAGCGCATTCCCCCCGCCAAGTGGGCGGCTAGCAGGATCACCAGAAGACTTTCCGTGAGCTTGACTGTCGGCTGCTCGGCCCAGCGCAGAAAACTATCCAGTGCGGCTTCCCCCTCAATCGCCCGCGACAACGCCCAGAAATGAAACGGTAAGAACAGTGCGAGCAGCCCGCCCGAGATTCGGTGAACGACAAAGGCCCAGTAACCCGTGTGTTGACGTGAGCGCCAATGCGAGCCTGGCACCATCAGCTTACTCCAAACGCGAACAGGGAAAATACGGCGCGACATCCAAAAATTAGGAGGCCCAGAGCGAAAAGGGCCGCCAACATGTTCAGCAACCACCCATGCAAGGGGGTCATCTCAGCGATAATCGTCCGCAGTCCCAACGGTGCGTGCACGGCCGCAGCCGCTACAAATAAAACATAAAAAACAAGCCAGCCGATGTGGCCTTGCAATCGCTCGACGATCTCGGCTGCCGTCAAGCCGCCGCGCACGGCATATACCACCGTGGCCAAATGGACCATAACCACGATAGCCAACAATGCAGCACTCACGCGCTGCGCGAGCCATAGTAACGTGTCGATGCGGGCGCTCACAGCTCACCCTTCAACGCAGCCGCTGTGGCCGCCCGTTTAAGCCCCGCAATGGCTGCCGTTGGGTTAAGTTGCTGCGGACACCACTGTAAACAGCTTTGGTGGGAGTGGCATGCGTGGCAGCCCGCATCGCCGGCAACCGCGGCCAAGCGCTCTTTGCGTGCACCATCGCGTACATCGTTAATCAAGGTCCAGGCGCGGTTGAGCGCCGCAGGCCCGAGGTAGTCGCGATTCCATGCCACCAGATCACAAGCTGCGTAACACACTCCGCAACCGATACACTCTATGCCTGCGTCGGCGAAGCGACGTTCGTGCGTATCGGGACGTACCCTGACAAAGTCAGTTTTGTCATCAGTTACGGACACAAACGCGCCCTTCGCCCGTGCCCACTTATCGAAAAATTCAGTCATCTCAACGCTTAGATCCTTGATGATCACCATGTTACGCAACGGCGCGATCTCTAACCTATTACCCTTGGCCACGCTACGTACATGGGTACGACAGGTCCAGCGTGGCACACCGTTCACGGTCATTGCGCAGGAACCACACACACCGACGCGACAAGCAAAACGATAGGTAAGGGTAGGATCGATGTGACGCTGGATGTAGGTCACAACATCGAGCACGGTTTGATTCTCGCGCAGCGGTACCTGGTAGGACACGAAGCGACCGCGCTCCGCGCCACGCCATACTGCCGTGCTCAGCATCGCATCTACGGACACAGGTTTGTTTTCAGGCGCTACGATAGAGTTTGGTTAGTACAAACTCGCGGTGTCCGAGTGCTTCCGCACAGGTCAAGCGACCATTGCAAGTGCGCACGGTGATATCGATCAGCGCGTCACCGGCCTCATCCAAGGTCATCTCGCGTCGCAGGATGCCGGACACGTCGAGATCGATATGCTCGGCCATTGTGCGCGCCGTGTGCGGGTTCGCCGTCAGCTTGATCACCGGCTCGATCGGATTACCGATGACATTACCCTGGCCGGTCGGAAACAGGTGCACAACAAAACCAGCCGCCGCTTGCAAGGTGACGCACTCGGCCGCTGCCGATGAGGTATCCATAAAGTAGAGACCCGCACCTTTGGCAGGCGCTTCTGCGGGCTCCAAGACATCGATGAACTTTGTCCTCTTGCCGATCTTCTGCAGGTTACCGAAGGCCTTTTCTTCGATCGTCGTCAGACCGCCTGCAATGTTGCCCTTGGTCGGCTGCGAGTCCGACAGGTCACTCGTCTTATAGGGCTCGATCACCTCGTCCATGTACGCCTGCCACGTCGTGAGAAACTTTTGCTTCACCTCCAGCGTGGCGCCGCGTTCGGCGCACACCTGCTCGGCACCGGTGAGCTCCGACGTCTCGCCGAAGCACGTGGTGACACCAAGCGGATCGAGCTTGTCAATGAGATTGCCGACGGTTGGGTTGGAGCCGATACCCGAGGTCGTATCCGACTCGCCGCACTTTGTAGAAACGAAGAGCTCGTTGATCGAGACCTCCTCGCGTCTCAACTCAGAGGCCCAATGAATGAACTCCTTTGCCTTGCGCGAGGCGGCAGCGATAGTGTTGATATCGCCGTTGCCTTCGATGGCGAAGCCTTCGACCGGCTTGCCGGTCTTGGCGATACCATCGACGACGCGGCCGGTCCAGCCGGGTTCGATACCGATTACGACACACGCCGCTACGTTCGGGTTGCTGCCCGCGCCGATCAAGGTGCGAAAGAAAAGCTCGAGATCCTGACCGAACTGCAATCGGCCATAGGCATGCGGCAGAGCCAGCGTACTCTTTATATTGTTTGCCACCGCTTCGCTCGCGGCATTGGACAGATCGTCGAGCGGGAGGATAACGACGTGATTGCGGATGCCGAGGCGGCCATTCTCGCGCCGGTATCCCAAGAATGACTGTGGTATGCCCATAGTTACCACCTTTTGGTCTTGGTGTTATGCACGTGGACATGGTGCCCCT
>JBHICC010000053.1:0-15819 GCA_046759385.1 Acidiferrobacterales bacterium | reverse complement strand
TTCATGACGTATTGGCCTAGTAGACCTACGTCCATAGGGATTCCTCGTTAGCGCTGGCGTTATCCGAAGAGCGTATGAGGAACTGGCGGCCGGGTATTAGCCCGGCCGCCTGACTGGCTGTTCACCACGGTCGGTTTCGACTATCTACGCTTCAGCTTGCGTGTGCCGGCGGCGTATTCGCTCTCTTCCCAAAGCGTCCATTTACCGTCCTGGACGACATACTTGCTTATCAACGCCACCTTGTTTTGACCGTGATCGTCGAACGAGATCTCGCCAATGATCGAGTTCCGGCCCTGAACCTTGTTGAGAACGTTGCGGACTTTCTTGCGGTTAGGTCCGACATCCTCGATCGTGTCAAGGATCAAGTTCATGGCTGCGAACGCAAAGGCCCCGTACGCCTCCGGGCCCTCGGCAAAGTTTTGCTTGGCGTACTGCTCGAGAAAGTATTTCCCCCCCGGTAGTTTCTCCGGATACGCCCCTTCGCGGAACGCCACCACCCCTTCAGCGAGTGGACCACTGCCCTCGATGAAGGCTTCGGAGACGATACCGGAAGTGCCCTCGAACTGCGACGTCAGCCCCAGTTTGTCCATCTGCGCACGGACGCGGACACCGATCGGTGTCAGACCGCCGAAATAGACCACATCCGGATTGAGGGACTTGATCTTCGTCAGCTCGGCGGTGAAATCCTGCTGATCGGCTGTTACTCCGAAGGTGGCGACAATGTTACCGCCGCTTTCTTTAAGATATTGGCTGAAATACTTGTTATGACCCTTGCCATAGTCGGTCGTGTCATGAATGACGGCCCAGGTCTTATACCCGAGACCTTTCATGAACTTGGCTGCCACCGCGTTCTGGTTGATCATCGTCCCGTTGACGCGATGTACTTCCTTATACTTATTCCCATACGTAATGTCGGGAAGCACCGCGCCCCACACGATAACCGGTAGACCGAACTTGTGATAAACGTCGACTGTGGCGATTGCAACCGCCGAGCAGTAGTGCGTCGCCGCTGCGATTACCCCCTTGTCTGCGCCTAGCTTGGTGGCTGCCTGCACCCCCTTATCCGGCTTGCATTCGTCGTCGAGGACAACCAGCTCGTACTCGTATTTGGCCTTGGGGTCAGCATTGCGAAGGCGTACTGCAAGGTCAGCGGAGTTGCGTCCACCGATACCGTTTGAGGATGTGCCGCCGCTAAGGGGTCCGATGAAGCCTACTTTGACCTTCTCTTTGGCGCTAACGGGTGTTGATGCCAGACCAATCGCTACCACTGCGGCAAGTAGGGCAGCGTAGGCGATGCGGATCGCTTTCATGACTACCTCCTCCATCAGTTATCGTCTTATCGAATGCTCAGAACAGGTGCATTTCGACCGCCGGTAAGATACTGAAATGCGGCCTTGTCGCAACGATAAATGCTATTTCATCCCTAGAGGCTTTGCAAGAACGGACTCGGGGATTCGCCGACACGGATGAACCTAAAGGCGCACCCAGGGTCGCGTCCGGTTGCCAAGTCTGTCAGCCGAGGCGGTGCCGATCTTTGGTAACGTTATTTTTCTTCGTCGAGCTTGAGTGCGACGGAGTTGATGCAGTAACGTTGGCCTGTCGGTTCCGGCCCATCCTCGAAAACATGGCCCAAATGCGCATCGCAGCGGGCGCACAGAACCTCGGTCAGTTCGGTATCGAACCTGTCGTCGGATTGTGCCTCAACCGCACCTTCTGAGATCGGTGCCGAGAAGCTGGGCCACCCCGTGCCGGAATCAAACTTCGTGCCCGAGCTAAATAATTCTGCCCTGCAGCAAATGCAGCGGTAAGTGCCGGGATTCTTGCAGTCGTTGTACTCGCCCGAAAAACGCTTCTCGGTTTCGCGTTCCCGCGCCACCCTATACTGCTCCGGCGTGAGCTGTGCGCGCCACTGTGACTCAGATTTGCGAATCTTTTCAAGCATGACCACGCCACTTTCGTTGTTCCGGTACCGACCATTATCATAGCGAATTGCCAAAGCGCCGCGAATACCACGCGTGCATCACTGGCGCATCGCGGACGCCAATACCCAGGAAACGCAGATGGCGACAATTACTTCTGTTCGTTCTTGTACGGTTCGGGTACCTCTTGCCCGCGCCACCGCTTTCGCGACACGGAATGTGCTCGCGCGGGACTATACGCTCGTGGAGATTGGTACCGACGATGGCTGCACCGGTGTCGGTTTTTGTTACGCCGGCAGCAAGGCGGGCACCCTGGCCACGTATGCTGTTCGCGAGCTGTTGGCACCCGTATTAACGAAGCAGGACCCGTTCCAAGTAGAAGGACTTTGGCAGGCGATGTACCAAGAGGCCTTGCTTCAAGGGCGTGTGGGTGCCGTGATGCGCGCAATCAGCGCGCTCGATATCGCGCTTTGGGACCGCAATGCACGCGCCGTCGGTCTTCCACTACACAAGTATCTCGGCGCCTATGCCACGGACACCGTACCTGCCTACGCGAGCGGTGGCTATTACCTGGATGACAAGACCCCAGAGATGCTCGGCGAGGAACTCGCCGGCTATGTCGTTGAAGGGTTTCGTGCGGTCAAAATGAAAGTAGGGCGATTAGGGCTGAGAGAGGAAGAGGGCCGCATCGCCGCAGCGCGAGCTGCCATTGGCAATGACGTGTTGCTGATGCTCGATGCTAATAACGCGTGGCCGGATTTGGTAACGGCACTGGAGTACATGCGGGTTTTTGAAAAATACGATCCCTATTGGATTGAGGAACCGTTCAGCCCCGATGACGTCGATAACCACGCACGTCTCGCGGAGCGCACGCACATTCCCGTAGCGACTGGCGAGATCGAAGCGGGCCGCTGGCGTTTCAAAGAGCTGCTGGAGAAGGAAGCAGCCACTATCTTGCAAACCGACGCGGCGGTCTGCGGAGGTATTACCGAGTTCCGACGCATCGCCGCGACAGCAGCAAGCTTTGGTGCGACGCTTTGTCCACACTGGTTCCACGACTTGCACATCCATTTGGTTGCGAGCACACCTAATGCGACTTTCGTCGAATACTTTCCTGACGATCAGGTTCTGAACTTCCGTCGCCTGATCGACTCTCAGCTAGAGGTCAAGGGTGGAGAGTTGGTACTGCCGAGCGGAAGTGGCTTGGGATTCAGTTTCGATCGCCAAGCCGTCGACGCCTACGCTATTGATTCGTGGAGTGACTAGGACTAACGATTCAGGACGCAAGACTAAGAGCTTATGTCATCGCATCGCATTGCCTTGATCCACGCAACGCCCCTGGCGCATGAACCTATATGGGAAGCGCTCACGCGTTTATGGCCTGAGTCGACAGCAATCAATCTAACGGATGACTCCTTGAGCCGGGACCTCGACGAACTCGGTGAACTGACTCGGTCGATGGCAGAGCGAATAGTGAGCCTCGCACGCTACGCAGCAAGTTGTGGCGCTAATGGAGTTCTGTTTACCTGTTCCGGGTTTGCCACCGCTATTGATGAAGCCAAGAAAGCGGTTTCTATCCCTGTGCTGAAGCCCGATGAGGCGATGATTGAAGAAGCGCTCTCCACCGGGTCGCGCATCGGCGCACTGGCAACGTTCCGTCCCACCATTGACTCGCTAAAAGCAGAGCTGGAAGCAGCCGCAGCTGAGCGCGGGGTTTCACCACAAATCGATCTACGTCACGTACCGCGCGCGATGGAAGCATTACGTGCTGGAAAGGCGGCCGAACACGACGCGATGATCGCGCGCGCGGCCGAAGCACTTAGTGCTCATGACGTCGTCATCCTTGCTCAATTCTCGATGGCGCGGGCGCGCACCGCCATCGCACAGGTGCCGCGTCGTCGCGTCCTCACCAGCCCAGATTCTGCGGTCAAGCGACTGCAGGAACTCATCGCGTCGCCATCAGTTATCGAAAAGTAGCTAGCTAATGACCGCGCAGCGTTCGATTTTGCGATCTACGACGATGGCATCGGTTGCAGCACGGAATGCTTTGTAGTGGTCCATATTATGATGTGTGTCAAACGCAGCAGCGTCCGTATACTCTTCATAAAAGAAGAACGTGCTCTCGTCGTCTTCGGATACCAGGACATCGAACCGATGGCAATCCGGTTCGTTACGACTAGACGCTTCCGCGTTCGTCAGGATTTGTGCTCGAAAATCGCCGGACGTGCCAGGTTTTACTTTGACCATAACAATAACAGCAAAGTGATTCACGTTTCCCTCCCCTTTGGTGAGTAGTGATTGGTAATTGGTGATTTGTGATTAGTAATTGGTAACTGGAGATAAGTATTTTAATAACAAATTACCAATCACTAATTACAAGTCACGGTATTTGCGCCGTGATCGGCTGTTTCATTAGGAAATCAAAGTCGCAACCCTGGTCAGCCTGCTCGACATGATCGAGAAACAGCTTGAGATATCCGCGTTCACTCCCCACATGATTCGGCGGCGCGCGCCACTTCGCCGAGCGTGCACCCAGCTCCTCGTCAGCCACGAGCACATCTAGCTTTCGGTTCGGCACGTCGAGCTGGATCATATCGCCGTCGCGAATCAACGCTAATGGTCCGCCCACAGTCGCCTCGGGGCAAACGTGTAACACGATGGTGCCGAAGGCGGTACCGCTCATGCGTGCATCGGAGATGCGTACCATATCCTTAACCCCCTGCTGCGCAAGCTGTCGAGGGATGGGGATGTATCCCGCTTCCGGCATGCCGGGCGCCCCTTTTGGTCCTGCATTTCGTAGCACGAGAACGTCATCTGGCCGCGCATCCACGGCATCGATACGCTGTGCTATATCCTCCACAGACTCGAACACGACTGCTCGTCCGGTATGTTGCATTAAGGCCGGCGAAGCAGCCGATTGCTTAATGATGGCGGACCCAGGGGCTAGGTTGCCCGTCAACACCGCAATGCCGCCTTGCGGATAGAGCGGGTTATCGGCACCTCGTACAACATCTTGTGGCCACGGCGGGGGTGCCGTGTCTAGATCTTCGCCCAAGGTGCGCCCACTGACGGTGAGGCGATCGAGATGAAGTGAGGGCTTGAGCTCTTGCAAGATCGGCGTGAGACCACCCGCTCTGTACAGGTCTTCCATGTAGTACTGTCCTGAAGGTTTTAGGTCGACTAGCATTGGCGTTTCTCTTCCAAGTCGATCTAGCGCATCGAGATCGACTTCGATTCCGAGGCGACCCGCGATAGCTGTCAAATGAATCAGCCCGTTAGTCGATCCGCCGATGGCCAGTAGTACCCGCAGGGCATTCGTGATTGTTGCGGGCGTGATTATTAGATCGGGCGTCAGATCTTCATCGGCCAAGCTTACCGCCCGCGCCCCAGTCGCTTCGGCGTGGCGCAAGCGGTCAGCGTGAGTCGCGGGGATCGTGGCACCGCCCCGAAGCATCATCCCCATCGCCTCACTCGTTAAAGCCATCGTGCTGGCAGTGCCCATAATCCCGCAGGTGCCGGCAGTCGGCGCAAGTTTATTGCCTGCTTCATCGATCTCGCGTTCATCGATCTCACCGGCGCGATGGGCGGCCCACAAGCGCCGGCAATCGGTGCAAGCGCCGAGCCGTTCGCCGCGATGACTTCCTGTCAGCATCGGCCCCGTGACCGTGAGAATGGCGGGCACGTTTGCACTTGCCGCGCCCATCAGCAAGGCTGGCACGGTCTTGTCGCAACCACCGACGAGAACGACCGCGTCCATGGGTTGCGCGCGGATCATCTCCTCAACGTCCATCGCCATCAGGTTGCGTAGAAACATACTCGTGGGGTAAGCAAAAGATTCGTGCAGCGAGATTGTGGGGAAGTCGACCGGTAGCCCGCCTGCGAGCATTACCCCGCGCTTAATCGCCTCGATCATTTCGGGAACGTTGCGGTGGCACGCATTGTACGCGCTGTACGTGTTTACAATTCCTATGATCGGCCGCTCTAGAGCATCGTCCGAGTAACCCATCGCCTTGATGAACGCCTTGCGCAGGAACAGCGAGAAACGATCATCGCCGTAACGCGTTAGGCCTTTCCGTAATCCTTTTTCAGTCATAGCGATTGATAATTAGTAATTGGTGATTAGTAGTTCATAGCATGGGGCCCGAGCAATGATTAATGAATCTGCAGTTCACCTTGCGAAGCTTCAAGTCGAGAAGTTCAGATAACGACTGATCACTAGTCACCGATTACGAATCACGCGTCACCTCATACGAGATGCGTTTTATGTCTGGGTTCATCGTATTATCGTTAAGGTAAAGTGCGACCATAATTGTGTAAAGATCGGGCTCAAGCTTCCCCCGGAGTTCGACGGCAACGGTCCCATCATTTTTCACATGACCATCTCCGGCCAACCGAACCTGCCCATCGGCGGTGACAACCACATAGCGGCAAGCCAGGGTGTCGGTACGTGCGCTGCCACCGGTAGCGACACGAAACGGTCTTCGAACAATCTGGTAGCTTCTTTGAATCCGCTCTATTTTCTCGACCTCTGCAAAGACCCGTAGCCCGGCATCGTTCTGCTCTATCTTTCTGATATAGGCCCGCCGTGGAATCGAATAGGCGTCGTACGAGCCAACCCCTAGCGGGTAGCTCAAGTCCCGAAATACCTTGAGCACGATGGTGTTCTCTGACCAGCTTTTCAGGGTGTACGGGCCGTTCGTAACCAGAAAATGGCCACGTTTCTCGTAGAATGTTTTCAGCGCTGTCCAACGCGCGCGCGCCTGCTCGGTGTTTACAAGTCCCTTCAATGGCTGTGGAACGTGCCCCCGTCGCTCGAATTCTTCGATGAGCGATGCGAACTGCTGCATCTGCGTTCGATTCGTCCGGACGAGATCTAGCCATGCCACCCCTTGCCGCGTCGCCTCGCTTTGCGAAAACGCTGCCCAACCACGCTTAACGGCCTGCTCCATCAAGACAAGCACGTGCCAAGGGACACTGCTCCAAGGGGGCGCCACTGCGGTTACACTCTGCGCCTTGTCTGGCGCGGTGCTTAGATAAACCTCAATAACCTGCAACTCCCGTTCTATGACAAAATCTCCAAACCGGCTGGACTTAGACGTCTTGTCTACGCCGGTAGTCCGTAGGCCAACAAGCCGCCCCCGGATAAGCGCAGTGGACTTGTCAATGTAGGGGTCGTAGTTTGTTTTTTGGTCCGGGCTATGCGTTCCCCAGCGGTATGCAAGCATATAGGGGTAGAGAATGTCTGCCGTGGTCGCCCGGGTTCCATCGTGGAAGACCGAAACCATAGACTTGTAAGTCAGCTTCGCTTTTGCGTACTTGTCGGTCCCGACTGCGATCAATTGGCCGCTTCCGTGTCGAGGCAGCACCGCGTCCGCTGGGATACGTACCAGTGCCGGTTCACGCGCTTCAGTAGTGGCCGCTGCGGGACGGGTTTCGACGATCGGCTCGGCAAGGATAGAGAGACTGGTGACAGTGTAGGCCACCATCAGGGCTGTCATTGGGTATTGGCTACGCAACACAGATCGTCTTTCCGGCAAAAGTCTCATCGCCCGGTTGTGTGCCAGATACACAGCCACGATATGTCCCATAACAATAGTAATGACCGCGGTGTACCAGGCGAAACGCGCACCGACGACGGCAATGTCGACCCGGTATCCTGCAGTTCCGAAAAGATCCCAGTCATAGCCAAACGGATCGGATGCCAAGGGGATGATGTATTGGCCTTGGATGAGTAGGTAAGTCAGATAGTGGGCCAGATGATAGGCGATAGCGATGGGGACCAGTGTGAAGGCAAAGATACGCGCTATCTCACCGGTCGAATGTCCCTTTACACTGACCGCTGTCATGAGAAAGCAAGTCGCAAGATAAGCGCCCAGAAACAGAAGCCAAAACACAATCAGACCGAGCGTCTTGACGGTTATGTCATAGGCATCTTCCAGGCTCGACGAAAAGGGTCGTAGCCATTCCCACAAATTCCACCACTCAGGGGTTGCTAGGAAGCCGTCAAATAGCACGAGTGAAAGCACCAACAGCACAAACGCCATCATCGAGGTGGAAACGGGTTCGTCTCGCAGCAGTCCCGCCGCATAGGGACGCAGCGTCCACTCACGATCACGTTCATCAGCGAGATCAAAACACTGGTAACAATCGACGCAGCGCCGGTCGCGATCACGGCATTGAAGCCCGCAGCGTTTGCAAGTGTTGGTACGAGCGACACCAACTTCTGTGGGTCCGAAGCGAGCGAGCAGCGCGAACACGAGCGAGAACGCTTCTCCCTGTCTGAGCCACCGCTCCCTGCCAAACAGGAACATGCCAGTCCACGTGATGAGCGAATAGCCGACGACTATCCAAGCAATATTGATCGGCGTCGCCGGTTCCGGAAACACCAGTTCAATCCAGGAGAAGGCGAGCAATAGAAATAAACCTGGCCACACGCCCAACGCATCAGGGTAGGGCAGATGTAAGGAAAGCGCGTGCTCTGGACGAATACGGCGGTAAAGGGCGTCCGCCCAGCCAAAGAGCGTGCGCCAAGGATTGAGCAGGACCCAAACGTTGCCCACGAACGCGGATACATAGGCGAGCCCCACCCACCCTATGATCCACACTAAGGCCGGGGCCAGATTTCGGAGCGGATGCTGATCACCGATAAAGCCCGCTAATATCACCAGCAGGAACAGGCCGACGGAGCCTAACTTTATGACCAGAAGGACGAGCCGATGCGCGAGCAGCCGACCGAGCCGATAGCGGAGAAGATTGACACGGGGGTACACCCCTGAGTGAGGTGCGCCACCGACGAAAGCGGCGATGACGACGAAGGAAAAGACTACAGTTGCCGCCGCGCCGAGCAAGTAAAGCTCAAGCGGTACGGGCAGATCATAGCGCTGACCAAATGCGTGTGCGCTTGCCGGCTCGCTGGCACCGAGCAGCGCTAGCACCAACGCTACCGGCAGCACCGAAAACGACTTTCTGACCTTGCACATTGGACGTCCTAGCGCGGATGCACCTCTATATATAGAAGCGTGCCCTCAGGCGAATGTCCGTGACTATGCTTTCCGGCGCCGTGAACGTTGACCGGGAAACGTCCGGTCGCACGTGCCTCGAAGACCAACTCAGTAATGACACTCGGTCTCACCTTCTGCTCGATATCATACCCATGTAGATGTAGGATCATCGGCTCATCCGTGGTCCACCTAAGCTTCACATGCGCTCCCTGTTTGACCCGGATCAGCTGCAAAGCCCTCGGTACCCTGCCATGCGTAATGTTGATGTCGAACGTGTTTTCCTTGGGACGGCCTGCCGAGGCTAGCTCGCCTACGCCACCCATGATCAAAACAGTGACGACAGCTGCGAAGATGGATCCTGCGATCTTGTTCATCGCCCTGCTGTTAAGTCCACTTGCTTGGCCATGCTTGATTGCACGTCGCCGATTCTGTTCAGCACCCAGCTGTCATCGTAGGGCTCCGGAAACAGTGCCGGGTCTCCTACTGTGAACCACATCAGACGTCCCGCTTCATCGGTAAAGCCTGCAATCGGGTTCCACGCTGCCGATGGTTTTCCATTCACGCCGAGCCTGAGCCAACCGTTCCAAGGGAAGTCTTTGAGCTTCACGGTTCGAACGAAGATCGCCGCGTTGAGACCAGCATGCGAATCGAAGGCGATGTTCTCGATGCCGTTCGAGAAATCGGAATTAAAATACTCCCGCCTTACCGTGTATCCCAAGACGACCCGTTGGCAGTCCCGGGTGAGTAGCGATACCAGTTCTCGTTCGAGATTAATCCCTTCCTCGATACGCGCGTAATCGCCGACCTGAAGGCGCCGGAGGCGTCCTTCTACGAGCTCTTTCGCGGATGCGTCGTGCACTCCCTCGGTGAGTAGAACGTAGGCATGAAACCAGCCCCGTTTGAGCCACGGTGGTCCTTGCCAGCCATTCACGTTAAATGCATATGGGTTGACGAGGTCACGCACATCGACCTGCTCGAGCGCGACATCCCACTCTGACGTCTCACTGGGCCAGCGTGATCGTACGAACCTATGGGCAATCTCACCTTTAGCGCGCACTTTCAATTCGGGGAGAGCGTCAACGGCAATATCGCGATAACGCTTCTTGGCATTGGTGGCGAGGTCAAAGTGATACAGGTAGTCGCCGTGATAAGGATTTACTGGGTACGGATGCATGACAAAGCGTTCTTCTGTTTCAACGAGCCCCTCCATCATGGCGTACGCAATTTGGCAGCCAACGTCCGACTTGCTTACCGACGGGGAAGAGCGGTTTAGACTCAACACAACAAACGAGCCAAGCGATTCGGTATAGCTGACGGATTCAGGGGGCGTTCCAGCAAACGCGGGTTCCGCTCCAACATAGGCGTGGATCTCTGCGCCAGCGAGCAGTCGCCCTGCCGACGTCGGGTCGACCGGTTCTATGCGGATCTCCTGCGGATAATATGACGGGTAGATCGGGAACTCGTGACCGCTATAGGTCGCGGTAACAATAGCGAGCGATATGGCCAAGAACATGAGCACACCAAGTTTCTTCATCCACATACTTCTCGTGACTCACGGTTCACGACTAACGGCTCACATGCGTTCCAAGTCGTTGCATCAGGGTCGCGAGGGCGGTCACGGCACCGGCGAGCCCACGCGGAAAGAGGAAAATCACGGTGATGAGTAACAGGCCCAACACCATATTGTGTAACGTCGTCCAGCGCAACGCGAACTCCTCGAGCGCTTCGAAAACAAACGCGCCAAGGACTGGCCCGAGAAAATCCCGCATACCACCTAGCACGGTTGCCAAAACCAGTTTTGCCGAGAATAGCCAGTGCAGCTGCTCTGGGGTGATTTGTCGCGTCAGCTGCCCATAGAGTGCTCCGGCAAGACCCAAGAATACGCCCGATAGGATAAATGCGTACCAGCGGTATTGGCGTACCGGGATACCGATATGTACCGCTCTGGTCTCGTTATCTCGGATTGCCCTCAGCGCATTCCCGAACGGCGAGCGGCCGATCGTCCACAACAGAAACGTCGACCCGACGAACGCGATGACGATCACATAGTAAAAGACGGGAATGAACATGCCCGGAGCGTATTCCGTTCCGAGAATCGTAAGGCGCGGAATGTACATGCTGCCTCCCCCAAGCAAGTACAACGCCCACCCCAACGGGCCAAACAGTCTGAATATCGCGCCACTGATGAACAGCGAGTGCACCATCATCGCGAATGCCAGAGTCAAGATCGTAAAGTGAATTTTCGTGGCGCGCACACAGAAGAAACCGATCACCGCCGCGAGTACAGTTGCGCAAAAGACGCCAGCGAGCAGGTAGATCTCAAAGGAATTCACGGCCGAGAATCGGTAGACGAATGCGCCGGCGTAAGCACCCACGCCGAAATACGCCGCATGCCCGAGCGACAACAACCCAGTGGTTCCTAAAAGGAGATTCAGCCCCAGGCATGCGATTGAAAACACCAGTGCATAACACAAGGTGATTAGTGAATAAGGAGAAAGTGCCGCCGGTGCGAGCGCAAGCAAAATGCCAGCGGCGACGAGAGCGAACATTCGAGCGGACAGTACGCCCCTGGTGGCCACAGCAACGGTCTCAAAAGGTTGGGGTCGTTGCTAAGGTGAGATGACGAGCTGGTCGGATTAACCCAGACCAACAACGTGCTGTGCTCAACCGCGAAGCGCCTTCACGACCTCTTCATTATCGAGAGCTTTTTCAGGATCTCCGTGATAAATGATCTCACCACGATCGATCGCGTAGAGTCGGTCTGCGATACGCGATGCGTTGGCCAAGTTGGATTCCGCAATCAGTATCGAAATGCCCATCTCCTTGATCTTGATCACGGCATCCGTAAATCGCGAGACTACGACTGGGGCGAGTCCTTCAAACGCCTCATCCAATAGAAGCAAGGAGGGCGACAGCGCCATCGCTCGAGCAATTGCCACCATCTTTTTCTGGCCACCGCTCAAGTGAAGCCCCTCGCGGCGAGTGAGGTCGCGGACTTCAGGGAATACCGAGAAGGCGCGTTCTTCCGCGTCGCCACTGGTAAAGGTACCCTCTTTGACGCGCCCTGACGCATCCGACAGCCATCGGCTAATCATAAAATTCTCTTCGACGGTTAGCTCGGGGAAGATCCCGCAGTCTTCCGGCGCGTAGCCAATACCTCGTCGCGAACGTAGATGGGGAGGTAGGCTACTAATGTCCTCGCCGTGGAAATTGACGCGGCCGGAACTGACAGGAAGCAAACCTATTATGCTCTCCATGGTCGTGGTCTTTCCGGCACCATTCCTGCCTACGAGACACACGACCTCTTGCGCATTTACGTCCAACGAGACGCTATGCAATACATGGGCCGGGCCTCTGTGGGTATTGATGTCTCTTACTTCAAGCATTCAGCATGGACCTTAACGCCGCAGTCAATTCGATGCCGGGGTGCCAAGCAAGACTGTGGCCACTTCGCTATTTTGTCTGATTTCCTCGGGAGAACCATCGGCAAGGATTTTTCCTTCATACATCACCACAATCCGATCCGAGTACTTGAATACGACATCCATGTCGTGCTCTATGATTACAGCCGTAATCTTCCCGTCTCGCACGACGGAAGAGATGGTATCCATGATCTGGGCCTTGTCGCGCGTGCTGACCCCACTGGTCGGTTCATCGAGGAATAAGAGCGTGGGGCGCAGCGCATGCGCAACGGCCACATCGAGCAGCTTGCGCTCTCCTTGTGCCAGTCCTCCGGCCAGGGTGTCGCGCTTGCTTTCCAAACCGAACTGCCTAAGCACGTCTAGCGCTTCCTGCGTGACCTCATCATCTTTCTCCGCGAGCGCGAAGAGCTTTCGCGTCTTCCCCTCTCGCGAAAAAATCGAGAGCGCGATGTTGTCGAATGCAGAGAGATCATCAAAGAGATTTACCAGCTGAAAACTGCGGGCTATTCCCGCCTTGATCCGGTCCGCAACGTGTAAACGGCTGATGTCTTGACCTTGAAAGACAATCTGGCCGCTGTCGGGTTCGAGGTAGGCGCTGATCAGGTTAACCAGAGTGGTCTTGCCCGCGCCGTTGGCCCCGACCAAGGAAAGAAGCTCGCCTTCAGAGACGACGAAATCAACGTCATCGACCGCGCGGGTATCGCCGAAGTACTTTTTCAGGTTCTGCGTCTGTAACAGAGTCACGCCAGCGATTCCTCTTTTGTTTTCACTTTCGCCATCAGCTTTGTGGTCAGCCGCGATGCCGTACCGACAAGCCCTCCCGGGAGAAAAAGCACCAGGCCAATGAGAATAGCCCCGAGGGTCAACTGCCAGTACTCTGTGACGGCGACGGCGTAGACCTCGAGATAGTTGTAAGCCACTGCGCCAACGATCGGACCGGTGAAGTTGCGGAACCCACCGAGCACGGTGAAAAACACGATCTTGCCGGACTGCGGCCAGTACAATATGTCAGGCGTGGTTAGGCCATTTAACGGCACCCAGAGAACACCCGCCAGCCCGGTAAATATGCCCGAGACCAGAAACGCAAGCCAACGGTAGCGTCGGATTCGCACACCAAGGAAGCGTGCCCGGGTCTCGTTGTCGCGAATAGCCTGAAGCGTTTTGCCGAAGGGAGAGTGTACGATCACCCACATCAGGACCACGCAGATGCAGAATACGACAAGCACGTAGTAGTAATAAGTGTTAATAAATTTGATGTAGGTTCCGCTGCCGGTGAAGTCGATGAGCCCACCGAGCAAGGACATCTTGCTAAAGGGGACACGAATCCCGTCTGTCCCGCCGGTTACCCAGAAGAATTTGTATGCCAAGGTCCACAGCACTTGCGAGAGTGCCAAGGTCAGAATTGCAAAGAAGATACGCGTGTAGCGAACGCAGATAACGCCAAACAATGCTGACACAGCCGCCGTAACCAAAACACCACCGATGATATACAACTCCATCGATGAAACACCCATGTATCGCACCATGAATGCGACGGCGTAAGCGCCTACGCCAAAGTAGGCAGAATGGCCGAATGAGAGCAAACCGGTGTAACCCAGCAAGAGATTAAAGCCGAGCGCGGCGATGGCAAAGATGAGGCCGTACGTGAGCAGCTGAATCTGGTAGACGCTCGCCATAGCGGGGACCAGAAGCAGCACGATGACCACGGGGACCGCGACGATCAAGCGGCCTACGATCGAATTCGTCTGTAGACCGGCGAGCTTCATGACGGTCTTCCGAACAGGCCCGTGGGCCGTACGAGCAGCACGATCGCAGCGATGAGGTAAAGCACCGCGAGCTCGAGTTCTTCGTAAAACTGAATCACGCCAGTGCGAACGAAGCTGACGATAAGGGCGCCGATCAAGGCCCCTTCGAGGCTCCCGAGGCCGCCAATCACGACCACCACAAATGCGAGGACGAGTACTTCGATACCCATACCGAGCACCGCTGTCTGGCTCGGAACGACGATGGCGCCGCCAAGGCCTGCCATGAAGCAGCCGATCGCGAACGCCTGTACGTAGACGCGCCCGACGTTCAACCCGAGCGCTGAAGCCATTCTCATGTCTTGCGAAGTCGCCCGCAGGATCACACCGAACTTCGTGCGGTACACGAACGCCCACAAGCCAACGGCCGCAACGACGCCAATGCCGATCACAAACAGGTTGTACGTCGGGTAGACGAACTCCCCAACACGCATGATTCCCACGGCATCCATCACGGGGCTCGCAGACAGCGGGGTCCCGCCCCACACCAATCGGATGACGTCTTCCAGGACCAACAGTAGACCAAACGTGATTAGCAGTTGATACTCTTCCGGTCGCTTATACATCGGCCGAATTAAGGTAGGCTCAATAACGAGCCCGGCGGCGGCGACAGCGATCGCCCCGATAGGCAACAACACGAATAGCGCTGCCGGATGGATCGCAGCCGCCGCGCCTGTTATCGCCCAGGCCGTCACGTACGCCCCGACCGCGTAGAAACTGCCATGCGCCAGATTGATGATTCCCATCACGCCGAAGATCAAACTGAGACCGGCGGCGAGCAGGAACAGTACCGATGCATAGAACAACGAGTTCAGGACCTGAAGTAGGAAAATATCCATGAGTTAGTGAAATCCTCCCGCCGCCCTTATTCTACTTCTTTCAAATCGACATGGTGGTGATCATTAAGGTATCTATCAATCCCTAAGCGTGCAAGCTCGAATTTGGCAATCCATTACGATTCTTTGGCCTCAAAGCTGAGCATTCGTGCCACCGGGCTGATCGAATTGCCGTCGAGATAGATCGCGACCAGAAACGTGTAGCGGCCGTGAGGCAAGCGCTTCGGGAGATCTGCCACGAAGTGCCCATCGCCTTGGAATTTCGCCGAACTGGCCTTGACCACGGAACCGTCGGGGCCCAGTACGACATAGCGCGAATCGGGCCGAATCAGGTACAGTCCTCGCGTCGCACCTCGCTTCAAGCGCTCGCGCACCGTTCGATAGCTTCGCTGTTCCTGCACGACCTTTTCCACATCTACGTAGACCAGAACGCGGTTAGCCTCGCGTTTCACCTCCGTGATAATGGCCCGCGGTGGATAGGCATAGTTATCAAAACTGCCGACCGCATGTGGATAAGTCAAATCTCTAGCCACCCCGAGCACGGCCGAGTTCTCCGACCATTTCGTGAATCGATAAGGGCCATTGGTCACAAGCAAGTGGCCGTGCTCGTCAGCAAATTTCTTTAGTGACGCCCAGCGGGTACGCGCGGTTCGGGTGTCGACCAGCCGCTTGAGTGCATCAGGCCGGTATCCCTCGCGCTGAAACTGATCGATCAGCGCTTTTAGCTTTTCTCGCAGCACTGGGTCCCGCGCGAGATCGAGCCAAGATTGCCCACGGCGCTCGGACTCAATCTTCGAAAAGGCGGCGAATCCTCGCGCGACGGCTTCCTCCATGAGTAC
>JBHICC010000052.1:0-16007 GCA_046759385.1 Acidiferrobacterales bacterium | reverse complement strand
TTCAAGAAGGGGTCTTGTAGTGCTTGCCCTCTTTGCTGACTCATGGCCGTTCTCCTATTCTTATATGAGTTCCCAATTGGGTAATTATGTCCTCTATGTGCCTCCGGAGCGATAACATCCTAAGACATCGGTGGAATTATAGCTGTTTGCGGTCCAGATTGCTGACGAGATGATCTATACAGCGCGTTTCCAGGCTGTCAGCAGCGCTGTCCAGATAGTGAACATTGTCGTAGCTGCGGAGCCATGTGAGCTGGCGTTTGGCGAGGTGTCGTGTAGCGCTCACCCCCTGGCGGGTCATTTCATTATAGCTGAGCAAACCAGTCAAGTATTGCCAGACCTGACGGTACCCGACTGTCCGTATAGACGGAAGTTCCGGGCCTAGATCGTCTCGCGCGTGTAAGGTTTCGACCTCCGCTATCAGCCCGCATTCAAGCATACGATCGAAACGCTTTTCGATGCGCTCATGCAAGAGTGATCGCTTCCGAGGATAAATGCCAATTTTTATGAGGTTATGGGGCAGTCGCACGGGCGGTGTCTGCCGATGCCAGTCACTCGGACCTCGGCCTGTTAACTCGACTACTTCCAACGCACGCTGAATACGCTGTGCGTCGTTCGGATGGATGCGCGCGGCCGTTTCCGGATCGTGTACGGATAGTCGCTTATGCAACGCTGCCCAGCCTTGGTGCTGTGACTCCTCCATCAGCTGGGAGCGCACGTCCGCATCGGCCGACGGCAGTGGCGATAGGCCGTACTCCAGCGCATGAAAATAGAACATGGTGCCCCCGACAAGCAGCGGTATACGTCCGGACTCGGTGGTTTGCTGGATTTCACTTAGCGCGTCCGTGCGAAATTCCGCCGCTGAGTAAGTCTCCGCGGGATCGCGAATATCGATCAGTCGGTGCGGCACACGCTTACGCTCTGCCGGTGTCGGTTTGGCCGTACCCACATCCATGCCGCGATACACCTGCGCCGCATCGACGCTGATTACATCGACGGGAAAGCGATCATGCAACGCCAAGGCGAGGCTGGTTTTGCCTGCGGCCGTCGGACCCATCAAGAACACAACGGGGCTTAAGTTCTCGCTGGACATGCCGAAAAGAACCGATTATGAGCCGAGCAGAACACTCCCGCAGCGCGCTAGCGATCCCACAGCTCGTGCACGCGACATCAGCTTGAGCAACCGCCGCGCGCTAAGACCGACCGGACTCGGGGCGCATGTGCGGGAAAAGCAGCACGTCGCGTATCGATGCTGAATCCGTGAATAGCATCGCGAGGCGATCAACGCCCAACCCCTCACCTGCTGTCGGCGGCATACCGTGCTCAAGCGCCCGTATGTAATCAGCGTCGAAACGCATAGCTTCTTCGTCGCCCGCCTCCCCATCGACCACCTGTCCACGGAAGCGCTCGGCTTGGTCCTCTGCATCGTTTAGCTCGGTAAACCCGTTTGCGATCTCCCGACAGCCAACATAAAGCTCGAAACGATCCGCCACAGACGGGTCATCGTCGTTGCGGCGAGCTAGTGGCGAAACTTCCACCGGATACGCCGTGATGAAAGTTGGATCTTTGAGCTTTGACTCCACGGTTTTTTCGAAGATCTCAAGCTGCAATTTGCCGGCACCCCAATGATCTTTAAACGGAACCCCTAAATCACTAGCAATAACGCGTGCACCCTCGAGTGAGGTCAAATCCTGCGCCGAGATATCTGGGTTAAACCGCAGGATCGCCTCGTTAACAGTCATACTTTGAAAAGGCTGGCCGAGATCAAGTGCCATCGCCTGATATGTCAGACGGGTCGTGTGGTTGAGCTCTTCAGCCAAGCCGCGCAACATCTCCTCGGTGAGTCTCATCAGATCCCGATAGTCGGCATATGCCTGATAAAACTCAAGCATCGTGAACTCCGGATTGTGACGCGTTGACACACCTTCATTACGGAAGCTGCGATTTATCTCGTACACACGCTCGAAGCCGCCGACGACCAGTCGCTTCAGGTAAAGCTCAGGCGCCACTCTTAGAAACAAAGGCATGTCCAGTGTGTGGTGATGCGTGCAGAACGGTCGCGCTACAGCGCCACCTGGGATCACCTGCATCATCGGGGTTTCTACCTCCAGGAATCCGCGCTCATTAAGGAAACGGCGAAGATAGTCGATGATGGCGCTGCGCGCGCGAAAGGTCCGACGTGCAGCTTCGTTCATGATCAGATCCAGATAGCGCTGACGGTAACGTTGCTCCTGGTCAGCGAGGCCGTGAAACTTCTCGGGCAGTGGCCGTAATGCCTTCGTAAGGAGGTGGATATTCTGTACTTTGACCGACAGCTCGCCGGTCTTGGTTTTGAACAATACGCCTCCTGCACCCACGATGTCGCCGATATCCCATGCTTTGAACTCCTCATATAGGCCGTCGGGCAACGCGTCGCGCTGAAGAAAAAGCTGTATCTGCCCTGAGCCATCCTGTAGGTGGGCAAAGCTCGCTTTGCCCATAACGCGGCGAGTCATGATGCGTCCTGCCACCTTCACAGGTACGGGATCGGCCTCAAGCACGGCGTTGTCGCGACCTTCGTATTGCTTGTGAAGTTCGTCGGCGATGGCATTACGCCGGAAATCAATCGGGAAGGGATTACCCTTTTCGCGTAACGCCGCGAGCTTGGCCCGGCGCTGGGCAATTTGTTCTTGTTCGTCGTCAGGGGGGCTCATTTACTTATATGAATAAAAACAATATCTTATATATATTTATTGAGAACTTACGTTATTATACGCCTTGCATCAAGCTGGCCTCGATAAAGCGGTCGAGATCCCCGTCTAGCACCCCTACCGGGTTTCCGCTTTCCACACCCGTACGCGTATCCTTAATGCGCGACTGATCAAGAACATAGGAACGTATCTGACTGCCCCAACTGATATCGGCCTTCGAGGCCTCGAGCTTCTGCTGCTCGGCCCGACGCATCTGCATCGCGTGTTCGTATAAGCGCGCTCTCAGGACCGCCATGGCAGAGGCCTTATTCTTATGTTGCGAGCGGTCGCTTTGGCACTGTACAACGATCCCGGTCGGCACGTGAGTAATCCGTACAGCCGAGTCAGTACGGTTCACATGCTGACCGCCCGCGCCACTTGCGCGATACGTGTCAACACGCAGATCCGCCGACCTGATGTCGACGTCAATACTTTCGTCCACCTCCGGATACACAAACACGGATGCAAACGAGGTGTGTCGACGATGGCCGGAGTCAAACGGTGATTTGCGCACCAACCGATGCACGCCTGTCTCTGTCCGCAGGTAGCCAAAAGCATACTCTCCAGTGAACTTTACGGTGGCACTTTTAACACCTGCGACTTCGCCCTCGGATAGGCCAATAATTTCAGCGCCGAACCGGTGCCGCTCACCCCATCGCAAATACATTCTCAGCAGCATGTTGGCCCAGTCCTGCGCCTCGGTCCCGCCTGAGCCCGCCTGGATGTCCATGAACGCATTGGCGGCGTCCATATCACCCGAGAACATTCGACGAAACTCAAGATCGGATAGCTGTCGTTCGAGTTCATCCAAATCACTAACAATGGACGCGATCACGGCACTGTCATTCTCTTCACATGCGAGTTCAAGCAACTCGTTGGCTTCGCTCAAACGTTCATTGAAGCGGGAGAATGCAACTACCTCTCGGTCCAGGCGTGCGCGTTCGCGTCCCAGCTTCTGGGCACGTTCTCGGTTATTCCAGATCTCGGGATCTTCGAGTTCGCGCTGGAGCTCGCCTAGACGCTCCAACTTCGCGGGGTAGTCAAAGGTACCCCCTTAGATCGCGGGAACGCTCCTGCAGATCGTTGATTCTTTGAAGTAGCGGATTGACCTCTTCCATCAACAACTCACTACCTGCTGTGAGTACAAACGCCGTGTACTGCAAGAATACAGTAAAACTAAGGTAATTTCACCGCAATGGGCGCTGAAAAAGATGATGCTAATTCCATCAGTGCTCGCGCTGCTAGCAAGGTCGTCCGTGCCCAAGTAGAATTCTGATGCACTCGCGATTTTTCTCCTGTTCAAGGAGTTTGCAAATGACACGCAAGGTTTCGAAGACCGCAGAAGAATGGCTACGCTCGCTCACACCCGAAGAGTACACAGTCACCCGCGAGAAGGGCACCGAACGACCGTTCACCGGTAAATACCACGACTGCAAAGATGAAGGGGTCTACCGGTGCGTCTGCTGTGGGGCTGACCTTTTCAGCTCAGACGCGAAGTTTGACTCGGGCACGGGTTGGCCAAGCTTTTCGGCGCCGACTAATTCCGACAACATCGATGAAGAAGAAGACAACAGCCTTTTTATGCGTCGTACCGAGGTCGTGTGCCACGACTGTGGCGCCCACTTAGGCCACGTGTTTCCTGATGGCCCGAAGCCGACCGGTCAGCGTTACTGCATCAACTCTGCGGCACTAAAGCTAGACCCCTCCCGCACTCTCCCCGACAAGCGAGAAAAATAACACCACACTCCCAGGAGGGGAGGGAGAGCGAGGGATTAACTACCCGGCTCTCCATGGATCTCGGGGAAGAAAAATTCGGTCCACTCTTCAGGCAAACGTTTTATCTGCCCCGTGCTATACAGAAACCTGGCGTACTTCATCACATTCTGCGGCGCGATGCCGAATCTCATTTCCGGGCGCGCGAGCACCTCATGCACGAAATCTACCGAAAGGCCTGAGTTAGCTTGTTGAATATAGATCTCTGCATTGGTGCGCCGGTCCCTTTTTAGGATCGCCATCGCCTCTTTCAGCGCCTCAACGAAGATGAAATAGGTTCTCGGATTAGCATCTCGGAATTGCGGTCGCGTCCATAGCACCGTAAACGTTGCGGGTCCCCCCAAGATCCGCTCTGAATTGGCCACGCGGTGGAGAGCGGGATCCTTTAGCTCCTGGTACTGATACGGCGGACTGGTGAAATGTGCCGTTATATTGTCCTTCCCCGCGAGTAATGCTTCGCGCGCATTAGGGTGGGCCATTGAAACGGTAAGTTTGTCTAAACGCTGGAAGTTCTTCTCACCGAATGTTTGCGCCGCTGCCATCTGTAAGAGAACCGCCTGTATTGATCTCTTTACCGCCGGCAATGCGATACGATCCTCGTTTGTGAAGTCGGCAAGCGTTTTTACCCTTGGATTGCGAGTAATCAAGTAAAGTGGCATTGCGCTTAGCGCGGCGACACCTCTCACACCATTCCGCTCGCGTGTCTCGTCCCAGCGTCTCATCATGGGAACTACCCCGCCTGCCGCTACGTCTAGGAGGCCTGCCTTGAGCGCATCATTCATAACTTTGCCAGATGGGAAACGCTTCCATATCACCCGGATGTTGCTCACACCACCTCGGCCGGCGTGGTTTTCAATCAGCTGAAACTGGCGCATGATCATTAAGGGCAGATAGGCCAAGCCGAACTGCTGTGCAACTCGAATCTGAGTGATCTTGTCACTTTGCGCCTGCTCGCCTAGCCTACGGCTCGGCTGGATCTCGAGTTTCAGAGCGAACGCGCTTTGTGCGCCGACTAGAGCCAACATGCAGACGGCGACCAGGCGCGGAATCAGGCACTTTGTGCGGCGATCAAACCGCATTTGAATTACCTCCGTAAAGCGAATGGCGCGCATCTTGTTATGCGCCAGTCGCGATCGGTCGCCGATTGTCGCGGATCCATTCGCTCCAGCTCCCCACATACAGCTTGGCAGCGCTCAAGCCGGCATGCTCCATCGCTAGAATGCTATGGCAAGCGGTGACGCCAGATCCGCAACTGGTGATGACCCGATCCGGCTTCATGTGGTTAAGTTGGCCACGAAACTGATCACGTAGTTGTGCGGCGTCTAGAAAGCAACCGTCAGGACCTAGATTCTTCTCAAGGGGATAGTTCACGGCGCCGGGGATGTGCCCGGCAATCTTGTCAAGCGGCTCGACCTCGCCCCTGAACCGCTCTGGGCTGCGAACATCGATCAATAGCCGCTCCCCGTGAGTGATCACATCTTCGACAAAGCGGGTACCCACCCACAGGTCATCGTTTGGACGACCGCGATAAACCGTCGGCGTAGTCTTCGGCGTTTCCTTCGTGACTGGGCGCTGTTCTCTTTCCCACTTCGGGAAACCGCCGTCCAACACGGCCACATCGTAATGCCCGAGCCATCGTAGTAACCACCAAAGTCGCGCGGCAATCGCGCCCGCACTGTCATCATACACGACCACCTGTTTTGTCGAATCGACACCCCAACGGCCGAGCTTGTGCACCAGCACGACCGCATCCGGTAAGGGATGCCGACCGCTTTCCGGCGTGATTGGGGATGAGAGATCTTCATCGAGGTGCGCGTAGCGCGCACCTGGTACGTGGCCTTCAGAATAGGCTCGCCGCCCTGCCTCTACATCGGTTAAGACAAAACGGCAGTCAAAGATGATCCACCTCGGATCTTGGAGCTTTGAGCCTAAGGTGTCAGTGTCGACTAGTGTCGTATAGGCCATCTTCGATCGCTTAATGGGAAATTGCTACGCACCGAACACCGTGCCGCTTGGCGAGTGAGCGCGCTAATTTTTCGATCCATAGTCGATTCTCTAGCTTATCACGCCAAGTGGCTGGAATGGCATCGATGCCTAGGTAGGCGCCGCTGACAGCTCCGGCCATGGCACCCATCGTGTCGCGGTCCCCGCCGTTTAGCACGGCGCACGACAGGCAAGCTACATAATCCTGCGAATGGCACAGAAAGGCGTACAGCGCGAATGGCATCGATTCGTGCACGGCCACGCTTAGCCCAAGCTGGACGGCGGCTGTGCTGGGGCGCTCACCAATGCTGAGCAGCGCACGTACCTGTTCGAGCTTGCCACGTATTTCTGTTGTCTGCGCGAACGCAATCAGCTCATCGATGAAGGGAGATGGGTCGATTCGTTGATCCGGTGTGCGGGTCGCTGCGAGCGCGATCGCACGCGCCTGGACCGCTGCACCATCGACACCTACCGGATGTGCGTGCGTAACCACAGCTGACGCTGACGCTTTTTCATAGAGTTCGCCCGTACCCGCAAAGAACAAACCTACAGGCGCGATTCGCATTGCCGCGCCATTTCCAAGCGACCCGGCGCCGCCGTACAGCGCTTGTGCCGCTCGCATGTAATCGATTCGGCTTCGCGTAACGTGCGCAAAGATGGTAGGTGGCCCTGGGCCATAGCCGCGCCACGGCTCGCGCTCGAAGTGTGTGTGGAAGGTTTTTCCCAACTGTTGAGCTTCAATGTCCCCAACGGCCAATAACGACTCAGCTAAGGCAACCGCCATCGCCGTGTCGTCCGTGTATATCAGCGTATCGAGTAGGTCAATGGCAGCATCAAGGTCTGCAGCGGTCCGATAACGGAAAGCAAGTTCCCCGATCGCATCGCCGAGTGCACTGCCGATCATTCCACCTTTGAATTTCGATACTAGATTCATCGCCATACCCTACCCTCTTCCTTCAACGAAACACAAGAATGCCCGTCGGGCGCGTTCCACTGCGCAAACCGATCAGGGTATACACGGGCTGCTTAAACAAACGAGTTTGCGTATAATGGTTTCAACCGCGACGGGTATAGACAGATGAAAACAGCGAGCGAGCGTCGCTTGGGCCCAAGGAAACGGTTAACGCTGGAGGGAATGATTAACCACAGCCGCCATGGCCTGCAGCGCTGTCAGACGCGTGACATCAGCCTAGAGGGTGCGTTCGTTCAAACTGACGCCATGCCATTGCGAAGATACGCGAAGATTGACCTGATTCTCAAGATTCCCGCTAATGGCAAAGCCAAACATTATCGCGTTCGAGCCAGAGTCAGTAACGTTGAGAAACATGGTGCGACGTTGATCTTTCGTAATCTCGACGAGCAAACCTATACGGCACTGGTCGATCTGCTATATCCCGCGGAATACGAATAACAGCTCTTCCGTCACTTGACCGCAACCGACGGCATTGAAACCGCCTGCGCCTGTGCGCACGATACGTTTATCGCCGCGGTCCGCCCGGTGGGGGCTTTGCTTGTGGCCCTCTCGGCCGTTCTTCCGGTGCTGCCGGTCGCGGCGCTGGGGTGGGGACGATGCCGCGCCTACGATCCGTTCGGCGTCTTTCGTCGACACCAATGATCACTGTCGAGTCAGATGCGGAACCGGCGCCTTGCGAGGCCTGAGGCTTGCCAGTATGCTCCTGGGCAGTGGGCGTACTCGATGGTTCCGGCACAACGAATTTCGTTACACCGGCGTCTGGATCAATGGTCTTTTCTTTAACCTTGCCGCCGTGATGAGGCGGAGGCGGCCGGTCTTGATAAGTGACATTACCTTCCTCGTCGACCCATTTGTAAAGTTTCACTGCATGGGCCGAGGGGCCACACATCACACCAACGAGTACCGTCGCTAGAACCCACGCTCGCATATCAGGTCGTGAAGCCAGCTAGAAGCAATGACAAGAAACCACAACGAGGAAACTGTAAATCTCATAACGACACAACATAACGACACAACGACGCTTCGCTTAATACGCTTAATTCTACGCTGCCCGTTGGCCGTCGGGCGAAATGACCACGCCCGAGCCCAAGCCCTTCACGCTGACACGCTTCCTTTCGTCGCTATCCGGTTCAACGATCTTCTCTTCAGTGAGGATTACGACGACTGAACCCCTGACCTTCTTGAACGTGTCCCCCAAAGGGCTTGCTTGCAGCCCCGCCCACGGCCAAGCGACCAGTAACCCGATAAGCAGCTTAATCACAGATCGCTTCATGATTTTCCTCCCGAAGGCCGCATACGCACTGCGGCCAATAAACCGTCGTGCGTGATTTTCATCTATTAATAGGTTTCAGTTCGCTTTCACGGCCCACTCGGTAGATGCGGGTGCTTGATCGACCTCAGTCAGCGTTCGATGACCCATAGCCGGTGAGCTCGACATAGCCAAGCCCTTTAATGGGCACGCCGGCGCTCGTACCCATCACCTTGACGGCGCCTTCCCAATAGCGCACAGAGAGATTTAACTCTTGGTTAACGAACAGCGGTGTGACGTCAATGTCCAATTGTTGTTGCGGGATGCGTAGATGCCAGCCAGATGGGTAGCGCGCTAAGGTCTGTGGGCTTTGCCAATAGTCACTTACTTTGACCTCGAGCTCTCGCAAGGAAAGCGTCTGCTTTGATCCGTCCACGTCGATCAAGCTGCCGCTGCTAAAAGGATCCGCGCTGCCGTCTTGCCGACGTAGTCGGTAGAACATGATGTCGCGCCCATCGCTAAGCTGCAACGCAAACCAATCCCACCCGACCTGACCCTCCTCGAGCGCCGAGGTCGACCATTCGCGATCGAGCCAACTCAAGCCGCGCGCGTTGATGCGCTGTCCGTTGATGCTGATCACACCTTGCGTACTCAAGCGGCTAGCGGAGTAATAGTATGATGCGTTGCCAGCGGCCGCGCTCTTGCGGCTTAGTCCATTCTCTCCCTGGGGCACGATCGGTTTTTTGCTTTGCAGGCGTAGGTCAACTGCGACGTCGCGCTCTTTGGCATACAGCCGCAAAGCGAGGCCAACGCCGTTGGTTTTCTCGACAAACCAGTCTCCCACCCATATACGAAAAGGTGTGCTCGATGCACCGGCCAAACCCGCTGCACCACGACTGAACCGCTCAAAGTAATGGAACTGCTGGGCCTGCATGTCGGAAAGCGCAAAATGAGCCATGTAGACCTGGTTGGTGCCCCAGTCCGAGGCGCGCTTCGGCGCTTTGGGCGTTAGCGCGATGCGAAAGATAGTGAGCTGAAAACCGAAGCGGCGACCTTCCTGGCTTTCTAGGTTGCCCGTGAAGTACCACCATTCGTGTTTGTACTCGGGATGAGGGCCGTGGTCTTGCGGAAAAACGAATGGCCTCGGCGCATAGGCGCGCGCGAACCCCGTTGTGTCGCCGTTCCCGAGCGCGTCGGCCACCGATACGCCCGCAGCTCGCTCGTTTTCGACTGCCGGATTGGCAAAGAACCAGTATGCTGCTAACGCGCCAGCGGCTCCAAGTGGAACGACAAACCATGTTAACCCACGCATAGCTCACGCGCCGTCAACATGTAATCCTAGTTTCGAGATTTCGGTGGGAAATGCGCCAGCATTTTTCGTACTGCTTCGTCGATTTGTTTTTGTTTCTTATCAGAGCTGGCGGTTTCGTTGACTTCAGCCTGCGCCGATCCACGCCAGATTAATTTACGCGTGTCTGGCTTGACGATATCCAGAATCAACGATCCCTGTTCGTATTCATAGGTATAGCTTTCAGGACCGAGCACGCCGGTACCAGCCCCATAATTCCAACCCCAGCCGGCCCGATAACCGTAGTAACTGTTCATAGTCGACACCGCTAGCCTTTTCTCCAGTGCCAGGTGGTAGCCGATATAGAAATCGGCAGCACTTGAGCGCTTGACGAATCCCTGGGCGGCGAGCTGCTTGTCCACTGCAGTCTTGATGCGTCCTTCGAGAAGTGGATTGTCCAGTCGCGGGTCGCCGGTCGCTTTTTGCGGACCGGGCATCCAATCGTAAGTTGTCAGATCGGCAAAATCCGCGGCCGGATCATAGTCCGACGTGACCTGCATCGATGAACAACCAGCAAAAAAGCCTGCTAGTAACACCAAAAAGAATCGAGTAGCCACAGACACGGATCGTGGATTCCCAACGGTAGTACGACAGAACTATTCTACTCCATTCCACACATCGTCGTTCGGAGAGCGTGAAGGATTCTTGCGATCAGGCTTTGGCTGAATCTTCAACCTTGATCCGGTAAAGCGTAGCGTAAAGCACGGGCACAACCACCATGGTCAGGACCGTGCCGAAGGTCAAGCCGGCCATAATCGTAACGGCCATGCTGACCCAAAACACATCTTGAAGCAGCGGGATGACACCCAGCACCGTGGTCGCTGCGGCCAACATCACTGGGCGCAGGCGAGACACAGCCGCCTCACGCACAGACTTATAAGGACTGAGCCCGTTGGCCAGATTGATGTTTACCTCATCGAGCAACACGATGGCGTTCTTTATCATCATACCAGCAAGGCTCATTGCACCTAGCAAGGCCATGAAACCGAAAGCGGTGTTCGTGCCAAGCAATCCGGCGGTGATACCGATGATGGCGAGCGGTATAGTAAGAAGGATCACAAGTGGCGGCCGATAGGCGTTGAAAAGCGCGATCAGGATCGTCACCACAATCGCGACCGCCGGGATGATGCCGGGAATCAGCGCTGCTTGCGAATCGCGTTCATCTTCAGTAATGCCACCCCATTCGAGTCGGTAGCCCGGCGGCAGCCCTAAGGCGAAAAGCTTGTCTTCCACATCGTCGCGCAACTCAGCCAACACGGAGCCTAGGGCTGGGTTAGACTGGATCTTGACCGTACGGCGCCGATCGCGACGGTTGATTACGGGGTCCTCCCATTCGGCCACGACATCTTCCGTCACCTGCGCAAGTGGCACCGGCTCAGTGGTCAGCGCCGGCTTGATCTGTAGCCCTTCGATGCCGCCGACGTTTTCGCGCTCGTCTTCGACATGACGTAGCAAGATCGGAATCAAGTCGTCACCTTCGCGGTAGAGGCCAACCTGCCGCCCATCGAAGGCGCGTTTCGTGGTGCCCGCCAGGTCTTCGCGCGTGACCGTCGCCCAGCGGCCTTGCTCTTGATTGTAAATCGGCACCACCTTTTGCACGCGGTTACGCCAGTCCTGGCGCGCGTACGTCGCCGCCGGGCTCGCAGTTATGATGTCGACCGCTTTCTCGGCGATACCACGAAGCACGTCAGGGTCTGCCACGGCCGGTCCGCTCAACCGCAACTCGAACTCCCAGGTTTTGCCGGGGCCTACGCTGAACTTGCGCAGCGGCACCAGCGCATCAGGTAGGTTCTCGTTCAACCAGGGGCTAATGTCATTGAAAATCTCCTCGGTCTCGCCAAAATCGCGCACGGCGACAATAAAGTGGCCATAGGACGTATTGCGATCTTCTGGGGTGACCGGTAAGTAAAAGCGTGGCGGGCCGCCACCGATGTAGCTGGTGACGCTTTCCACGCGCTCGTCTTCCATCAGCTTCTGCTCGATGCGCGATATATTGGCGGCGACGCGCTCGACACGAGTACCTTGCGGCATCCACACATCGACCATGAATTTCGCCATCGACGAAGCCGGAAAGAACACCTGCCGTACACCGCCGAAGCCGACGATCGCGACTACGAGCAAGGCTGCCATTGAACCCAGGGTAAGCCAGCGCTGGCGGATTGCGCGTTCCAACAAGCGACGAAAGCGCTGGAATAGACCACTCGCGTAAGGATCGCTTTCCCCGCTCTTAGGATCGGGGACCATGTAAATACACTGCAGCGGCGTCAAGGTAACCGAGACAACCCAACTGAAGAGCAAGGCGATTGCCACGACCTCGAACAAGCTCTTGCAGTACTCACCGGTGCTTTCCGGCGACGCGTAGATGGGGAAGAACGCCATGACAGCGACGACCGTCGCGCCGATGAGCGGCACGGAGGGCTGTGACCCCGCTTCGATAGCAGCCTGTGTGCGGTCCATCCCTTTTTGCAAGCGCACCATCATGCCGTCCGCGACAACGATAGCGTTGTCTACCATCATGCCCAGGGAGATCACGAGCGCGCCGAGCGACATGCGGTGCAGGTCAATTTCTAGCAGCGCCATGATAATGAAGGTGCCGAGTACCGTCGCGATCAGGGCCGTGCCGATAATCACGCCCATGCGCCAACCCATGAACACAGCAAGCACGACCAGTACGATGCCAACCGCTTCGGCGAAACTGACTAGAAAATTGTCGATCGCGTCCGACACCGCATCGGATTGCCAGTTGACGCGACGTACTTCGATGCCAACGGGAAGATTGGGTATTAACTCAGCCAGGCGCGCATCGATATTACGGCCGACCTCGACGATGTTACTGCCAAAGGCGTGAGTCATAGAGAGTCCCACCGCAGGAAAGCCGTTGTAGCGCATGACATAGCTCGGCGGTTCCCTGAAACCGCGCCTCACGTCACCGATATCACCGATGCGGATCAGCTCGGAGGAAGCGAGCCTGCCGTCACCACGGCTGCGCTGCTGCAGGCTGTCGAACAAGGTCGGTCGGATAGCGAGGTTAGCGATGTCTTCAGGTGAGCTGAATTGGCCGGTAGGGGCGATACGGTAGCGCAGCTCTTGTAAATCCACGCCGCCTGCATCGACCACCATATTCTGGTTCTGCAAAGTTTGCTCGATACTTTCGTCGCTAAGACCTAATTGAGATAACTGAGTCTCGGAGACGTCGAGATAGAGGATCTTGTCCTGGATCGCGACGAGATCGACTCGCGCCACGCCTTTGACCAACACCAACTCCTTGCGCAAATCCTTGGCATAACGCTCCAGCTCTGCGTAGTCGAAACCATCGCCGACGACGGCGAGCTGGAAGCCGAACACGGCGCCGTAGTCATCGACCACGAGCGGTTTGCCGGCGCCGGGTGGCAATTGACCTTCCATATCACGGACCTTGCGGCGCAGCTCGTCCCAGACCTGCGGCAGCTCGTCGTCCCAATACTGAGGCAGGATCTCCACCTTGACCTGAGACACGCCAGGCCAATTGACCGACTCGACCCACTTGAGCTGCCGTAGCTCCTGAACAGCAACCTCAATGCGATCCGAGACTTCGAGCTCCACCTCTGTCGGACTGGCACCGTGATAAGTCGTGGAAATGACGGCCGTTTTGACGGTGAACTCAGGGTCTTCGAGCTGACCGAGCGCGTTGAAGGCAGCAACGCCACCAACAAACAGGACAAAGGTGATAAAGAAAGTGAGCGCTTTCTTTTCGACGGCGAACGCAGCCAGGCTCATCGCTTATCCTGCTTCCCGGAGCAGGCGCACTCGCTGGCCTTCTTGCAGGAAATGCACGCCGGCGGTGGCAATCCACTCGCCAGCTTGGAGGCCCTGTTCGACCACAACGCCGGTGCCCGTGAGTCGCCGCGCCGTGACCTGGCGCCTACTCACGGTGTGGCGCTGCTCATCGATCACCCACACATAGCTCGTGGTTCCCTTATCCGGCGAGAACACGGCGGTAACCGGAATGACGATATCGCCGTGCGCCTTTTTCGGCGTGTCCACGTCACCGTACGCTTTACCGGCCATGCCGGCCAGAATCTTGATGCCTTCGGGCTGATCCATGATGAGGGTGACCTTATAGGTACGGGTCGTCGGCGAGGCTTCAGTGCCAATCTCGAATAGCTCCGCCGGCACCTCCCGATCCGGGAACGCATCGAACTGAACCTTTAGGTTCTTAGCGCTCGGGACCAAAGAGATATAGCGCTCCGGCATGTCTACATCGAACTTGATGCGCTTCGTGTCGAGCAGGCGCACAACGGGTTGCTTCGGCCGCACACTCTGGAAGTTCTCCACATAAGTCGTAACGATGGTGCCGTCGAACGGCGCTTTAAGGTACGTGTAGGTTAAGCGATCCTTGGCCGCGGCCACGGTTGCTTGCAAGGATTTTATCGCCGCCTTCGCCCGATCGCGCTGCTCGAGTTTGCGCACGACGGCAGTCTTACTGGTCGCGCCAGGATCTTGCTTGAAGATTCGCTGCTCACGCTCGTACTCGCTTTGCGCGCGCTGCAACGCGGCCTTGGCCTCATCCAGCTGACCCTCGGCATTGCGCACTTCGACCTCGTAATCGCGTGGATCGATGCGCGCAACGACAGCGCCGGTTTTGATCTCATCGCCGACATTCACGGGGCGTGTAATCAAAGGACCGTCTACGCGAAATGACAGATCAACTTCCTGTGCCGCCCTCGCTTTGCCCGGAAGGAAGGAGCGCTCAAGGGTTGCAACGTCACCGACCTTGATGGCCCGAACGGGACGTACGGGTTCTTCTTCTTGCAGCACATCACCACCGCATCCGGTCAACGTGAAAAAACTGAACAAGGGCAGTAAAAACAGGGAACGTATCAACAAGGCAACCATGACGATTCCTTACGTGTATCAAGAGAAGTATCGCGGAAACTTCATACAATTATGTTCCATGGCGAGGGCAATCAATTGCGCCTTTGTCAACCAGAACCACCGCTCGGTGTCGGTGGAAAACGCTCGAGCAGACGACGCGCAGCTTTGTTGATTCGCGACTCTTGCTTCCTGTCGCTCGCATCGACGTTGATTTTCGTTTTAGCGGTGCCGCGCCACATGAGTTTGTTCGTCTTCGGGTTGACCACATCAAGCACTAATGTGCCCTCATTGAACTCGGCCACATGCCGTTGCGGCGGGCTAACTGCGGTCGCGGTAAGGGTGTCCCGCCCCGTGCCAGCTGGAGCATAGCTGGTCTGCACCACCAATCGGGAGCGTAAGGCGGCATAGTAACGCACGTAAAAGTCCGGCGTACCGGAAAATTTCAGCTCGTATCCTTTGCGCGCAAATTGTGTTTCCACCGCGCTGCGTACGGTCGCATGGGCGAATTCGTTTCTGATGACGCCGACGACCGCGCCGCCCTTCCTGGTCCCCGGCAGCCAGGAGTAGGTCTTGAGATCGGTGAAGTTTGCCTCAGGATCGTGCTCCGACTTCACTTGCACCCTGGCAGAGCACATCGTGAGCGCGACGATGACAAGCGCCAATACAATGCGGTTCTGGGACATCCCTCCTTCCTCCTGGCACCATTATAGAGACAAAACAATTAAGGTAGGTAACTTATTGCCGAGCACTCACGTTGAACAGCCTTACACCTGTTACGCTTTCTTGCGCTCCGCCACCCGGCTTGGGTCGCGGTGCAACACCGTCTACCGTGTCACTCCTCGCGCAATGCCAGCGTCGGCGAGGTCTGCGCCATCCGTAAGGCGGGATAAACCCCTGCTAACAAAGCCGCGATCAGCGCGAGCGACAGGCCCTGCAGTAACACGGCGGGCTCGATGAATACTTGCAGAGTCCAACCGAAAGAACGCAGATTAATCACTAGAATCAGGGCGAGCGCCATGATGATACCGAGCGGCAACGCGAACAGTCCCGCCGCCAGGCCCATTAAACCGGTTTCAGCGCCAATCAGTTGCCACACTTGCC
>JBHICC010000051.1:0-16804 GCA_046759385.1 Acidiferrobacterales bacterium | reverse complement strand
GACATGTAGGCCGCGCCGGTGGACTGCATCGCCGCCAATGCGCACACGGCAAGTAGCCCGACCAGGAACGGTGCCCCCTCCTGCATCAGCTTGATGAGCTGCGGTACTAACATGCCCTGCTTGCCGGCAGACGCCATCAGGTCCTTTCCACCGAGTCCCGCGCCGAGCACGTTGTTGACCATTTCCGGATGGGCCGCCATGAACTTGGTGTCGGCACCGAGCAGATGGCCACCCATGCCTTGCATGGCGGTGAAGAAGAACAGGATCAAGCCAATACCGAACGACGATGCCCACACTTGCTGTGGCGCAAACGGCTTCGGACTGTTGTTGGAGAACGCCCACATCGAGAACGCCGGCGAGGACTGGATGCCCATCAGCGCAAACATGTAGGTCAGGATCATAATACCTGTCCAAGCACCGCCTACCGCTTTGGGCCCCGAGCTGACGAATTGGATCACCCCCGGTATCGCTACGTAGTGGCTATAGCCATCGGGTGTTTTCTTTGGATCGAACAGTGCCAAGGCAGCAATGCCCTCGTTCAGCTTGGTCCAGCCACCGACGTAAACCACTGCAATGATGCCGATGATCACGATGCCCAACATCAGCAATACACATTGCAAGGTATCCACGTAGGCCACCGCTCGCAGACCCCCGGATGCCACGTAGATGAACACGATCGCCGATAGCATCCACATGCCAACGTTTACAGCGAGTAAGCCGTCGGTCAGGACGTTAAACAGGAAGCCCGAAGCACGTAGTTGCAGCCCCAGGTACGGCACCGAGAAGCACAGTGCCACCAGCACCGTGAGCAGGCGGATGACGTCACCGTGAAAATAGGTGGACAACATCTCACCCGGGGTGACGAAACCGAAGCGCTTGCCCAATATCCACTGGCGCTTCAAAAAGATGACGCCGGTGAACGGGATGGTGATGGCATAAAACGAGGCGTACGCGTACGGAAAACCATCTCGGTACTCAAGCCCCGGGTGGCCCATGAAGGTCCAACCGGAGAACGACGTCGCTGTCGCCGCGAGCACGAATACCCACAGCGAGATCTTACGTCCAGCGATAAAGTAGTCGCTGGCTGTACGGGCCGATAGGGCGCCTTTTACGCCCCAGAAGATGCAGTAGCCCCAGTACAGGATGACGAATATGATGAGCCATACTAGTTTTGCATCCATATGGAGTCCCCTTTAACTGGGTTGTTGTTCATAGAGCGACCATTCTTAGCATTACCATCCTCCTTACGCCCACACCCCGGCTCAAGCGGACGCCTGAACCGCACCGCAGCGCGAGCGCTTTCCAAGGAGTTCAGTAAGAACCCCCTGCGAAAACCGTGCCCGAGGAGGAAACTCAGCTAAATGAAGTAGTTGCGTAGGAAGCGGGAAGCAAGAACGCGTCAAGCCGTTACCTTCTGTAACATTAGCTGTGGCGATGGGTAACATGTCCAAGCTACTTCACGCTCAGCTCCTTGCTACCGTTAGGAGCGGCGAATAGTATTGATTCGCCGGCATTTTTGGAGCCCACCTATTATGCCCAAAAGCATCCTCCTCGTCGACGATGAACCGAATATTGTGCTTTCACTGGACTTCCTCATGAAGCGCGCCGGTTACACGGTTCGTACCGCCGCCGACGGCGAGGCGGCGTTGGAAGCGATCAAGGCCGAGCAACCCGATCTGATACTGCTAGATGTAAACCTGCCAAAGCGAGACGGCTTTGAACTCTGCCAGACAATCCGTTCGCGCCCCGAGTGGCGCCACATCCGCATCATCATGTTGACCGCGAAGGGGCGCGATGTGGAGCGCGAGAAGGGCTTAGCGTTGGGGGCTGACGATTATGTAACTAAACCCTTCGCCACCCAGGAGGTGGTCGAAAAGGTCGAGGCGATGTTGGGCAAGGCCTGAGAGTGTTTTTTGCACGACAGTGGCCAGCGAGATGAGTGCGCGCCTGAAACTTTGGGGTCTCCTCGGTGTCGTCGTTGTTCTGGCGCTGCTCCTGTTTGCGGTCGCAGGGTGGTCAGTTCTGGCGCAAACGCCCGGCCCCGACGATCGCACTCGCATCCTTTTGCTACTCGGGGGTAGTGCACTGGCACTCATCACGGTGCTGGCGATTATCTGGACACTGCTCGATCTTGCGCTGCTTCGGCCTTTGAGTGCGGTTGAGCGCGGCGCCTCGATCATCACGCACACCCACGCCGCTCATAATCTCGAAGTTCCGCCGTTCAATCTTCTCGGGAAACTGCCTGATGCGGTACATACGCTTGGGGCTGAGCTGCATAAGGTTAACCAGGAAGTCAGCGTCGCGTTGCAGGCAGGCGCAGCACGCGAGCAGGCGCAGAAGACGCGCCTGGAAACAGTATTGAAAGAGATCAAGGAGGGCGTGATCGTCTCCGATAGCGAAGGCAGAATCCTTTTGTACAACCCAGCGGTCTTACGCATCTTGGAAGTTAGCGAGACTGTCGGTCTCGGGCGTTCGCTTTACAAGCTGCTCGCGCACGCGCCAATTGAACACGCACGGGAACTTCTCGGCTATCGCGCAAACGACGACCAAGAATCGATGGCCGAGTTCATCTGCGCAACGGCTGAGGGTAGTCGGCTGCTTCGCTGCCGCATGAGCCTATTGCCAAGCACGACCGACGCGATTGCTGACCTGGGATTCGTGCTCGCATTTGAGGACGTCACCGCTCAGCTTGAGGCCGTCAGCACGCGCGATGCGTTGCTGCGTGCCACACTGCAGGACCTGCGCAGCCCACTTGCTAATCTCCGTGCCGCCGCGGAGAACCTAACGACGTATCCGGACATGGACGAGGCCCAGCGCCGTTCGTTCGAAGGCGTTATCGCCCATGAAAGCATGGCGTTGAGTGACCGCCTCGATACACTGGCCCGCGATAGCCGCCAGCTGATTGGCGGCGAGTGGGCGATGGTCGATATCTATTCCGTCGACCTTGTCGATAGCGTCGCCCGGCGCTTGCGCAAACGAGGTGGCCCCTCGTTAACAATGACCGGCGTGCCACTGTGGCTTCGCGCCGACAGCCACGCACTGGTCGTATTGCTCGAACACTTGATCTATAAGGTGCGCGATTTCAGCGATGTGACTGAGTTCGACATTGAGCCACTCATGGGTGATCGGCGCGTGTATCTCGACCTTATATGGCAGGGCGAGCCGATACCCGCCGCCGAACTGAAAGCATGGTCGAATCAAGCGCTTGATGAGGCCGTCGGCTCTCCTACTGTACATGACGTATTGGAGAAACACAGCGGTGACATCTGGAGCCAGACCCATCGACGGCCCGGATATGCCTTGATTCGACTTCCCCTCCCCGCCTCGCGAATGCAGTGGGCGGCGCCGCGCGGGAAGTTGCCGGCTCGGCCGGAATTTTACGATTTCGAGCTCTCGAGCAATGTGCGAGTAACGGCACCACTCATGCACCGAACCTTGTCTGAGCTGGAGTACGTCGTCTTCGATACCGAGACCACTGGGCTACGGCCTTCCGAAGGCGACGAGATCATTTCTATTGCCGGTGTGCGAATCGTGAATGGTCGCATCCTCGCCGGCGAGACCTTCGAGCGACTGGTCAATCCCAGGAGGCGCATTCCGAAAGCGTCGATCCGATTCCACGGCATCACCGACGCGCACGTCACGGACAAGCCACCGATCGAGGTGGTGCTACCGCAATTCAAACAGTTCGTCGGCGATGCCGTGCTCATCGCCCACAACGCCGCCTTCGATATGAAGTTTCTGCAGCTAAAAGAGCAGCGAGCCGGTGTGCAGTTTGAGAATCCTGTGCTCGATGTGCTGTTGCTATCCGTTTACCTGCACCCCCACACCTCAGATCACACGCTCGATGCCGTCGCAGAGCGTTTAGGCGTGGACGTGGCGGGGCGACACACGGCGCTTGGTGATTCTCTGGTTACAGCAGAGATTTTCGTGCGGCTACTGCAGCTGTTGGACGAGGGCGGTGTGGTGACGTTAGGCGAGGCGATCGAGGCGTCGGAAAGTATCGTGAAGGTGCGCAGACAGCAAGCGCAATTTTGATCATGTCGCGATGATGTCAATAATTAGGTGTCAGTGAAGTTACATGATCCGATCTTGCGCAACGGAGTGAATCAACGGTGGGACGACGTATAGAGCGATTGATAGCTTTGGTTTTGGTCGGGCTACTTGGGTTGAACTACCCGTTGCTGTCACTTTTCTCTGAAGGGGGGCTATTCTTCGGAATCCCCTTGCTCTACCTGTACCTATTCGTGTTCTGGGCTGTGTTCATCTTGTTTGCCGGGCTAATCGCTGAAACGAAGGCGCACGAACCGCAGCAACCGAGAGCTACTGCGGCGAGCGAAAAAAATAATGCTGGACGATAAGGTAATACTGCTCGTCGCGTTTGCCTATCTGGGTATCCTCTTTGCCATCGCCTACTACGGGGACAAACGCGCCGACGCCGGCCGTAGCATTATCGCCAACCCTTATATTTATACCCTATCGATAGCGGTTTACTGTACGGCGTGGACGTTTTACGGCAGCGTGGGGCGCGCTGCCAACACGGGGGTCGGATTCCTTCCGATTTACCTCGGCCCAACGTTAATGGCAGCGTTATGGTGGTTCGTGTTGCGCAAAATCATCCGTATCGCCAAGACCCAGCGCATTACATCGATCGCCGACTTTATAGGATCGCGTTACGGCAAAAGCACCCTGCTTGCTGGTCTGGTCACCGTCATCGCCGTCGTCGGGATCATGCCCTACATTTCGCTTCAACTGAAGGCAGTATCCACAAGCTACATTGTCTTTCAGCAGTACCCCGATCTGGTCATGCCGTACGAGCCGGGTCGATCTACCCTGTGGGGTGATACCGCGCTTTATGTGGCGCTACTGCTTGCGGCGTTCACGATTTTGTTCGGTACGCGGCACATCGACGCGACTGAGCGACATGAAGGTATGGTAGCCGCGATCGCTTTTGAGTCCCTCGTCAAGCTATTGGCTTTTCTTGCCGTCGGCGTGTTTGTCACCTACAGCCTGTTTGATGGACCCGCGGATCTATTCACGCGCGCGGCGAACGTTCCTGAGCTCGCTGCTTTGATGAGCCTAGAGGGCATGCCCGGCGGGTACGCCAGTTGGGTGTCGCTCACTTTCCTATCGATGGTGGCAATCATGTTTCTACCGCGCCAGTTTCAGGTTGCGGTAGTGGAAAACGTTAATGAGAACCACGTTCGAAAGGCAGTCTGGTTATTCCCGCTTTATTTGCTCGTGATTAATCTGTTCGTGCTGCCCCTGGCACTCGGCGGCCAGCTCCTTCTTCCCGCGCATGCCTATACCGTGGATCCCGATACTTACGTGCTGACCGTGCCTATGTTAGAACGACAGGAGGGACTTGCACTGTTCGTGTTCATTGGCGGTCTGTCCGCCGCGACTGGTATGGTGATCGTCGCGACCATCGCATTGTCCACCATGGTTTGCAACGATCTAGTGATGCCGGTGCTGTTGCGAGTTAAAGCGCTCGCGCTCACTGAGCGCAAGGATCTGACTGGCCTGCTGCTTGGCATACGACGCGGCACCATCATTACGGTATTGCTACTTGGCTATTTATACTTCCGCCTCATCGGCGAATCCTTCGCACTCGTGACAATAGGTTTAGTCTCGTTTGCCGCGGCCGCGCAGTTCGCGCCGCCGATTTTGATCGGCATCTTCTGGAAGGGTGCGAGTCGACGTGGTGCGATTGCAGGGCTCAGTGCTGGATTTGCAATGTGGGCATATACCTTATTATTGCCATCGTTCGCGAAATCCGGTTGGCTGCCGGCAAGCTTTCTCGAACAAGGGCTATTCGGGATCGAGCTGCTCCGCCCCTATCAGCTGTTCGGGCTCGAGGGTCTGGACCCGATCACGCACGCAGTGTTCTGGAGCATGCTCGTTAATGCCGGGCTATTGGTCGGGGTCCCGCTTTTCACTCGCCAGTCGACGATCGAGCGGATTCAAGCGACGTTATTTGTAGACGTTTTCCGCCAGGAAGGCCGCGCCGGCGAAGCGCACGTTTGGGGTGGCACCGCAACGGTTGCGGATCTGCGTGACCTGGTCGAACGCTTCATGGGCACGGAGCAAGCGCAGGCTATATTCGCGGCCTACGCGAAGCGCCGGGGTGTGAGGCTGCACGAGCAACTCGGTGCGGACTCGGAACTCGTCAGTGCTACAGAACGTTTTTTGGCAGGGGCAATCGGCGCGGCATCGGCGCGCGTGATGGTGTCCTCTGTAGTCGAGGGTGAAGCCCTGAGCATGGAAGGGGTAATGCGCATCCTCGACGAGACATCGCAGGTGATGGATTACAGTCGTCGTCTCGAGCAAAAGTCGCACGAGTTGGAAGCGGCGAGTGCCGAGTTGCGCGCAGCCAATGAGCGCTTACAGGAACTCGATCGTCTTAAGGACGAGTTTGTCTCCACCGTGAGCCACGAGCTGCGTACGCCGCTAACGTCTATCCGCGCCTTTTCCGAGATTCTGCTCAATGATCCCGACCTTCCAAAGTGTGAACGCCAGCAGTTTCTCCAGATCGTCGTGGGCGAAACCAAGCGTTTGACGCGATTGACTAATGACGTGCTCGATCTCGCCAAAATCGAGGCTGGGCGCATGGAATGGCACATGGAAAATATCGACATGCGTACGATCATCGAGGACAGTGTGGCCGCTGTCAGTCAGCTGTTCCATGAGCGCAAGATTGGACTTAAATCCGACCTTCCTATGACGCCCGTACTGGTCAACGCTGATCGCGACCGTATGATGCAGGTAGTAATCAATCTCTTATCCAATGCTGGCAAGTTCTGTCAAGCCGAATCAGGGGAGGTCACAATCAGCGTCGCTACAAACAGAGATATCCTGCGCGTTGCCGTAGTCGACAATGGTCCAGGCATTGCGCCAGAACAGGCTGCCCACATCTTCGATAAGTTCCACCAGGTGTCGGACCAGCAGCATGGCAAGCCCAAAGGCACGGGCCTGGGCCTGACGATCTCAAGGTTGATCGTCGAGCACCATGGTGGACAGATCTGGGTTGAAAGCACGAGCGGACGGGGCAGCACGTTTGTCTTCACCATGCCGGCGCTTCAGACCAAGTCCGCTGCCGCACCGGCGGGCCGCTGAGACTCGCTGCCAAGTGGGCTTAGAAGACGTCGGCCGTAAACTCGCTTCGTACCCGCTGTCGCAAGTCGTCGATCGACTCGAAAGCAATCTTAAGCATGTCCTTCTCCCTCATCGAAAGCGCTCGCGGCGACACGTAGGCGCTGACTTCATGCCCTTGCTTAAAGTCCGTAATCTGCTGACGCAGCACCAGTCGTGTAAGCAGGCGAAACCCGCCGTCTAAGTAATCCTGCTCATTCGCGTCGAGAACACCCTTACTGTGCAGTGCGGCGATACGCTTGAGCGTGCTCGTGGACGGTATACCCTCACGCAGCGCAAGCAACCGAATGGATTCCACCAACGGTAGCAAACCGTGATACTTGAGGTTGAGCTTTCCTCGATGCGGACCCGGTGTACGATCCGGCGTCAGCCGCCCGAACAGCCCCAGCGCCACGCCGTGATCGGCCTGCGCCTTTTGCATCTCGCGCAGGAACGCGTGCTGGCCCTTTACAGTACTGGTGACGTCTTCGCGCAAGCGATCAGAGAATTCGTGTTCCCCAAAGACTGATCGGAAGTCGAAGAAGATGTCGGTCAAGCGTAGACTGAGTGGATTCGGCCGGTGTAACCAATGGCGAATTTGCTGACTCCATTGGCTGGATGTCTTACGCCACAGAGGGTTACTAGCCATGACATAGCCCCGGCAGAGGGTAATGCCCACCTCGTCCAGCGCCCGCGTCATGCGTTCGGCCAGCTCGATAAAGAACGCGTCTATCGCACTGTGGCGCTCATCTGTGTAGTCCTCCAGAATGAAGCCGTTGTCCTGATCCGGAAACAGAAAGCTCTCGCCACGCCCACCCGAGCCCATAACAATAACCGAAAAGCGAACCGGCGGTTCTCCCCAGCCCTCCTCCTCCATCTCTTTGAGAAACAGCCCCAGAATCCGACGATAGATATCGTTGTTAATCTGCGTTAGTAACCCCTGAATCTCTGGCGTCGGGACGTCTTCCGCGAACAGGGTCTCAGCGACCTCCACCTGTGCGCTCTTTACCTCGTGCAATCCCTGCACCGTCTCCTCATGCGTAAGGCGGTCGATCTGCTCCATCAATGTCGCAGATGCCTGGCCGAGCGCGACGTGGAGGTGCAGCATACCCACGATCTGTGCTTGGCGATTCACGACAGGCATGTGGCGTAGATCACACCGACGCATGGTCGCTATTGCATGAAAAAGATAATCGTCGTCGCGAATCGTCAGCACTGGCTTACTCATGATTTCTTCGACAAGTGTGGGGCCTGTCCGATAAGCGACGTGGCACACGACATCTTGCTCTGTGACAATCCCCCGGACACGACCGTCGTTATCTGCCACCAGCACACTCGAACTTCCATGCTCGCGCATCGCCAGCACAACATCGGCACACGGCGCGCGTGCAGACATCAAGGGTGGCGGTCCTTCCATGTGGTCCTTAACGAGTTCGCTGAAGGCGGCCGTTCGCGACATGCGCGGCGTTTCGTGAGCGACTGCGTCCGACACGACCGGCTGGGCAGGCGAGATCATTGCATCACATCGGGACTCCGTACGTGCGCCTCTGGAGATACCTTTCTCTTCTGCTTACGGGGAATACCAAGGCGCTGACGTTTCTCCCACAGGGTCTTACGACTAATACCCAGGCGCTTGGCAAGCTCGGTTTCGGTGAGTACGCCCTCGTGCTCCAACACGAAACGCACAATGTAGTCGTCCAAGGAGGTCGAACTTTCATCCGGCATCATTGCCGAGTCTTGGTCCTGACGTGCCTCGATGGCAAGCATATCGGGGCCAAGGAGCTTACTTTCACAGAGAATCACCGCGCGCTCGATGGCGTTTTCCAGCTCGCGGACATTGCCCGGCCACTTATAAGAGGTAATCGCAGACAAGGTTTCCGTGGCAAACGTGGGCAGCGGTCGATGCAGACGCTTGCATGCCTTGTCGAGCAAATGGTGCGCCAGCTCGATGACATCGTCCCCCCGTTCGCGTAACGGCGGCAGGCAAATTTCCATGACCCGTAGACGGAAGTAGAGGTCATCGCGGAACCGTTCCTCTTCCACCAGTTGCGTAAGTTCTCGATGGGTAGCCGCGATCAAGCGTACATTGACCCGGGCTGATTGCGATGCACCGACACGTCGGATTTCTCCGTCCTGTAAGACGCGTAGCAGTCGTGCCTGGGCTGGTAGCGGCAGCTCCCCGACCTCATCGAGAAACAAGGTACCGCCATCAGCTGCTTCCACCATTCCGCGGCGTGCGGCTACAGCCCCAGTGAACGCGCCCTTCTCGTGTCCGAAGAGCTCGGTCTCTATCAGGCTTTCCGGAATGGCGGCACAGTTCACAGTAATGATCGGGCCATCGGAGCGACGGCTCTGTTCATGCAGCGCCCGCGCGACGAGCTCTTTACCGGTCCCCGACTCACCCATCACTAGCACCGTAGTATCGGTGGGCGCGACTTTCTGTATTCGCGTAAATACGTCTTGCATACTGCTACAACGCCCGACAATTCCGGCAACGGGATAGTTGCGTTGGATCTCCGACTTCAGGGCTTCGTTCTGACGCGCCAACCGCCTGCCAGAAAGAATGCGGTCAATAACCACCAGTAACTCGTCATGATCGAAGGGCTTGGCGATATAGTCCACCGCGCCGAGCTTCATCGCCTCAACTGCCGAGCGCACGCTCGCGTACGAGGTCATGATTAATACTGGTACACCGTTCGCGTGTGCAATCACTTCGGTACCCGGTGCACCGGGCAGACGTAGATCGGCAATGATAAGATCGAAACGATCGAACTCGAGTTCACGCTCGGCCTCCTCTACCGAGCCAGCCTCAGAAACATCGTACCCAGTTCGTTCCAACAGCCGGCGGACGGCGTGGCGAATGACACTTTCATCTTCAAGAATAAGGATATGGCTCATGGGATCGCTCGTTCGTGGTCACGTGGTGATTCGTCAAAGGGCAGTCGCACGACTGCGCGCGTCCCGGTACCGGTGACGCTGTCGAGCTCGATGCTACCGCCGTGGTCCTCAATGATCTTGTAAACAATAGGTAACCCAAGGCCCGTTCCCTCGCCTGGACGCTTAGTGGTAAAAAACGGCTCAAAAACTCTCTCTTTCAAATCCTCCGGTATGCCTCTGCCACGGTCGCGCACTTCGATCTGGATGTGCCCGTCCTCGCGCGATGCGTGAACCTCGACACGATCGCCGGGATCGGAGGCGTCGCACGCGTTAGTGAGCAAGTTAACGAGTACTTGCAGGAATCTCTGACGGTCGCCCTTAAGCTCGACGTCGCGCGGACAGGTATTGAGGCATTCGACCTCGCGCCCGCTGCGCGACAATCGCACTAGTCGTATCGCCTCCACCACAGTGTCATGCAAATTGACGTGCTCATCGCTATTTTCGGGTGTGTTGCCACGACTGAATGCCATTAGCGACTGCACGATATCGTTGATTCGATTTGTCTGCTGCAGGATCTGACTCGCACTGTGGTGTACCAGTGATGAATCATCTTCAGCGCGCAAGTTTTGTGCGAGACAAGCAATACCCGTGACTGGATTTCCGATTTCGTGCGCGACACCGGCAGCGAGTCGCCCAATTGAAGCAAGACGTTCGCTATGTGCAAGCTCGGCTTCCAAGGTCTCAAGGTCTGTGAGGTCCTCAAATAACATGACGATGCCGGGGGCCGCGCTTTCAGTTCGAGATGTGATGATGGGATCACCGATCGTCGCTTTGTGCAGGTTAAACCAACGCGGGTAGCCCTCTATACTAATCTCCCTGCGATAGATGTGCTGATCGTCGGCGTCGGCAAAGGCGGCGAGTAGACTGCCCCAAGGCTCGCGGATCGCATCCACTTTTCGCCCCAGTGCTTCAGTTCTCGAGATGCCTGAGAGCAATTCCATGGCGAGGTTCCAGATCACAATTTCCTTTTCCGCACTGATCGCGCAAACCGCGAGCGGCAAATCCTGTAGTACCTGCCGGTGATAGCGACGCAACGCGTCGAGTTCAGCAGCGAGACCGCGGAGCTCGCTGCGCGAGGCTTCAAGACGGTCTTCCATTGCCCGAAATGTGTAGGACAAGGCGGCGGTCTGTCCGTCTGCATCGAGTTCGAGCCCCTCGTTCACAATCATGCGGGCAAGTGGTGGACCAATGAGTCCGGAGAGATTTCGTTCAATCTGCTCGCGTAGTCGGCGCAATTCTCCAGGTCGATGTTCATCGGGGCCAAGCTCGAGATCCTCCATGGCGCGGCGGACCTCCCGTTCAGCGGTGTCCTCGCCAAGAACTCGCGAAAGCCGTTCTTTGAACTGCGGCGGCGATGCCGCCGCGACGACCCCGCCCGGTGGTGTAAAGGTCGTCGTACAACATGCCCGCGCCGCCTCCAGCTCCTCCGCGTTTTGGCGTGTAAGCAAGGACACCGCAATGAACAGCAGGCTGTTTACGGCAAGTGACCAAAACGCGGCAAAGCCCCACTTCTCTAAACCGGAGCCTTGTTGCAGGCTCGGCAACGGATCCAGGGGCAAGTTCACAACACCAGAACTCTGCAACAGAGGGACCAGCAAAGTTGCGGTCCACACCGCAATTCCGCCGATTAGCCCGATGACGAATCCATGTCGGGTTGCGCGGCGCCAGTAGAGGACACCGGCTATGCCTGGAAGAAATTGGGCGACCGCCACAAAAGACACCAGCCCGAGCTCCACTAATCCTTCGTTGTGCTCGAGCAGCTGATAAAACCCGTAGCCCAACATAATGATGAACGCGATAAGCATACGGCGTCCCCACAGCAACCACCGATAGAGGTCGACATAGGGATCCGGGTAGCTGGCAGGCAATAGCAAATGGTTGAGACACATCGCCGCGAGCGCCAAGGTGGTGACGATCATCATCGCGCTCGCCGCCGACACGCCGCCGATGAAGGCAAACACCGGTAACAGTGAAGAGCTGCCGGAAAGCGTAATACCAAGGACGTAGTAATCTGGATCCGTGCCGGCGGAGACAGCCGTACCTGCCCATAGGATGATAGGGATAGGTAGATTCAATACCAATAGGAACAGTGGAAATGCCCAGCTCGCCGTCAGCAGCGAACGCGCGCGCTTGTTTTCAGTAAACATCATATGAAACTGTCGCGGCAACAGGAACGCGGCTGCAAACGCCAACACCAACAAGGTAGTCCAAGGACCCTCTCGCACTGGCTCGTAAAGTGCCTGCGTCGCTTCTGGGTGCTCGGCTATCCACGCCTGCATGTCGCCTAGCCCGCCGAAAATGCCGAACACAGCGAACAAGCCGACACCAACGAGTGCAATAAGCTTAATAAGCGACTCGAAGGCGATCGCGACCACGAGTCCTTCGTGTTTCTCGCGCGGTGAAATGTGGCGCGCTCCGAAAAGGATTGCGAACAATGTCAAGGTTACACAGTAGACGAGCGCGACGGCTTGCGGCGTGGCTTCCTGCGTAAGTATCTGTAATGACTCGGTCACGGCGCGGATCTGTAACGCGATGTACGGCAAGGTGCCCGCCAGCATGAAGAGCGTAACCAACATTCCTGCAGCCTGACTGCGAAAGCGAAAGGCGAACAAGTCTGCCAAGGACGTCAGCTGGTAATCGCGGACCAAACGCAGGATCGGCATGAGCAACGCTGGCGCGAGCAAGAACGCAACAGTGACCCCAAGATAGATGGCCAGAAAGTTGTAGCCCTGCGCCTGCGCGAAGCCGACACTTCCGTAATATGTCCAGGAGGTTGCGTAGACACCCAAAGACAAAACGTAGGTCGCCGGGTGCCGGGTGACGCGCGCTGGGATCCATCCACGCTCCGCGGCGTAGGCGATCAAGAAAAGCAGCAGCAAGTAAGCGACGGTGACGAGAAACAGGCCCTGCGGATCAAACGTCATGTCGGCGACGTTCCTTCAGCTGTAGCCAGGCACACAGAACGATGAGGACGAGCCACAACAGGTAGGGCAAATACCATGGGCTGGTATCAGCGGCCCACCACCCCAAGAGGGGCGAGACCAGCAGGAACAGGGCAAACAGGAACAGTATGATTACCCGGTCCAGCCCGCGAGCGATATCGCGAATCTGGCGCATATCATGACCTTAGTGTGGAAATTGTTACTAAAAGTAACAAAACTGCTCGCTGGGGCCAAGGGGTAAGCGGTCGCCGGCCGCCGCCGACTAGCGCGCTAAATGATTTCGAAGTAGCGCTCCATCTCCCAGTCGGTGATGTGCTTGCGAAACGCCCGTTCCTCCCACTCGCGTGTGGCCGCGTAATGGTCGACAAAGGCGTGGCCGAACCATTCTCGCGCCACTTTTGAGGCTCTCAGGCGCTGCGCTGCCTCAAAAAGCGTGGCCGGGAACTGCAGACGCTTCGGAAATTTTTTCTCATAGGCGTTGCCCTTCACGGCCGGCTCCGGCTCGAGCCGTTGCTCAATGCCCCAGAGCCCAGACGCGAGCGCGGCGGCCAGGACAATGTAAGGATTGGCGTCCGCGGCGGCAATACGGTACTCAACGCGCTGTGCCTTGCTACTGCCGGGAATGAGGCGTAGCGCGCAGGTGCGGTTCTCGATGCCCCAGCTGGCCTCGGTCGGAGCCCAGAATCCGGGAACCAGCCGGGTGAATGAGTTGATAGTGGGCGCGATCATGGCCAGAAGTTCCGGCATCAGGCGCTGTTGGCCAGCGATGAAATGACCTTGAAGATCGCTCATGTTGTGGGGTTGCTTGGGATCATGGAACACCGCCTTTCCTTGGAAATCTCTAAGTGACATATGAATGTGACCGCTCTGGCCCGGCCAGTCCGCCGACCACTTGGCCATAAATGTCGCCATTAAGTTGTTCTGCTGTGCCACTACTTTGCTAAAGGTCTTGAACAGCGCCGCTTTGTCAGCTGCTGCCTCAGCTTCATCGACGCTAATCGATGCTTCGAGCACCCCAGGACCGGTTTCTTCGTGCAAACCCTCAAGGGCAAAATCCATTGCCTCAGCGGTAGAAAGCAGGGCGTGATAAAAGTCGGCGTAGACGGAATTTCGCAGAACTGAGTAGCCGAAGTATCCCGGCGCCAGCGGTTTCAGATCACGATAGCGCTTCTCGCGCGCAGAGTGCGGCGTCTCCTCAAAAAGGAAGAACTCGTACTCGAATGCAGCATAAGCCTCGAAGCCCATCGCGCGCGCCTTCTCCACAGCGCGTCGAAGTACGGCGCGCGGACACAGCTCTTCTGCAGGCGGCGCAAATTCACCCAGAAAGAACAGCATGTCACCCTCGTAGGGCAACGGCCGACAGCTGTCCGGCAAGATCCGCACGGACGCGTCGGGATAACCCGTGTGCCACCCCGTGAACGTGACATTGTCATAGAGCTGGTCGTACGAGTCCCAGCCAAGAACAACATCACAGAAGCCAAAACCACCTTCAAGCGCAGAGAAGAACTTGTCACGTGACATATACTTGCCGCGTAATATGCCGTCGACGTCAAACACCCCGACCTTTACATGCGAGAGGTTACGCTGCTCGACGATCGTCTTGGCATCGGCGGCGTTATGAACATCTCTGGGCTGCATAGCGGCTTCCTCCAAGCGTCTTAATGGATCTTACGCTGAACAGCAATCCCGGGAATCGTTTTGCCTAAAGGTCACATCGTATAGGATAAGAACCAGAGCCATCTTACAGTCTGGCAAGAGAAAGTACATGAGCTCACGACTACGCGGCGCGGCGCCGCTCATTGGCGTCATGACCTACGCACGGAACGAGGAGAACAAGTTCGAACTGCCGGCGGCCTACACCGATGCGGTCCGACGAGCAGGCGGCATACCGGTGTTGGTGCCACACGGTGAGCCACAGTGGCAAGCCTTTCTAGAACACGTACACGGCTTGGTCTTCACTGGCGGTGGCGATATCGATCCGAAGCACTATGACGGTAGACAACATGAAACGATTTATATGGTCGATCGCGAAAGAGACATGAGTGAGCTTACGTTTGGGCGCGCTGCCATTGAACGCGGCATCCCCACACTCGGAATCTGCCGCGGAGCGCAGATACTTAACGTAACGATGGGGGGCACCTTGTTCGAACACCTGCCGGAAGCTGTCGGCGACACTACCCCGCACCGCGCGCCGCCGCGCGAGCCCACACACCATACGGTGACGATAGAGGCCAACTCGCGCCTTGCCACCGTTATTCACGATCTCGAATTCTCGTGTGTATCCTGGCACCACCAGGGGTTGCGCGACGTCGCCGACGGGCTCAACATCGTCGCGCACGCACCCGATGGTGCGATCGAAGCGGTGGAAATGCGTGATCACCCCTGGCTAATAGGCGTGCAATGGCACCCGGAGATTACGGCAGCCGAAGATGCCGTTCACCAAAGGCTGTTTGACAGCTTAGTCGGGGCGTGCGGACGCAGATGACGCGGTAAGAGGCGCGGGGCTATTTACCGGCCACGCCTTGAACTCCGTCGGTCGCGATCCCTTCCTCCTGAAGCATCACCGGGATTCCCGCCTTGACGCGATAGACGGTCTTGCCATTCTCCGTAATCAAGCCTTCCTCGAGCTGCTCTTCGATAACGCGACCATCCACGTAGTGCACGTTACCCTGCTCAATCGCCTCATTGAGCTTTTGCAGCTTGTCCTTCGGTAGCATCCTGACCGGGATCTTGGTGACCGGACAGCAGAGAATATCCAGCAACTTTCTGTCTACAGCCATCGCCTCTCTCCGCAGGTTACGGCGCTGGGCGAAAGTATAACGTCAAGCCGTTAGGATCCGTAGCCACCATTAAGGCCGGTTACTGAGCGTGGCGCTTGTGGTGACTGGGGCCGGTCTCTTGCACGGTGACCCGGACGGTGAGACGGCCGGCGCGCTCGAAATGAAGCTCGAGCGGAAATTCCTTTCCAGCAACCAGGGGCTCCTTTAAGCCGACAAGCATGATATGCAAACCACCGGGGGCGAGCACCGATGGTGTGCCTGGCGCAACTTCAATCGCGTCAATCGGGCGCATCTTCATGACTCCGCCCTTCATTGTATGCGTGTGAAGCTCCGCGCGCTTGGCAATAGGTGAAGCGGCCGACAGCAGGCGATCGCTGCTGGCACCGTTGTTTGACAGCACCATATAGGCCGCACCATTGCGCGCAACCTCTGGCAACGCCCGTGACCAGGGGTGGGCGACCTGGATGTGTCCCGCTTTATAGTCATGTGCTATCGCGCCAGCTGACAGACCGACAACAGCGAGCATGCAAATCCTCGCATAGGTCATGTTCTTAAGCCTCTTTTCTTGCCCCACAGGCGGCCAGTTCGCGCACCAGGAGATGACAGCAACAAAGGGCAATGTTATAAACGATCAAAACCGAAAGCGCAAAATGAACACGCTACGCATGCGATATGAAGTACAGAACCGAAGATCTACGAATCAAGTCAATCGCGGCTGTCATAACGCCCGCACAGCTGCATGACGAGCTGCCGATTACCGACGACGCCGCCAAGACCACCTACGAGACGCGCCAAGCCATCCAGGAAATCCTCCGGAGGCAAGACGACCGCCTGTTGGTCATAATCGGTCCGTGCTCGATACACGATCCCGATGCAGCGAGGGAATACGCCTCGAGGTTGGCGGCGATCCGAAAGTCGTTGAGCGATGTTCTTCTGCTTGTGATGCGGGTTTATTTTGAAAAGCCGCGCACAACAGTGGGTTGGAAGGGATTAATCAACGACCCCGATCTCGACGGC
>JBHICC010000050.1:0-17046 GCA_046759385.1 Acidiferrobacterales bacterium | reverse complement strand
CGCCCCGGGGGACCGGGTCGCCCTGGTCGGTCCATCCGGAAGCGGCAAGTCCACACTGGCGAAGCTTTTGGTCGGAGATACCGGTGATCATCACGATTGGAACATCACGAAATCCCGGCAGCTTGCGCGCGGCGGTGATGAAGTCGAGCCCATCCATGCCTGGCATCATATAGTCGATGAGGCACAGATCCGGTTCACTTTGACAGCACCACGCCAGCGCTTCGCGCGCGGAGGTGAAGCTGACCGCGGTGACGGTGTTGACGTTCCGAAGTCGCTTGATGACGTTTTCAAGGATAATAAGATTGTCCCGATCGTCATCCAACAGGAGCACAGTCGGTTTCACTTTGTGCACACCCCTTAGGCGCCATTAGGAAAAGGCGCTCTTGCCGTGATAATGGTTCAATTTCCATGCCAGGAGTCGGGCAACCAGCGCACGAAAGCACCACGGCAGCCATCGGTCCACATGCGCCTGAGAAGTCGTGTTATCTTTTTATAATCATTTGCTTAAGACCGAGACGGGGTTATTAGGCGCCGCCGCGACCCGCGCGGAAGGGGAGATGGACCTATCCAGTCAGGGCGGCTCGCCCCCGGGGAGCGCAGAAGCGCGAGTGTGTCCCAAATTCGGGCACCCGCGAATCGTGTTGCGTCACCTTGGGCTAGGAAAGAGAGCGGACGGGCTAGCGGTTAATCGCCGCCGCCTACTTGCTTGCGCACCCGCTCTTTCTTGCGTGATTTCGGCTTCGACATGTCGACCGTGCCGATAAATTCTTCGAGTTCCTTGATCGTCGTCTGTATTGACTGCTTGTCGCGCTTGGCTGCATCGGGGTTGGCTTCGTTTCCCTCACTTGGGGCGACTGATCCCCGCTCCGTCCGTGTACGCGTGCGCCAAGGGGTTTCCTGAGCCCACCTGCCGAAGTCCCCGGTGCTCAGCGCCATGCTGATGTACTCGCCCTGAGCCGCATCACAACCGAGGCTCTCGAGCGTCGCCAATATTTCCTTCCTGCATGTCCCCTCAGCGATGACCTCAAGCCCGAGGTTGTGCGCGAGGTCGATGGTAGCGCGCACGATCATCGCGTGTTTAGCGTTCTCATTCATATCCATCACGAACGACTTATCGATCTTGATCTCTCTCACGGGCAACTTGCTCAGGTACGCCAATGAGGAATAGCCTGTGCCGAAGTCATCGATCGACAACCGCACGCCCATGTCCGCCAGTCGCGTCAGTATTTGCAACGCTCGTTCCTGATCAACCATGATGCTGGTCTCCGTGATTTCCAAGATAAGGCGATCCGGAGCGACGCCGTGCGAGGCCAGCAGTCCGGCGACGAGATCAGGCAATTCGAGGTCGAGCAACCCGTAGGCAGACATGTTGATGGCGACACCAATATCAAGACCGGATCTCTGCCAAGTGGCCTGCTGTTGCATGCCGTGGTTGAGTACCCATACCGTCAACGGCTTGATCAGTCCCGTGCGCTCGGCCAGGGGGATAAACTCATCCGGTCGCATAAGGTCGTGCTGCGGGTGTTGCCAGCGCACCAGCGCCTCGACTTCCGTGATTTCCCGGCTCTTGATGCTGACCTTGGGTTGGTAGTGCAAAACAAGCTCATCGGCCTCGATCGCGTGGCGCAGCTCTCCCGTCAGAGTTAGCCGATGAGGATTGTGTTTATCGTGCTTGGGGTCGTAGACGACGTAACCGCTCTTCTCTCGTTTGGCCATGTACATCGCCACGTCCGCACGTTGCAGCAAAGTGTCGGCGTCCGAACCGTGCTCGGGAAAAACGGCTATACCGATACTTGCTTGCACGTCGAGCTTCAGGCCCTCCAGCGCAAACGGCGGCTGCAAAGCCTTGCCGACCTTGCGTGCGACCTGCGTCGCTTCTTTCACTGTCGTGACCATGGGCAACAGCACTGCAAACTCATCGCCGCCAAGACGCGCGACCGTGGCGGTGTCCTTATGTAAGCCCTCGAGGCGAGCGGCCACTTGTTTGAGCAGGCGGTCGCCATGGTAATGACCGAGGGTATCGTTGATCTCCTTGAAGCGGTCCAGGTCCATTACCAGAATCGCCAGGTGATGCTTACTATGCTGGGCCGCGTTTAAGGCTTGCTCCAGGCGGTCGCGCAATAAGACTCGGTTGGGCAAATCTGTGAGGTGATCATGAGTGACGTCGTGCATGGCCTGCTGCTCTAGCGCGGTCGTATGCGCGCGCAACTCACTCGTCTGGTCGATGACCATTGCACTTGCTTCATACGCCATTAGCGAGCCAACGTATTGCCCCCACATGGCGAAGAAAAAAGGCATGGCGTTGAGCAGCCAGAGGGCCTTGTTGGTCTTCTGGGCTTCAATAATGGCGGCAAGCGAGATCTCACCGCTTTGGTAATAACCGACAAGCGCTGTCGCAATCGCGATCGCCGCGAGCGCAATCACGACACCGTATATGGCGTTCTTGTTGGCCTTGCCTTTGAGTAGCTGTACGTTGCTGGCTAGGCTATGACTCGTTGTTAATGCCACCTTACGAGTTCTCCCGTTCTAAATTGCGTTAGATCATGCAAGATTCATGCACAGCCGCGTGCGCGACCGCTCGGCGTCGCCACCCCGTCGGTTCCACTATACACCCATACACTCCATTGATTGTTAATGCGGCGCGCCCGTTTTTGCAGGCTGAGTCGGCGGGCGGTGACCCCCGGTTTAACCACCCCCGGGCGCACTTCTGAGCTTGTTTTGGCGCGAAGCCAGCGAGCAAAACGCCTTTCCCGTACTTCTATAGAAGCGTAGACCATGCGCTCGCCCGATGGAACGCCGCCTAGAGGCTCGTTCACCTAAAGCAGACGCGCGGTAAAATCGCTCTAATATCAAAGTGTTGTCACGATTCTAGTTGGACAGCGCGGTGCATCATAAGCCGATAAGTCTTACCACCCCGACGCTAATCGCCGGGACGAAGGTGATAATTAACACCCCAGCAAGCATGATCAGGAAAAACGGCAAAGATGCCAGACAGATATCCAGAAGCGGCTTGTCGAAGCGAAATGACGCTAGGAACAGATTCATCCCTACCGGCGGGGTCAGGTACCCCAGCTGCATGTTGGCGAGAAATATGATCCCCAGATGCACCGGGTTGATATCAAAGGCCATCGCCACCGGTAGAATCAGCGGCACGATCACTACCAGCGCTGAGAAGATGTCCAGGAGGCAACCCGCTATCAACAAAAAACCGTTCAGCACCAGCAGGAAGACCCACCGTGACTCGATTCCGGACTGCACCCACTCTGCGGCCGATGTCGGGATGTCCGCATAGATCAGGTAGTTCGTAAGTCCCATAGCGGTTGCCAGGATGATCATGATTCCACCTATCATGATTGCGGCATCTAGCAGAATCCGCTTCAAGTCCTGATGCAGTTTGATGTCGCGGTGAACAACGAATTCCACGATCAAGGTGTAGATGGCGGTAAGACCGGCGACCTCGACCAACGTCGCGTAACCTGAAAAGATACCGTACAGTATCAGTATCGGTAGCAGCACTTCCCACTTAGCCTCCCAGATCGCTGCTAACGCCTCGCGCAGATCCAGGCGGTGGGCGCTACTAACGATGTTCCAACCGTTGTAAACCGCGTAAGCCGAGGATAAGGCAATTAGCAGGAAGCCCGGGAGTAAGCCCGCGAGGAAAAGCTGGTCGATCGGCGTGTGTGCCGATACACCGTAAAGGATGATGAGCAAGCTCGGTGGCAGCAGGATGCCCAGGCTGCCAGAGGCAGTGAGGACACCGACAGAAAAGCGCTCGTCGTATCCCTCACGTAAGAGCACGGGCAACAGGAGCCCGCCCAAGGCCAAAATCGTGACGCCGGAGCCGCCCGTGAACGTGGTAAAGAACGCGCAAACACCAATTGTGGCCACCGCGGCACCCCCTGGAATCCAGCCGAACAAGGCGTGAAATAGCCGTGCCAGGCGGGCCGATGCGTTCCCTGAGGCCAGTACCGTGCCCGCGAGGGTGAACAACGGAATCGTGGGCAGTATCGGATTAGATGCAATGCGATAGGCCTCGACCGGAATCGCCGCTAGCGGCACTGCATCAACAAAAAATAGCAGGCTCGCGACACCCCCGAGCACAACAAAGATAGGGGCACCCGCGATGGCGGCAACCACAATCGCCCCTACTCCGGGTAGCAGAAGCACGGTGCGACTGTCTTCAGGCCACCAGCCAAACGCCAATACCAGCAGTACCAAGCCTGCGGCGCAGATCCACCCCCAATATCCGCCCGGGGTACGAAACAGGAACCGTACCGCAATGACAAAGAAGCCGACCGGCATGATGATCTCGGCGAACCACTGCGGGATGAGGCCGCCCACCGTTGTGGCGACCCCCCGGTCCACCTGCACCATGTCCCAGGATGCCCAACCCAATAGCACGGCGACCGCGGTGGCGACTGAGCCAGCAACGATGCTTGCCCCAGTACGCCAGCCCCCACGCAGAAACGAGGCAAAGCCCAGCGCCAAGTGCTTCTGCTGAGCGGCGGCGACGGTAGCCCCCAAGAACGCTACCCACAGGGTGAGATGACGGACGTAATCAATCGAGCCAGGAATACCAACACCGAGCAAGGTGCGGCCAACAACCTCGAACAGTGGAAGGAAAACGATGCCGAGCAGGGCAAGACCGGCCGCCGTTTGCTCCGCCTCAAGCGCGATGGCGTGTGCGCGCTGCCCAACTTTCCTTAGCCAATGCACTCGCTGGGATCTTGTTAGGGTTTACGCTTTCCTGAAGCCGGGTTTGCAGCGCGAAATTCATCCCGCAATTTGAGAGCTTCATCGAAGTACTGCGCCGGAACGATTTTGTCTCGAATCTCTGGATAGATCGACGTGGTTAACGCCTCCCATTCCCTGAGCGCTTCCGGTGGTACAGACACGATCTGTAGTCCACGTTTCGTCATCGCGTCGATGGCGTTCTTTTCCAATTCGCGGACCTGGTCGCGCAGTCGAATCCCCGCCTCTACGGCGATCTTTGCCAACTCGGGTCGTAGCTCTGCCGGTATCTTGTTCCATGCTCGTTTCGTGATAATAGTCGCGCCAGTCAACGGCGCCCAACGCATGTCCGTCATCCACCCGGTAAAGGCAAACCACTGATTGGCCAAGGCCGCCAACGGTGGTGCCTGATAGGCCGAGATCATGCCCGTCTGAAGAGCGGGCAGAATATCAACTGACGATAAAGGAACCGGCCTGAAGCCAAGTTTTTTCCAAAGTTCCTCAGTCTCTGTGACTTCAGCCGCCGCCCACACAAAGAGCTTTTGCTTACGTAAATCATTAGGGGTCTTTACCGGTGCTTTGGAGAAGAAATGTACCCAGCCCGCGTCACCCCAGTTGAGCACAACAAAACCCTTGTCACGCAGCGCTTTCCCGACCCGCTCCGAGAGTCCGGCCTGAACGTGCTCAAGCTCCGCGTCAGACGAAAAGGCTAACGGTATATGCAGTGCCTTGGCAGCGTCGTCGACACTACTGAGCCCCGCCGTCGTGACCGTGGCGGCGTCGACCTGACCGACCCGCATCCTGCGCATGATATCGTTCTCATCACCTAACGTGCCCGCATAGATCTTCAGACGTACTTGACCCCCGGACGCCTCGATCCAGCGCTCGTTGATGTCCTGCAAGTACGCATGCCACGTGGAGTCCTTAGGAGCAACGGTGGCAAGCTTGATGACCAATGTCTTAGCGTTTGCACCGCTGGTGAATAGTGCGACGCAGGCTGCCGCTAGAAAGATCCTCGAGAGTCTCATCTGTCAGTCCCCGATAAAAAAATCGTCGATGCGCGATAACAACACGCGCGCCCGTCTTTGCGCAATTAAATTCGCCAATCTGTACTCCGGTACTGAATCGACATCGAAAACGAGCGCTTGCTTTAGGAGCTGTTGGAACTCCTTGCGGTTCTGCATACTCACGGAAACGGTCTCTGCCAACGATACAAGCGGACCCACTTTCTTGCCTTCCGCCAATTCCATTGCGCGCACAAAGTGTTCACGCGCCCTTTCCACGCTACCGCCTTGTGCCGCAGAACGACCTCCTTCGAACGAAACCATGAACTGGTGGATCGCCCCGTAATCGAAACTCTCATCCAGCTCGAGGGACCGCTGTATCATCGGCTCGATCAGATCCAGATCCGCGAGCAACTCCATATCCTGTTTATCAGTGGCGATCGCCGCGCTCCACGCCACTGCGGCCCAGTACAGCTCCGGCACGTTCTCCGGTTTAAAAGCGGCGAGTGCCGATTGCACATCCTGCCTGAGCATGGCCTTGAAATCCGGTTGCTGCAAATCCAACGCCCGAAGGGCGTAATCACGCCCGCGCAAGTACAAGCGCTTGGCCCGCTTACGCAGTTCACGTGCACGTCGCGGGTTCGTCTCCTCAAGCTCGAACGCTACCGAGTCAACGTATACATAGGCATACTGGGCGAACCCGCTTGCGGTAGCCACCAACAAGCCGCGATGGTCCGGCACCTCGGAAAGCACGCTCTCCATGGTCTTCAATCCGAACGGAAGCGCTTCACCGACTAACTCGATGTCATTGTCGGAGGCGTATACCGTACCGCTCTCGGCTAGTACATTACCCATCTGTTTGGCAGCATATTTTCTGACAGAGCAACCCGTTGTGGTTGCAAATACGAGTGCTATGAGCATCAGCGCCATCGCAAGCGTGGGCGTCGTCTGGCCTTCCCAATGAACGGAAGCACTGCCGTACCGTGAGATCATTGGTTACTGTCTCAATCCTGCCTAAGTTTGATCATTAACCGGGCACAGTCGCTGGTCGGGCCCACAACGGCATCCTGTCACAAGGTTACTTACAACTGACTTACAGACTGTTTACAGATGGGTAACGGTCAACCCAAGTCCGTGCCCTTCATCGCCTCGCACATGACTTTGCGGTTTTTTCCTTTCTCTAAACTTTCTGAATCACCGCGGACTTATCGCCTGTTAGCGCTCTCCGGGCCGGCATTATATCAGAAGGGTGTTTGGATTCCGGCGCGCGCCAACACACGATAGACGCGCGAAACATCGCCTTATAGCTGATTCCTTATCGCCGGGGCGACCAATTGGTACAAGCGCAGCTTGAAGATCTTGCCCGCGCTCGCGCCGGGAAATCGTTCTGACTCACCAATGGGCTTAGCGTCAGGCCCGATCAACCAGGCGTTTTCGAGGTTGGCGTCCATAGAGCTACGCAACTGGCGAGCAAGCCTTTGATCGCGGGCGACAACGGCAAGCTCCGTGTTGTAAAACTCGGAACGAGGATCGATGTTGAAGTTTCCGACCAGCGCGATCTCGTCGTCGATCACCACCGATTTGGCGTGCAGCATCTTGGGTCCCTTAAACTCCCAGATCTCTAATCCCATCTGCACCAAATCAGCCTTCTTTCCTTCGTAACCGCCCTGCGCGAATAGGTTCTGTGTCGAGGCCAACGAGTTAGTGAGCACGCGCACGCGCACGCCCCGTTTGATTGCGCGACGCAAGACTTCCTGTGAGTTGTCGGAAAGAATCAAATAGGGTGACTCTATCGCGATAGACCGCTCGGCTCTGTTAACATAATCTAGGAAAGTCTCAAAAGTACCCGGTTCTATACCCTTACGCCCGATAGGGTCGTGTAGAAAACGAACGTCGACGTCCTCACGCTGGCCGGCCGACCAGTCCTTGCCTGGGTTAAGATGGACGAATCTACTTTGCTTTAACTCCGCCAAATTTGATTCCATAGCGGCTGATGCACGATCCATATTCGTGCGCGTCCAACTATGCAACTCTGTACACAGTTCATAGGAAACGTCATCTAATGACGTGTCACAAGTCTGTTGCGCGGACTTTGGATCATACGTCCCGAGTGAAACGTCGAACACCTCTTTGCTGTGCCAAAGCTCCATAAAGTACTCGGCGGCGAGGGCTGCAGCTTCCCCGCGCACGTAGGCATCGCGATCAACATAAAGCTTCTTAGCATAGCTTTTCTTCGTGATACCGAAGAACGGGTTCTCAAGATTTCTTCCACCGAGCAGCAAGTGAGTTCTGTCGGTGACGATCATCTTGTCGTGCAGCCGTTGATTGGTCCAACGGATGCGGGTAACGCGCACGGGATGATACTCTTTGATTTCAATCCCTGCCGCCAGCAACTGCGCTTGAATCCCCTTTGACAATTCATTGAACGCAGAGTCAATCAGGAATCGTACTTTGACCCCACGGCGCGCGGCCTTACGCAAGAGCGCTAAGTAACTGAGCACGAGGTAGTCATCAGAAGCGCGGTGCAAGGAAAGCAGAATCTCCGCGCGCGCGCGTTCGATCATATCGACTCGTACCTGCGCGGCGTCCTGGTCGCTATCGATGAGGCGAAAGACGTCAGCCGCGCACGTACCCGCAAATAGCGCGAGCGCCAAAGCACACACCGCGCGCGCGATATGCTGCTGCCCTCGTCGTCCACGATATCCCCCTGCTGCTAAGTGCGAGTCGGATATGTGTTTACTCACTGTAGTATCAGTCGACTGGAAACAAGTACTCGTATTCGAATCGCGATCGTTAGCGAAGATTTGATGAATCGCAGCATCTTCAGATTTCACCTGCGCTGAGCCATAGAGTCAGCGTGCAGGAACCACCACAGGGCGTGCTGGTCAATGGCATAGGACGTCACGACTCCGTCCAGCGTACTACATTCCGGCTGCGGTCACACGGATCCTTGCCGAGCATGCCCTGTACCGGCGCGCGCTCAAGATTTGGGAGAAGGCCCTAGGCAAAACCACCCCGCCGTCGCCAACGCTCTGGAGAACTACGTACACCTTACTTTTAAGGACACCAACCGCCCAACGGAGGCTGCCAGCCTGGTTGCACGCGCCAACGTCATCCGGGCCACGACCCGCCGCTAGACCACGCGACCGACACGCCGCGCTTGCCTTTTCCGATGCGCGACATAAGATCGGAGCCCAATACCCTGGGGTCACGCCGTCCCGCCCCCACCGGGGTGCCGGCGCCATCGTCAAATGTCTTTCATCGTAGACAAATTCAGCCGGCATCACCGATTGGTATCTCCCCAAAGCGACGCGGACCTAGAAGCTTGGATAAGCGCAGCAGCGCAGCAGCTCTTCGGCAACCGCGCGTTGTATGTGGGCGCCAAGAACAGGGTTGAAGGGCCGGGAGTGCTCGGCATTGCCAGCGGATATGTCATTGACACGAGTGAGGCCGGTACGCCCCGACTCCTTGTGATCAAGGCAGCCGTCGCCGAAAACGGACGCGCTGACAACGTAGGGGCGCAGCTATTCAAATTAGTTACCAGTTTTGGTGCGCACCAGGTAGCGCTGCGCAACTTTCTGCACGCGCAGCTCTCCCTGGACGCGCGCAGGCTTGCCCAACTCGAAGCCGAGTCGCGGGCCGCCGGTTACGCTAATGTCGACGATTTTCTCGACACTGCCGTCGGCGACGAGTTCAGAGGCGCTGTGGTTACCGATGAGATCCACCAAGATCTGAATCTCGCGCTTAGCAAGATCAACGCGAGAATTGCGCTGTTAGAGCTAAAGACCTTTGAAGCGGAGGATGGCTCACGCCTTTATCAGGTCGAAGCCTTGCGCAACGGCGACTCGGTATCGGCGAATATGCCAACCCCGGAATCAGACGCCAAAGTCACGATCGCAGAGCAGGACGTCGAGCTGGCACCGAGCACTCCCACGCTGGAGCCGTTGACGGCCGGCGCCGCTCCCGCAGGGGACAACGGGTCGGAAAAAGCCACACGCCGTGGCCTCAACGAAGACCAGAAGATGGTGGCGCAAGTCAACCAGATGGCGGCGTTCAATCGGGCACAGGGGAGGCCCCAGCAGGCGAAACCGCTGCTCAAGCGGGCGCTTCGTATTCAGGAAAAGATCCTTGGCCCCGAGCATGTCGAGCTCGCCACTACCCTGAATCACCTGGCGCTCTGCTACCGAGCCCTGGGCGAACCACGGAAGGCCAAAACATTGCTCAAACGGGCGCTGCAGATCCAACGCCGAACACTCGGTGACGAGCAGCTCGAGCTCGCAGACACCTTAGACCGCCTTGCCCTGTGCTACATCGAGGAGGAGCAACATGACAAGGCAAGGGCATTGCTGAAGTGGGCTACCCGAATCCAGTTGGCGACACTGGGACCACACCATTCCGACCTCGCATGCAGCCTAGAGCGCTTGGCTAGGGTCTACCAGGCGCTCGGAAAACACCGGAAAGCAGAGGACCGCTACCGTCGTGCATTGGCCATCTGGGAGAAATCCCTGGGGAAACGCCACCCCAACGTCGCGCGCGCACTCGAAAGTTACGCCAGCTTGCTTAGCGCGATAGGGCGCTCGGCGGAAGCGACCGCTATGGCAATACGCGCGCGCGCGATCCGCACCACGGCGGAAAACAGCGCTGGCGTAGCGCGAGGTCGCGACGAAGACATGGGTATGGACGGGTTGCAACCCCCGGCGCAGCGGTGAATCGTCGTGGGCGTTGTGCACCGACGAGTCCTTTCTGTGCTGCTCCTCTTGTTATTACCCAGCGCCGGCTGCGATCGGGGCTCGGCGACGGACAAGGAGGCAGCAATCAAGGCGCTAAAGCCTGCGAATCCGGTTGAGGGCTCGGTGACGCTCTCCTGGAGCGCGCCAACACGCAATAGTGATGGCTCCCGGCTCGCGGACTTAGCCGGCTACCGAATCTACTATGGGACTTCGAGGGAGTACTTCCAGCGGGTAATCGAGATCAATGATCCCAGTGTCACGGAGTACACGATCAAGAACCTCCCCCCGTACACGTACTACTTCGCTATCACTGCCTACAGCGCGTCGGGGGCGGAAAGCCAGCGCTCCAACGTTCAGACCAAAACCGTCCACTAGAGTGGCAGCGAGCAAATCCCGAAAAGTCGACTATACTGTTCTAAGGTGGGTTGGCCCCGCTACTTCAATGAGTTAGGGCCATTCGGTGTCAAAGAACGTCAAGTTCAAGGCCAGAAGGATTGAGCCATAAAGGGATAACAATAACGCGCTGAGAGCAACAGGCCTTCGGACCAGCACAGGGGGATTTCCAAAGGACCGTTGGGAAGGGATGAGAGGGGCATTTTGGCTCGACTAGTGCTTGCAGGACCAAAGCAGACCGCGCCGTTTCTCAGCCGGAGCCGGCGCGCCGCAGGCTTTCCTCGGCGGCGATCCCACCCTTCAGCGACCGCGGCCATCAGCCCCGATCTGACGTTCGCTCCCGCGCGTGGTAAAGCACCATGAGCGGCACCACTATCCCGCAGCACTTACCCGATTACCCGCAGGCGCAGCAAAATGTCCACAGCGCCTACGCCGAGGATGCACTGCGTAGCATCGTCGAGGGGACATCAGGTGTTACCGGCCAAAATTTCTTCCGCGTGCTCGTTAGGCACATGGCCCGAGCGCTTGGTATGCGCTACGCCGCCGTGGGGGAGGTAGTAGAACCCTCACGTGATCGCGTGCGGATTTTGGCGATGTGGGCCGGTGAAGATTACGGCTTGAGCTTCGAGTATCGGCTAGCCGGCACCCCCTGCGAAACCGTGATAAACGAAGGCCTACGCCTATTCCCGCGGGATGTGCGGCGTCAGTTCCCCGATGCGCCATTGCTCGCTGAAATGTCAGCCGAATGCTACGTGGGCATTCCACTCTATGATAACTACCGGCGACCCGCCGGCCTACTCGCTCTCTACGACGATCGGCCCTATGATGAGCGTGCGCACGCACACGCGGCGTCTATCCTTTCGATTTTTGCCGCTCGTGCGGCTGCCGAGATCCAGCGGCAGCGCGTGGAACAGGCGCTATTTGAAGAGCGCGAGCGCGCAATCGTGACCTTGCATTCCATCGGTGACGGAGTCATCCGCACAGATGGGCAGGGCACGATCGACTACATGAACCCAGTGGCCGAACAGCTTACGGGCTGGCGCCAGAACGAGGCCCTGGGGCTACCGGTCGAGCACGTATTCAAAGCGATCGATGAGGCTACAGGCAAGAGCGCCGACAGCCCTGTGAGTCGGGCGCTTGCTGAATGCCGCGCAATCAATGGTACCGATCACACAGTCCTGGTGAGTCGCGATGGCGAGCACTACGCCATCGAGCGCTCGGCCTCGCCGATCCGCGGTCGAGACGGTGAGTCCCTCGGAGCGGTGATGGTGTTCCGCGATGTCAGTGAAGCACGCCGACTGGCCGAAGAGATTTCCTACCAGGCTACGCATGACCCGTTGACAGGCCTCGTGAACCGACGAGCCTTCGAGGCTCGGCTCGAGGCCGCACTCGCGAGCGCGCGCAGCGACAACAAGCACCACGGCTTGTGTTTCCTCGATCTCGATCAATTCAAGGTTGTTAACGACACCTGCGGCCATGTTGCGGGTGACGAATTGTTGAAGCAGTTTGCAGGATTACTACAGATGAATGTTCGCGAGGCCGACACGGTGGGGCGCTTAGGGGGTGACGAGTTCGGTGTCCTGCTCGACGGCTGCCCGCTCGATAAGGCGCAAATCATCGCCCACACGCTACTCGATGCGATCAGGGAGTTTCGCTTTGGCTGGCAGGACCAGACCTTCGAAATCGGCGTTAGCGTGGGGCTCGTGCCAATTACTCCCGCGGCGAGCATGACCCAGTTGCTAACGCAGGCTGATGTCGCCTGCTACGCGGCCAAGGACCTGGGACGGAACCGTATCCATGTCCACCGCCCCGAGGACGCAGAGCTTGCCCGTTGGCATCGCGAGCTGCGTTGGGCCGCTGATATCAATGTGGCCCTAGAGCAAGACCGGTTTCGTCTTTACTGCCAACCTATCCAACCACTGGCAACCCCGAACGGTGATGCGCACCAATACGAGATTCTGTTGCGTCTTGTCAACGACGACGGATCGCTGGTGCTCCCGGATGATTTCATCCCGGCGGCCGAGCGCTACAATTTGATGGCTGCCATAGACCGGTGGGTCATCGATAATATTTTCCGGTGCTATGCGCAGAATACGGGTGTCTTTTCCGGTCAACACAACCCGGTCAAGCTCGCGATCAACCTGTCCGGGAACTCGCTTAGCGAAGAGCACCTATTGCACTACATCGAACGCAAGTTCGCAGAGTTCAACGTTCCACCAGAGATTATTTGCTTTGAGATCACGGAAACCGCGGCAATAAGCAATCTAAACCGTGCCGTACATTTCGTGCGAGAAATGAAGAAGCTTGATTGCCGCTTTGCGCTCGATGACTTTGGGACAGGTGTATCTTCCTTCGCCTACCTGAAGAACCTGCCGGTCGATTACATCAAGATCGATGGCGCGTTTGTCGGCAACATCACTGACAATCGGATCGACCACGCGATGGTTGCCGCAATCAACCAAATCGGTCACGAAATGGGTATACAGACCATCGCCGAGTCCGCTGAGAATGTTGCGATTGTCGAGCGCCTACGTGCCCTTGGGGTTGACTACGCTCAAGGCTACGTCCTGGGCGAACCGCGTCCTTTCATCGCTAGCGAGACAAGCTAGCCCAGCCTCACCGCCCCGGGCCCGGTGAGGCTTGCCTTGTTTTTCCACCCCAGGGATTGGATACTTGGGGTGAGGACCCGAAACGGGGGCCGGATATAATAACTTTGACACCGCCAGCGTAGGCAGTCTCCCCGTTTCTTTCTTTCTTCTCCTTGGAAAAAACACATCAGGGACGGCTATTTGGCTGACCGGCTTGGCCACGTGCCCAGCCCGTGAGCCCAAGGGTACAGAAGGCCGGCGCGAACGTTATTTTCGTCTTTGTAACAGTAGGTAGCTTGCACCGGCACAGAACTTGCACCCGGCCCTGAAGCCGTCGCGCCCCGTGCGCGTGCTTGCAAGCACTGAGCCGTTCGCGAAACAACACGCGTATCGATGTCCCTTATCGTCGACAAGTTCAGCAAGCGTCACCGCTTGGTCAGCCATGGCAAGGAGTCAGAGTTCCAGGCTTGTTTGACCGCGGTCGCGAGTCAAATGTTCGGACCGAGCGCCGTCTACGTCGACGTGCGCACGGGGCTAACAGCCCACGATATTCTCTCCCTGCCAAGCGCATATGTGATCGATCTGGCGCAGCCTGAGTCGCCCGCGCTCTACGTGATAAAGGTGGCAATCGCCAGGCAGACACCGTTCTGGAATACCGGGGTGGAGTTGTTCAAGCTGGTGGCAGGTTTTGACGACGCGCGCGGTGCCATTCGTGACTACCTGCGCGATCAAGTCTCGCAAGATACCGAGGCTTCCGCGAAACTCGAGGAAGCGCGCAGCCGGTCAGCTTACGGTAACGTGGGGGCTTATCTTCATGCGACGTTGCAGGCCGATTTTCGCGGCGTCGTGGTTATCGATGAAGCGTGCGAAGCATTAAACGCTGTACTCGGCAAGATTAATGCCGATCTGTCAGTGCTGGAACTTAGGACGTTCGAAGCAGAAGATGGATCGCGCCTCTACCACATCGACACGCTTTACGACGACGGTGCGCCGCGTGCTGGCATCGATACACTGCTCGTGCCAATGAGAGAGGACAGCCTCAAACGTGTGTTCCTAGGGGAGAGCCAGTGGCGCGCTGTCAGCATTCCGCCAGCGCTGAAAGACAAGATCAGGTTTATCGCCGCGTTTCAGGGCCCGCCGGTCAACGCGGCTACCCATCTTGCCGAGGTCCTTCAGATCCGGTTGTCCGATCGCGGCGGTCGATATGATTTGATCTTGCGGGGCTCGCCGCGCGAGATCAAACCGATTCCGCTCAAGGTGCTCGAGCGGGCGCCGCAGGGCCCCGTCTACACCCGTCGCTCCGACCTGCTGCGCGCCGAAAGTCTGGAAGTCATCCTTCCTTAGGAAACAGCATCCACGCGTCATCGCCGGTGAAACGCTGTGCAATTCAAAGGATGATTAGGCGTTGCGTCTGCTCTGTTTGGGACCGCCCTCCTAACCTCCCTTGTTTGACGCACCTCCACGATCTTGCATGCGCGGGGGCTTGCCGTGTCGTAAAGAAAGACAACGATTACTGAGCGACAAAACCGACGCCTGCGCGCTTATACTCTTCCCGAGGCGGACTGAATATGTCCAGTACGGTTGCGCCAGTGTCACCCGTGCGAATGCCGTGGGGCACACCGCCTGGGGTGTGCCAAAAATCACCGGCCTGCATTGGCACCTCCTCATCACCCTGGATTCGCACACATTCGCCGTCGAGCAACACGCCCCACTGCTCTTGAGGATGGCTGTGCACGGTCCCGGTTGATCTGGGCTCGATGCGAACGACCGAGAGCATGACATTGTCACCGACGAAGATCCGCGTGGCGATGCCATCGGCGAGTTGCCTTGGAATTCCTTGGGTCGGGTCGAACAGATTGAAAGCCCAGGCGCTCTTGTTTATTCCTTCCGGGCTAGCCAAGATTGCCTCCTTTTGCTGCTCATTAAGATTGCGGAAAACTTGTGTCGCGGCGACTGGCTGGCGTCAAGTACGCCCGCAGCAGTTATTAAACGTTCTGCGAAGTCACGCGGAGACGCTGTTCGACGTTCAGATAACCCCGTAGGCGAGGCCGGCCGAGAACGCACCGAGGAAAGCGAAGGCGAGATAGGCCACGAACACCGGCGGGCGTGCGAGCGCATAGACTGCGATAGCAGCGGGGATGCAGCTCACACCGCCGGCAAGCAAGAATGCCATTCCCGCACCGGGCGCCATACCCTGCTCCATCAGCCCGCCGACAAGGGGCAAGGCCGCATAGCCGTTCAGATAAGCTGGCACGCCGATCAATGTCGCGCTCAAGGTTGGTAACCAGCCACCGTCGCCCACGGCGCGCGCAACGAGATCGGCCGGCACATAAGCAAGCATGAGACTTTCCAGTACGAAAGCAAGCGTGAGCCACTTACCCAGGAAAAACAGGTTGTCGCGCGCGCTGACCGCAAAGCTCTGGCGCCGTGGCGCCTCTCGCCAAAACGGCCACACTACTTGTTTGGGATCACGGACCGTCGCACCGGCACAGCCGCCGTCGCCGACACCGTCGCGCAGAGGCCGGCTGAAGAAACCGACACCTTGTAGCAGAAATACGCCAAACCCGCCGAGTAGCCCAATCGCAAAAGCAGCAACCGTTTTCGCGATAGCGAAGCCGGTGCCGAGGGTGCCGGCGGTAAGTACAAACATCGACGGGTCCATCAACGGTGAGGCCAGCCAGAATGCCATCACCGGCGCCAAGGGTACGCCCATCGCGAGCAGCGCGGCGATGAGCGGGATCACGCCGCAAGAACAAAACGGTGACAGTGCACCCATGCTCGCCGCAAAGAAGATCATCGGGACTGTGCGGCCGTGAAACGCGCGCGCAATCAGACTATCGGCGCCACTCGCCTTGGCGTAGGCCGCCAACGCCACAGACAAGAACAGAAACGGTAGTACCCCGACCAACGCATCGACAGTGAAGGCGAACGAGCGCTCAGCTTGCTGCGGTGTCAGTACAAGCAGCCCAGCAAAGGTCGCAGCAATAGCCAGCCACACATGATCGACTGCTGGCGCTCTTTTGGGCGAGGTCGCTGTCGCTGCACGTTCTGCGGACATATGGCGATATCCCTAGAAAAATAGTTTTGTTTCAGAAGAAATCACGCCGCGTCGGATTCGTCTTGATTTGCCAAACCGACGCAGCACTGGTCCTTTAGGTACGCCACGAGACCGTTGATCACCGCATGTTCCGCAGTGCAAATCACCTCGCGGCCGCGCCGTTGTTGCACCACCACATCAGCCCGCGTCAAGGTCGATAGATGATGCGCCAAAGTGGAGGCTGGCATGTTCAAGAACCGCTGCAGATCGCTGATGTTTAGGCCCTCAGGCCCGGCGCGGACGAGCAGCCTGAACAGCCGCAGGCGTGTGCTATTGCCCAATGCCGCGAGCCCTTGAGCGGCTCGATTTTCAGTCAATCGCTTGCTCACAAAACAACTATATATCTAGTTGTATAGTTTGTCAACACTAATCAAACCGCTACCCCCTGGGAAGCGTGATGGCAAGGGCGCTAGGAAAAGAAAAAGGGCTACGATCGCTCGCAACCCCTTTTAATTTTATGGTGGGCCCGGCAGGACTCGAACCTGCGACCAACGGATTATGAG
>JBHICC010000049.1:0-17346 GCA_046759385.1 Acidiferrobacterales bacterium | reverse complement strand
GGCTCACGCTCCTTAAGAATCTCTCGGACGACCCCGGAACCGACCGGAAAGCCGACGCGGGTGAGCATCTGCGCAATCGCCTCACAGATCTTCGCGTCGTTGATATAACGATCATTCGGTCCGTGAATCGTGAGCTGAAAACCGTTGCCCACACCAGCCTCGGCGAGCAACTGTTTGGCGCCCTGCGGGTCGTACGCCTCCGGTTTCAGCTTTGAGCTGACGCCGAAAAAGCCCTTGGGCAAGAGCTGTCCTGCCGGGATCGCTACACCTTCCATGACCCGTTCGACGATGGCGTCGCGGTTGATCGCCTTCGATATAGCTTTACGGACTTTTTTCTTCTTGAGCGGGTTCCTGATCGCACCGCCATCTTTGGCCTTGACAAAAGGCGAGTTGTTACGCGCGTGATCGAGATGCAGATAGATTACGCGGTTGGAGATCCCCTGACTCAAGTTCAGCTTGCTATTTCCCCTTAGCTGCGAAATATCGGTGGTCGGTACGTTGTCGATGAATTCGACATCGCCCGCGAGCAGCGCCGCCACGCGCGCCGGGCCGGAACGGATCGGTTTGATGGTGACCTTTGACCACTCGGGTTTTTTACCCCAGTAATCATCGTTTCGTTCCAGGATCAACCGATCACCCGGTACCCACTCGACGAACTTGAAAGCGCCGGTACCGATCGCCGCCTTGCCGCTGTTGTAGTCGGCCGTCGACGCCCCCTGCCCGTGCTTCTTCGAGATAATGCTGAATGTCGACATGTCATTTGGCATCAGCGGGTAGGGTGCCTGGGTCTTGATGTGAACGGTGTAATCGTCAATCTTGACGACCCTCTTACCCTTCAGATACGTCGCGAACGACGATGGGCTTTGCGGCACATTCGGCGCGCGTTCAAACGTGAACACCACATCGTCGGCGGTGAACAGCGTACCGTCGTGGAACTTCACGCCTTCGCGTAGCTTGAACTCCCAAGTGAGATCGTCGATCGCCTTCCATGAAACGGCGAGGCCGGGCTTCAACTGTTGCGTCTCGTCCGGCATAACCAGCCGATCGAAGATTTCGCGCGCGAGCGCGCTATTGGGCGTTAGATTATGGTAATGCGGGTCGATGGATGTGGGCTCGAGCGCGAGGCCGATCTTGAGCTCTTGCGCGCTTAGTGTCGTCGGTAGCAGCATTGCCGCCGCCAATGCCGCACCGCAAAAAAGTCTTGAAAAACGCATCGCTACGTCTCCTAGGGTGTGATTTGTAAAGTATTCCACCCGATTTTGTACTTTTTAGTACGGGTTCAATCGACCATATTGCCTATCAAACGCAGGCCCGGCAAGGCCCGCTTAGGCTCACCAGGCCGGCGGCGTCCACTCGGCATTTTCATCCAGGGGATAGACGGGTCGTGGCAGGCCTTTCCAGTCAAAGCGGCTGAATACCGGCGAGGTCAATCCGGGGGTATCGACTTCGTACACATTCTCCGGGGGAAACCAAGGTTCGAAGCCGGCGCGGAAATGGCCGCGAGATTTGACCACCATTGTTCGGGCGGCGGCGATGTCTAGCCCGAACATCTCGAAGAAAACAGGATCAGCGGTTTGGTGGCGATTACTGATCACGACCACAGTGATGCCCTCGGAGCCGTTGATCTCCAACGCGGCCGATGGCCCGAGCTCAAGCCCGCGCCCAGCATACAGGCCAAGCCGACCAACAACGTCGCCGTCGTGAAGCTTGAGAACTCGCGCCGGTGTTGCAAATCGCTTAGCGAACTCGGTCTCGCCACTGCGATTAAATACGGCTCCAAAGTCGTCGCCTTCACCGAGTTCATGCGCTTGCTTAGCGAGTTCCGGATCAAAGTATGATCCGATGTAGACACGCCGCGCATCGGCTTCGACCAATGCTTTCAGTAACCACGTGGTGTTGCCCCTCCCTCCGCCACCGGGGTTGTCGCCTGCGTCGGAAAAGATCACTGCCGGCAGCTCGGGATCGGCCGCGCTTCTGAGCGCGAGGTCGACCGCGTCCTTAATCGGTGTAAGTGCTCGGCGAAAGCGTTGGCGTTGCGCCCACGCGCGCTCGGCGATCTCTAGAGCGAGCTGGCGCGCCGGACCTAAATCGTTGCGGCCCGTAACAACAATAGCGAGCCCGTTCTTCGGCGTGTCGCTGAAAGCGAAGCCGCCAAGCACAGATACATTCAGTATGGCGCCACCCACTTCCTGTTGACGTCTTTGGCCATAGGCGATCAGCTCGGCATAGGGGCCTTCTCGTGTGAGCAAGGTTACACTTGGCGGCACTAGCGGTAGGCGAAGAAACGCTGTCTTCGGCGCCGCGCCAGCCAACATCGTGCGAAGCGAAAAAGCCGCTTCCTCACCGCGTTGCCGCATGTCCACGTGAGGGTTTGTGAGGTAGGAAATCAGCAAGTTCGTCTCGTTAACCATCTGCTCGGAGATATTGGCGTGCAGATCGAGCGTGGAGACGATCGCGGTATCGGCACCGACCACCGCGCGAACGCGCCGGTAGAGCTCACCATCGGGGTCATGCATATGCGTTGCTGTCATGCCGCCATGATTGGCCAGATATACCGCATCCAGCGGTAACGCACGCTCGACGATAGTGGCAATCTTGTCGACGCAATGGTTGAGAAACGACTCGTCCATCGGACCGGCGGGTTGTGAGCCTGTCAGTAAGGTTGGTACGGCGGTCCAGGGCCCGGTCGCATTCATGGCGCGCACAAACGCCGTCATCTCCATGGGCATCACGGAGTGCGCTTTCGCGGCTTGGTCAAGGATGGCGTCGCCTTCCAAGTAGTAGCGCGACCGGAAGTCCTCGGCACCAGCGACCGGCGCAAAACTATTGCTTTCCAGGACAATACCGCCGAGGGCGACGCGCGGTGTCTTCATATGGGCTGCGATCAACGGTGTCCATGCGCCGATTGGCGGATGGCGCGCAAAGCGTGATTATAGGTGCTACGTCGTAACGGCCCCACCCGGCAAAGGCCGACACCACCAATCCGGGCAGCGCGGATTAGAGCTGCTAATCTTTGGAAAGATCAAAACAGGCCCTGTTTCCAGGTCGAATGAAGGGGGCGCATGGTAGTCACGGCAAAGGCGCTTGATACGAGCGCGCAGGCACACGGTGACATTTCCTCTGTCACGACCATCCCATTCAAATTTACCGGCAAAGCCGGCGAGTACTTCAAGATCTGGATCGTTAACATCGTACTGACGATCCTGACCCTGGGCATTTATTCTGCTTGGGCCAAGGTACGCAGGAAGCGTTACTTCTACGGCAACACACAGCTGCAAGGATCGCCGTTTGAATACTTGGCCGAGCCCATGCAGATCCTAAAAGGACGACTCATCGCGTTCGGGATCTTTGTCGTTTACTTTATTTCATCGGAACTCTTGCCGCCGCTCGCCGCCATATTTGGGTTGGCGTTCATCGTAGGGCTTCCCTGGCTTGTCATCAGGGCGCACGCGTTCAATGCGAGATACTCGTCTTATCGCAATATTCGCTTCGGGTTCAAGGGCGGCTATGGACAGGCGCTTGCAGTCTACATTGGCCTACCCATTCTGAGTGTGATCACGTTGGGTCTGGCGTATCCGGCTTACACCTACTATCGCAGCCGATTTCTCGTCACTCACAGCGGTTACGGGACCACGCCCTTTTCTTTTTCTGCGACGGCGGGTGGTTTCTATGGCGTTTATATCAAGGCGATGCTGATTTTTCTGGCCGGCGGCGTGCTCTTCGGTGCACTGTTTTGGGCCTTCGGCGTCTCAACGCCCAGTCCTGGTGAACCTTCTCTCGCTGGTTCAGCGGCGCTTGTGTTCTTTCTTGCCCTCGCGTGGTTAATGCTGCTTCTAATGGTCAGAGCATACGTGGAGACTGCGATTGCCAATCTCGTGTGGAACAACGCCGAGTCTAATGGTAACCGCTTCGAAAGCACGCTGGCTGTACCCCACATGATTTGGCTATATTTCTCCAACGCGGTGGCAATAGTCGTTTCACTGGGCTTGCTTATTCCCTGGGCGCAGATACGCATGACACGCTACCGGTTTGAAAACCTAAAACTCGCGGCCGCGGGCAATCTGGATAGCTTCGTAGCTAACGAGGAGGAGAAAGTCGCGTCGGCGGGCGAAGAGATCGCCGACTTCTTCGATTTCGACATAGGTCTGTGAGGGAGCTCAAAGCATCCTTCTATGATGGCAAGACGTCACAGAAGACGGACGTGACAATTCATTTGTCGCGCACGGGCGAGCTGTGGATACGAAGACCGAGTGGTGATCTGACCTATGCTCTTTCCGCGGTACGTATCACACCGCGCGTGGGAAACACGCCCCGCTCAATCTACCTGCCTGATGGCGCTAAGTGCGAGACCTTAGATAACGACGCTATCGACGCCTTTCTAAAACAGCGTGGGGCGCACGCGTGGCAAAGTCTGCTCCATAAACTCGAGAGCAGGCTTCTGTACGTCGCGTTGGCTGTCGTGATTACCATTGCCAGCGTGTGGGGGCTTATCCAGTACGGGGTACCTGCGCTGGCCAAGCATGCGGCCTACTCGCTGCCCCCTTCGGTAGATCAGAAGCTGGGGGCCGAAGGTTTAGACGCTATGGATCGGATCTGGTTCTCGCCCTCTGAGTTGAGCGAAGCTAGACAACACGAGCTCCGGTCGGTTTTCCAAAGCATTACCGACAATCTTGACGATGGCCACCACTACCGCCTGGAGTTTCGCAAGAGTAGCCGCCTCGGTGCCAATGCATTCGCGCTCCCATCTGGCATCGTTGTGATGACGGATGCACTGGCGCAGCTTGCAGAGAGCAACAATGAGCTTATCGCTGTGCTAGCGCATGAGGTCGGTCATGTTGTCAACAGGCATGCATTGCGCCGTCTGTTACAAGATTCGGCTACCGTGTTGCTCGTCGCAACTATCACCGGTGACATAGCGTCAATTACCGCTCTTTCCGCGGCGCTCCCCACGATATTGATCGAGGCCAAATATTCGCGCGACTTCGAACGCGAAGCTGATCAGTACGCGCTAGCCTACTTACACTCGCAAGACATCAACCGTAGCCACTTCGCGAATATCTTGCTACGTTTGCAAAAGAACCGACCTGAAAACAGTGGTGTTTTCGATTACTTGTCCTCTCACCCGGCAACAAAAGAACGCATAAAGGCCCTCGAGCACGCGGGCTAACCACAGCGCTGAGCACCGCTTCTGCGAGCGCGGTTTCCTCTCGGGCCGATGGTATACTGGGCATCTTTTTTCCCCATGAGCAGCGAAACAAGAAAAGACAGGCCTCACGTCGGGCTATTCGTAACCTGCCTGGTTGATCTGTGGCGACCGAATGTTGGCTTTGCGGCAGTCAAGCTACTGGAAGACGCCGGTTGCGAAGTCGAAGCACCGCGGGTACAGACGTGCTGCGGCCAACCAGCTTATAACAGCGGTGACGCGCGGGACGCACGCGACCTCGCCAAGCAAGTGATCTCGGCATTCGAGGGCTTCGACTATGTTGTCGTACCCTCAGGTTCCTGCGCCGGCATGCTCAAGATTCATTACCCCCGACTCTTCGCCACCGATGCGAGCTGGCGTCATCGGGCCAACGCTTTGGCTGAGCGCTGTTACGAGATTGTGAGTTTTCTCACCGACGTGCTTGGTGTGGACAACGTCGACGCTCGGTTCGACAAGACTGTGACATACCATGATTCGTGCTCAGGTTTGCGCGAGCTCAGGGTGCGGGAGCAGCCCCGTAAGCTGCTAGCCGGTGTCGACGGACTGAAACTTTCCGAGATGCGCGATGCCAATGTGTGCTGCGGGTTCGGCGGCACTTTCTGCGTGAAGTATCCTGATATCTCTGCGCGCATGGTCGCGGACAAGAAAACGACTATCGAGGAGACCGGTGCCGAAATCGTGCTCGCTGGCGATCTTGGTTGCCTCCTGAATATCGCCGGATATCTGAAACGGCAAGGGAGTCCAGTGAAAATCTATCATGTGGCCGAGGTACTGGCGGGAATGGCCACCTTCGCCATCGGCGACGGTGAGGAAGCGGAATGAAGTCGACCACGCGCGCGTTTAAGACGCAAGCGAAAGTCGCGCTCAAGGACATCGACCTGCAACGCGCACTCGCTAAGGCGAAGGGCGGCTTCGTCGACAAGCGGCAAGCAGCTATCAATGGTTTGCCGGAGTTCGAGCAACTCCGCACGATCGCGCGCGAGATCAAAGAGCACACCTTGTCTCATCTCGATTACTACCTAGAACACTTTGAAACCCGAGTACGAGCGTACGGTGGGTACGTGCACTGGGCGCGCACGCCCGATGAGGCACGCCGTATCGTCGTCGATATTTGCCGACGCGCTGACGCACGCCGCGTCACCAAAGGAAAGTCCATGGTCGGCGAGGAGATTGCGATCAACGAAGCGCTCGAAAGCGCAGGCTTCGAGGTTATCGAGACCGACCTCGGCGAGTACATTATTCAGCTCGCCAAAGAGCCGCCGAGCCATATCATCGCGCCCGCCGTGCATAAAACACGAGATCAAATTACTGACCTGTTCCATAACCATCACCGCAAATACGGGCTCAAGGACCGCGTGACCGAGATCCCGGAGATTGTCAACGAAGCCCGTCAGGTGTTGAGAGAGGGCTTTCTCAGTGCCGATGTGGGTATCACGGGCGCTAATTTTTTGATCGCGGAAACCGGGTCCACAGTCATTGTGACCAACGAGGGCAACGGGGATCTAACCAACACGCTTCCGCGTGTGCATATCGTTACTGCAAGCATCGAGAAGGTGGTGCCAACTCTGGAAGACGTCGCTACGATTCTGCGCATACTCGCACGCAGCGCGACCGGACAGGAAATGGGGAGCTACACTACGTTTTCCACCGGCCCGCGCCGCGACGGTGATCGCGATGGACCCGAGGAGTTCCATGTATTACTGCTTGACAATGGGCGCTCCGAGATGCTCGGCAACGAGTTCCGCGAAATGTTGCGCTGTATTCGTTGTGGTGCGTGCTTGAACCACTGTCCAGTGTATAGCTCGATCGGCGGGCATGCGTACGGTTGGGTTTATCCGGGACCGATGGGATCGGTGCTTACGCCGCTGATGATTGGTTTAAAGGAAGCCGGCCACTTGCCGAACGCTTGCACCATGAATGGGCGCTGCCAGGAAGTGTGCCCGATGAGCATTCCACTGCCGAAGCTGCTTCGTTCATTGCGCACGCGAGAGTACGAGGAGCGGCTTACCGCTGCGCGCATGCGCTTGGGTCTTGCGCTGTGGGCATTTTTTGCTAGGCGTGCGTGGTTATACAGAATCGCAGCCGGCGCGATGATTCGCGTGCTCGGATTACTCGGGCGCAAGCGAGGACGCTTTCGATTCCTGCCGTTTGCGAGGAGTTGGACACGCGCACGCGATTTGCCTGCGCCTGGCAGGCAGACGTTTCAAAGTGCTTGGCGTAAAACGCGAGGGAGGAACAGGGAGTGAGTGGTACGCGTGAGCAAATCCTAAGCGCGATCCGGCAGTCGCTTAACCGGACTGGCCCGCTCGAGGACAGCATGCGACAGATGCTGGACGAACGGCTCGCAGGTCATCGAGTACATGTCCAACCAAGGCTAAAACAAGACTTGCAAGCACGCTTCCTGGCGAAGCTGGAGGCGGTATCGGGGACTGCGACAAGCGTGGCCGCGGCTCAGGACGTGCCGCGAGCGGTTGTGGCGTATCTGCGAACCTTGGCGCTCCCGCAACAGGTGGTGATGGCAAACGACGCCATGCTAGCTGAACTCGACTGGCCGGACACGATGACAATCGAGCGGCGCGCAGCCCAGCGCGAGGATCACGTCTCGATTACGGACGCTTTTGCCGGTATCGCCGAAACCGGAACGCTCGTGCTCGTATCAAGCCCGCAAAGTCCGACGACGTTAAACTTTCTCCCCGATGTGCACATCGTCGTACTTCGACACAATCAAATTGTTGCGCACATTGAAGACGTCTGGGCAAAGCTTCGTGCTGACTTACCCGGGATGCCCCGCACTGTCAACTTTATTACTGGCCCATCGCGCACTGCAGACGTCGAGCAGACAATCCAACTCGGTGCCCATGGTCCGCGCAATCTGCATGTCATTCTTGTCGAGCGCTAAATACGCGCAAAGAAGTTCTATATAGGAAAATCCATACTTCGTGTGCTTAGCTTTTCAGGTGCAACTATTCAGCGCAAGGGCACGAAGAGCTTTTAGATCTGGAAATCTTTGCGTCTTTGCGTTAGAAGTTCTAATCTGAGCTAGGGCTAGATATAGGATGTCGCGCGACCGGAGCGCACGAAATCAGGCACCGCTTAGCGCAATCTCTAAGTGGCTTTGGGCTGCCGCGGTGTGCGTATGTCTAACCGCCACCTGTGCCGCGGACGAACCCGTTCTTCGTGCCAAAGGCCGGATCGCCGACCAGAAAGTAGACACGATCGTCGATTCTGCGATCGCCCGTCACTATCTCGAACGATACCTTATGGGCCGTGGTGGCGCGACTGAGACGGATCAACTTATCCGCGACGCGCTGAAACAATCAGATGCGCTCGCTCTTACAAATACGCTTCTTCACGATCTCACCGAGAGGTTCTCGTGCGATTTTGCTACTTTGTACTTTCTTGACCGAGTATACCGAGAAGGTAGCAATCGTCGTTTCCAGCACGCCTTTCACACTCAGCTGGCCGTTTTGCGAGCAGCTAAGGGATCCTTAGCCCCCCCCGCTGCGCATAAACGCTATCTGATGACGTTCGTTCCCGGTTATGCGTACGAGAAGGATCCGACCACGGGCGCCGATTTCGCCCGGCAGCGACGGTTGCTCGACCACGCAGGTTTGCAAACAGTGTTAATCGAAACGGATGGACTGGCAAACGTCGAAGACAATGCGCGGGTGGTCGCGGAGCAAATCATGCGGCTCGCACAGCGCCACCGACCGATCGTGCTGGTAAGCACTAGCAAGGCCGGTGCTGAGGTAGCGTTGGCCTTAGGGCGGGAACTCACGCCGCAGGAGTCCCGATCCGTCGTGGCCTGGATCAGCGTCGGTGGGATATTGCGGGGCAGCCCCTACGCTGACTGGGTGTCAAAGTGGCCGAGGAACTGGGCAGCAGGGCTCGTGTTCTGGTCGCAGGGACTCAAACCTAAAGTCATTTCAAACCTCACTACTACCCAGAGACGGCCGGTGTTTGAGAGTCTGTCTTTTCCCGATCACATTTTGATGGTGCAGTGGGTTGGCGCTCCGCTATCGGGACATATTAAGAAGTACGCACGTCATCGTTATAAAGTAATAAAAAAAATCGGTCCAAACGATGGACTCACGCTACTTGCAGACGAGATCATCCCTGGCGGGGTGGTCATCACTGCTGTCGGCCTCGACCATTATTACCGTGACCCAGAAATTGATCTCAAGACATTCGCGCTCGCGAATGTCGTGCTCGAAGAACTCGAGCGTTAGCGTAAGAATCGGTCCCAGTAGGCGAGGATGATTAAGGTAGGGAAAGTTGTCAGCCACGCACTCTGCGTTTTTTCCAGAGCCCATGAATCTGCTGGGGAACGCCAACGGTATGATTCACCCACGCAGTCTGCATGTAATCTCGTGAACACCTCACACTTCATCTCTCGCGCAGTTTCTCGTACAAGTTAACCAGCATTCCCGCGGTTGCGCCCCAGACGTAGCGGTGTTCGTACTCGATCACATAGAACGAACGTTTCACGCCGTTTAGCACCCGCGACTCGCGCTGGTGATTGCCGGGGTTGAGGACGTAGGCAAGCGGGATTTCGAACACTTCGGCTACCTCGAACTCATCGAGCGAGAGCGTGAATCCCAGTGATATCAGGCCGACCACAGGCGTGACCAGAAAACCCGTGCCGGTCACAGACAGATCAAGGTAACCAACAACATCGATAAACTTAGGAGAAAGCCCGATCTCCTCCTCGGTTTCCCTCAGGGCGGTTGCTTTTGGGTTCTCATCGTCCGGTTCGACCCGCCCGCCGGGGAAACTGATCTGACCCGCGTGATCATTCAGATGCGCAGTCCGTTGAGTCAGCAAGATGGTCATTCCATCTGGACGGTCAATCAGCGGGACCAACGCGGCGGCGGGAACGAAGTGGTGCGACACCGCCGTCGCCGACCGACCCTCGAGATCGACCACCGGCGCTACGCTATCAGCGTCATAGACAGGTTGTGATTGAGCTAGTCGACTCGTGAGTTGCTGACGCATATGATTCAGCGACCCGTAATTTTTGACTCGTGATTCGTGACTCGTGCGCTACGTGGCGCCTTTACTAGCTACCTAGATTTCACGCCCGACTCCTTACGCCGATCAACTTCCTCTGCGGGCTCCGCGCCTCTGCGTTCTCTGCGTTTTTGCCGCGGCATCTGTCATGGTATCGCTTTCCTGCGCTTCGACCGCCGCAATTGCCGCCATGTTGATAATCTCGTCGACCTCTGCACCACGCTGCAGTACATGCACGGGTTTGCGCAGCCGTGTGAGAATCGGACCGATTGCCTCGGCACCACCCAATCGCTGCATAAGCTTATAGGCGATGTTACCGGCATCGAGCGAGGGAAAGACCAGCACATTAGCCGGTGCCTTGAGGGCGCTAAATGGGTACGTGTCGGTCAGGATATCCTCGACCACAGCCGTATCGACCTGCATTTCACCGTCAACGATCAGGTAGGGTGCGCGCTTGCGCACAAGCTCGGTCGCGTGGCGCACCTTCTCCGCCAACGGATGATGCGTGCTGCCGAAGTTCGAGAACGAGAGCATGGCAATCCTCGGCTCGACGTTAAAGCGGCGCGCCACCTCGGCGGCTTCAATGGCAATTTCAGCCAAGTCCTCGGCGCTCGGCTCGATGTTCACCGTCGTGTCGGCGAAGAACTTGACGTCGTTCTTAAAAATCATCATGTACACGCCGGCAACCTTATTGACACCGGGCCGAACGCGGATGATTTGCAGCGCGGGGCGAATCGTGTCGGAGTAATGCTGAGTAAGACCGGCAACCATCGCGTCCGCGTCGCCCAGGTTCACCATCATCGAGCCGAACACATTGTGGTTATTCATCATAAGTGCGCGGGCTTCGTTATGCGTGATGCCACGGCGGCAGCGAAGCTTATAGAGTTCATTGACATAGTGGTCAAACTGCGGCGCCGCGCGTGGCAGCACGATCGACGCGCCCGAGAGCTCGAGATCAAGTTCTCTCTTGTGTTTCTCGATGACTTCGGGGCGGCCGAGCAGGATCGGGCTAGCGATGTCCTCGTCGATAAGTACTTGGCTCGCGCGCAGGATCTTCTCCTCTTCGCCTTCCGGAAAGACGATACGCTTGGCCTGTTTCTTGGCGCGCGCGATAACGCCACCCATGACCTCACGGCGGCGGCCCAGCCTTGACGCGAGTTGGTGGCGGTACTCGTTGATGTCGATCTTTATCCGCGCAACGCCACTTTCGATGGCCGCCTGCGCCACGGCCGGCGAAACCCAGGTGAGCACTCTCGGGTCGAATGGCTTGGGGATGATGTACTCCGGCCCAAACCGCATTCTATCGACGCCGTAGGCCCGCATGACCGAATCGGGAACACCCTGCTTCGCTAAGTTTGCCAACGCGTGCACGGCCGCAATCTTCATCTCTTCGTTAAAAGCGCGTGCGCGTACGTCGAGCGCACCTCGGAAGATGAACGGAAAACCCAGCACGTTGTTCACCTGATTCGGGTAATCGGAGCGACCCGTCGCCATGATCACATCCGGCTGTGCCGATGTCGCATCTTCATAGGTAATCTCGGGATTCGGATTGGCCATCGCCATAATGATCGGCCGCGCGTTCATCGATGCGACCATCTCTTTGCTGACGGCACCCGCAATAGAAACCCCGATGAATACGTCTGCACCCTTCATAGCTTCGGCTAAAGTGCGAAACGCCGTATCCGCGGCGAAGCGTGCCTTGTATGGGTTCATGCCCTCCTCACGCCCCTCATAAATGACGCCTTTGGAATCGCACATCACCATGTTTTCGCGCCTCACCCCTAGACGTTCGAACAGTTCGGCGCAAGCGATTGCAGCGGCACCGGCACCGCTGTACACGACTCGTACTTTAGATATGTCTTTGTCAGTAAGCTCGATCGCGTTCAGCAGCGCGGCGCCGGAGATGATCGCTGTGCCATGTTGGTCGTCGTGAAACACTGGAATGCTGAGGGACTCTCGCAGCTTCTCTTCAATGTAGAAGCAGTCAGGCGCCCTAATGTCCTCGAGATTGACCCCACCAAAGGTCGGTTCCAGCAGCTGGACCAGTCGGACCACGTCATCCGGGTCTTGCGAGCCCACCTCAATGTCGAACACATCGATGTCGGCAAAGCGCTTGAATAGAACCGCCTTGCCTTCCATAACGGGTTTCGCCGCCATCGGCCCGATATTTCCCAGGCCTAGCACGGCGGTACCGTTGGTAACGACGGCGACCAGATTCCCCTTGGTCGTGTAATTGAATACGTTTTCGGGGTTTGCCTTGATCTCGAGACACGGTTCCGCGACACCCGGACTGTAAGCGAGCGTCAGGTCGCGTTGCGTGCGAGTCGGCTTGGTGGAGCTGATCTCGATCTTTCCTTTGCGTCCACTGGAATGGTAATCCAGTGCATCCTGTTTGCGGATCACGGTGGTTACTCCTTGTAACGAATGGTTTTTCTTTCGCCTATCTTCAATGTTCATCGTAGGCGCTTTATAAGCTGCCGACAAGCACAAGCAGGACAGGTATCGGCACCGTAATGTGCCAACCAAGCCGTAATCGAGTTATGGTCCGTGAGGTCGTGTGGAAGACAGGTCAAGGCAGACCGTAACGGTGCCTATCACTGTTCAGAGATTCATTGGCCAGCAGTTACTGATCATAAGGACGTGGAGCTCACTGAACGGAGATTCCTTCCCATACGCGATGAGGTAGTTGGCCTGCGTTTCGTACGCCTGTCCCTCGAGCTTGCGCATGCATTCGGCCGTCTGATCGATCCCATGATAATACTGCAGGTAGTGGACAAGCTCGTGGACGAGCACCGCCCTGCCTTCGACGGTGTCCAGGTCGACATCATCGAGCAAGTAGACTTTTCCGTCGCGGAAATTGTAGAGACCGGCTACGCTCACCCGATCCGCATCGATACCACGGGCGACGTTGCCCTCGTACAGTATCTGGACGAGTTGCTTGTGCGAGACGTGGATAACGTCGGGCGCATGGGATCCGTCGTACGCCAGCGGCGTGTTGCTTGTGATCCACATCAGTAAGGCAATCGTAAGCTCTTTCATAGCACTGACTGATATCGCTTGGGCGGAGGTCGCCATTTGGGCCTAGGCCGGTGTTCAAAAAGGGCAATTGCAAGATGTGTGCCACGGGGTAGAAGATCCGCGCCGTTATCAATAGTGGCCGGTCGGTAGTACCATTGGCCGGCCAGAGAGTAAGGTACAGTCAGCGCTGCCGTTCGGTCGCAATTAGGCGCCTGCGGCACCGCAACAAAGCAAGAACAAAGGAGGAATGGTGGCGAAAGCGATACGTATCCATGAAACCGGTGGCCCCGACGTTCTGCGCTGGGAAGACGTGGAACTCAGTCAGCCCGCCGAGGGCGAGGTACTCATCAACCAGCGGGCCGTTGGTTTGAACTTCATCGACGTCTACTTCCGTACGGGCACCTATCCGGCGCCCGCTGGTCTCCCGTTTGTCCTCGGCATGGAGGCGTCAGGGGTGATCCAGGCTGTGGGACCCGGTGTGTCCGACCTAGAGGTCGGTGATCGCGTTGCCTATGGGATCGGCGCTCTGGGTGCCTACGCCGATGAGCGTTTGGTTCCGGCGAAGCGGCTGGTGCGAGTGCCGGCAAGCATTGACGACAACACGGCGGCGGCGATGATGCTAAAAGGCTTGACTGCTCAGTACTTGCTTCGCCGCGCCTACCGAGTGCAATCGGGGGATACCATACTGTTTCACGCGGCGGCAGGCGGCGTCGGCTTAATTGCATGTCAATGGGCCAAGCACTTGGGTGCAACCGTTATCGGTACCGTAAGCTCGGAAGAAAAGGCGAAGCTTGCGGCCGACCACGGTTGTGATCACCCCGTGATTTATACCAAAGAGGACTTCGCCAAACGTGTGCACGAGATCACAAGCGGCGAGGGCGTCCCGGTGGTGTATGACTCGGTAGGCAAAGACACGTTTATGCAATCGCTCGATTGTTTGCGACCATTAGGAGTCATGGTGAGTTTCGGCCAGTCTTCGGGTGTGGTGCCGCCGTTTAACATCGGTGCGTTGAGTCAAAAGGGATCGCTTTTCCTGACGCGCCCGACATTGATGACATATGCCGGTAAACGCGAAGATCTTGTAACGATGTCACAGGACTTGTTCGATGTCGTTGGCCAAGGTGTCGTCAAAATCGAGGTTCGGCAAACGTTCCCGTTAAAAGACGCGGCGGAGGCGCACCGCGCACTCGAGGGGCGTAGGACGACGGGTTCCACAGTGCTGTTACCGTAGTAGCGCTTTGCGCCTTGGACTTTAGGGCTGAGTGACGAAGTACAGCGACTCTGGATGCCCTATCTTGGGTCCTCAGTCCCGAGTCCTGAGCCTAGAAGCGATCGGGCAACGCCGACCTTGGCGATTCAGCGGAGAGGAGCAAAAATATGATCAAAGTGGGTGACCAGATCCCAAATGTGACGTTGAGACACATGACTGATGACGGCCCGAAACCGATTACGACCGACGAAATCTTCAAAGGCAAGCGGATCGTGTTGTTTGCCGTACCCGGTGCGTTCACCCCGACCTGCTCTAAGGCGCACCTCCCCGGGTTTGTTGTGAGAGCGGACGACATCAAAGCGAGGAACATCGATCGAATTGTGTGCGTATCGGTGAACGACGCATTTGTCATGCACGCCTGGGGTACTGATCAGAATGTCGAGGACAACATCTTGATGTTAGCCGATGGCAGTGCTGAGTTTACGAAGGCCGTTGGTCTGGCAGATGACCGATCTAAGATTGGCATGGGAACTCGCTCACGACGATACGCAATGGTCGTCGAGGACGGCGTGGTCAAGGCGTTCAGTCTGGAAGAGCCCGGCGAGTTCAAGATAAGCAGTGCCGAGGCGGTTCTCGAGCTCCTTGAGTGACGTTTAACCCTGCCGCAACATGTCGCCAGACCTACTAGCGGTCGACGACCGAGCGCTTCGGAATTACCGCCTGTCCAGAGTCCGGGCGCAGCTGCAAGAGCGCGACTACGCGGCCGCACTCCTATTCGATCCCATTAACATCCGCTATGCTACCGGTAGCGCCAACATGCAGGTGTGGACCTTGCACAACGCGGCGCGCTACGCCTTCGTCCCGGCCAAGGGCCCCGTGGTGCTTTTCGATTTTCACAACTGCGAGCACCTTTCAGAAGGGATCGAGACCGTCGACGAGGTCCGTCCCGCCTGCTCCTGGTTCTATTTCAGCGCCGGAAGCAGAACAGCAGAAAAGGCAAGACGCTGGGCGGCAGAGATCGCGGATCTGATCAGCGCCCATGGGGGCGGTAATCGCCGCCTCGCGCTTGACCATGTCGATCCACAAGGCGCCAGCGCGCTCGAGACGCATGGCGTTTCGCTACACGACGGGCAGGAGGTCCTCGAGCAAGCACGATCCATTAAGGCACCGATGGAGATCATTGCGATCAAAAACGCGATTGCTGTATGCGAAGAAGGTCTGCGCCGCATGCACGACGCGTTGGTTCCCGGGCTCACCGAAAATGAGCTTTGGTCTATTCTGCATCAGACCAACATCGCTCTCGGCGGCGAGTGGATTGAGACGCGTTTACTTACGTCAGGGCCACGAACAAACCCGTGGTTCCAAGAGTGCTCAGACCGCGTCATCGAAGCAGGCGACCTCGTTAGTCTCGACACGGATCTGATCGGCCCGGGTGGTTACTGTGCCGACATTTCTCGCACCTGGCTCTGTGGTGATGGTCAACCGACGGATACGCAACGCCGGCTTTACAACGCTGCTTACGAGGAGATCGAACACAACACGGCACTGTTGAAGCCGGGCTTGAGCTTCCGAGAATTCTTAGAGCGGAGCTTTAGGCCACCTAAAGAGTTCGTCCCGTATCGGTACTCCGCTGTGATCCACGGCGTTGGCCTATGCGACGAGTATCCCCATGTTCCGTATCCACAAGACATGGCACGCAGCGGCTATGATGGCATGCTACAAGAGAACATGACCGTCTGCGTGGAATCGTATGTCGGTGCCGTCGGCGGGCGCGATGGGGTGAAGTTAGAGCAACAAGTACTTATCAGTCGTGACGGACCGGTCTTGCTGTCTTCTTATCCGTTCGAGGAACGGTTCTTATAGTATCGAGCAGGCGCGTGTCTCTATAACGACGGGGCGCCATTCACGACCAGATTGACCAGGCATTGCCCAAGCGGAATATAGTCCGAGTTGGGTAATGAGAAGAACCGTAGAAACTGTGCGCTTGTCATTTCCCCAGCGACGTAGGCGTCCAGGAAAATCTGACTGACTGGATGTAAGCGGTCGGGAAAACCACAGAGGATCTGTGCGAGCACAAACTTCATTGCTATCTCCCTGAGGGTTTCGTCCTTTTCCTTCTTTATCTAAAGATAGCAAAGATGTCATCGCTTTCATCATTCGGTATGTATAGGGTCGTTTTTGACCGATCAGAAAGGGCATAGCCAGTACTCCGGCGGGAAGTAGAGTTGCAGCACCCCGAGCTATCGTTGTATGGTTTCCTCATCAAAACCAAATAATGTCCTTTAGCCCGCTAATCCAGGCCTGATCCAGGCCGCCACCAAGAAACGTTGAATAACAGAGGGGCTAACTACATCCCTGCGCAAAGCAGGGCCTACAGATCGCGCCAATAGGAGGCACCCATGGCCAAGAAACGCAAGGATAACCTTCACCCTGCGATTCCCGAGCTCACCGAGGACTTGCGCAAGGGCAAGATCAGCCGACGCGAGTTTCTGCGCACCGTAACCTTGTTGGGAATGTCAGCGACAGCGGCCTACGGTCTGGTCGCCAACGTAACGGGCACGCCGTTAGCATCATTGATCGCGCCCGCACGCGCAGCGATGAAATCCAAGAAGGGAGGCGTGTTGCGCTGCTCAATGCAGGTCCTCGAGATAACCGATCCGGCGACGTATGATTGGACACAGAGGTCGAACGTCGCGCGGCAGGTGATCGAGTATCTCACTATCACCGGTCCCGACAATGTCACGCGGCCCTATTTATGCGAGCGCTGGGAAGCGTCGGCCGACCTCAAAACGTGGAATCTACACCTGCGCAAAGGGGTGAAGTGGTCGAACGGTGACGAGTTCAACGCCGACGACGTCGTGTTCAATTTCGAGCGTTGGCTCGATCCGAAAACGGGCTCGTCCAA
>JBHICC010000048.1:0-18435 GCA_046759385.1 Acidiferrobacterales bacterium | reverse complement strand
CAGGACCAAGGCATTCATGAGTTACCGCACGGCGTGGCGCTTGGTCGAGGTGTTGATGGGTAGATCGAGAAAATGGGAGTCGAGCAGCCTGGTGTAGGCTCCTGCGCCGAGCGCGGTAACATCATGACCAAGAACGCCAGCCGATCAGTGCTCCCCAAAGGGCTATTACGCGAGGCCTTTGAGGCTTCTCGGGAGAAAAATTATTTTGCCAACAAGTTCTTGCACATGGCCATGTTTGGTTCGGCGTGGCGTTTTGCGCTACTTGGCTACGCGTACCTGAAGATCATAGACAACGCGATTGATGAGGACGAGGACGTGCAAAGGGCGCTGGCTTTCTTTGGGGCCAAGCGCGCGTTTATGCGCGATGTCTACGCCGGACGCGTGGTGGACGGCGAGTTCCCAGTGCCAGATCGTTTCGGATATCACCTCTTTTGCTATGACAGGGAGAACGATTCTTACCTGCGCCCGTTTCTGGATGGGATGCTGGATACGATGGAATTCGACCTCCACCGCAGGAACCGGATTCTCAGTGCGGCCGACTTGAACAAGTGGGCGATTGATGTGGGCAGCGCCTGGCTCGGGTACCTGGGACAACTTGCCGCTCGAGGCCCGCGTCTCCCGAAGAGTTTTCTTGAGCCTGCGAGCCTCGCATACATCTGGGCGGACTCGATCATCGATGTGGAGAAGGATCTCCGTTGGGGAATCATCAGCGTTTCCGAGGATGACATCAAACGCTTTGGCCTCACCCTCGATCCCTCCGACTCTGGGCTTGACGGCTGGATAAATTCGCAATCCGAAAAGGTCATGGGGTACTTCGAATCAGCGCTGGCTGAGACCCAGCGCCTAAAGAGCCGCAGGATGCGCGTTTTGGCGAACCTTTATCTGAGGCGGAAGCGAAAGCAGCTTTCGCGCTTTGTTGAACGCAGGCGAATGCAGACCACGGTGCTAACTACAGAGTCCGCGCACCCGCAGACCGCGAAAGGAAATAATTCGCCCACCGCCTAGCCAAAGACGTTATGCTCGCAGGCGATAATTCGTGATCTGAATTTCCTCGCCGTAATCCGCGTAGTCGCCCTGCTGTCGCTGCCAGCGAAACTCACCCCAATTGATTTGCCTGTAATTCGGCGGTGCGTCGTCGCTCGTTAGCATCTCAAGCGGATAATAATCGGTGTCGTAGGACGGGTTGTAGAATAAAGGTAGGCTGTACCGGTCCCGATTTTCACTTGCCAACACCCGGTGGAGCGGCGCCTGATACAGGTCGTTGGTCCACACTTGCACGATGTCACCGATATTGACCACCAATGCACCGGCCACTGGCTGTACCGGGATCCACTCGGTGTTCCGGCGCACCTGGAGCCCGCCTACGTTATCTTGGAGCAACACAGTTAGAGCGCCGGCGTCAGTATGATGGTGGACGCCGAGATGACCGGTGGCGGCGGACGGTCGGCGCTGATTGGCAACTGTCAGTGGGTCGTGGGTAGGATAGTAATTCAGTCGCAGAAAGCTCGTATGGTTGTCGACAAAGTCTCGCGCCAGGCGTTCAGACGGAACATCGAGACCTTGCGCTATAGCCTCCAGCAGCTTCAGGCTTAGGGCAGCGCAGGCGCGATAGTACTCCACCATGGTTGTCTTAAAATCAGGGCAGAGTGCCCGGTCCGGCCATTGGTTGTATCCGTCCCGCGTGAGGTTCGCAGGATCGTCATCCGCAAGCTCCGGACGCGGCTTGTGGCCGAAGTCGAACACCTCTTTCATGTCCCTGATATTCTTGGTCAGCTCGCAATTGTAGTAGCCACGCGGGTTATCGTGAGTCCGCGCAATTGATTGTTTCGCCTCAGGTGTAAGGGCGAAAAAGTGCTTTGTTTCGCGCCACACCCGATCAGTTAAGCGCTCGGGTATCCCGTGCCCGCGAACTTGGAAGAACCCCCAATCGCGGCAGGCATGGCGGATTTGCTCCACGGGCTTGCGGCCGTGTGCGCGATCGTCATTCACAAGCGGCGCAATATCGACTACTGGAACCGTGTTGTCGGCCATCGTGCGGTGCATTTTCGCATATTCGTCGCCTCCACCACGCCTAGGCCCTCTGTTGATCACGACAGTGAGCCAAGAACAACGCTATAATTTAGCGAAATACGTTTGTCCGACATGACGGCAAACCTGCCAAGACACGCTCAAACGTCGGTTTTCGAGCTTGCTCATTACCGCTAAGTGGACGGGCCTAGACACTAAATGATCACCCAACCAATGCGCCTAGCGACTCAGGTTGGATCCTGGCGAGCAGTCAGCCGAAGAGTGCTCGTCGCTACCTGCGCTGTTGCGATGCTGGTTTCGCTACCGGCTTCGGCACTAGCGGCGCAGCCGCCAGCGGCAGAGCAAGAAGAGCCCAAGTTCTTTCCGCTTGACCCCCCGGATACCTCGAGCCCCCGGGCAACCTTGACAACGTTCCTCGACAATGTGCATGAGGCTGTTCGCATCTACCGCGCCGAGGGATTGACCCGGAAGAGTCAACCACGGTTGGACAGCGCCGTGGCACGCGCCGTCGGTTGCCTGGATCTGAGCGCGGTTCCGCCGACTAAAGCGAGCAGTGCGGGTAGCTTGGCGGCGGCGCTGATCAAAGAGGTGCTCGATCGCGTTGAGCGGCCACCGCTGGAGTCAGTACCGGACGCGGAAGGCATGAAGGCGCTGGAAGAAGCGGGCGCGCTCCCGCGCTGGCGGGTCCCGCATACGCAGATCACGATCGCGCGAATCGCCGACGGTCCACGGCAAGGCGAATATTTATTCACCGCCGGTACGGTGGCGCGGGTGAAGCAATATTACGAGCAGGTGAAAGACCTGCCTTACCAAGTCGGCGCCACACCAGGCCTGTACGAGCTTGCGCTCTACGCCCCTGGCATTTGGATCCCTGAGCAATGGGTGCTCGCATTGCCTACGTGGATGCGTGTGGGTGTGCTGGAAGTAGCCGTGTGGCAGTGGTTAGGTATGCTGCTGTTGTTGGCTGTCGCAGCGTTGCTACTGTGGCCGGTCTACCGCTGGACACGGGCACGCAAGCAGCGCGCACCGCGCGCACGGCACTGGGTCAAGCTGCTGTTTGACATCAGTGTGATAGTGGCGGCGGCGGCCTTGCATTATCTCATTCAGCAGCAGCTCGGGATCGGCGGAATAGTGTTCGATGTCGTCGGCTGGTTTTTGTGGGTTATATTTTTTACTGCTGCGGGCTTTGGGGTTTTCGCGATTGGCAACGGCGTGGCCGAGGGCATTATCGCCTCGCCGCGCATCGCGCGCGAGAGTATCGACGCGCACCTCGTGCGCATTAGCATTCGCCTCGTTTCCTTTTTGCTGGTCTTTTACCTTGTTGTGGTCGGGGCGCAATATCTCGGTATTCCGTTGGCGCCGCTTTTGGCCGGTATCGGTGTCGGCGGTCTTGCGGTCGCACTCGCGGCACGACCGACCTTAGAAAATCTGATCGGCGGCTTGACCTTATTCGCGGACAGGCCTGTACGTGTGGGTGATTTCTGCCGCTATGGCGACGCCATCGGCCACGTGGAGGAGATCGGGCTGCGCTCCACGCGCATTCGCTCGCTTGACCGCACCGTGGTATCGGTACCGAACTCGACGTTTTCAGAACTGAAACTAGAGAATTTTGCCAAGCGCGATCGCATTCGCTTGCATACCACCGTGCAATTGCGCTACGAGACCACGGCAGAGCAACTGCGCTATGTGATGGCGAAGCTCTACGAGTTGCTCGTGGCCCACCCCAAGATCAGAAATGATCCGCCATTGCGCGTGCGTTTGATAGGTTTCGGTGAGCACTCGATCGATGTCGAAATATTCTGCTACGGCGCGACTGCCGACTGGGATGAGTTTCTAGCCGTGCGCGAGGACATATTCTTGCGGATCATGGATATCGTTAAAGATGCCGGAACCGGGTTCGCCGTCCCCGCGCGTGCGACCTACCTTAGCCGCGATAAGGTGCTAGACGCCGACCAGGCTCGCGGTGCCGAAGCGCAGGTGGAGACGTGGCGCGCTGAGGGCACACTGCCATTTCCCGCTGCGCCCGAGCAACGCCGCGAGGCGCTGCAGGATACGCTCGATTACCCGCCCGCCGGCTCCCCAGACGGCCCGCCGGCGACGCCGGAGACAGCTACGACCGGGAAGCGTAGGACTGACGGCAGCGGTACGAAGACGCGTGGCGCGAGACACGGCACGGATCCCGAGCGCGAATGATGATCACGCGGGTCGCGTCGGTCCAGCAAAATCGGGCGTGAACGCGTTCGCTAATGTCCGTGGCAGCAGATCGGCGTTGAAACTCAAGGACACTCGCGTCTCGTCGGAGCGGTTTTCGGTCACATAGTGAGTCATCCAGCCAGGAAAGATCACCATCCGTCCTTCCTTCGCCTGAACCGTCATTTCCTTAGCCAGTTTTGGCGACACGGGCTCGCTTGAGCGCTGCTTGCGGTCGTCCTCAAGGCACAGGTTTCCGCACCCTTGCGGAGTACGCACATAGTAGGCACAGCTGAGATGAGAGGGCGCGTGGTCGTGTTTCATGGTCACCTTTCCGGGCAGCGTCACATGGGCCCATAGTTCTACTACACGAACCTCGTTGGTCTCTAGATCCCATTGCAGTTCTCGCCCGATTTCTTTACAACTTTCGGCGAACGCCTCGAGGATCAGCGCTGCCGATGGCACCAGATCGAGCGTGATAAACACGTCCTCGCCATAGCGCCCCGTGGCCAACGCCTGCAGCCCGCGCCGTCGGTGCTCGGCGCCCCAGTCTACCTTCGTCACCCCTTCGAGGATCGCCCGATTGACGTCATCAAATTCCTCGTAGTCGACGACCCAAATCGGTACAGCAAACACCATGTTGCACTCAACATTCTTGAATTTCATACCTATGCCTATGTTGCCGAGCCGTTACCTTCAATAGACGTGCCTCACCTGCTTGAATCATTCTAATTGTGTGTACGTGCGTGCGCCACTCTCATACGACCGGTAGCGCGAGGCTTATCAACAGATTCTGTTGACTGGGCTGTGGATATCATTGTTGATAAATGCAGCGAGGCGCTGTGGCAAAGGCGCTGGCACCGTACGTTGTCACATTGCTAATAAATTCATCGTGCGATTGCGTGCTTGTCGTACCATTGACGCGTTGTTGCAGCGCGCTGACGGCCTCACAAGCACAGCAGAATGCTGGCCGCGCGGTCTACACTTCGGCTGCGGGATGACGACGACTGAACGCGGTATCGTGCGTATCTTCTGAACTAATGCGTCTCTTTCGGCAGTACTTTGGCATTGAGGCTCAGCGAGACGCGCGTCTCATTGGAGCAGTTCTCGGTCACATAATGACTGAGCCAGGAAGGGAAAATCACCATCCGCCCTTCCTTAGCGGGTATCTCCGTTTGTAGGCCAAACTTGCGGGGCTCAGGCTCGATAATGCGGTGTTTGCGGTCGTCCTCGAAACGAAGATTTCCACAGGCGGCTGGCGCGCGGACGTAATAGGCGCAGCTTAAATGCTCCGGTGCGTGATGGTGGGTGAGCGTGCTCTTGCCTGGCGGTGTCACGTGTGCCCAGAGCGCGGTTACGTTGACTTGGTTGTGTTCCAGGTCCCAGCCAAGCTCGCGCGCGATCTGGTGGCAGTGATTGGCAAACCCGTCCACGATGGGCTGCGCCGACGGCACCAGGTCGGGGGTGATGAAGATGTCTTCACCGTGGCGGTGGTCTAGTTCTTTTTGTAGCCCGCGCGCCTTCTGGTTGGCATCCCAATCTACCTTGGCCATTTCGTCGAGAATGCCTTGGTTGACCTTCTCGAAATCCTCATACTCGACATACCAGATCGGTGTCGGGAAGATCATTTCGCAATCGATACTCTTAACTTTCACATTGACACCTTCAGTCATCTCGGGCGTTCGTGATTCTAGCTGCCAAATGGCGGCAAGACCAATACTCGGCAACGCTGACACCACAGTCGCTGACAGTACTCAGTACTCCCGAGTAAACTGTCCGGATGATAGCGTCTAACGAAACGGTAGTAACAACAAAATGAGCCCTGACGTTAAGGCATTGGTGTTCGATGTCTTCGGTACGCTGGTCGATTGGCGCACACCGATTATTAACGAGTTGCGTAAGCTTGGAGAAACCAAGGATGTTATGGCGGATTGGGCCGCGTTTACCGATGCCTGGAAGCAGGTTTACCGTATCGGCATGGACAAGGTCAATCGCAGAGAGATCCCGTGGACGAATGTGGATGTGATATATCGTGAGCGTTTGGATCAACTGCTACCGCAATACGGCCTTGGTGAGTTAAACGAAGACGAGCGCGATCAGTTAAACTGCGCCTGGTGCCGTCCGCAAGCCTGGCCAGACGTAGTCTCTGGGCTCGCCCGCCTAAAAACACGCTACGTTGTGGCGACACTCTCGAACGGGAACTTCGCCTGGCTCGTCGCCATCGCCAAGCATTGCGACTTGCCTTTTGATTGCATCCTGACAGCAGAGAACGCCCAGTGTTACAAGCCTGAGCCTGCGGTGTATCGTATGGCCATCGAATTATTAGCGGAGCCGCCAGAGTGTATTCTCATGGTGGCTTCGCACAACTACGATTTGGCGGCTGCCCGTGCACAGGGCCTGCGCACCGCGTTCTTTCCACGCCGTGAAAATGGACCCGCTCAAACCTCGGACCAGTGCCCCGAGCAAGATTGGGATTTCGTGGTAAGCGATTTGGAAGCGTTAGCGCAGACGTTAGGTTGTTGACCGGTGTGTTACTAAACGTCAGGCTGACACCGGGTGTTCCTGCTCGGACGTCACGCGAACGTTATCTAGGCGTACGTTGACAGCGATCGAGATCCTTTCACCTTGGCCGAAGAACGGATGCACGCAGTGATCCAGCCACGCCGGAAAGGCGAGGAGCATGCTGGACTCGGGCTCGATCAGCAGCCCCGCACCAAAGGTATAGCCGAAGTACTTATCATCAGCGCTGGCACTGGCGGCCGGTCGGGGATCGCGCAGCTCAATCTTGCCATTCATTCGATGACCGGATTCTTTTTCGCCACACGTGACATAGTAGACTACAGCCCAGTGCTCCTCGCCGTGGTTGTGAACCCGGTTGTAGTGCCCGTTTCGATTAATGTTGGCCCAGCCGTAGGCGTGGTAGGCGATCTCGAGTGGCGACTCTGAAGGCAAGCTAGTCAACTGGATCGTTGCTTCTTCAATCCATTTCTGTAGCGTCTGAATTTCCGGTACTGGCCACTCGAGGATCGTCGGTGGAGACTGCCAACCGCCAACATTACTGTGCTCGACGCTTGCGTCTTCTGCCTCGGCCTTGAGAATAGCACGTCGAAGGCCCTCGTTTACCGACTCCGCATCAGGCATCTTGCGAATCAGCAGCGGTGTGGCGAAGACAACACTAATACCGGGTGCGATCTCGAAATCCAAAGCCATTCGGATTCTCTTCCTCCAGTGGGCTGACGGGTGCACTTACCCGCAAACGCACAGCACGTTAGGCACGACGTCAGTATAACAGCGGTAACACTCGATAGGACATTGCCCACGCGGCAGAACACATTTGGCTTAGCTACATGATTATCGGCGCAGGCGCACTGCCATGGCAGCGGCAAGTGCAGGCCGACGACGAATCGGTTGCCGGTAATGATGGCACGGGCGTGCCGGTCCTTTTGCAAGGGCATGCACTTTTTTTGTACGATGCGCGGGGGTAACGGGGGTAACATCTGAGCTCTTGCCGACCCACGCCGCCAAGTTGACCGCCGAGCCACCGCATCGAAGCGGCAATGCCGGACCGTCAACGTCCCGGGCGGACCCCGCCTATGCGAACCACTAACGAAGGAGGAGGTTGTGATGGTTAGAAAAACGCGCACTGCGCTCTTCGCTATCTTTTTGCTTACAGCGTTCTCTCAACCAACCTGGGCGCTGGATGTCAAGCTTGAAGTCGTCGCGGAAGGCCTCACGGCGCCGCTGATACTCGTATCGCCGCCAGACGGCACGAAACGGCGTTTCATCGTCGAGCAGATCGGTGTGATCAGGATCTTAACGGCGGACGGTAAGTTACTTGACGAGCCATTTCTGAATATCCGGCACAGGATAGCGCCGCTGTTTGCCGATTTCGACGAGGAAGGCCTTTTTGCGATCGCGTTTCATCCCAGGTACAAACAAAACGGAAAGTTTTACATCTCCTACGCCGGTCCTGTACGCGGGGAGGCGGGGTATGACAAGCACTTTTGGTATTCACATACGAATTATGTTGCCGAGTACAGGGTTTCGGCAGACAACTCGAACAAGGCCGATCCATCGACGGAGCGAATCGTTACGGCATTGGAATGGCCACAGTTCAACCATAACGGGCACTGGATTGGCTTCGGACCCGACGGATATCTTTACATCTCGACCGGCGACGGCGGCTATGCCAACGACTGGGGGATCGGTCATAACGTGACCACAGGTAATGGCCAAGATATGACTACACTGTTGGGCAAGGTTCTGCGTATTGACGTCAACAACGGTGAGCCCTACTCGGTGCCCAAGGACAATCCGTTTGTGGGCAAGCAGGGCATTCGTCCGGAGATCTGGGCATATGGGTTTCGCAATCCCTGGCGCTGCTCGTTCGATATGGGCGGCAAAAGCGAGCTATTCTGTGGTGATGTTGGACAGAACAGTTTTGAAGAAGTCGACGTCGTCCAGAAGGGCGGCAACTACGGCTGGCGTGTGAAGGAAGCGACCCATTGTTTCGATTATGTAAATCCAAACAAGCACTTATCTTCATGTGACGATGCCGGAATGATCGATCCCATCATCGAGTACAACAACTGCAATGTCACCGACGACTGCAAAGGCTTGTCGGTGACCGGCGGTTATGTGTACCGCGGCCAACACTCGGTCTGGCACGGGAAGTACTTTTTCGGCGATTGGAGCCGATCATTTGCGGTGAGAGATGGTCGGCTGTTTGTCGCTTCAAAACTGGGCGGGCGTTGGACAATGGAGGACGTTAACGTGACGAACATGCCCAAGTTCAACTCCTACGTCCTCGCTTTCGGTCAGGATGCGGATGGCGAGATTTACGTTTTGACTACCGATACCCGTGGCCCGGTGGGCGGTTTAGACAAAGTCTATAAGATCGTGCCCTGAGCAGCGGTTTTAGCGCGCGCGAGGGACTTAAAGCCTTTCGCAGTTCGCGTACCTTCATCGACTTGCGTAAATTCGCGCCGTCAGGTGCGTTAGCGTAGGGAGGCGGCCATTGTTGCGCGTTGTGATTGTCTTCACCGTATCCGCTGTTTTATCGGCGCTTACAGTACCGTGGTTGGGCCCAGTGAGCGCCGGCGAAGTAACGTTTACGGAAGCGTACCTGAATAATCCCGATAATATCGCGCTCGGAAAGAAGATTTGGTTTAAACGATGCAAGTTCTGTCATGGCAAAACCGCGTATCCGGGCAAGGCGCCTAAGCTTCAGCCTTCGCGCTACACGTCGGAGTTCGTGTACGATCGGGTAACCAATGGATTTGGTGGCATGCCATCTTGGAAGCACGAGTTTTCTGAGCAGGAACGAAGGGCAGTGGTTGCTTACATTTTGAGCAAGGAGTTTTCAAACTAAAACGCATGGGCATCGTGCGCGGAGCGTCTGCTCTATGACACGAATGGATCAGACAAGCGATTGTTAAAAACCGTTTATGGCGGGACCGTCAATCTCATGGCCGGCTGGCAGGACAGGCTTTCGCAGGACGAGATTTTGCGCATCAGCGCTCACGTTTGGGCGCTGCAACGCAACACCAGTAGAACGGCTTAGCGCACCCGACGCGACTTCCGGGCTAACACATAAAAGTAGGCCAAGGCGATGGCGGCAATGAGCAGTCCCAGTGATTCTCTCGCCTCCTCAATATAAGGTCGATCAGGAGCCATCTTCGCCATGATGTCGCCAGCATCGTGCCTGGCGAACAGCTCGAACACGCTTGGCATCAGGTACAGCGATCCGGCCGCGCATATGACAAGTAAGATAAGAATCAGCGGGATATAGTATTTGCTAAAAACCGCGAGGCCAGCAACCACAACCACCAGCCCGTAGATCGTCACCCATAAGAGCGGGTCAGGGTCATTGAACTGCACCGCCATGGCGAGCACGAACAACAAAGTGAGCCCGATGTTGACCACACGTATCGCAATCACGAGGACAGCCTTAAGGTCTGTGGGGGAATTCACATTCGCTTGTCGCGCACTATCTTGGCCTTTCGCTGCAGCAAAAGCTAGCATAACGGGCGGTAGTCCCGCTGGGCTGCTTCAATGTGGGTATCTTTGGCTTCGCGCCCGACGCCAATCCCGCAAACTCGTGCGTTTCGTGCTTCCCTCGGATTTTGTGGCTTCAAGCTGGTCGTTCATGTGCACCCTACCGTTGTCTTAAACGTAGTTGGGCTGACACCCGCACTGCTCGGCAGTGCCACGCCTAACCTTAAAAGGTTGGCGTCGCAGGGGGGCATGCGGCCGCTAGAGACTGTGACACCGGCGGTTACATGCACGGCGCAGACGAGCTTCCTTACGGGGTTGCTGCCGCGTGAGCATGGTATCGTCGGCAACGGCTGGTACTTTCGCGATCTGTCCGAGGTCTGGTTCTGGCGCCAGTCGAATCGTTTAGTCTCTGGTGAACGCCTATGGCAGGCAGGGCAGAAGCACGATCCGAGCTTCAGCTGCGCTAATCTTTTCTGGTGGTACAACATGTACGCGTCGGCGGACATCGGCGTCACGCCGCGCCCGATGTATCCCGCGGATGGTCGCAAGATCCCCGACTGCTACGCGAAGCCGTCGGCGCTGCGCGAGGAGCTGACCGAGCTACTGGGTCCATTCCCGCTGTTTCAATTCTGGGGACCGGGTGCTGACATCGTGTCTAGCCAATGGATTGGGCGTTGTGCGTTGCATGTACGCAAGACGCGCAACCCTACGTTGACGCTCGTGTACCTACCCCACCTCGATTACAGTCTTCAGCGCCTCGGTCCCGCGCACCCCGATCTCGCGCAAGACCTGCGAGCGATTGACGCCGTTTGCGGCGAGCTCATCGAGCAAGCCGAAAAAGATAGCGCCAGAGTGGTGGTGTTATCGGAGTATGGTGTGACGGAAGTCATGCGACCCGTGCATATCAATCGCGCGCTTCGCGAAGCGGGTATGATTGAGGTGCGAGTAGAGCTGGGGCATGAGCAACTCGATGCAGGCGCGTCTTCTGCATTCGCCGTCGCTGATCACCAAATCGCCCATATCTATGTCGCAGACGCTGAGCGGCTAGGCGAAGTGAAGGCCCTCACCGAGTCATTACCTGGTGTTGAGCGTGTGCTTGATGCGGATTCGAAAATCGACTTTGCGCTTGATCACCCGCGTTCCGGTGAGCTTGTGGCAATCGCTCAGGCGGACAGCTGGTTCACTTATTATTACTGGCTTGACGACGACAAAGCACCGGATTACGCGCGCACGGTCGATATTCATCGAAAGCCCGGTTACGATCCGGTCGAGTTGTTTCTGGATCCGACATTGCGATTTCCTAAACTGAGCGTCGGATGGCGGCTAGCAAAGAAGGTGCTTGGCTTTCGCATGTTGATGAACGTGATCCCACTCGACGGGACACTGGTCAAAGGATCTCACGGTCGAATGAGCGAACGAGACGCGCACGGACCCGTGTTCATCAGCTCAGAGCCGGCGCTTTTACCCGCGGGTCCGGTCAGCGCCACGGCGGTAAAGCGGTTAGTCCTTGACCACGTGTTTGCGTCGGGCGCAGACAACTGATCGTGGCCCATCAAGCGACAGCGAGACCGGTCGAGCTACTACACGCTTGGCTCGGGCGCCAACTGCCCAAAGCGGCTTCACAGTGGGTGGATGAAAAGGTCGCTGAGCTTCGCGGTAGTCCAACCGACCGCAGCCTATTCTTTGCCGTCAGCTTGGTGCCGCGCAAAGTCGGTAAGAATGATCTTGAACTAACGCAAGCCGACTATTCAGCGGCAGAGCGTGTGCGTCCCGGGTGGACACCGGTTGGCTGGAGTGTGGATCAGGCGGCTCGCCTTGTGATGCTGCTCAGCGCTGGCGTAAACGATGAGCAATTTGCGCGATGGCTGGAGCAACTGTGCACGACGGCCGACGTAGGAGAACTGGTAACGTTTTACCGGGGCCTGCCGCTTTATCCGCGACAGGACCAGTACACGCGCCGAGCGTCGGAAGGTATTCGCACGAATATGAAGGCCGTGTTCGAGGCCGTCGCGCATCACAATCCCTATCCCGCTGAGCAACTCGATGAGGGTGCGTGGAACCAGATGGTGTTGAAGGCACTTTTCATCGGCAGTCGTTTGCGACCGGTGATGGGGCTGGAGCGCCGCGGTAACGCGCGGCTAATGCGTATGCTGTGCGACTACGCTCACGAGCGTTGGGCGGCACAGCGAAATGTCAGTCCCGAGCTTTGGCGCTGTGTCGGACCCCATGCCGACGATACGGCGTTGGCCGATCTGGAGCGGGTGTTGGGTCAAGGCGCCGAGCGCGAACGCGACGCGGCTGTGCTCGCATTGAGCGGCTGCCCCCACCCGCGTGCTCAGGGGCTGCTCGCGGCCGCGTCAGAGCGGGTCGAACGCGTAAGACGGGGACAGATTACATGGGACACCGTCACCGAGTGAACATGGCGGATTGGACCCATGCACGGTGGCGGCTCAGACATGACCGGCAGCGCGCGAGCGGCTGTTATACTGGCAGGCAAGAACGCGAACGAACGTGGAGGATACCATGACTGCGAAATTCATCGATCCGCACATCCACATGAATGCGCGCACAACCGAGGATTATGAACGCATGGCGGCAGCTGGGGTCGTCGCCGTTATTGAACCTGCCTTCTGGGTAGGCCAGCCACGCACGAGTCTCGGTACCTTTATCGATTATCTGTCGACCATTGTCGGTTGGGAGCGATTCCGCGCTGGCCAGTTCGGAGTGCGCCACTACTGCGCGATCGGGCTCAATGCCAAAGAGGCGAACAATGAGGCATTGGCCGAGCAGGTCCTCGATATCCTTCCGCGCTATCTCTGTAAAGAAGGTGTCGTGGCGGTTGGCGAAATCGGTTTCGATGACCAGACTGAACTCGAGGAGCGTTACTACCGGGCACAGCTCGAATTGGCGAAGGAGCTGGACATGTTGGTAATGGTGCACACGCCGCATCGTGACAAGAAGCGCGGCACTACTCGCAGCATGGATATTGCGATCGAGCACGAGCTCGATCCCGGGCGAGTGATCATCGATCACAATAACGAAGAGACCGTTGCCGAAGTGCTGGATCGTGGCTTCTGGGCGGCGTTTACGCTTTACCCCCATACGAAGATGGGCAATAAACGGATGGTGGAGATCGTACGTCGCTATGGCTCGGAGCGTATTTTCTGTGACTCGAGTGCCGATTGGGGTGTGTCAGATCCGTTGGCGGTGCCGAAGACGTACCGATTAATGTTGGAGCGCGGAGTCTCCCAGGCTGATGCGACTGCGACTTGTTATGCCAATGCGCTCTCCGCCTATGGACAGAGCGAACAGATGCGCGAAGAGGACTGGCTTGACCCATCACCGATTGACCAGCGTACGCTTTACGAAGGTAACTCCGTTCTACGGGGGCAACAGCCGCGTATTGAAGAACTGGCCACCGATCCTATGGCGGAGCTGGTTATCGAGTAACACAGCAAGCCGGCTACGTTGCCGGTATCGCCCGCTGCATAATAAGGGTCAGCCCGAACCCGCCCACCGCTACCCACGCGAGAGCCGCCACCCCCTCGCCGGCGATCAGCAGTGCATCGAGTAAGGAAATGCCCGCGAGCAGGAACGCCACAGCAGTAGGAACGCTGATGTGGCTTGGGCGCAGTAGATACGAAAGTGCGAACCCAACCCAGCCGACAAAGACTGCATAGAGCACCGCACCGCTGACACTGACTAGCACAGTCGGCAGCAGGTAGCCCAGGGGAACGAGCCAGAAAGCAAGCGGCCAGAACCGTTTGACTGTGCCCAAATGCTCTTGTTTGGCGATATAGGTCAGGCCGATCAAGTAACATAGCAGTGCCACGGCGGCCACGAATATCTTGTCAGACAGGGCGGTGGTTACGGTTAATGCGGCCGTGACATACACGAGCATGCGACACGCGCCCATGATAAGCGGGCTGAGTGGATTCTGCTTGTGGTGCCAGTTATAGTAGATGATCACGGTCGCGAGCAAGCCGCCCGCGGCCGGGGCGCGCCAGCCGGTCCCGTGCTCATAGCCATACCCCCCCCACAGCAATACGGCGATCCCGCCCGCTAGCATACCGAAGCCGGCAACGAATACGGTCGGCAGGCTCACCAGACCGGCTGGAATCGGCCGCTCCGGGCGTTCACGGCGGTCGATCTCGCAATCGAACGCGTCATTTAGGTACATGCCGCCGATGTAAAACAGGGATAGCGATAACAGCGGCAGTGGAATCTGCATGAGGTCGCCACCACTCAGCACGATACCCGCGAGCACGTTAGTCCAAACCGTCGGCAAGTTGGAGACCCGACCCAGATACAGCGCAGCGCGCAAGTTCACGGAATCGATGCTTCCAACTGCGCCTTTACCCAATCGAGCTCGCGTGCAATAGCAAGGTCGACAGCTTCGTTTCGATAACGCGCAGGCAACACGTCCCATGTGTAGGTCTCGACTTCCAGGTGAGACGACACTGGGTGGCTTCGGTGTTGCGCCAAGATTTCGCGCACAAAAGGCTGTGTCGACGCGAACCCGCCTAAGGTCTCTAGAAAAATTGGCACGTGAAAATGGACGCGCCACTCGCGGGCTAGGCCGGAATCGGATTGGTGTATGGCCTCGGGCAAGTCGACATAGCGCCGAAGCCCATTGTCGGTTTGTTCGACCACCTGATGTAAATAGACCTCATCGTCAAACGGGGCGAGTGACCTTATCGCCTGCGGCGTGACATTAGCGATACGTAGCCCCGCGCTGACTTGTAGCTTGGCGATGCGGACGCCAGCATGGTCGAGCTGCGCAATGATCGTGGCCGCATCCTCAAACTCGACGGCGGCGTGACAAAGATCGAGACATACGCCAAGGTGGCGTCGCAATGCTGCTTCGGCAAGGTCGCGATGTAATCCGGATTTCTGCGCCAAATGGTGTACCGCCGCACGTGAGTAGAGGTGGGTTTTGAAGAACCCGATGGTTTCCTCGATGGTTTCGAGCACACAGCAAGGCTCGGGTTCCAACGCCAGCGCGATCGTGTGACCGCTTTGTTCGTGGAGGCGCACGAGGTGGGTGACATGCTGCAGAATGAGTGAAGCGATGCGCTCGACCGCTTCGGGCGAGCGCGCCCGTGGCTTAAATGCGCCCGGTACGGTACTGATACTGCCTGCTATGCCTCGATCATCCGGTAGCAAGGATGCTAGCAGATCCGCCAGACGATTCGTGTAATGCAGGCGTTCTTGGTCCTGCCAATCCGGCAGGTACACATCTTCCTTCACGCGTGTGCGATGAAAGCTCCCGTAAGGAAAGCCGTTGATGGTAAAAACGTATAGGCCGTTCGCCGTTAAGAAATCGCGCAGCTCATCGAGCGCAGCCGGTTCAGCCAAAGCCTGTGCCGCTGTGCCGGACAGCCGTAGGCCGACACCAAAATCCTGTGCGGGCGCGACTCTCTGCTTGATTGCCGGGAGGTAGCGTCCGAGATTCTCGCGCACCTCGGCCCAGGTTTCGCCCGGATGGATGTTTGTGCAGTAGGTGAGGTGGGTATCGCCGTCGGCGCCCAACTTCATCGGCGAGCGTCTCGTTGCTTGAGCCAGTCAATGGCCTCGAGCACGGCCGTTTCGTCGATCACGTGCACTTCGACACCACGCCCGATCTCGGCAAGTAAGGTCACAGTGAGCTCCCCGCCGAGGTGCTCGCGAAACTCGCGCAAACCGTTGAGTAGCATCAGCGAGCCGTCAGTAGATCGCTGCGCCATGGCGGAATGCCACAGGCGAAAGCCGAGACCTTCGAGTAGCCTGCATACGCGTTCGTCGTTACCGGGCCGCAGCAGACCTTGTATCGCCGAGTAGCGCGTGTCGAGAGCGAGGCCGATAGCGACCGCTTCGCCGTGGCGCAGTGCGTGATTCGAGAGCGACTCGAGCTTATGCGCGGCCCAGTGACCAAAGTCTAATGGTCGTGCGCTGCCACTCTCGAACGGATCGCCACTGGTAGCGATATGGCGCATATGCAGCTCTGCGCAGCGCCTGATCAAGTGCGCGGCTGCAGCCGGTTCGAACACGGCGAGCTTTTCATGATGTCGCTCGAGCCAGTCAAAGAAGGCAGCGTCCCGTATCAGGGACACTTTTACCGCTTCGGCCATACCGGCGATCTTGTCTCGATGCTCCAAGGTAGTCAGAAAACTGAAGTCGTTGAGCACTGCAAATGGCGGCGCGAACGTGCCCACGAGATTCTTGATGCTGAACGCGTTGACGCCGTTCTTGACGCCGACGCCCGAGTCATTTTGGGCCAACACCGTGGTCGGTATGCGGATGTGCCGTATGCCCCGATGCGTAATGGCTGCCACGTAACCAACCAGATCCAGCACGGCGCCGCCGCCAATCGCTACCACATAAGCATGACGGTCAACACCAAGGTCGAGCAGACGCCGCTGCAGTCTTACGACAAGCTCGGGCGTATTCTTCGCGCCTTCGCCACCGGGCACCGATTCGGGATCGGCCAGCAACTCCAGCCGCGCGCCATGGGTGCCCGTGTACGTGCCGACGTCAGTGGTAAGCGCGGGCCAACGCTTGGCGACACCCTCGTCGATGAAGACAATGAAACGATGCTTCGTGTCGGGTTCAAGCCGTGTGAGCGCGTCGACGAAAGCGGGATTATCAAGCGCGAAGACGTTTTCGGTGAAGTAGACAGAGTACTGATATTCGACCGTAAGGCGCTGGTGCTGGATCGAAAAGGCCTTAGAAGGCTCGATCAAAGTCGCGAGTTTCTTTACATCACGCGCGTACATGATCTGTTTTTGCAAGGTTCTGTGCCTTGCTGGCTCGACTCCCCGTGATGGTCACTGAGCGCCGCTTTAACGTAAGCGCCCGCGGAAAGTGCCTAGTGTACCCGGGGCATGCGAGTTCCCCTAGCCGCCTCGGTCGAAACTCGTCCGAATTCGCGTCAATTTCGTGGGGATATTCCGCTATCCGCGCAAGCGCTGGGGATTTGCCGCTGGATCATCCTCTGTCGGAGCGTTGACGTTGTTCGGTTTTTGTGTTGCGATAAGTCCAATCACCTGCTGCGGCTGCATGATGTATGCGAGTTCTCAACCTCGCCTGTTGTTGATGCAAAACTCCATCCCAACCAATATCGAGCAACCGTCGGCCCTCGGCTGGGATCTGATCGCGTGGTTTTCCTGGGAATGGGCGTTTCTCGGCTTCGGGATCGCCACCGCCATCGTCGTCATTGGTGTCGCGTACTACATCGAACGTCGCGATAACGAGACGGAGCGCAATAGGATCGAACGGGAAGTGAAGGATTGGGTGAATGCGATTATTGGAAACCTGGATGCCGACGCTCATCGTTCCATCGACTCACACCAGGCAAACGCTCCGGTGACGATGGTTCGGATTAACGCTAAGGTGGCGGCGCGCCGGCACGAGCCGCCATCACCACGCAAACGTTACCGACGCCTGTTTAGCGGACGCTTCGCTTCTTGATTGATGGGACGCGGAACTGACGCGACACGGGCGATGCTTAGCTTGCCCGAGAGCCCCTCTTACATGGCCTCCACATCGACAGAGACGAAAGCAGGGACTAAAGCGCCGCTGAAGATGCGAAAGTTCGCCGCGTACGAGCAACCGGCGTCTAGAGCAACTTGCAGCCACATGAATTTGACGCCGGTGCTCTCATCCGTTGTTGTGCGGTAGACGTTAGGCGACGCAATCGAGCTCACCTGTTCGGCCGCTTCCAACACGCCATTGCCGTTCAGGTCGTCATACAAAAACATCACCGGGATTGGCGATGTAGTGTTGTCGCTGAGCTCTAAAGTCATTTCGATGTCAGCCTCACCGATTGGCGTGCCGTCAGGATTGAAGGTCGTAATCTGGATTCGGTGATTGTTGAACTGAGCTGGCGGATTCGTGCCCGAACAGCCCGCCCCCGCCCCCACATTCCATTCGATGGTGGCTGGGTTTGCGACGATACTTCCCGTTCCTTCAAGCGATGATGCCACCGGACCATCCTGCCCGCAGGAGATCAACGCCAGACTCAGCAGAATCGCAAGCGCGCCGCTGAGCAGCGCGTGTGTTCTCTTCCGGCCCATGTTCTTATCCTTCTTTGGTTAGTGCTCGCGTCAATTCAATTCACAAAATTCATGAGCTTTTTGCGCTAAAGCATTATTTTTATATAGTTAGCTCTCAGTCTGCTGTCAACAGGCGCGCGCCAGCGGTCTTCGCTCCGCGTCCAGCACCGCCGACTCATCCGCTAAG
>JBHICC010000047.1:0-18443 GCA_046759385.1 Acidiferrobacterales bacterium | reverse complement strand
GAATCGTGTCGATCAAGATCTGGGGGCGTCGCACCTCGGGGCGCACCCTCAAAGTAATCTGGGCACTCGCCGAGCTCGGGCTCGACTACGAGCTTACCCTCGCAAGCGCAACCATGGGGCCGAACGGTTCCGTGGCCAAGGGCAGTGTGCCCTATGGGATCGTGGATACGCCCGAGTATCGCACCATAAACCCCAACGGCACCGTCCCTACGATCGACGACGACGGCTTTATTCTGTGGGAATCGAACTCGATTGTTCGCTATCTCGGGATGAAATACGACCCCGAGCGCTTCTACGGAAACGATATTTATCTGTTTGCCTCAGCCAGCCGATGGCTTGACTTCGAGAACAACAACCTCATTCCCAACCAACACGAGATTGAGAGGCAGTTCCATCGTCTACCCGAAGATCAACGGGATCGTGCGAAGCTCAAGGCCGCGTGCCGCCAGCTCGTTGAGGAGTTCAGCAAGATCGAAAACCAGCTAGGCGTGACGGAATACATTGCCGCTGACCAGTGGACGATGGGTGACATCGCAATCGGGCTACGGGTTCACCGTTGGTATCTGTTCGACATCGAGCGGCCGGAGATGCCGAACATCGGGCGCTACTACGCGACTATCAAAACACGCCCCGCCTTCGCGAGTATCGCCGACCCTGTCTACCACCGGGCGTGACAAGTGTTCCACCACCGGGAGCAAGCTGGAATCGCAGAACGCGACGATGTAAGGGTTGGCCCAGCAACGCTATCTATGGGGATCTAAAGCGCGGTTTTGGAATACTTTGTAACCCGCTGTATGCCGGTATCTATATCTGGAACCGCACCCGACGCGTTGTCGATCCAGACACCAAAGCTCGAAAACACTTCCCACGACCAGCGGAAGAGTGGGTTGTTAAGGAGATGCCAGAGCTGCGTATCGTCGAGCCAGAGCTATGGGACCGTGTGCAGAGGAGGCTGCGAAGATATCGCGAAAAAACTTGGTCAGTTCAGCAGACCCTGCATAAGAATGCGCGTACTGGGCGAGGACCAAAATATTTGTTTTCAGGTCTCCTGAAGTGTGGCGCGTGTGGAGCCAATTTCATTATCGTGAATGCCCACTCGTACGGTTGCGCCGCCCATAAAGATCGCGGGCCGCATGTTTGTGCCAATAACTTGAAGGTACCACGCTCTATAGTGGAACAAAGGCTGCTTGAATCAATCAAGCGTGACCTCTTCACGGATCAATACATCGGGCTGTTTAAGCAGGAGACAGCGAGGCTACTCGCCGAGCGCAAACGGAAAACAACCAGCACTCAGAGTATCCGTGAAAACCTGGCAAAGATCGATAAGGAGATCGACAACCTACTCTCGGCACTTAAGGCGGGCATCGTCACACGAAGCACAAGAACGGAGCTCGAGCAACTAGAGGGAGAACGTGATAAACTTCTTTCCCAGTTGGAAGTCGATACCCGTAGGCTTGACCGAGTCAGCCATATCCTGCCCAGAGCTGTCGAGCGCTTCAAAGATCTCGTTGATAATCTGGAATCAGTGACGCTGAGAGATGTCACGCGTGCCCGCACCCAGATTGAACATCTACTGGGTGAGGTCACGCTACATCCTAGGGACGGCTATCTTGACGCAGAATTTGGAGCGAACTACGAAGGATTACTTAAGCTAGCCGAAATAAGTCTGGTACCGAGGAGAGGACTTGAACCTCCACGGGGTTGCCCCCACTAGCACCTGAAGCTAGCGCGTCTACCAATTCCGCCACCTCGGCAGCTTCCCGGCAGCGCGCATTCCAGCTGGGCCGGGCCGCGCAATGTACCGAGACGAAAATTTTATGTCAATGCGACGACCACGCAAGGGTCCCCGAACAAAATCGGTTAGACGTAGGGAAGGCACTATTTCGATTCCGAGCCGAGAGGCAGTGCTAGCCGCGCTAGCGCGCGTTACTGCACCTCTGACCGAGCCAGACCTGGCAAACGTACTTGGGGTTGGTGACGGTGCCAAACTCACGGCATTCGGTCGCCGGCTGCAAGCTATGGAGCGGGACGGGCAAATCCTGCGTAATCGGCGCGGAAGGATCGGGCTTATTCAAAGAATGGACATGGTGCGGGGGCATGTGATCGGTCACTCGGACGGGTACGGGTTTCTTACACCCGAGGAAGGCGATGATCTGTTCTTATCCCCAAAAGAAATGCGCCAAGTGCTCCATGGTGATCGTGTGGTCGCCCGAGTTATAGGCGTCGATAGGCGTGGCCGTCGCGAAGGTGCGATTGTCGATGTTCTTGAACGCGCTAATCGAACTGTAGTAGGGCGATACTTTGCGGAAAAACCGATAGGTATCGTTGTCCCCGAAGACAAGCGCATCAACCAGGAGATTCTGGTAGATCGCCGTGACAAGAACGGTGCACGGTCGGGCCTGATTGTGGTAGCTGAAATTACCGAACAACCTTCACGCCGCACGCCGCCAGCGGGGCGTGTCACCGAAATTCTCGGCGATCACATGGCGCCGGGAATGGAGGTCGAGGTCGCAATTCGAAAGTATCAGCTGCCACACGCGTGGACCAAAGACGTCATCGCGGAAGCCCGTAAGTTTGGGCAGACGGTCAATGCGCGCGTCAAGGGCGTGCGCGAAAACCTGCGCCAGCTGCCCTTAGTGACGATCGACGGCGAAGATGCGCGAGATTTTGACGATGCGGTTTACGCGACACGCCGTGGCCGCGGTTGGCGACTTATCGTTGCCATTGCTGATGTGGCGCACTACGTGAACTCCGGCAGCGCGCTGGACCACGAGGCGCTCCGACGCGGTAACTCCGTTTACTTTCCAAACCGCGTGCTACCGATGCTGCCGGAAGCTTTATCGAACGGTTTGTGTTCACTCAACCCGGATGTGGATCGCTTGTGTATGGTCTGCGAGATGGATATCGGTCCGCGCGGTAAGATCACGCATTTTCGTTTCTTTGAAGGATTGATGCGCTCACAGGCACGTTTAACCTACACGCAGGTAGCAGCAATGTTGGTCGACGGTCACCCACAGTTACGACGCCGATATGCAACAGTATTGCCGCATCTAGAGCAGCTCTACGCATTGTTTAAGGTGCTGCATCGCGTGCGACTGCAACGTGGTGCCGTGGACTTCGAGTTGCCGGAAACGCGCTTTATATTGGACGAGCAACGGCGCGTGCGCGAAATCGTTCCGAGTGAACGCAACGATGCGCATAGACTGATTGAGGAGTGCATGCTCGCTGCTAACGTGTGCGCGGCGGAGTTTCTCAAGAAGCACAAGACTGTGGCACCCTACCGTGTCCATGAAGGGCCGACACAGGAGAAGCTTACGGAGCTGCGCGAATTTCTCGGGGAGCTAGGATTATCACTGGGCGGTGGTGCGGACCCGCAACCACAACATTATGCTGATCTACTCGCTGACGTGAGCAAGCGGCCGGACGCGCAGTTAATTCAAATGGCGCTGCTGCTGAGTCTCAGCCAAGCACTATACAGTCCAGATAGTATCGGTCATTTTGCTTTAGGCTATGAGAACTATACGCATTTCACGTCGCCGATTCGACGTTACCCAGATCTTCAGGTGCACCGGGCGATTAAGACGATTTTGAGGGACAAACCTGTGGCTATGTCTGTGGAGGAGGCAAGAACCCTCGGGGCCCATTGTTCGATGACCGAACGGCGAGCGGACGACGCTACGCGCGAAGTGGTGCGCTGGCTCAAGGCCGAATACATGATGGATCACGTGGGTGACGAATTTGATGGAATGATCACCGGGGTGAAAAACTTTGGCGTGTTTGTGCAGCTGATGAACGTGTTTGTCGACGGTCTCGTGCATATTACGGCTCTCGGTAATGATTACTTTCACTTCGATCCAATAAAGCATCGATTGACTGGCTCACGGACGCGCAAGACCTACCGCCTAGGTGACCAACTGCGGGTGCGAGTCGTCCGTGTCGATTTAGATGAAGCCAGAATTGATCTAGAACCTGTGGATCCGGGGCGGCGTCGCGTACGCCGTGGTCCAACCACGCGAAAGCACCGTTAGTAAACTGCTCGCGATCTCGTGGATATTGGCGAAGACAAGATTTGTGGGCTGCATGCTGTTCTCAGCGCACTCAGAAAAGATCCTCACAACGTAGATACCGTGTGGTTAAATGAAGAGCGCACTGATAACCGTAGCTTTGAGATCATCCACGCCGCGCGACAGGCCGGCATCACATTGCACCGCGTTCCGCGCGCGAAACTGGACCAACTGACGGGCGGCGAGCGCCATCAAGGTGTGGTCGCGCGATGTCGGGCCGAAGTAGTACGTAATGAGCGGGATCTCGAAGGATTCCTGCAACAGTTGTCACATACCCCGCTGCTCGTTGTCCTCGATGGCGTGCAGGATCCGCACAATCTGGGGGCGTGCCTGCGCTGTGCCGATTCCGCCGGTGCCGATGCAGTCATCTTTCCTCGCGACCGCGCGGTTTCGATTACGGCCGCTGTGCGGCGCGCGGCAAGCGGGGCGACAGAGTCGGTAGCCATGTTTCGGGTTACTAACCTTTCCCGGACTTTGGCACGATTAAAGCAGGCCGGGATCTGGCTAGTCGGGTCGACCGAGCAATCGGAAGCGGACCTCTACGCTGTGGATCTTACCGGGCCACTGGCACTGGTCCTCGGCGGGGAGGCACAAGGGCTGCGCCGGTTGACGCGTGAGCATTGTGATCAGCTGATTAGAATCCCGATGCGCGGGGCGGTGCCGAGCTTAAACGTCGCCGTGGCGACGGCGGTTTGCCTCTATGAGGCATTGCGGCAACGCCGCACAGAGCGGGTGAAAGGTGAGGAGTGAAGCGAGAGGGGCAATGGGTTAGCAGCCGAGAATTGGCTGCCTTTCTCCTCACGCCTTACACCCAACGCCTCACGGTTTCCTGTTGGCAGCGGCGGCGCGATCGGCTAGAATCCGCGCTCGGTTTTTGCGGTGTTGTCCGCGACATGTTCCTTGCCTTACCGGCCCCGTGGGGTTGCGGAAGGCTATATCCATAAGGAGCGACACAATGCGTCATTATGAAATCGTCTTTCTGGTCCATCCGGACCAGAGTGAGCAAGTCCCCGCCATGATCGAGCGTTATCGCTCGATGATCGAGTCCCAGAAAGGCGCTGTCCACCGCTTAGAGGACTGGGGCCGGCGACAGCTCGCCTACCTTATCAATAAGGTCCACAAGGCTCATTACGTGCTCATGAATATCGAGTGTACGCTTGAGACCCTGCATGAGCTGGAAGCGGCGTTCAAGTTCAACGATGCCGTGCTGCGCCACCTTGTTATTAAGCGCAAAGGGCCGGTCACGACAGCGTCACCCTTGGCCAAGAACGGTCAGGATGAAGCTAAGGCCCCCGAGCCAGTGGAGGCCAGCGCCGGTGATGATTTAGCGCGGGCCGAGGTTGGCGCCGAAGAAGCGTCGCCTGAGACGCCGACACCGACTGGGGAAGCGCCGGCGCAATAAGCTAGGCTAGACCTGTCAACCAGAGGAGTTTAGCGATGTCACGCTATTTCAGGCGAAAGAAATACTGTCGGTTTACGGCCGAGGGAGTAGAGGAAATCGATTACAAGGATCTCGCTACTTTGAAGGGCTATATCACCGAGACCGGCAGGATTATTCCGAGTCGCAATACTGGGACTAAAGCGCGCTACCAGCGACAGCTCGCGCGCGCGATCAAGTACGCGCGTTATCTGGCGCTTTTACCCTATAGCGACAGTCATTGATCCACGAGGCGCCACCAATGTCAGACCTCGGCGGCTTAAGGGAGTAGTAGACAATGCAAGTGATATTGCTCGAAGAGGTGCAGAACCTTGGCAATCTTGGCGATGAGGTCCGCGTTAAACCCGGTTACGCACGCAACTATTTAATCCCTTACGGCAAGGCCGTGATCGCTAACGCCGAGAACCGTGCGCGGTTCGACGCGCAGCGCGCCGAGCTCGAACAACAACACGCAGAAGCCTTAGCCAGCGCGCAAGATCGCGCGAAGGGGCTGGAGGGCGCGAGGGTTGAGATCGTTCGCAAGGTTTCCGAGGAAGGAAAGCTGTTTGGGTCCGTCAGCACGCGCGACATTGTCGAGGCCATGGAAGAAGCGGGTTTTGAGCTCCACCGCTCCGAGGTCCATCTTCCGACAGGTCCGCTAAAGGAGGTAGGCGACCACGAAGTACAGGTAACTCTGCATCCCGAAGTCGATGTGAACATCAAGGTGTCGATCGTCGGCGAACAGGAATAGAATAACGTCTAACGGATGCGCTTGTGCGCGGCGTGAGTAAGGGTAGTGCCCATCCGAAGCCCCGTACAGCGCTACGGGCCGCGTTCCACCAATGACCAGGAGGAGAATCAATGGAAGAGCGGGCCTATTCTTCTGCAGGTGCTGAGGGTGCAGCAGACCGTTTGAAACTCCCACCGCAATCCGTCGAGGCTGAGCAGTCCGTCCTCGGCGGACTTATGCTTGATAATCGATCCCTGGATCAGGTTGCTGACAAGGTCGGCGAGGAAGACTTTTATCGCAGGGAGCATCGGCTAATTTTTCGCGCTATTTGCCAACTGTACGAAGAGAACAATCCTGCGGATGTCGTTACCGTATCGGAGCAGTTACAACACCAAGGTTCGCTCGAGGAAGCAGGCGGACTCGCTTATCTCGGTGCGCTCGCCAAGAACACGCCAAGCACAGCCAACATTGGCGCTTACGCGGACATCGTACGTGACCGCGCGATCATGCGTGAACTGCTCAATGTCGCGAGCGACATCACTGGCAGCGTCTACGAACCGGAAGGCCGAAGAACAGTCGAGCTTCTCGATTTTGCGGAACGCAACATACTAGCAATTAGCGAGAAGGGCGGTCACAGGCAAGGCGGTTTCCAACCGTTGACGAAGTTGCTGAGCTCGGCAGTCGATCGAATCGACCAGCTGTATCATTCTGAGAGTTCCATTTCCGGAACGCCAACAGGCTTTGCCGATCTCGACGAAATGACGTCGGGCTTGCAATCGTCAGACCTAATAATCGTGGCTGGACGTCCGTCGATGGGGAAAACGTCCTTGGCGATGAATATTGCCGAGAACGTGGCGGTTGGTCAGAGCCTCCCGGTAGCGATTTTTAGCATGGAGATGCCGGGCGAGCAGCTTGCAATGCGCATGTTGGCATCAATGAGTCGGCTGAACACGCACAAAATCCGCACCGGCAAACTAAACGATGACGATTGGCCGCGGGTAACCTCCACGATGAGCCTGCTTGCCCAAGCTCCCGTCTTCATCGACGATACGCCTAGCCTGACACCAATGGAGCTGCGTGCACGAGCACGGCGCTTGAAGCGCGAGCACGGTCTAGGGTTAATCCTAGTGGACTACCTGCAGATGATGCAGTCGTTCGAGAGCAACGAGAATCGAGCAACGGAGATCTCACATATCACCCGTGCGCTCAAGAACCTTGCCAAGGAGTTGAGCGTACCGTTGATCGCGATGTCGCAGCTGAATCGCAGCCTGGAACAACGACCGAACAAACGGCCAGTTATGTCGGACTTACGTGAATCTGGTTCGATCGAACAGGATGCAGATGTGATCGTGTTTATTTATCGGGACGAGGTTTATAACGAAGACAGTATCGACAAAGGAACGGCAGAGATTATTATTGGCAAGCAGCGTAACGGACCGACGGGTACGGTCCGTCTCACCTTCCTTGGCCAGTACACGAAGTTCGAAAACTACACGAGCGCTGATTTCGACGAGGCCTTTGGATGACTCGGCCGGCGCGTGCGCTGATTGATGCGCAGGCGTTGCGCCACAACTTGGACCGGGTCAGACAGGCAGCTCCCCAGTCTAAGATCATGGCTGTGCTAAAAGCGAATGGCTATGGGCACGGACTGATCTCGGTCGCCCGTGTCCTGCTCGAGGCGCATGCGTTTGCGGTGGCCAGCTTCGATGAAGCGCTAACGCTACGCAATGCAGGAGTGGCGCACCCGACCTGCTTGCTAGAAGGGTTTTTCGATGATGCCGAGCTCGGCGCGCTCAATCACTATCGGTTTGCGACTGTCGTGCATCATGAGAGTCAGCTGCGGCGTCTTGAGCGCGCTGCCCAGCCGTATCCATTCGACGTTTGGCTGAAAATCGACACGGGAATGCACAGGATTGGTTTTTCGCCTGAGCGTGTTCAAGCGGTACTGGAGCGGCTACGACAGTGCCGGTGTGTCGGCCGCATTCGTTTAATGTCTCATCTCGCCAATGCCGACGATGCTAACGACTCGACGACAACAGAGCAGATAGCACGGTTTACCAAGCTGGCGAAAGACAGCGATATGGAGCGTAGCTTGGCCAATTCCGCCGGTATACTGGCGTGGCCGGGAAGCCATCTGGATTGGGTTCGCCCGGGTATCATGTTGTATGGGGTGTCGCCATTGCTCGATCGTACTGCCGAAGACCTTGAGCTGCAGCCAGCGATGACACTCACGAGTCAGCTAATCGCGGTCAATCGGCAACGCAAGGGAGAACGTGTAGGGTACGGGGGTGAGTGGACGTGTCCGGAGGACATGTTAGTCGGTGTGGTTGCTATGGGCTACGGTGATGGCTACCCGCGGCATGCGCCCGGACAAACGCCGGTTTTGATCAATGGCAAGCGCGTGCCCTTAATAGGGCGAGTGTCGATGGACATGATCACCGTGGATCTTCGCAATCAGCCAGATGCGAAGGCCGGTGACCCCGTTGTCTTGTGGGGTAAAGGGCTATCGGTCGAAGAGGTGGCTAAGCGCGCAGGGACGATCGGTTACGAGTTACTCGCACGAATGCCAGCGCGTGTACCGAGGGTGGAGGTCAATGCGTGAATCCACACCCTGGCGAGCAGACTGAACTATTGTTTTATGGTTGTGGAAGATAATGGCCGTCAAGACAAAATCCGTATTCAGCTGCAGCGAGTGTGGAGCGCAGGCGCCGAAGTGGAGCGGGCAGTGCCCCGCTTGCGAAAGCTGGAATACGCTGACCGAGACGATAGCGGCGACAGAAACCGGGGGTAGACGGTTTCCACGTCTGGCGCCGGCGGCGAGCGCACAGTCTCTGGATGCGGTCGAACTGAAATCCCTTAGCCATCTGCGCACCGGATTATCGGAACTCGACCGAGTACTGGGCGGGGGGGTAGTCGCTGGGTCGGTGGTACTCATCGGCGGCGATCCTGGTGTTGGAAAATCCACGCTCCTGATCCAAGCGCTCGCCGCTATCAGTGAGAACACGCCGGTGCTGTATGTCACGGGCGAAGAATCGGCACAGCAGATAGCATTGCGCGCCGATCGCTTGGGACTCAAGGGGGGTCACGTTCGCTTGTTTGCGGAGAATCAGCTAGAAGCGATTCTGGCCTGTGCCGAGGCTGAGGCGCCTCAAGTCGTCGTGGTCGACTCTATCCAGACAGTTTTCACGGAACTCCTGCAGTCAGCACCCGGCAGCGTCGCTCAAGTACGCGAAACCGCTGGGCAGCTAGTGCGTTTGGCAAAACAAAATGGGATTGCCTTGTTTTTGGTGGGGCACGTGACGAAAGAAGGCACTTTGGCTGGCCCGCGTGTGCTCGAACATATGGTAGATACCGTGCTTTATTTTGAAGGTGACCCGTCAAGTCGGTTTCGCATCATTCGAGCCACGAAGAACCGCTTTGGCGCCGTTAATGAGATCGGTGTTTTTGTAATGACAGAATCAGGTTTGCAAGAGGTTACCAACCCCTCGGCAATGTTTGTCAGTCGTCAGGGTGAGACCGTGCCTGGAACAGTGGTGCTAGCCACGCAGGAAGGCACACGCCCGTTGCTTGTTGAGGTGCAGGCGTTGGTAGATCAGAGTCATCTAACTAATCCACGGCGCGTAAGTGTTGGGCTCGACGCGAACCGATTAGGTATGCTACTCGCCGTGCTGCATAGGCATGCTGGTGTCGCTACGCATGATCAGGACGTGTTCATAAACGTCGCCGGCGGAGTAAAGGTGCTAGAGACGGCGGCCGATCTCGCAGCGGCTGCGGCGATCGTCTCTAGCATGAACGACGTGCCGCTTGGTCGCGACCTCGTCATGTTCGGCGAAATGGGACTAGCGGGCGAGATCCGACCCGTGCAACGGGGTCAAGAGCGTATCCGGGAAGCTGCCAAACTCGGGTTTAAGCGAGCGATCATTCCTTTTGCCAACAAACCGAAAACACACGAGCAGCGTATCGACGTCTTCCCCGTTAGACAGTTAGCAGAGGCATTGGAAATATTACAGAATAAATAGCAAGTGCTAACCAGTGGGTAGCAAGAGAAGAATCTAATAAGCAGTTACTTGGCCTTCTATTTTAGTTGAAACTGCAGTCGCGTTCCTGCAACCTCAATCACATCACCATCCTTTAGCTTTGCACCCTTCTTTGTAATAACGCGACCGTTGAGCTTAGGCAAGTCCTTATCCTCGCCGGCAGCGAGAATGTATCCGTCGTCAGTGCGGGTAATCGTGCCAGAGCGCTTGCCAGTGCGCCCGAGATTGGTAATCCTTTTGTTCACGTCGATTCGTTTTCCGCTATTTGGTCCGCTCAACACATACAATCCCGCCTTTTGTCCGCCCACACCCTCACCCATACTTGGCGGTGTGATAATCACTGTTTTCGCAAAGTCATCGGCCGGTTTGGTCTCCATTTCGTTGACGTAGTTCAGGGTGTGCTTGCCGATGGTGATAATGTCGCCATTCTTCAGATGATGTTTTGTGATCTTCTTGTTGTTGACATAGGTACCATTCGTACTACCGAGGTCTTGGATAAACGAGTCCTCGCCGATCGTAAAGATATTGGCGTGCTCGCCACTTACGGCCATGTTGTCGATCGTTATATCGGCGTCTGGGCGTCGGCCAACCTTCATGTCACCCTGATCTAGCTCATACTGATCGAGCACTTTTTTCTCGTACATTAGAATAATTTTGGCCATTGCCTTACCCACCCATCCCTGCAATGAATACGCCAGGGTACAATACTATGCTTCCGTACTCTTCGAGTCTTGCGATAATTGCTTAATAGCACGTTTATCCCGAGCGAATCGTTTGCCGGTACGAACCAAAACAACGGAGACGTTATCGGGTCCGCCCCTCGCGTTGACCTCTTTAACCATTCGGTCAGCGGCGTCTTGAAGGTCCTCGCCGCAATCTTTCAATATCTGTGCGGTCAGCTCGTCTGGCAGGACATCGTTTAACCCGTCTGAGCACAACAGATAGACATCTTTATCCTTGAGTTTGCATTCGATGACATTTGAGTCTACGGTCGCCTCGATGCCAAGGGCACGTGTCACCAAGTTTTTGTTTACTGAGTGACGCGCCTCCTCCGCTGTGATAAGCCCTCGACTTACAAGTTCCTGGACCAATGAGTGGTCCTCGGTTAAGGGCTCAAGCTTATCGTCCCGGAAACGGTATACCCGTGAATCACCGACATGGCCCACGCATACTTTGTCATCGTAAAATAACGTCAGGACTATAGTCGTGCCCATGCCCGTGCAATCAGGGCTCCTCTGTGCCAGTTCGAAGATGGCTGAGTTCGCAAGCGCTATTGCCTCGTTGATAGCCTTGAATTCGGGCGAGGGCTCCTCGCTACCTTTCTTTTTCTTCTTACCTTCATCCTCCTCACGCGACACTGCGTCAAGTACATGCCGCGTCACAACGTCAACAGCCATACCACTAGCCACCTCGCCAGCTTGATGGCCCCCCATACCGTCCGCGACCACGGCCAGTCCGAGTTCTGGGGTGGTGGAGATACGGTCCTCGTTGTCCGGGCGGATCATCCCAGGGTCCGTCATGCTGCCTATGACGAGAGTGGTCATCGACGTTACCCGTGGTCTACGAGCCCATTCATGCAGTTAGCAATAGCCAGCTTGAGTTCTTTTCCGGTGCGAAATCTTTTGTCTGGATCCTTTTCAAGCAGCCTGTCGACGATCGGTCCCAAACCTGGTGGGAGATCTGGACACTGTGACTTGATGTCAGGATGTTTACTGTTCGCAATCTGATAGACGAGCGCCGCCATCGTCTCCCCCCCGAACGGCTGCTCGGCGGCAAGCAGCTCGTACATAGTAACGCCCAAAGAAAACAAATCAGACCGGCCGTCTACCTTTTTGCCCGCGAGCTGCTCCGGAGACATGTATGACGGCGTGCCCAAGATGACACCGGTCTTAGTGCGGCTGGACGCCGTGATCCGAGCGATGCCGAAGTCCGTGACTTTAACACTCCGATCCTTTTCATTGTACATGATATTCGCCGGCTTGATATCCCGGTGTACGACGCCCTGCTTGTGCGCATAGTCCAGGGCGTCGGCCACGCGACCGACCAGCTTTAAGACGAACTTTGAGGGTAGCCGCCCCTTGGACTTGATGTAATGGGTTAGATCCTTGCCTTCAAGGAACTCCATAGCGATGTAGGCGAGATCCTGTTCCTCGCCAGCGTCGTATATTGTCACGATGTTGGGATGACTCAATCGACCCGCTGTCTCCGCTTCTCGGAAAAAACGCCCTTTGGCCTTGTCGAGTTCTTTATCTTCAAACTCTTCGGAAAGTGCCATGGTCTTGATGGCCACGACGCGGTTAATTTTGGGATCACGCCCAAGATAGACAGTACCCATCGCGCCTTTACCGATTTCTTTCTCAACCTCGTAACGACCCAAGGTGGGTTTCTGATCCACTCCGTCGAGGATTAAGGTGCCCGTCGTGGTCATGCGGCGTGAACCGAGTGTGACTGTGCGTTCAGTCTCTTGGGCCCGTTTCCTTCGTTCGCCGGTGTCTCGGAATTTCGGGTCGTTCTCGAGGATATAATCGTAAGCCGATACCGCTTTGTTGAATTGTTGCTTCCTTTCGAAGTCCAACGCTAGGTTGTACATGAGCTCTAGAACCGATTTATCGATCGGCAGCCGACGAAACTTGTCCATGGCCATATCCAACTGGCCTTGGGATTGAAATGACAAGCCCAACATCCGGTTAGTTTGCGCGGAGTCGGTTTCTGCGCTCTGCTTGAGTCGTTCTGTGATAAGGAAGCGCTTTGTCGTTAACGCCACATGTCCGACGAGCAACAACAGCGCGGGCGACACGTTCTCGAGCCATACCCGTTCGTTCATCAGCAGGTATTCCTCGCTGCCGAGCAGGCCTAAGAACAGGATCAATGACACGCCAGCAGCAACGCCGGCGGCCAAGCGCGGCAATGTAAACATCAGGTAGGCCGCGATCGCTAGGAAGATAGCGGCGCGTGCCCAGTTCGCCCATTCGGGCTGGGTATAAAAATCCTGATTGCGAATACTCGCGATAATATTGGCAGTCAGCTCGGCACCTGACATGTTTGGGGAGATTGGGGTTAGGTGGGTGCTACCCACGCCTAGCGCGGTCGGTCCGACTAGCACAGTCTTGTCTTTGAAGGACGATGCTGGAATATGGCCCGTTCGCACATCATTGAAGGAGTAGATGGCAAAGGGCGACTCGCCATCAATAGGCGCGTAAAAACCGGTAAGCATCTGCATGAATTGATCCGTGCCGATCTCCAAACGGCCTAATTTCACGCCTTGGCCGAGAAAGACAGTTATGTCTTCCGGTTTTAGATTCAAGCTACGTGCTGCCAGTAACAGAGCGAGAGAAGGGTAGTAGTCTCCATAGTATTTAAGGACAAGCGTGGCTTTGCGTATACCGCCGTCAGGATCTGTGGGCAGGTTATTGTGTCCTATTCCCGCTGTGTGAGTGCCGAAAACCGGGAGCGGGTAAAGCACCGCATCGGTTTCGAATGGGATAGCCAATACTTCTGGGCGCTCGACTATCTTAGTCAGCCGATTGCGTTTTATAAACTCAGGTAAGGGCTCATCCGGCTTGCCGAGTGGCGTTTCTAAGCTGAAGAACATCGGCATGTAAACGTTTCCGGCTCGCGGCAGCGCTTTTGCTAGTATGCCGTCGGCATCGAGCTTTTGTTCTGCACGATCGATCAGTTTGAGAACGCCTTGCGTCTGCCTACGGGCCGAGGCCGGGAACTTTGCCCGTGCCATGTAGTCTCGTAGCTCCTGAAAATAGACAAGGCCGGGGTCGGTCTGTGGTTCGCTGAGGAATATCTGTAGTCCGATAACTTTGGCTTCAGCCTCGCCTAGCCACGCGATTATCTGTGCCAGCACGTGGCGTGGCCATGGCCAGCGCCCAATTTGCTCGATGCTTTCGTCATCGATCGCCACAATAGCGATTTTGTCGGTGGCCCCCAGATCCCTTTCAGTCAATGCTACGCCGGTGTCATAAGCCAAGCGCTCCATATTTTGCAGAAATGGAGCGCCGAGCAGGGTGGCAGCGGCGAATGCTAAGGAGATGATTAGGGCTATAAACCAGTCTCGCTTTAACATCCGGGTTTGATTGTCTGGGCGAATGCGGTCTGTTTGCGGTTTTGAGTGTTATTATAGTCAGCTCGCCGAGACTCCGTGCGGCGGGAACGCGCTTTTTCGGCGTGAGAATTAACTCGAGGAAGAAGATATAACTTCTTGAATAAACAGTAGACTTCTTGCCTTATTTTAGTAGTTTCGCCAACACTTTGGCGTAGATTCGCCCCAGCCGAGGCAAGTCGGCGACAGCGACGCACTCATTAGCGTGGTGAATCGTGCGATTGATTGGGCCGAACTCCACAACCTCGGCGCCGGTGGGGGCAATAAATCGAGCGTCCGACGTGCCTCCCGCGGTCGACAATATCGGGTCACGCCCGAGCTCATCTCGGATGGCCATGCGCATGGCCTCGATGAGCACGCCGACTGGAGTCAAGAAAGGCGCGCCGCTATGGCGCCAGTTCAACGTGTAGCTGAGTCCGTGACGCTCTAGCAGAGCTTCGATACGCTCTTGCAAGCTCTCCTCAGTTACTGCGGTCGAGTAACGCAGATTAAACTCCAGCTCCAAACTTGCCGGGATTACGTTGTCGGCGCCAGTGCCAGCGCGCACGTTTGAAACCTGAAACGTCGTTGGTGGGAATTGCTCGGTCCCTTGGTCCCATTCCGCGGCAACCAGCTCGGCCAATACCGGCGCTACCACGTGGATGGGATTCTTCGCTTGATGCGGATAAGCGACGTGACCCTGCACGCCATGAACGACCAACGCCCCGTTCAGCGAGCCGCGGCGCCCGTTCTTGATCTCATCGCCTAAGGTTTCTACCGAGGACGGTTCTCCCACCACACAGTAGTCGATCTGTTTGCCCTGGTCACGCAGCCAATCCACTATCCGGCGGGTGCCGTCACGCGCTACGCCTTCCTCATCGGAGGTGATCAGAAATCCGATACTGCCCTTGTGCGCTGGCGTTCGTTCGATGTAATCCTCTACTGCGGTAACAAATGCCGCCAGCGAAGATTTCATGTCCGCGGCACCGCGCCCGTACAGATGGCCGTCACGGATTTCGGGCACAAACGGGTCGCTGTCCCACAATTCAGATGGGCCCGGTGGCACGACGTCAGTGTGACCCGCAAACACAACCAACGGCTTACCTTCACCTCGTTCTGCCCACAAGTTACTTACATCGCCAAACTGGAGGCGATGCGCACGGAAGCCGAGTGCTTCCAACCTTTCGGCTAGAATATCCTGACAACCGGCGTCGTCCGGCGTCACCGAAGGACGCCCGACCAGAGTTGTAGTCAGTTCAAGGGTCTTGTTTTCTTGCATACCGTTAGATCGTTAGCTCCGGGTGCCTGTTGCGGTTCACTCCTGACACGTTTCACAGATCGCGCAATAATTCATTAATCCCCACTTTACTTCGTGTCTGTTCGTCGACATGCTTAACGATAACTGCACAATAGAGACTATGGCTTCCATCCTTGGCAGGCAAGTTGCCGGATACGACGACAGCCCCTGGCGGCACTCTGCCGTAAAGAATTTCGCCGGTTGCCCGATCAAGAATCTTTGTGCTCTGCCCGATGTAGACGCCCATGGAAATTACCGAGCCGGCGCCCACCACTACGCCTTCCACGATCTCGGAGCGCGCCCCGATGAAACAGCTGTCCTCTATGATTGTCGGCGTAGCCTGGATTGGCTCTAGCACGCCGCCGATACCGACACCGCCAGAGAGGTGAACGTTTTTGCCAATCCGAGCACATGAACCTACGGTCGCCCACGTGTCTACCATCGTTCCTTCATCGACGTACGCGCCGATATTAACGTAGCTCGGCATGAGCACGACGCCGGGTGCCACATAAGCCCCCTGGCGCACAACCGCGGGTGGCACGACGCGAAATCCGACATCACGGAAACCGCGTGAGTTATAGTCCGCGAACTTGGACGAAATCTTATCGTAGTAATTGGTAAATCCCCCTTTGAGCAAAGTGTTGTCTTCAATCCTGAAAAGAAGCAACACGGCCTTTTTCAGCCACTCGTTGACAACCCAGCTGCCGTTCTTTTTTGTGGCTACCTGCGCCTGGCCACTGTCGAGTAAGTTGATCGCCTCCAATACGGCGTCTTTTACCCGGGCTTCAACGGTCCGCGGAGTGAGTTCATGCCGGCGCTCAAAAGCCTCATCGATGATCTGCTGGATGTTACTCATGGGGGCTGTCTCCAGTCGTTCTGCTATGGGCCGAATCTTGCTATAAGACAGGCTTGCCGAATTCTACAGGAAACCGAGTGCGGCCCGTGCTGCCAGCTGCGGTACTGCGCCCCAACTAGAATCAGAAACGTACCAGACGCTTGTCTAAGAGAATCTCTTCACCCGCTGTTTTGGCGCTGCTCCTAGGTGCGACACTTTGGGGCGTGATCTGGTACCCCCTGCGGCTTTTAGAAGCGCAGGGCCTGTATGGCACTTGGCTCACGCTGGTGGTCTACTCGGCAGCACTAATCACGAGTCTTCCCTACACTGCACGTTCTTTTCGCGAGTTTGGTGCGCACGGCAAGATACTGCTTCCCTTGGCCATGGCCGCTGGGTGCACCAACGTCGCATTCATCCTGGCCGTGCTCGACGGCAATGTGATGCGGGTGCTGCTGCTGTTTTATCTCTCACCGTTTTGGGCTGTGATTCTCGGTTGGGCTATGCTGCACGAGCGGGTCTCAGCGTTGTCACTGGTTATCTTGGTTGTAGCGATGGCTGGTGCGCTGCTAATGCTGTGGAATCCTATTCTCGGTGTCCCTTGGCCCCAAGGCCATGCTGATTGGCTTGCCATCGCGTCTGGGGTCGCCTTCGCTTTCTCCAACGTTCTCGTACGCAAGGGCCAGCAAATCACCGTGGCCGCAAAATCCGCAAGCAGCTGGATTGGAGTCATCGTCGTGGCGGCGTTGCTGATCGGTATCCTAGGTTTGCCAACGCCGAACGTGGGTACTGCGACGATGTTGCAAGGCGTTGCCCTTGGAGGATTCGGCATACTGGTCATGACAATGCTCGTGTTATATGGGGTTACCCAGATGCCCGTGCATCGTTCGGCTGTGATTTTGCTGTTTGAGCTTGTCGCCGGCGCGATTTCCCAGCAATTGTTGACGGATGAGACGATGAGCTTGCGCGAGTGGGCTGGTGGCGCGCTTATCGTAATTGCCGCCTATTTCTCAGCCAGACTTTGACGCTCTGAACTCGACGCAGAGCTCGCTTTTGTTATTAATTCTCTCCGCGCTCCCTGCGCCTTTGCGTGCTCCGCGTTTAGGTCTTAGGCGTCTTATAGGCTCGATGGCCGAAGATGGCTGTACCAATGCGAACCATGGTCGCACCTTCAGCAATGGCGATGCGAAAGTCGTCGGTCATCCCCATCGAGAGTTCGGTGAACTTGGGTAGCGAAAGCCGCCCGCGACATTCTTCAAACAAAGTTCGCAAGCGGGCGAAGCAACCTTGAAGCGCGTGCTCGTCTGCCTGATACGGACCCATGGTCATTAACCCGCATAACTCTAGCGCCGGGAGGTTGGCATCAATCAATTGGTCAATGAACGCAGGCGTGGATTTGGGCGCGATGCCATGCTTGTTTGGGTCGCCCGTTACATTCACCTGAACAAGCGTATTCAGCCGAGCGCCGGCGCGCTCACAGGCAAGGGAGAGCTTTTGTGCCAGTGTAAGGCGATCAACGGAGTGCACCCACGCGAAATGACCGGGAACGAATTTCACTTTGTTGGTTTGGAGGTGGCCGATGAAATGCCAAGTCAATCCCCGTTTGCGCAAGACAGGGATCTTAGTAAGAGCGTCCTGCATCGTGTTCTCGCCGAACTCGATCTGGCCAGCACACGCAGCGGCCTCGACGTTCACGGCCGGCATGGTCTTCGACACCGCGATCAGTCGCACGTCACGCGGATTACGGCCGGCAGCCGCTGCCGCGTCACTGATTGCGTGTCTAACGCGCTCAAGGTTGTCGGCGATATCGGCCGTTCGCGCCTCCAGCGTAGACGTTGGATGAATCATGCGCGACTGTATACGCCAGTTTTCGCCGGCGTGTCGAGTAGGGTGGAATAGGGGCTGGATCCGGGAGTGCGGCTACTTCTTACTCGGCGCCGCCACCTGCACCGAGCGATCCAGGTAGGGGCGGGGGT
>JBHICC010000046.1:0-18982 GCA_046759385.1 Acidiferrobacterales bacterium | reverse complement strand
CCCAACCCCTTCCCTAAACCTTCCCCTGCCCCCTCCCTACTCGGTTGGGGACGACTCCATGGACGGAGGAGGTAGGGCCGCGTCACGAGCAGCGGCCGAGCGCTGGGAAGGGGTCGTCGAACTGTCGGTAGCGCTTACAGCCGGTCGCCCTGGTTGATTTCGCCGAATTCAGCGGCTTTCAGGACAAAACAAACATAACTAAGTCAGATGGGGGGCGGGGGCGCGTCGATGCACTTTACAGCTAGGGAGCACCCGCCACTAAGCCGTACTTCCGTTGTTTCTATAAATCAGTTACTTACGAAAGATGGAACAGCTGATGCACACTTTTTGGACAGAGCAACCCGCCCGGCTGGGCGAGAGGTAATCACTATGTTAGGAAATAGGACAGCAGCCATCGTCTTGCTCATCGTTGGAGTAGCGCTTCTGGCCTCGTCTCTGTTAGCCGACGTGATCGGCATCGGCGATGACGTCGGCTTCGGGCGCCAACAGACTATGGGAACCGCCGTTGGAGCGCTCGTGACCGCGGTAGGTTTGGTCTTCACGTTTAGAGCGCGATAACGTCAAGAGCCATACCCCTTATAGAGTTTTCGCGCTAAGCGAACCCCGCCTTGTGCGGGGATTTTTTTCTTCTACAGCCGTCGTCGCCTTAGCTTTGCACGGGCTGGCTCGCTAGCTTTGATCAGCTGTCTTCTCGCAGCGCATAGAGATTTGCAACCGCAAATACACCCGAGCCGTTCTCGACAGGCACGAGAATCCTGACGTATTGCTCGCCCTCAAAGTGATCGAGGTATATCCATTCTGACATCAAGGCACCGGAGGAGAGAACGTTTACGGGAACGGTATCGCCTTGCGGATCCCACCGAAAACCCGGATAGCCGAGGTTTGCCCCCCACCCGAATGCGTGCAGTTGGCCGCGCACGAACCCATCGGCCCAGCGGCCCCCGAGCGATTCCAAGACGGAATGGTTTTGCCGCCCAGGAGCGAGACTACCGTACACAGCCAACTTCTGCGAGGGGAGGAACAACGATTCAATGCCCTCCTCGTCAGCACCGTTCCACCCCGATGCGGGAACTCTGCGCCTGACTGCATTAATTCGCTCCAGGACACGAGCCAGTCCTCCATTCGTATCAATCACTGAACTCACTTTCACCTCAGAGACCATGCTAGCGGTCTTAATGGATGATGATGCAAAGCCACTTCTTCGCACACTAGCGGCAATCTATTTCCTCGATTTTTGCTGCTCCTCCACGTGTGACGTTCACTGCTCGTCCACGCGCGCGCCTACGATTGTCATCACAAAACTTGAGAATCGCTAGGAGTTGATCAGCTTTGTCCCCCTTGTCATCATCATTGCCATCGTCGTCATCACTATCATCATTATCGTCATCGTTATCGTTATCGTCATGGTCGTTATCATCGTTGTTGTGGTGCGCCATGGCTTCTTGTATTCCTAACGCAGCCAAAAAGTATGGGAGTGCCCAAGGTAAGTCACCGATGTGATCCTTGCAGTGTTTGCATCGAACGATCCTGATTAACCCTGGATTGAACTGCAAGTAGGGAGCGGGTGTGCCATCGGGAGCGCTGACCTCTAGTATTGTGCGACCTTCGTAGGCTCTCACCGCACGCAAGACTTCATCTGTTCCGTCGATCACTCCGGCCTCGTTTTCGTCGCTGAAAACAATCCATCCGTCTTGCCAGGGAGATCCTGTACAGCTTGAACCATCGTCACTGGCACACAGGCTCACCGGCACCTCACGGGTCACGGCTTCGATCCGGGCCAGCCGCACCGACTCGAGCGCAAATTGCGCGTGGCCGGCTAAGCGTACCTCAGCCGCATAATCCCAGTAGGCCGGTATCGCGATTGCTGCCAAGATTGCGACAATGAACGCGACGAACAGAAGTTCGATGAGTGTGTAGCCGCGGCTTCCCTGGCGGCAAATACTGATTGGTTGCATCGCGGGGCGTTGTACTGTTATCTGCCATGCGACCCTGCAACGACCGTGCCCTTCGCTTTGGCACCGACGCGTGCCCGATAAAATAGCGCATATTCAATAGCTTATAAGGGGTTAGGTCTGCTTGCGCCTGTCTGCCACGTGGTCAATACAGCCGATATTCGGCACTTCCTGTCTGATAATCGGCAGTTCCCAGACAGACGTTCATAAAATGAACGCTCTAACCATAGGTATCAACCGTTGGTCATCAAGTCGAAAAAGAAGTCACGCGTGGTGGCGGTTCGTTTTGTCTTGATCGAACTCGCGCGTTACGTTTAGTCGGATAACATCAGAATAGAACGCCTTCATGCTGCGCAGATCTCTTAGGCGTAGTACGGTTTCGCCAAGACCTTTGATGGCTGTCGCTTTCTTCACTCAATCTTCTCTTTGGCTTCGGTCGGATTAACGCAGCTCGCACTTAGTTAGCGCGGGATTTAGTCTCGTCTCGTCAAATCAAGAATCATTGGGATGAAGCGAATGCCGTGCTCCATTTGCTCGGATCCGGTTATGTGGAAGCCGAGTCCTTCGTAGGCAGGCACGGCGCTGGGTGCCGAATGGACGGTAATTTTCTCGACTTCTGGCCGGTTTTCATGACTGAGCAATAGTGATCGCCGGAGTAGCTCCCTACCAATTCCCTTCCGCTGAGCGGGCACTTCCACAAACAGGAGCGAGACATGTGCACTCTTTCGCATCTCTATCATGCCCACAAGCGCGCCCCTGAGTTCGGCTACAAGGACGAAGTGATCGTGTTGGACACGCTTGGCCAGATTCTCGGACTCGACATAGGCTAGGAACGTTCGTACGCCTTCTTCAGTGTACTCAGTCGCAACACGGACATCGAAAACTCGGTTGACAAGTGCACAAACCTCCGGTTCTTCACCAGGAATCATGGACCGGTAGACGACGTTGCGGAGAATGTCGTTTGGGAGGCTCATTACAGCTTTAATGGATCGCCTTCTCTCTGGCCTTTATCAAGCGCCAGCCCTTTGGGGGGATTTCATTAAGAACCAACTTTTGGCTTGATCACAACCTCGATCCGCCGGTTTCTCGCGCGCCCCTCCGGTGTCTCGTTATTTGCCACCGGCCGCGTTTCGCCGTACCCGATCGCATCAATCGTGGACGGATCAAGCTGCATGTTGGCCACCAGATATTTCTTGACGGCTTCCGCCCGCTTCTGCGATAGAGCCAGATTGGTCGCATCGCTACCAAAGGAATCTGTATGTCCTTCGATGCTCAGCCGGCTGCCGGGAACGAGCTGAATCGCCTGGCCTACTTTCTGCAATAGCTTAAGATTCTCCGATCTAATCGTCGATTGACCTGACGGGAACTGCAAACCCACAAGCCGGATAACGATGTCGTCGAATTGGCGCGAAACCCGTGCTTCGTCGCGCGTGAACAGACGTTCGATCTTCTCGACCCGCTCGCGCACCCGTGTCTGCGTGTCCAGCTGCTTCGACAACAGCTCGCGTTGTGCCGAAACGTTTTTCAACAACTGCTCGAGCACATCGATTTCCCGCTTAAGTGTCGTGACTTCTTTCTCCAAGTTTTCGCGGAGCTGTGCCTGACTCTCCAATTGATCGGAAAGCACAACGCGTTCCTCCGAGACACCGCCTAGACTAAGCTGCAGCTGCTGAATTTCGGCTTGAAGGCTTTTTATATCGCGTTCGAGCCCCTCTCGGCGTTGCATCTGCACATCAAGCCGTTCCGACAGCGCTGTCCGCTCGTCCGAGGCCTGGGCCAGTCCTTCCTGCAATTGCCTGATCTCGGCCTTAAGGTCGTTGTTGTTCTGCTCGAGTTTTTGCACGCGCTCTTGCTGGTCCTCAATGTAGCCAATGATTCTCTTCGCGGGCGCGTCGTAACCACTATCGAAGCTTGCATTGATCTCGGCAGCTGCCGCGACCTTACTCAGCGGTATCTCCGAATCGAGAATCAGATCTTCAGGAGTCAACTTCGCACCTTTAGCAATCCTGATCACGCCCGCTAGATAGACGGCATGTCTAATTTCGTACTGCGCTTGTTGCGTAAGATTCCGCGGGCGATCCGCATCATAACGGTTTTTGTCCAATGCGCTTTCGGCCTGCGTCAATAAATCCTCCGCCTTCTTCAAGGTTCTAGGCGCATAGCGCCCGACTTTATCGCGTTTGGCTTGCGCCAGCGCAAGGCGCGCTTCGTTCAGGTAAGTAACCTTGATAGTGTCGAGCTCTGCATCGCGATAGGCTTGTTCAGCCTCGGCCGCTCGTTGCTCAGCAGTTGCTACCGCATCTCGTTCGAGATCGCTGATCGCTTTTGCAAGTCGCTGTTCGCCGCGTTGCCATAGGTTACCTGCGTGCGTTGGCGCTTTTACCTTCTCAGCATCTGCGCGCGCCTTGAGCGCCGAGGCGAGCATCGCCTGTCCCCGCTTGCTCACTGCAAGCGCTCGGTTGAAATACTCGATGGCGAGCGCCAGGTCATCGCGAAATGCGGCAGCATCTGGGTCGCCAGTGAACTTCTTCTCGGCACTGCGGTAATGCCTTACGGCCCTGGCATGGTTCTTAGGCGAATAGAAGCTCGCCTGCGCTGACTCGGCAGCGTCGAACGCGTTCTTCGCATCCTGAAACACCACTTGCTTAGCACGGTCAACCGCGAAGACGCTCGCCAAGACAAAGAACAGAGAGATCGTTACTACGAACCTGCCGATTTTCATGTTCGTTAGTCTCCTCCTGGCTGCTCCTGCGTATCCGTTAGTTTTCGCATTTAGGCTGCGTGGTCAAGTCGAGCGATCCCCCTCCCTGCCCCTTTCCGATTAAGGGGGGGAGGGATGCGGAGACTCGGGCAGGTTTACCGTCCGCATTCGTTTGGAGAGAGTACGGGTGGGGCTAGCTTCGCATTCGCTTACCTGACGGATCATAGAGACATCCCTTGACGCGGCGCGCTGAACGGCGGTCGCCGAGGATCTCGATCTCGAACGCGCTATCCGCTACCGCGAACTCGCTGGGTACATAGCCAAGTGCCACCGATCCACGTGCACAATGGACAAACCCGCCGGAGGTTACCCAGCCGATCACCTCGCCATCGAGCCAAATCGGTTCGTCGCCCATCACATCGGCATCAGCGGCATCGACAACGAACGTGACCAGCCGCCGCCTCGGTCCTTGCTCTCTTTCTTCCACTGCCGCATCTCTGCCGACAAACTTGCGCCGCTCGAAATCTACGAAGCGCGATAGCCCAGCTTCGTAGGGACCGTAGATCGGGCGAAATTCCCTTGCCCAAGTGCCGAAGCTCTTCTCTAGCCGCAAGGCGTTGAGCGCACGGGCGCCAAAAGGCCAAAGGCCCAAACCCGCGCCCGCCTCAAGTAAGCCGTCGTAGAGCGCACGTTGATGATTTGCGTCAACCCAAATCTCGTAGCCCAACTCGCCGGTAAAACTGATGCGCCCGATTTTGGCAGGTATGTCGGCGACGCAAACTTCCTTGAATGCTAGAAACCGAAAACTTTGGTTCGTCACGTCCTCATCGGTTAGCCGGCGCAAGAGCTCTCGGGAGCGGGGACCGGCAATGGAAAAACCGGTGAGGTCGGTGCCAAGCGCACGTATGCTGACACCGGTGTCCGGCAGATACTGTTCGAACCAACGCATATGATATTGCTCTGCGATACCCGAACCGAAGATATAGAAACGCTGGGGCTCCACCTTGGCTAAGGTGAAGTCGCCGATGAGCTTGCCGTTGGGATTCAGCATGGGCGTCAGCACCATGATCCCGTCACCTGGTATGCGGCCTGCGAGGACTCGACTCAGCCACGTCTCCGCACCGGGGCCGGTAACTTCATACTTCGCGAAGGTCGAGATTTCCATTAGCCCTACTGCTTGGCGTACTGCCTGGCATTCCTCCCCCACGGGCCCGTGAGCGTTTGAGCGCTTGAACGTGACCTCCTCGAAGGGCGTCATGCCATCGGGCGCAAACCAAAGCGCGTGCTCCAAACCGTAGGCTGCACCGAACACGGCGTTAGTGGCTTTGAACTGATCATAGACCGGCGTCGTTCGCAGCGGTCGCGCTGCCGGCAGCTCTTCGTTAGGAAACGCGATTTGAAAGCGTCTCGAATAATTTTCACGGACTTTTGCATTCGTGTAGGCCATGGTCGCCCAGTCGCCGAAGCGGGCCACATCCATCGCCCATACATCGAAGCCCGGATCACCGTCGAGCATCCAGTTCGAGAGTGCCAATCCCACGCCACCGCCTTGACTGAATCCGGCCATCACGCCGCACGCGACCCAAAAGTTATTTAGTCCGCGTATGGGGCCGACCAACGGATTACCGTCAGGTGCGAATGTGAAAGGGCCGTTGATGACTCGCTTTATGCCCGCGCGTTCAAACGCAGGAAAGTGCCTAAAGCCTACTTCCAGACTCGACGCAATTCGATCGATGTCCGATGGAAGCAACTCGTGGCCAAAGTCCCAGGGCGTCTCCTGTTCAGACCATGGCACGCCGGTCTTCTCATAAGTGCCCATGAGCATGCCTTTGCCCTCCTGGCGCATGTAGATCTCGCCCTCGAAATCGATCGCGTGTAGCACTTCGTTTTCGCTTTCTTCCACCTCGGGCATGTCTTCCGTGATGACGTACTGATGCTCCATCGCAAGCACGGGTAGCTCGAGCCCAGCCATGCGACCGACTTCGCGTGCCCACAGACCGCCGGCATTCACTACGTGCTCGGCATGTAAGTTACCCGCGTCTGTGATGACATCCCAAGAACCGTCCGGATGCGGCTTCAAATCGGTAACACGGGTTTGGCGGTAGATCGCCGCACCGTTTGCACGGGCCGCTTTCGCGTAAGCGTGAGTCACGCCTGAAGGATCGACGTGCCCTTCCATGGGATCGTAGAGCGCACCAACAAAATATTGTTTGTCCATCAGCGAGAAACGCTTTGCGGCCTCCTCAACCGAAAGCAATTCAGTGTGCATGCCGAGATAACGACCGCGGGCATGTGCCGCCTTAAGCCAATCCATTCGTTCTTCGGTGCCGGCGAGCATCACGCCACCCGTTAGATGCACACCGCAGGATTGGCCTGAGATCTCTTCGATCTCCTTGTAAAGGTTGATCGTGTACTTCTGAAGCTTGGCAACATTGGGATCACTATTTAGAGTGTGCATCCCGCCGGCTGCATGCCAGGTTGACCCGGATGTGAGCTCGTCACGCTCCAATAGCACGACGTCTTTCCAGCCGCGTTTGGAAAGATGATAAAGAACGCTACAGCCGACTACTCCGCCGCCTATGACAACCGCCCGCGCGTGGGATTTCATTTGTACGTGAGGCGTTAATCGTTAGTCGTGAACTCCAAAAACCGTGAGTACTGCTTTCCGAAAACTCTTTGTGCGGCGGTGTTACCTCAACCCGTAAGAGATCTAGGCAGTGGCTGCTTGGAGCTTTTCCAGGTAAGGCGCCGCTTCTTCCATGATTTTCTGCCACGAGGACCGGGCATTGAGGCGCTGCCAGTATTGATTAATGACCTTGCGGTCCACGAATGGCGCGACCTGCTGCGCGCAGAAAAGCGCCGGTGCGGCGGCGCAGTCGGCCATGGAAAAGAAATCACCCACGGCCCATTCCTTGTTCGTCATATCATCCTCGATGAACTTGTACATTACACCGACACGGAAGTGAGATTTCTCGATCAACTCTTGATCACGTTCGTCCTCCGGCTTCCAGCTCTGAAACAGCAGCGATGCAACGGACTCGTTTAGATAAAGATCGAACATGCGGTCGCGGAAACGCACTTGTCGCGCGAGTTCCGCATCATCGGGGATGAGGCGCGTGCCCGTATCAAAATGGGTATCTAAATACTCGATGATGATGGTGGACTCCGGAATCATCCACCCGTCCTCGCGCACTAGTAATGGGACCTTACCGAGCGGATAGAGCTTGAGATAGTCATTGCGCTCGGCCTCGTTTCGAAGATCGACAAGCTCTGGGGTAAACGTGACCTCCTTTTCGTGGAAGGCCATGATTGTTTTCTGGCAATAGGTCGACAGTGGAAAATGATACAGCTTCATCGTAGCTTCCTCCCTCGTGTGATCCTGTTTAAGCGTGGGCTCCAGCGCTGAGGCGTGCCCGTCTTCGGGCGGGGTATTACCAGCTGTTGCGCAGTTCCCGCAGCTTCAAGAACACGGTCTTGGGACCCGGATCGTCGGGCAAATCGGGAAACGCTTCGCGCAACCTGCCGATGACCGTCGGGCTATGCAGCCGGAAGAAAGCATTGATCTCTTTCTCCAGCGCTAGGGTGGTGACGAGGGCTCGGTTAGGATTCTGATCCTGCACGTCCGAAAGTAAGGAAGCCGCCTTCTCATTATCCGGCTCGCGATCAAGGGTAAAGTTAAGATTGTTAGCGATGTAGTCATGGCCCGGATAGATCAGCGTTTCGTCCGGGAGTTTGGCGAGCTGCGTCGCAAAAGTGTCGTAGAGATGTTCTGGGTGGCCGCCGCTGTGGCAGTTGCCGGCGCCAGCATTGAATAGGGTATCGCCACAGAAAAGTGCCGGTGTGTCTGTATGTGACAGCATACACACATGACTCATCGTATGACCGGGTGTGTCAAGTGATTCGAACTCCACCGTCTTACCAACCTTGACGACATCGCCAGCGCCAAGCCCGCGGTCAACACCGGTAATTCGGTGACCGGCGTTCTCGTGTGCGAGTAGCTTCGCGCCGGTCGCAGCGATCATCGCGCGATTTCCGCCTGTGTGATCGCCGTGTTCGTGCGTGTTAAGAATCTGCGTGATTTCCCAGCCGTGGCCTTTGGCCGCGGCCAAGCATTTCTTATGATCCAGCGGGTCGACAGCCAGGGCTTCGCCCGTCTCGGGGCACGCAATCAGGTAGTTGAAGTTGCGATACGCGTTGTCAGTCCAAACCTGTTCAACAATCATTGTTCGTAAGCCACTAGTCGGCCGCTCCGGGGTGTGATTCGTAAGCGTACCCTTCCCTAGCCCTGCCGTACAAGCGCGCAGGAAACCGCCGCTTCGAAATAGTTCAAACAGAGCATCTCGGTGAAATCAGCCAGAAAAACGCCCTACCCTAAGAGAGGGCGGTATTTTGGGATCTGGGATTCAACGACGTTCACCCTTATTATCACACGGACGAGGACGTGCGACAGATGTTACTGTTTATGGATCTGAATCTACACGCGGTCGTGTATTAGCAAAATGAGTTATCCGCCACAGCAAACGGTAAAACGACCGATCTGGGTTCTCTCTATCATTGTTTTCTCACAATTTGCAGGAACGTCGTTGTGGTTTGCGAGCAACGCTGTGCTCGGCGATCTGCAAGCACAATGGGGTCTAGCAGGCGATGCGCTGGGCCACATGACTTCTGCTGTTCAGTTCGGCTTCATCATGGGCACGCTCACTTTTGCGTTCTTTACGATCGCCGATCAGTTCTCGCCGCGAAACGTGTTCTTTGTCTGTGCGCTGCTCGGCGCGATCTCTAATCTAGGAATTTACTTCTTCACCGACAGTTATGTTTCGTTACTCGGCTTTCGATTCCTTACCGGCTTCTTCCTGGCAGGCATCTACCCAGTGGGTATGACTATCGCGGCGGGCTGGTATCGGAAGGGACTTGGCAAGGCGCTTGGCTTCTTATTGGGGGCATTGGTACTCGGTACCGCGTTCCCACACTTGGTTAGGGGCCTAGGGCAGAGCATCGCGTGGGAAACCGTCATTCTCACCGTTTCGGCGCTCGCCGCACTCGGCGGGTTCGCGATGCTCCTGTTCGTTCCCGACGGGCCGTACCTGCCCAAAGGCACAAAGTTCGACCCGAAAGCACTCGCTGTGATTTTTCGGGAAAAACTTTTTAGGGCATCGGCGTTCGGTTACTTCGGCCACATGTGGGAACTCTATACGTTCTGGGCGTTTGTGCCGCTGCTGTTGGTGTTCTACGGTGCTGCGAACGCCGAGATTAATTTCAACGTTTCCCTGTGGGCGTTCCTGATTATCGCGGTCGGCAGTCTCGGCTGTGCTGTAGGTGGGCTGATTTCATTGAAGCACGGAAGCGCGAAGGTCGCGTTCACGCAGCTCTCCATATCGGGAATTTGCTGCGTGATCTCGCCGGTAATGTTTTATGCGCCCGCACCGTTGTTCTTTGCATTTCTACTGGTTTGGGGGATCACCGTTGTCGGTGACTCGCCGCAATTTTCGGCGCTAAATGCACAGAACGCACCGAGGGCGTTCGTCGGTTCCGCATTGACCATTGCCAATAGCATCGGTTTTGCCATTACTATTGTTAGCATCCAACTACTCAACGTGCTGGCGGAGTACCTACACCCGGCTTACCTTTTCTTGCCGCTTACGCTCGGCCCGATCTTGGGGTTGTTGTCGATGGCGCCTTTACTTAGGTCATCGGCCAAACACTCAAGGCAAGTACAACCGGCGAAATCGCGGCTGTGATCAGTCGCCCTTTTACTTAACGCTTACAGCGGGGATCCAGACTCGTTTCCGCCGGGCCAGGCGATCTTCGAGTGACTCCGCTTCGTAGTCCCTAACCTCACGCGTGAACGTAAAGGTGTCGGCGTCCTCAAAGGTGTTCACGTTAACCACGGCGTACAGCTCACCGTCAATCCTGCTTGTGGCAAAAGGCATAACGCCACACCGACCACAGACATGAAATTCCGCCGTGTTCGTGCCAAAAAGGTATTTACTAACGCGCGAGGGTTCAGCAATTGCGACTGTCAGGCCGGCCTCACCGTGCGACGTGTAGGTCGCGTTGTGCTTCTTGCAGAAAGAGCACTCGCACACCCGCACAGGCATGCTCTTATCGTCAAGAGGCCATGACAACTCAAAACGAATATTCCCACAGTGGCATTTGCCTTGGATCTTTTGCAAGCACGTATCTCCCATACTTATGTTCCTTTGCCTGAAACTGTGTCGAGACCGCAGCCACCACGCCCCACTCCCGCAGCTCATTCGCAAGCATAACCGGATCCTTCGCTGTGGCCAGCGACAGAATCCCAGAGCGATGTTGAGAACGGAAAACTAACGACCGGAACGCATCGTTATCAATTAACTTTAGCATCCGTTCCTGAAGTCTGAAGACCTCGGCAGATATCGCCTCTATCCCGTAGCGTAGGAAGATCTCGTCTAGCACAGTCTCTATCGCCGCCACGTGTTCCCAAGGCAAAGTGCTGTATTCTCTGCACGGCAGCGCCTTCAGCCATGACCGTACAAATCCGCGTCGCCGAGCCAGGCTCTGTGGTGTGTTTCATCGCGGATGTCCCACGACGCCGTACTATAGGTCTCGTTGTCGGTCTGCGTCAGTAACCACCGATAGAAACGCCCCACGGTTGCCGGCTCGATAAGCCTACCCGCTTTACGTAGGGCGTAGTATTCGGCGCTGTCAGGAAACACATCCGGGTCTGCCGCCATGCTGTCCCGGAGAATTCTGGTGTTGACCGGCCCTGGGATCGCGTTGGCTACATATATGTCATGCTCAGCCAGTTCCAGCTTCAAACATTGGTGCAGCATGAAAGACGCAGCGAGCGACGTGCAATATCCCGCCGAACCCTTGCGCGCTTTCGTTGCCGACATCGAGCCAATGAAGAGTACGCGCCCGTCACCGGCAAGCTTGGAGATCAAACTCTGTGTGAGAAACAGTCGGGCATCCACATTGGTAGCCATAATCTCACGCCAGGTACGCGATGTAATATCGCCGAGCTTCTGAATCGGAAGAACGCCAGCGCCATGCACGAGGTAATTGACGACGGAATCTTCTCCAAGTGCCGCGAAGATCGCTGAACGACCGGCATCGGTCGATACATCGGCGCTCAGTGTCATGACATCGCCCGATGCCAGCTCCGCTGTTTTCTCTAATGCCGAGTGGCGACGCCCAACGGCGAGCACCGTTACTGGCTCTTTGCTGAGCTCAATCGCTACAGCACGCCCGATACCCGATCCAGCGCCGGTGACGACCCCGAAACATCGCTGTGAGTTCATGCCCGCATTGTACCTCGTCTTATTTCCTCCGTTTTCACGTCCTTTCCCCTTAACCACCACGAATCAGTATCAGAGGGTCGGCAATCGGTCTAATATGGTGTCGTCTTTGCGGTGACTGGAATGAGCGCTCGCCCAAGCTGACTGCGTCATGAACGTTGAAGACGTCGCACGCGGAATCAAACGAGTGTACTACGAGTGGCCCGAGCGGCATTCGCTCCTGTTCTGCTGGTATCTAAAAAAAGCGCGTCCTGACCTGTTCGCCTACGGCTGCGCCGGTCACAAATACGAGCGCATCAAGGCTTGGGTGGAAGAGGTAGATCGCACTCGTGTGTATAATTTCACTCCCTCGCAGGACGATCGGAGAGGAAGGATAGAAATGGCAAACGATACATACACCCTTTCTCAATATGTAGCCGACCTGCAAACCATCACCGCTGAAACTCAGGATGATGAGACGATCGTCGAACGTGTGAAGCCGTTCGCCAAACGTCTCGCCTTGAACAAAGACTGGGTTGAGTCACGCTATTACACTTGTGATGAGGAACAGGGTTTCGGCGTACATCTGTTGCACGAAGAGCCGGATCACACGTTGGCAGTGTTCGCCCTCGCATGGCTTCCAGACCGAGGAACGCCCGCCCATGATCACGGGACCTGGGCCGTGGTTGCCGGTATCGACGGTGACGAGAAGAACACGTTCTGGAAACGGACAGACGACGGTTCTCGATCCGGGTATGCGGAGCTTAAGTGGAACGGCGAGCGCGTGTACGGTCCGGGCGAGGTTGTCTCGCTTTTGCCGCACGAGATTCACACTGTTTGGAACCACACCGACGCGGTCACACTGTCACTGCACACGTACGGTAAGCACATCAACTTCACGGGTCGCTCACAGTTCGATCCCGAGCGGCGCACCCAAACGCCGTATGTGGTAAAGGAACAGTAATTTCCCTAACTTTCCCCCAATGAGGCCGCCCGATAAACGGCCGGCCAAGACTCGCTTGTCTGAACTGCTACTTATGGCCGTAAACAGACGTTTGTGAATGAGGAGGTGTTGAGATGGAGACGGTGGACGGGGTCTTGCGGATTGACCAGTTCCTGACTGTGACCCTCGGCATCATCGTGCTGTTTGTGGGCAAGCGGATTAATGAGGCGGTCGCTTTCCTGCGGGAGTTCAGTATTCCGGAGCCCGTTACCGGTGGGCTGTTGTTCTCGGTGCTGTTCGGAATCGTGTACGCGGCGAGTGGCGTGGCGATCGAGTTCGAGCTCGCGGCTCGGGACGTCCTGCTGGTCTATTTCTTCACCACCATCGGCATCAATGCCAGCTTCAAGGATCTGCTGGCCGGTGGCAAACCTCTGGTGGTGCTGTTAGTCATCACCATTGCCTACATGGTCGTCCAGGACCTGACCGGCATTTCCGTAGCGGCGCTATTCGACCTGCCCACCGCAGTGGGCCTCCTGGGCGGCACAGTGTCGCTGATCGGTGGTCACGGCACCGCTATCGCCTGGGCCCCACAGATCGCGGAGAACTACGGAGTCACCAATGCCATGGAGATCGGTATCGCCTGTGCAACCTTCGGCCTGATTTTGGCAAGCCTGATGGGCGGCCCCATCGCTAAGTTCCTCATCACCCGTCACGAGCTCGCACCGGACAAAGTGGAGACACTCGATGTTGGCACCTCCGAGGAGCAGCGCAGGGCGGGTATCGGGTCCCTGGACTTCCTCGATGCCGTCCTCGCCATTCATGTCAGCGGAATCCTCGGACTGCTTCTAAACGCGGGGCTGGAAGAGCTGGGGTTCAAGCTGCCACTGTTCGTGACCTGCCTGTTCGCCGGCATCCTCATCACCAACCTGATCCCGAACAACTTCCCGCGCTTCAGCGGAAGGCGCTGGCCCACCCGCACGCCGTCCATGGCCCTGATCGCCGACATTGCCTTGGGCACCTTCTTGGCCATGTCGCTCATGAGCATGCAACTGTGGACGTTGATCGATCTGGCTGGGCCCATCTTCACCATTCTCGCGGTGCAGTTCGCGATAGCGGTGGCCATCAACATCTTCGTGGTTTTCCCAGTCATGGGTCGCAACTACGACGCCGCCGTCGTGTGCTCCGGCTTCGGCGGCATTTCCCTGGGATCGACGCCCACGGCAATGGCCAACATGTCCGCGGTGACCCAGCGCTATGGTGGTTCGCACATGGCCTTCATCATCGTGCCCCTGGTATGTGCGTTCTTTATCGACTTGGTTAACGCATTGTTGATCCCGTTCTTCCTCGCCAACTTCTAAAAGAATGGAAGGCACACGCCAACCCGAGCATTGTTGAGGGCCCCATCTGGCCCTTACTACGCGCCGCTACCGTCAAGCGTTACTCCGAGCGGGCATTCGCGTCCTCGTTGGCTTTCCAGCTCCAGGCTCTTACAGGGCTTTTGCCGGCTTGACCGCGATTGAGGAAGCAGATGACGTACCGTCCGCGGAAGAAATGATCAAACAGCTCGCTGAGGGGCAGGAAACCGTGGTGCGGACCGCCCGATCAGTATTCCCGGTAGTTGAGTCGGCGGCTGATGAGCCCACAGCCGACCTACTCACGCAGCGTATGCAAATTCACGAGAAAAACGCGTGGATGCCGAGGAGTATGTTGGGTTCGTGAGCCGTACCCCCTGGAGTCGACCCTGCGCCCGATGAGCGGAGTCGATGGCGTGATCCTTGCACGGTTTCTACTGTCTACTTAGCAATAGCTGCAAAACCGGGAGAAAACACCGTGTTGGGAAAGAAAAAGGCTACCGAAAGGCGCAAAAGAATCCGACGGAAGATCAAGGATCGCCGCGAGTCGATTCGCTGGGAGCCGGAGAAGGCAGACCGCCGTCAGGGATCCGGCCGCCGGGCAGATGACAAGCAACGGGACCAATTCAATGATATGTTCGACGTCCCGGCGTCGGGCGTAAGGCAGCGCTAATACCCACCTTCCCCAACTCCTTCGCCGCAAGCGGGGACATGTTGGGAGACTGGCTCGGCAACCGCTCCCTGCGTTGCCCTACCTCCTGCATCCATGCCGTCGTCGGCCGCTCTAACTGGCCATTGTCTACCGCCCTAGCCCTTCACAGCGAAACGGGAAGGGTGGTGAGGCGAAAGCGCTCTTCACAAAACTTTACATTCAGGACAAACGGCAGAAATCCGGTGCTCCTACTATTACCAAGCGTCGCCGTTGAGCGATGTTATCGGTAAGTTAAATTGAAGGAGCAAACGATGAGCAACCAAAACACCCTTAACGCAGAGAGCCCAAGGCACAAGGGAAGACGCCGTTCTAGGCATGGTTTTTTCACCGGCCTTTTAGCGGGCGCTTTCCTGGGCGGTATTCTTATTGTCACCATTAATGCCTACTCCCACTTCAACCACGGCGGGCCCTTCGGTCACGGCATGCAGGATCCCGCTGTTGCCATGGAGCGGGCCGAGTTCGCGATCGACTGGACCTTGAGCCGGGTCGATGCAAGTGAAGCACAGCGTGAGCAGGTAAAAGCGATCGTCAATGATGCATTTAGTGATCTACAACCAGCGATCGCCGAACACCGCGTTACGCATGAGGCCTTTCGCGACCTATTTGCCCAACCTACGATCGACCGCCTAGCGCTTGAGCAGCTCCGTACAGCTGCGCTAGAGCAAGCGGACAGTGTATCGAGCCGTGTTATCCAGGCGATTGCGGATGCCGCCGAAGTCCTGACGCCGGCGCAACGCGCTGCGCTGATCGCGCTGGCCGACCGAAACCGGCACTAAGCTTCAGATCGGCCCCGAGCAGGTAAAATGAGACCGTGTGCGCAAACGCGCACACGGTTAATCATTTGTCTCATACGCAGGACCGCTACATGGCCGAACGTATTCTCATGATCGAGGATGACCAGAGCCTCTCCGCTATGGTCGCTGAGTACCTGGACGCGCAGGGGGTTGCGGTGACAGCGTGTCCCAATGCTACGGAGGGCCTCAAGCAGTTACGCCAGCAACCCTTCGACGCGCTTATCCTCGACGTGATGCTTCCGGATATTGATGGCTTTGAGGTATGCCGACGCGTTCGCGCTGAATACGATCTCCCCATCCTGATGCTCACAGCACGGGGCGATGAGACTGACCGCATCGTTGGTTTAGAGCTTGGTGCTGACGACTACCTCCCTAAGCCGTTTAACCCGCGCGAGCTGCTAGCGCGACTTCGTGCCATCCTGCGTCGCCGCAGTACGGCTGTCTCGCGGCGTGGTGCTGGCCTGCGTTTTGGCCGTTTGGAGATCGATCGGGACGCGCGCATCGTGCGCGTAGACGGTGAGGCGCGGAGTCTGACAAGTTACCAGTTCGACCTGCTGTGCGCGCTTGCGCTCAACGCGGGCCGCGTCATGTCACGCGAGGTGCTGATGGACCACGTGCGCGGCGAGGATCTAGACGCCTTCGATCGCAGCATCGACGTGCACATCTCTCGTATCCGTGCCGTCGTTGAGGACGAACCCAAGCATCCGCGGCGGATCATCACCGTGCGTGGCGCCGGCTATGTCTTCGCAAGAAGCCAAGATGAGGATGGGAACGCCTGATGCGAAGGCTCTATCTTCAAGTCTACCTGACATCTGTCGGCATCTTAGTGATCTTCATTGTGCTCGCCTCAATTACCTGGGCGTTGATTCCTTCAGGCGCGTGGCATCGCCCTATAGATGGCGTAGGCGCGCTATTTGGCGAGCTGTTACCGCCCCCTGATCGACCTCGTGCGGAACTACAAGCCAGGGTCGAACGTCTTGCCCAACTTCTTCCTGCGTTAGTGACGGTGCGGGCTCCTAACGGTGAACTTCTCGCCGCAGCGGGTGAGCCGCTGCCGGCGCCGCCTCAACATTGGACGAGCAGTGGTTGGATGGGTGCGCGCGGTCGTGGACCGACGGTGGCGATGCTACTGCGCGATCGTCGATGGGTCGTGGTGCGATGGCAAAATGAACATCGTGCCAGCGCGTTGCTGGGCGCACTTGGCCTGCTCGCGATAGCCATCGCGTTGGGCGCCTATCCCATTGTTCGCCGCATTACCGGACGGCTTGAAAGGTTACAGACACGTGTTGACGCTCTCGGTGCAGGCGAGCTTTCCACTCGTGTTCAGGTCGAGGGAAAAGACGAGGTCGCTAATCTCGCACGCAGTTTCAATCGCGCGGCCGACCAGATTGAACGCCTGGTCAACGCCCAGCGCCACGTTCTTGTTGGCGTCTCGCACGAGCTGCGTACGCCTTTGGCACGGATGCGCGTCGCCCTTGAGCTTTTAGCCGAGCGCGATCGGCCCGAGTTACGCGCACGCTTATCGCGGGACATCGCAGAGCTTGATGAGCTGATCGGCGAGTTGTTATTAGCCAGCCGCCTCGACACGCTCGATCGCCTAGAGCGCACAGAAGATGTTGACTTGCTCGCGCTTCTCGCTGAAGAGGGAGCACGAACCGATGCCGAGGTCAGTGGCAAGCCGGTTTCCATTCAAGGCGATCCGCGCATGTTGCGACGTTTGATTCGCAACCTGCTCGAGAACGCGCGGCGGTATGCGTCCGGCTCACCTGTAGAAGCATCGGTGAAACCGCTTGACGAAATCGGCGCAATATTGCGTGTCGCTGACCGCGGCCCGGGTATCCCGGAAGGAGAACGCGAGCGCATCTTCGAGCCATTCTATCGGCCGGTCGCGGCGCGTGAGCGTCACGACGGTGGTGTCGGCCTCGGTCTTGCGCTGGTGCGTCAGATTGCGCGCCATCACGGCGGTGATGTGCATTGCCTGTCGCGCGAAGGCGGTGGGACGTGTTTCGAGGTCGAGCTGCGCCCGCTAGTCGGTCCTCACCAACCCCTTCCCTAACCCTTCCCCTGTACTAGGCGCAGCAAATTTTTCCCGGGTTAGGTGCTCCATGCCGCTATTCATCGAGTACTTCTACGGTGATAAGGTCACCGGCCTTAACCGCCTTAAGTTGCTTTACATCGTCGAGGGCTTTGGCCCAGATGTTGGTCGGCGCCGCCAACCGGATCTCGTTTGCGTGTGAAACCGGCGTACGACCGAATCCGATGGCAATCGAGTCACCCTCGACCCAGAAGGCGATTTCTCCCGGCTCGATCACGTCACGCGCGTCAGGCTCACGCGACACGTCTACAGGAGTCGAAAAATAGACCTCCTCACCCCAAGTATGGGCGCTGGATTGGATCGGCAGCGCAGCATAGACAGCCTCTGCCGTGGGCGTCCCCAACAGCTCGGCCCGGACGGTCACCGGGCCCGCTGTGATCTTGATTTTTCTCATCTAACGCAGCCTCCACGAATCCAGCCAAGCATAAGTTACTTTTAGTGTAAGTCGGTAGTTTTCGTCTTTTTTTGCCTATACTCAAGCTGGGGAGGGCTGCAAGCCCATTTTCCGGTCTTGACAAGCTGCCGGGCGCTTACTAATCCAATTACTTACCTGTAAGTAAGTATCGCAAGCGCGTACTCAAGCGATGGCTCGCACTGAAACTAAGCGACAGATTCTCGATCTGGCCGAGGGACTGCTGCAGGATCGCGGCTATAACTCCTTCAGCTATAACAGTATTTCTGAGCAGCTCGGGATCAAGAATGCTGCTGTGCATTACCATTTCCCGTCTAAGGCTGATCTCGGCAAGGCGCTGATTCACCGCTATCGCGCGCGTTTTCACCGATACACGCAGACTCTAGAGAAAGGGGGCGCGGACCCCATGCTTAAACTGGAAGCCTACTTCACGATCCCCTGGGGATACCTGCGAAATGGGGGCAAAGTATGCCCACTGGGAATGTTGGAGAGTGAGTTCAACAGTATCCCGGAATCTATGCGCAAAGAAGTGCTCCAACTCGATCGGGAAATTCGAGAATGGCTCGCGAAGTCGCTTGAGGAAGGGCGCAAGCAAGGCATTTTCCGCTTTAACGGCGCCGCGGCGGAGAAAGCGCTGCTCATGGTTGCTGCGCTGCAGGGGGCGTTGCAGCTTTCACGGGCTGTCGGGCAGGACGGTTTTTCCTGCTGTGTGCAGCAACTGAAACGCGATCTTGGGCTGCTCACTGCCTAGTTCTTACTAACTAG
>JBHICC010000045.1:0-19201 GCA_046759385.1 Acidiferrobacterales bacterium | reverse complement strand
TTTAATTTTATGGTGGGCCCGGCAGGACTCGAACCTGCGACCAACGGATTATGAGTCCGCCGCTCTAACCGACTGAGCTACAGGCCCCGTGGGCCGTATATTCTTACGAGTCAATAAAACTGCGCAAGTGATCAGAGCGGGCAGGGTGGCGCAGCTTGCGCAGCGCTTTCGCTTCGATCTGGCGAATGCGCTCGCGCGTCACATCGAACTGCTTACCGACTTCTTCCAAGGTGTGATCTGTGTTCATGCCGATGCCGAAACGCATCCTCAATACCTTGGCCTCGCGCGGTGTCAGAGTCGCAAGGATCTCGCTGGTCGCCTGCTTGAGCCCAGTGTTGGTCGCCGCATCCGATGGTGCCACGGTGTTTATGTCCTCGACAAAATCACCCAAGTGCGAATCCTCATCGTCGCCGATGGGCGTCTCCATAGAGATCGGCTCCTTGGCGATCTTCAGGACCTTGCGAATCTTATCCTCAGACATATCCATACGCTGCGCCAACTCCTCCGGCGTCGCTTCGCGCCCCATTTCCTGCAGCATCTCGCGTGAGATGCGGTTAAGCTTATTGATAGTCTCGATCATGTGCACCGGAATGCGTATGGTACGTGCCTGATCAGCAATCGAACGCGTAATCGCCTGGCGAATCCACCACGTCGCATAGGTTGAGAACTTGTAGCCGCGCCGATACTCGAATTTATCCACCGCTTTCATCAAACCGATATTGCCTTCTTGGATCAGATCCAGGAACTGCAGACCGCGGTTGGTGTACTTCTTGGCGATGGAGATTACGAGACGCAAGTTCGCTTCCACCATCTCTTTCTTCGCGCGCCGCGCCTTGGCTTCGCCGATCGACATACGCCGGTTGACTTCCTTGAGCTCATGGATGGGCATACCGGCACGTTCCTCGATTACCTTGAGCTTCTCTTGCGCCGCATAAATAGAATCCAGGTTCGCTTCGATCACATCGCGATCGACGTCACGAGAGCGCATGATACTGCGTGCCCAACGCCGGTTCGTACCGTTGCCGGGGAAACTCTTAATGAAGTTCTTCCGAGGCATCCGCGCCTTCCTGACACAGACGTCCATGATGATCTTCTCTTGTGTGCGCGCCTGTTCCACCAAGGACCGTACTTGATTCACTAGGTGGTTGATCTGCTTGGAAACCAGCTTAATCTGCAGAAACTCGGCAATGAGCTTCTTGCGCACACGCGCCGCCTCCGCGCTGCTGTAGCCTTTCTTGCCGATTTGCCGGGTAAGGCTCCCGTGCAGCTTGCGAACCTTGGCAAATCGTTCCAGCGCTTCCTCGCGAGCAACGCCGGACTCCTCATTGCTATTGTCATCACTGTCGTCAAGCTCGCCTTCGCGGCTGTTTTCAGCCACGGCGTTTACTGGCGGTAGTGGGTCGTCCGGCGCGTTCGGGTCAACAAATCCTGCAAGCAGGTCGGATAGCCGCAATTGCTCCTTCTCACACAGTTCCATCAACCGAAGCAGTTCGTCGATTGCAGCGGGGCAACCGGCTATCGCTTGTGTAGTCTGGCGAATGCCGTCCTCGATGCGCTTAGCAAGTTCGATCTCGCCCTCGCGTGTGAGCAGCTCGACAGTGCCCATCTCGCGCATATACATACGCACCGGATCGGTCGTGCGCCCAAACTCGCTGTCCACAGCCGAGACCAATACCTGCTCGGCTTCCTCGGCAACCTCTTCGTCATCTTCCGAAGTCGGCGCCTCAGTCTTCAGCAGTAGAGCATCTGGATCAGGGGGCTCATCATAAACGTCGATCCCCATGTCGTTGATCATGTTCACGACCGCCTCGATTTGGTCGGTATCGTGAACGTCCTCCGGCAGGTGGTCGTTGATCTCGCGGTAGGTGAGAAACCCCTGCTGTTTACCCTGGATTATGAGTTTTCTGAGTTGGGAACGCTGGGTCTCTTGATCCATACTTTTGTCCGAAGTGGGTTAGTGCTTGGCCAAGAAAAAACAGAGCTGTGCAGTTTAGCCGATAAATCTGCCTTGCCCAACACTCTAGTGGCTGGGTTGGGCGTTGTCCAACTGGGCGCGCTCAGCAAGTAACTGGTTGAGCTCGGCCTTATCTCCAGGTGAATGATCCCCTTTGTGCAGAAGCGTTTCAATGCGTTGGCCAAGGGCCTCCCGGTGTAGCTTGTCAACGATACCATCGAACTCGGCATTCACATCTTGCTCGAGGACCGGATGCGCCCATTGGACAAGTTTTTCAAGATAGGGTCGATACTCGCTGTCGCGAAATCGCTCGGTAATGGCGCCGGCATTAAGATCCGGCTTTGCCCTAAGTAAATCCAACAGACTTGTCAGCAATGACAGTCCGGGCATCTCGAGTCCGGCAAACATTTTGGGATCTTCTACGCGTCGCGCTAAGGCCGGACGCTGGAGCAACAACGCGACTGCGCGGCGGACTAATGATTCCGGATCTTTCAGCCCAGTGGAAACTTTCGGCACGAACTTCGTGTCGGGTTTCAGAATCACAGCAGACAGTCTTTCCGGGCTTAATCGGGTGATGTGGGCTAACCGCTCGATCATCATTTGCCGAAGCACACCGTCGGGAATTTTGGATAGAATCGGCCCGGCGATTTCTGCCAGGCGCGCGCGCCCGTCTAGTCGGCTTACGTCGGCACGCTTTTGCAAGCTGTCAAAGAAAAAATCGGGGAGTGGCACCGCTTCGCCGTGGCGTGCAAGAAACGCGTCCTTGCCTTCTTCACGGATGACGGAATCGGGATCCTGGCCTTCCGGCAAAAACAGAAAACTGATCTGGCGTCCAGCGCGTAGCACCGATAGCGCGTTCTCGAGCGCGCGCCAGGCCGCTTGGCGCCCGGCACGATCACCATCGAAGCAGAACGTGACATCGGACGTGAAGCGAAACAAGCGCTCCACATGATCTCGGGTCGTTGCAGTACCAAGGGTCGCAACCACGAAGTCAACGCCAAATTGCGCGAGCGCGACTACATCCATGTACCCCTCCACGACCAGCGCACGCTGCTCGCGGCGGATGGCGTCGCGAGCGAGATACAGCCCATACATCTCGCGGCCTTTGTGAAACATCGGTGTCTCGGGCGAGTTCAGGTACTTGGGCTCACTCTGATCAAGTACGCGCCCACCGAAGCCGACGATGCGCCCGCGGTAGTCGTGGATTGGAAACATGACTCGGTCGCGGAAGCGATCGTAATAACTACCGTCGGCGCGCTTCGCGAGCAGCCCTGCCTTGAGCAAAGCGCTGCAGCGCGCCTGATCTGTGCCCAAGGCCCGCACGAGGTTGTCCCAACCGTCGGGGGCATATCCGAGACCGAAGCGCGCGGCGACCTCACCGCTCAGGCCCCGGCCCTTCAGATACGCCACTGCCCGCTTGGCCTGCGGATGTTCGCGCAACTGACGACGATAATAGCGATCCGCTTCTTGTAGCAATACCAACAAATCGCTACCGGCCTGCGCCGGTGCGGCGACGCTTTGCACCTCTTTCGGCACCGGTAAGCCGGTTCGCGCAGCCAGCGCTTCCACCGCCTCGGGAAAACTCATGCGTTCGTACTCCATAAGGAAGCTGATCGCGGAGCCGTGTGCACCGCAGCCGAAGCAATGATAGAAGCCTTTGTCAGGGCTGACAGTGAAAGACGGGGTTTTCTCTTCGTGGAACGGGCAACGCGCCTTATAGTCCTTACCGGCCTTGGTGAGCGATACGTGTGGGTCGATTACGTCCACGATATCCACCCGCGTCAGCAGCTCATCGAGGAAGCTCTGGGGTATGCGGCCGGCCATGGCGGCTATTCTATCAGGCTGCCCCGCGTCTGCCGGAGCAGGCCGAACGGCGGCTCGTGAGGGATTAGCCGCCGAGCTTGGCCTTCACCTTGGCGCCGACCTCGCCCATATCGGCGCGCCCCTGTAGCTTGGGCTTGAGTGATCCCATGACCCGGCCCATGTCTTTCATCGAGTTCGCGCCAGTCTCGGTCAGGGCTTCTGAGATCAACGTGTCGAGCTCGGCGCTCGAAAGCCGAGCGGGCATGTACGCCTGCCAGACCGCGATATCCCGGTTCTCCTTGTCGACGAGTTCCGGGCGCCCGCCCTTATCGAATTGTTCCGCCGCCTCTTGGCTCTGCTTAATCAGCTTTTCAGCGACAGCGATCACCTCAGCATCGCCCAGGGTCGTGCGCTCGTCCAGTTCTCGGCGCTGGATTGCGGCCTGGAGCAGTCGGATCGCCCCAAGACGCTGCTGTTCGCGACCCCGAAGCGCCTCCTTCATGTCTTGCTTGATTCGCTCCTTGAGGCTCACGGCGGGCGAACTTTCCCGACGACAGAGAATTAGTACTTGCGGTTTGTGCGGTGGGCCAGACGCGCCAGCTTCTTCAGCTCGCGCTTGCGTGCGGCGGCAGCTTTGCGCTTGCGGACTTCCGTAGGTTTCTCGTAGTACTCGCGCCGCCGCATCTCGGCAAATATACCGGCCTTTTCACAGGAACGACGGAACCGGCGCAGTGCAATTTCGAACGGTTCGTTCTCCTTTACCCGAATCGACGGCATATAGACTGGTTTACCTCCTTTGCGTGCCTCTAACTAACTATAGATTCCCGTGGACGATGGCGGGTCGGCCAAATCCCAACTCCAGTGGCCGTCACCTCCGCTTCCTGAGTACGGTATCTGCCGGCACCCCCGGGGAGCGCGCGATTCTATAGGCTCAGGCACCGTTTGTACACCCAGGTGGGACTTGCGAGTCACCGCTATCTGCTTCCAGAATAGGCGCCATGCGTGTACTCGGACTCGAGACCTCTTGCGACGACACGGGCGTGGCTCTCTACGACTCGGACCGCGGCCTGCTGGCGCACCGGCTTTACTCCCAGGTTCGGCTGCACGCGCGCTACGGCGGCATCGTGCCGGAAATCGCGTCCCGGGATCACGTGCAGAAGGTGCTGCCCTTGATCAAGGCAGTAATGGAGGAGGCGCAGACCGGTCCTGGCAATATCCACGGACTGGCCTATACCGCCGGCCCCGGCCTGGTGGGTGCGTTGCTGGTGGGAGCCGCCATTGGCCGCTCGCTCGCCTTTGCCTGGCAGGTACCCACAGTTGCTGTACACCATATGGAAGGCCATCTGCTGTCGCCCATGCTCGAGCCGCGCCGACCGCGCTTCCCGTTTCTCGCGCTGTTGGTTTCGGGCGGCCACACCATACTGGCAGATGTGCGCGGAGTCGGCGATTACACCGTGCTGGGCGAGTCGGTCGACGATGCCGTTGGCGAGGCTTTCGACAAGACGGCCAAACTCCTGGGCCTGGGCTACCCGGGTGGCCCTGCGATCGCACGCGTCGCCGAGCAGGGCGAAGCAGGCCGTTTTCGTTTTCCACGGCCGATGACTGAGAGACCTGGACTCAGCTTCAGCTTCAGCGGTCTCAAAACAGCCGTGGTCAATGCAGTATCGGGAAAGCCCTTGAACACACAGACGATCGCCGATGTGGCCCATGCGTTCCAAGAGGCGGCCGTAGAGACATTGGTCATCAAATCTGAACGAGGCCTAAAGGAAACCGGCTACGAGCGGCTGGTGGTGGCCGGTGGGGTCAGTGCCAATCAGCGGCTGCGTGAAAGAATGGCTAGTATGGCAATTGCACAGCAGACGGATATGTACTATCCGCGCCAGGAATTCTGTACAGACAATGGCGCTATGATCGCCTATGCGGGGTATCTGCGAATCGCAGCAGGCCAGAGGGAAGCGCTTCCTTTCAGTGCATTCCCGCGCTGGGAAATCGATGCCCTGCCTCCGGTGCACTGAGCGATCATGATAAGGTCGTAGTATAAAATCGCTGGGTTCCTGGGTGCCGTGGTCAACCGGGCCTACTCTAAACTTCACAATCCGACCTGGTATCGTGAACTTTTGCAGTAATTGCGGCGCACCTGTTAGCTTGCGTGTTCCCCCTGGCGATACCCTGCCGCGCTATGTCTGCGGTGCTTGCGAAACGATCCACTACCAGAATCCACGCATCGTCGCCGGCTGTATCCCAGAGTGGCAAGACCAGATCTTACTGTGCCAACGAGCGATCGAGCCTCGCCACGGCCTATGGACCTTGCCAGCAGGTTTTATGGAGAAGGGCGAGACCACCGCCCAGGCAGCGTTGCGCGAAACGGTGGAAGAGGCCCGAGCACACGTTAGGGTCGGTGCACTCTACACGGTCTTCAACCTACCGCATATCGACCAGGTCTATCTGATTTACCGTGCTCGGGTGCTCGATCTCGACTACGCGCCAGGCCATGAAAGCTTGAAGGTCGAACTGTTCCGTGAGGAAGACATACCATGGGACGGACTAGCTTTTCGGGTGATCACGGAAACGTTAAAGCTCTACTTCAAAGACCGGGGCGATGGCGCTTACCGTACTCACGTCGGTGACATCGTACGCCAGCCCGGGAATGGGAGCTCGTACAAGGTGAGTGTGCTGACACATCGCGGCTAGGGCGTCATCAGCCACTCGCCGCGCGACCGATTTTGCTTTCCTTGCCGCTTAGCAGGTTTTGGATGTTGCTGCGGTGTCGATAGATCAGGAGGATCGACATCACGGCCATGACTGCCAGGTAAGGCCAGCTCCCCACGAGCCACCACACGTAGGCAGGAGCGAGCACGGCGCCTATTACAGCCGACAGCGATGAATAGCGCGAGGCTGCAGCGACAATGAGCCATGTCGCCACCAAGGCGAGTGCGACGTATGGGCTCAACGCAAGCCAGACACCCAATGCCGTCGCGACACCCTTGCCGCCCTTAAAGCCGAAGAAAATGGGATAGAGGTGACCGAGAAAAGCCATGAGGCCCACTAGCACCAGCACAATCGGGTCATTGGTGATGGCACGCGCGATCAACACGGGGATGACGCCTTTCAACACATCACCGAGCAAAGTCACCACAGCTGCAGTCTTACCGCCATAACGCAGGATATTGGTAGCGCCCGGATTACCAGAGCCGACGTTGCGCGGATCCTCGATGCGCTTCAGCCGCGCGATGAGCACCGCGGTCGAAATCGATCCGAAGAGATACGCCAGTGGCAATAGTAGATATTCCATCGTCGAGATATTGGAAGTCTTCGCCAAGACAACGTCAAGACAGAATCTTGGATTTCCGCTATATTCGCGAGCCCTATGGACATTGTTTATCTTCGCGACCTGAAAATTCCCTGCACCATCGGCGTGTGGGAGTGGGAGCGCCGAATCAAACAAACCGTCATTATCGATCTCGATATGGCAGCCGACGTCAAGGCCGCGGCGCGGCGCGATCTTCTTGAAGACACACTGGATTACAAAGCTGTAGCAAAATGGCTTATCGAGTATGTTGGCAACTCTGAGTTTCGACTGGTGGAAACGCTGGCCGAGAGGATCGCCGAGACCGTCATCACCGAGTTCAACGTCCCCTGGGTGCGCGTGCGCGTGAACAAGAAAGGCGCGGTGCGCGGTGCTTTAGACGTCGGTGTTGTGATCGAACGCGGAAGCCGAGACTAGCACACCCTTACGCACCATGCCGCGCGTCTTTGTGAGCATTGGCAGCAACATCGATCGGGACAAAAATGTACGAACGGCGGTCAAATTGCTCGATGCGCTTTATCGACCACTCGCGCTTTCGACCGTCTACGAGAGCGGAGCGATTGGCTTCGACGGGCACAACTTCTATAACCTGGTAGCGGGCTTTGACACTGACCACCCGATCGAAGAGGTAGCAAAACGGTTAGTGAGGATAGAGCACGAGTGTGGGCGCGAACGTGGTGGCCGCGCTCCTGAGTCGCGTACACTGGACCTGGATCTGCTGCTCTATGGCCACCTGTGCCAGCACGGCGAGGACTTCGACGTTCCGCGCCCAGAGATTCGGCAGTACGCCTTCGTTTTGAAGCCACTCGCCGAGATCGCCGCCCGGTATAAACACCCGGAGACGGGAACAACCATCGGCGAGATGTGGCGCACGTTTAACCACCGTGAGCAGGCATTGTGGCCAGTAGCGTTTGACTTCGGACTTGGGGGTTAATATCGGGCGGCTACGGTTGCTTGAGCAAGCCTGCTTGCCTCAGCATCTGCTCGAGTTTGGTTGCACTGAACCCATTCATGCGCCGATCTCCGACCAGTATGATTGGCACGCCGCGTCCTTTAAGCCGCTTGTACTCGCGCTTGCCCATATCATCACGCTCGACGTCATGCTCCACGAATGGCACTCCTAGTTTCTTTAGATAGGCTTTGGCTTTCTTGCAAACGCCGCACCAGGTTGCACTCAGCATCTGCACTTGCGCTGTTGTAGTGGGATAACCCCCCGGAACGACCGAGATGTTCGCTGTCCCCGTGTAGGATTTCACTTCAACATTCTGCGCGTTGCCGGCTTGCGGAGGTCGATCGGAGAAATGCACCTGACCGTGGTCGTCTGTCCAGCGGGAGACCTGCGCGCCGCTCGCTACGTCGCACCTGAGTGCGACAGCCCAGGACAGCACAGCAATGAGAACTAAGGATCGGACCAAGCCAGCATCACTGCACGATACCCCGGCCGCCGTCCACTGGGATAAGCTGACCTGTGATATAGCTCGCATCATCAATCAAGAATAGCACCGTGCGCGCGATATCGTCGGGCGTGCCCATGCGCTTAAGGGCGGTGCGGGCAATAATTCGCTCCTTAAGGGCTTCGTCTAACCCACTCTCCGGCCACAGGATAGCGCCTGGTGCGACTGCATTGACCCGTACATCCGGCCCGAGTTCACGAGCTAACGATTGTGTGAGCATGATGACACCGGCCTTAGCGATGCTGTAGATCGGATAGCGCTTCAGCGGGCGTTCGCCGTAGATGTCGGCGATATTGACGATGCAGCCCCGGGTTTCTTGCAACTGCGTTGCAGCGGCTTGTGCGAGGAAGAATGGCGCTTTTAAGTTAGTACCAACCAAGCGCTCCCAGTCGTCTTCCGCAGCTTCCGTCAAAGGCGTTGGGTAAAAGGTTGAGGCGTTGTTAATGAGCACGTCGATCCGGCCAAATGCCCGCGTTGCCTGCTCGACTAGATCATGTAGTACCGTGACCCCAGCCAAAAGATCAGCTTGAACGAGCGAAACTGAATTGCCCCGTGATTGTTCAAGGTCTCGCTGGAGCGCTCGCGCTTCCTCTGCTGAGGCATTATAGTGGATGACGAGCTTCATCCCCCTCGCGTGCAAGGTACGAGCGATCTGCGCACCAATACGACGTGCAGCGCCTGTAATCAAAACAACTTTGTCTACAGTCGCGGGTTGCGCCACACTTACACTCCTAATCGATTTTCACTGTAAGACAATACCGCTTAATCTCGTTAAACTCCAAACGCTATGACTGAGCCTTCTTTTTCTGGGCGTCATGTCTTCCAGGAAGCTGCGCGGTGCGCGGGCTCATTGCCCACACCTAGTGAGGAGGAGTGTGCGCACGGCGATCGTCTCGTCGCCGTGATACGTGAGGAAATCAGCGCCTGCGGTGGCAGTATTGACTTTGCGCGCTTTATGGAGCTGGCACTTTATGCACCGGAGCTAGGCTACTACCGAAGGTCAACACGTAAGTTTGGCGAGGCGGGTGATTTCATTACTGCGCCCGAGCTATCCCCAGTATTTGCGCATTGCCTCGCTCGACAGTGTCAACAGGTCATAGCCGAGCTCGGTGGCGGCGACATCATTGAAGTAGGTGCCGGTAGTGGCGTTTTATGTGTCGATCTGTTGCGTGCACTAGAGCATCTAGATTGCTTGCCCGACCACTACTATATCCTCGAGGTAAGCGCGGCGCTTAAACATCGACAGCGCGAGCTGATCAATCGTAAGCTGCCGCATCTGGCCACGTGCGTCGAATGGCTAGCGGGACTATCGCATGGGCCGCTCCAAGGCGTTGTACTAGGCAATGAAGTGCTCGATTCGATGCCGGTGCATCGTTTTCGCGTCAGCGACGATGGCATCCGCGAACTCAGGGTTACGTGGCGTGATGATCGATTCGCCTGGATCGACGTTTCCGCGTCGCAAGTAATTGACGATCGTGTGCAGCCGCTCGCGCTACCGCGAGGGTACAACTCCGAGATCGGTCTGCATGCCGAGGCCTGGGTTAGGAGTGTCGGGAGAACGCTCACGCGTGGCGTGTTGTTGCTTATCGACTATGGCTTCCCGCGCACCGAGTTTTACCATCCACAGAGACACGAGGGTACGTTGATGTGTCATTACCGCCACCGAAGTCACGACAACCCGTTGATCCTTGTCGGCCTACAGGACATCACCGCGCATGTGGATTTCAGCGCGATCGCGCAAGCTGGCCGCGAAGCCGGACTTTCACTCTTCGGATACACCAGCCAGGCAGCGTTTCTGTTGTCCAGTGGTCTTGACGACACTTTAGCCGCGCATGATCCCGATGGCGGACGCGCACACCTGGAACTCATGCACCAGGTAGATCGCCTGACCTCACCGGCGCAGATGGGGGAGCTTCATAAGGTGATTGCCTTGGGGCGTAGCGTGGAATCACGCCTGCTAGGCTTCAGCATGCAGGACCGGCGCAGCCGGCTTGCCCTTGCCTGATCGATGACCGTTTCGCACACCTCGATGACAGAAGGGTCACCCCCCTCGCTCATCGATGCCGTTAGCTATTGGCTCAAGCTGGGGTTCATCAGCTTCGGCGGCCCCGCGGGTCAAATCAGCCTGATGCACCAGGAATTGGTCGAGCGCCGGCGTTGGATTTCAGAGAAGCGATTTCTCCACGCGCTTAACTATACGATGGTACTGCCTGGACCCGAGGCGCAGCAGCTTGCTACATACCTGGGCTGGCTACTGCATGGAACATGGGGTGGGATCGTCGCCGGCACACTTTTTGTCTTGCCTTCCACCTTCATTCTTGTCGCGCTCACCTGGGTCTATCTCGCGTACGGGGATGCGCAGATTGTCTCGGGGGCACTCTACGGCATCAAACCTGCGGTCACAGCCATCGTGCTTTTTGCGGCTTATCGCATCGGATCGCACGCTTTGAAAAACCCGCTGCTGTGGAGTCTCGCGGGAGCCGCATTTGCCGCGATCTTCGCATTCGACGTGCCGTTTCCTTACATCGTCATGAGCGCAGGTGTTGCCGGTTATGTCGGTGGGCGCGTGGTTCCGGACAAGTTCAGAGTCGGGGGAAACCACACAGACGCCAGTACAGGCTATGGTCCAGCGCTTATCGATGACGATACACCGCTAGCCGAGCATACTCGTTTCAGCTGGGCGCGCGTGATCCGATATGGTGTCTGCGGCGCACTTGTTTGGGTAGCGGTAATGGCTGCACTTTTTGCAAGCTATGGCTGGGACGGCACGTTAACCCAGATGGGGTGGTTCTTCACCAAGGCCGCACTGGTCACATTTGGCGGTGCTTACGCGGTGTTGCCTTACGTTTTTCAGGGGGGTGTCGAACACTACCAGTGGCTAACGGCCACGCAGATGATCGATGGGCTCGCCCTGGGCGAGACTACACCCGGTCCGCTCATCATGATTGTCACGTTTGTCGGCTTTGTTGGCGGTTGGACGAAGGAAATCTTCGGGCCAGAGAATGTGTGGTGGGCCGGTGTCGCCGCCGCCACAGTCGCCACATTCTTCACATTCTTGCCTTCCTTTTTACTCATCCTTGTGGGTGCTCCGGCCGTGGAGGCCACGCGTGATGACATCAAGTTCACGGCCCCACTGGCAGCGATCACCGCGGCGGTGGTTGGGGTCATTGTGAACCTCGCGCTATTCTTTGCCTACCACGTCTTGTGGCCACGAGGCTTCGCTGATGCATTCGAATGGTTCTCAGCCGTTATCGGCGCCATCGCGTTCGTCGCACTGTTCAAATTCAGAATCGGTGTTATTCCTGTGATCATCAGCTGCGCGCTGTTGGGACTTCTCTATCGTATTCTTGTTTCTGTGCCAGCAACGTAAGGATACATACTTCGCCGAAGAGGACATCATCGTGACTGATTCGATATCACCCGCTGAGCTAAGTCGGCTTCTCGACGAGAAGGAAAACGTAAAAGTGTTCGACGTGCGCTTAAAGGAGGATTACGTCGAGGTTACCCATCCAGTTCCGACCGCCGAGTGGCGAAACCCGCACGAGGTCGCCGAGTGGAGCCAGCAGATCGGCGATATCGGCGAAGTCATCGTTTACTGCGTCCACGGTCACCACGTGAGCCAATCAACACGTGATGTGTTGCGTCAACAAGGTATCAAAGCGCGAATCCTTGAGGGCGGAATCGAAGCGTGGCAGGCTTTCGTCAAAGATAGACCCCTTCCCTAACTCCCCCTGGACAGGGGAGAGATATCGAACTAACGGGCCGCTTATTCTAGTTGCATCGAACGGGCCGAAGACTGCGGGACCGAGAGAGAATCTGAATGCATTAGCGGTTGTGCTTTTCGCCCCCTTTGCTCGAGCCGAGAACCACCCCTCCCCAGCCCTCCCCGACCAGCGGGGAGGGCGACCCGACGACATTTCATCCCTTCCTCATTTATTGGGGAGGGTCAGGGTGGAGTAATCGTCGCCGGCCACTCCTGTTCATCCTGAACCCGCGGCACTTGTGCATCTCGGCAATTGCTCGGTCTCCGTTCCGGCAATCGCTCCTGCATTGCCCTACCTTCCTACATCCATGTAGGTCTCATGCACATCGAAGGCGACACAGAAAATCACAAGACCTTCTTGATCGCCGCGATTCTTTCTTGCCGCAGCTTATTGCCAATTGCCGCACCGTCGCGCTTTTTATTTTCAGCGGCGATCTGTTCAGCGTCTACGGCATCAGCGGCCGCGAACGCCTGGCGAAAGATACCGGCCTGCGGATAGTCCTTCTCTTCGAGACCCGTACGACCACGTGCGTCAGCTTCACAAGCGATCAAAAAGAGTTCCAGGCGTTCGGGGCGGCGAAAAAGATCGAGTGCCTCCAGTGTCTTTAACAGGGTGCCTGCGCGAAGCTCCGCTGCACGGTGACAGACCAGGTGGTAGCGCGTAACCAACACAGCGAGATCGCGATAATCGTTAGGAACGCGATAGCGTCCGCAAAGTTGCTTTACGAGATCCACGCCACGCACTTCATGCCCGACATGCCCTGGCCACTCTTCCTTGGGCGTAACGCCTTTTCCCAGGTCGTGCACGAGCGCAGCGAATCGTGTGCGCGAATTCGTCGATAGCCTCGTCGCTTGGTCGAGAACCATCATCGTATGAACACCCGTGTCTATCTCTGGGTGCTCAGTCGGGGGTTGCGGCACGCCGAACAAAGCGTCAAGCTCAGGAAACACCCGTCCAAGCGCTCCGCATTCGCGCAACACCTCAAAGAAACGGCGAGGGCGCTGCTCACTCAAGGCGCGCTCAGTTTCGACCCAAACGCGTTCGGCAACCAAATGATCCACCTCGCCGGCGTCAACCATCTGACGCATCAAAGCGATTGTACGCTCGGCAACTTCGAAGTTTCGCTGCGCATAGCGGGCTGCAAAGCGGCCGACGCGCAAGATACGCACCGGGTCTTCCGTAAAGGCTGTTGACACATGGCGTAACACGCCATCGCGCAGATCATCGGCGCCGCCGAAAGGATCGATCAAGGTGCCGTCTGCGGCCTCCGCCATAGCGTTGATGGTAAGATCGCGGCGGCGCAAATCGTCCTCCAGAGCCACATTGGGCGCGGCATAGACCTTGAAGCCCTTATAGCCTTTACCGGTTTTGCGCTCGGTACGCGCAAGCGCGTACTCTTCTTTCGTCTCTGGATGTAGAAACACTGGAAAGTCGGAGCCAACCGGTTTGAAACCGCGATCGACCATCTCTTCCGGCGTTGCACCGACGACGACATAATCGCGGTCTTTCACTTCAAGACCAAGTAACTTGTCACGCACCGCGCCACCGACTAGGAATATTTCCATCGCTACATCCTAATGTGGCATAGTGACCGCGCCAAGTACATCGTCCGCTTGTAACTCGTGACACCTAACGCGAAGCTCGTTTCTATATGTACCTCCGTCGTCCTGCTGAGCACTACGCTGGCGAGTTGCTATTACACGCAGGCCATAAACGGCCAGCTCGAAATCCTGTCTAAGCGCGAGCCCATCGAGGAAATATTGCAAGACCCAGAGACTAGCGCCGGGCTCAAAGCGAAGCTGGAGTCGGTACTGCAGATGCGCACTTTCGCCAGTCAGGAACTCGGGCTCCCGGACAACAAGAGTTATCGCACGTATGTTGACCTTGAACGCCCCTATGTGGTTTGGAATGTCTTTGCCGCACCCGAGTTTTCAGTGAAACCTGAACAATGGTGCTTCGCTTTTATCGGTTGTGTCAGTTATCGCGGTTACTTCGACAAGCAAAACGCGCAGAGGTTTGCCAACAAGCTCGCCGATGACAATTTCGACGTATACGTCGCTGGTATCTCTGCTTATTCGACGTTGGGGTGGTTTCACGACCCAATGCTGAACACGATACTGCGTCGACCGGGCAGCGACGTCGCCGCTTTGATCTTCCATGAGCTCGCCCACCAGGTGGTCTACGTGCGCAACGACACGCCGTTTAACGAGTCCTTCGCGGTCACAGTAGAGCGTGAGGGCGTTAAACGCTGGCTCGAACACAAAGGGATCCGGAAGGACTTTGAACGTTATCGCCAGCGCAAGCAGCGGCGAGACGAATTTGTCACCTTGATCATGCACACAAGGAAGCAGCTCGAGCGCCTTTACGCTTCAGACAAATCCGCTGCCGCAAAGCGCAGCGTAAAAGCCCAGGCGTTCGCAGACCTTAGGCGGGAGTATGCGAGGCTTAAGCGGCGCTGGGGCGGCTACCAAGGCTATGACAAATGGCTTGCTCAAGACCTCAACAACGCTCACCTGGCCTCTGTCGGTTTGTATAACCAGTACGTGCCCGCGTTTCGAGCAATACTGGCAGAGCATAACGGTGACCTACAGACGTTCTACAAGGCGGTGGAAGAGCTCGCAAAACTTGGTATGGATGAGCGTATCGCACGGTTGAACGCGTTGCAGGCGTCGGCACTCGCCCGGTGACGAGCGCTTACTCGCGGCCCGCCAGTTGTCGAAAGTCAGAATACTTGGCGCTGCGAGGACGGCGCCCCACGAGGTAGGTCGGTACTACGCTTTCCAAGGTTGTCGGTTCGATGCCGAAAATAGGCGGGAAGCCCTTGTCGCAGATGCTGGCGACCTGCAGTGAACGGTAATTGTCTAACGAAAACGGTTTTCCAGGCACGAACTGCATGCAAGTTGCTTGCATCTTAGACATCGTATCATTGAGCTCGATGATTCGACGACGCAGCCCGAGCAAGCCTGCGGTATAAGCGACAAGTGTCTTCAGAGTGTAGACATTCGGTCCGCACAGATCGTAGCGCTGCCCAAAGGTGTCGTGATCATGGAGAGCGTGAACAAAGGCAGACACGACATCATCGACAAACACCGGTTGAAAGCGTGAAGTCGGACAGGCGAGTGGAAATACGAGCGGCGATAGGCGTAGTAATGTAGCGAAGCGGTTGATGAAGCTGTCCCTGGGACCAAAGATGACGGAGGGACGAAAACTCGTCACATTGAAGTTGGTCTTCTCGGCACTGTGAACCACTTCTTCGCCGCGCGCCTTTGTGCGCAAATAATAGCTCGGCCCATCCATAGACGCACGCAATGCACTCATATGCAGTAACCGCGGCACTTCGACCTCGCGACAGGCGTTCACCACTTTCCGGGGAAGGTCCACATGCACTTTCTCAAATCCCTTACCGCGATAGCCTTTCTCATTGAGAATCCCGACAAGATTGATTACCGCGTCCATGCCCTTGAACTGCTGGCGCAGCACCGCGGGGTTATGGACATCCCCTTCCGCGAGATAGAGCGTCGGCAGCACCAGCAGACCCCGCTTTTGGCGCTCGCGTCGGCGTGTGATCACGCGCACGTCGTGGCCGATCGCGACTAGCCGATGGGCTAATTCACGGCCAACGAATCCGGTACCGCCAAGAATACAGACGCTGAGCTTGGTCATAGCGCCGAGACCCTGTTTTAGTCCGCATCTGTCATGTTAGGCGATGTCTTCTACAAACCGCTCGTGATGAAGTCAAGCGTGAGTGAAGTCTTGGTGCTAGCTCGTCTCCCGGACTCGGGGGATTTTTTCACTACTGCTCGACTGGTCGTTTGTAGCGCCTCGATCACCGGGCAGGTAGTAAGCAGCTGGGTATCATCGCGCCGCGCTGCTACCGGGGGCATCCGCCGGCACAGCCGTACCGGTGGCCGTTGTAGACGGTGATCGTAAACGGCAGTGTACGCCATTACGTTCTTGACGTAATGGCGGGTCTCGTTATACGGAATCGTTTCGACCCATATGTCGGCCTCGATCACCGCGGCCTGCGGTAGCCACGCCCGTACGCGGCTCGGGCCCGCATTGTAGGCGGCCGTCGCCAAGGTGTGATGGCCGCCATAGCGCCGGAGCATCTTTTTCAGGAACGCAGCGCCCAAGCGCAAGTTGTTCTCCACCGCCAGGAGCGCTTCATGGCTGCGGATTTTAAGCTTGAGCTGTTTGCCCGTCGCCCGCCCCACACTTGGCAAGAGCTGCATGAGCCCCAACGCGCCCGCGGGCGAACGTGCGTCGGGCACGAACGCGCTTTCCTGCCGCATGACACCGTAGATCCAGCTTGGATCCAGGTTGTTCGCCTCGGCGTTGGACTCCACGGTGTCGCGATAGAGCACCGGAAATCGCAGATCAAGGTCATCGCGGTGGCCGGCGCGGCTCAATGTGTAAATAACTCGGTCGTGCCAGCCCCAGTCGCGCGCCACCAGTGCAGCGGCCTCGAGCTCGCTCGGGCTCATGTCTCGAATCACCCAACCCCATTGCCGACGTGCGTTTATGAGGTCGCCAATAACAAACAACTCGCGCGCCGCGTGTACGTCCCGGCGCTGCCGTACCGCTTGGATCTCCTCGGCCCTCCCCGCCAGCGGGGCATGCTGCATGACGTAGTTCGCGCCAATGCGATCCGCAGCGAGGAAGCCGTAGTAATTGCGTTCGCGTGCGGCCAAGGCATAAAGATAGCCCGCCTTAGTCGGCTCATTGGTTTGCTCCATGATGCGCGCGGTCCAGTACCACCAAAACCTGTCGCGCTGCTCATCCTCGGTGAGCGTTGTCACAAATCGTTTGGCCAGTTCCCAATCACCGCTGCGTAGTGCTGCCCGTAAACGCCAGCGGCGCAGCAATGGGTCGGCGTCCGCGTTTTCAATCGCCGTCAGCCACTGCAGCGCCTCGGGGACGTGGCGTTGTACACCGATGACGCCGACCCTTCGTAAGATCTCGTCATTGTCATCGGCTAGAGATGGGTGTTTCTCCCGCAGGCGTGCCCATTGTGTCATCGCCGCCTCCGGGTCACGGTAAGCCAAGCGTACGACACCATGTTTTATAATCGTACGTGCTCGTGCTCCCCGATCTGATGCGTAACGCACTTTCTCCAGCTGTTGCGCCGGTCGCCGATGCATGTCCTGCCAGTGACGCACCCATCTACGATCTTTGGCGTCGAGATATCGGTTCGCGAGTTCCTTGGCAAAACTCAATCGACCACGCTGCATCAGCCGCTCGATTCGCGCCCATACCAGCTCGTCATTCAGCAAGCCCGCTTTTTCCCATCGTTGGAAAAGGGTATTGCAAGCCGATGGTAGCCGCTTGGGCGTGAGCCACAGCTTCTCGATCCCGGGAGCGAGGCTCGCCTGGTCTTCGCCGCGTTCATGACGCTGCTTGAGCCAATGGCACTCGAGCTCCCGATTGCCAATACCAGGCTGGTATCGCTGTAAAAACATCTCCCAATCGCCTTCGGCAGCCAAATGCTTCAGCCACTTTATGCGGAGCTGGGCGCTGATGGGGGCGTAATCATGCTCTTCAAGGAATCGCTCAATGGTCTCCCGTGGTGTGGACGACAGACGATCATTGAGCAAAGCGTATTGCAAGTAACCCTGAAGGATGTAGCCGTCGAGGCGTTGATAGAGCTCCCTAAAAGTCTCGAGCTCACCCGCCTCTAAGGCCACGAGTGCGGCACGGTAATCGTCGCGTTGCCGTGTAATATCGGGTTCCGTTAACAACGCTGCCGAGGCTTGCTGCGCGAAGCCGAGCAAAAAGAGCGCCGCGATAAATATTCGTCCCTGTCTCACCGCCGCATGCATAGGGCCAAGTATAGATGACCGCCCCCGTAACTTAGGGGGATGATGCCGTTTTCTCAGGTCCGACCAGGTTGTCTGCGGTACGCCCACCACATCATCCAGCCACCCAACAGGATCATCGGAAAAGTCAACACGTGACCCGTCGTTAACCAACCGAACGCCAGATATCCGATGTGCGCATCCGGTTCGCGCACAAACTCAACGAGAAATCGGAAGACGCCGTAGCAAAGCAGGAACAAAGCCGAGACTGCGCCCAGGGGTCGCGGTTTGGCTGAGTAAGACCACAGGATCAAGAAAAGGACTGCACCCTCGAGGAAGAACTCGTATAGCTGTGACGGGTGTCGCGGCTCGGGACCGGCGTTGGCAAACACGATGCCCCACGGAACATCGGTTACACGACCCCACAGTTCCTGATTGATGAAGTTGCCGATTCGTCCCGCACCCAGGCCGATCGTGGCCAGTGGCGCGATGAAGTCGGTTACCTCGAACCAGCGTCGTGCGGTTCTGCGTGCAAAAAACCACATCGCGAAAATAACGCCCAGAAACCCGCCGTGGAACGACATTCCACCTTTCCATAACTGCGCGATCTCAAGAGGGTGCGTGAGATAGTGACCGAAATTGTAGAACAGGACATATCCCAGCCGCCCGCCAACAATGATGCCAATCGCAATGTAGACGAGTAGATCCGACACCTCGGGCTTGGTCCATCGTGACCCAGGCCTGTCTGCGCGGTAAAGACCCAATAGCCAGCCGCCGAGGAAGCCGGTGACGTACATCAACCCGTACCAGTGTACTGCTACCGGGCCGATACTAATGGCCACAGGATCGATGTTCGGTGCGGTCAACATGACACAAGACGACGAGAATATTGTGAAGGTACTAGTGCAAGGTTCGCAGGACGCTTTTTAGCATCCCGACGCAGATGAAGTAAATCAGTCCTAAGCCGACTATGGCCTAAGCACCGCGCGCGTGGTCCAGATTCGTATCCGTTGGTCGCCGTAATTCGCTTCTAACGCCGGTTGCTGCGATACCCCGGCGAGGGGCTGCCAACCGTCAGTGTAGGTCACGATGACGCTGTCGGGGTGTTCGGCTGACCACACATA
>JBHICC010000044.1:0-23753 GCA_046759385.1 Acidiferrobacterales bacterium | reverse complement strand
ACGGGCTCGGAAGGGGGCGCCTCAGCAGGCGGATCATTCGCGCAAGCTCTGTTTCCAATGCCCGGCGGCGCTTCAGGAGATGCGCTCGCAATTTTCTTTTGCGCATGAAAAGAAAGAACGCCTGCATGTTTTCGATGATCCAGTTTCGTTGCCGCTCAAGCATCATCGCCACCGCAAAAATGATTGGCAGGCTAAGCAGATAGATAACGGCTGGCACGGCCCCGAACAACCAGGCAACGATAGCGGTTTGCGCGCCCCACGCGACCGTGTAGGCACCCACCGCAACCGCCATCCTCCAGAAGTCACGGTCATGCAGCCCTGTCGCCAGGCGCGCCACGAGGACGCGCGTGAGGTTGTAAGGAATTGCGCTATTTATCCAACCCCAAACGCCAAGCGGTATGAAAACGAGCAAAACGATCAGTGCGTGCAAAACGAAACGCGCAATCACTGAAAATCGGTAACTAAGGGTCAGTTGGTAGTCATGAATGCCAAGGCGCCTACACAGGCGTTCGAAGCGATCGAGGCGCCGGCTGAGCTCGGCCACGCGCTTGGGCTCTCGCTCACGAAGCGTGCGTTGCCATCCGATCAATTTTCGTTGAACGCGGAAGTGATGTGCCAGAGTGCGTTCATCGTAGCGGCCGCGACGCATCGCGAAAAATCGTTCCAATCGGCGTGATAATTGAAGTTCTTCCAAAGTATCGGCACTTAAGGTGACAGCATTAAGCCCTTGTTCGATGAGGCCTGTTAGCCGTCGAACTGTCTTTTGCTGATCTTCCCCGGGCAAGGGCTTTAGGTCGATCGCCTCGCCCATCTTGACGAAGACATCACTGCGCCACGTGCCTTTCTCGCTGAAGTTGACACCAACCGGGAAGATCATCGGCGCAGTGCCTGTGCTCTCGATGCTGCCAAGAGCAATGCGGGCTGCACCGGTGCGAAGCTCACGCAGGCGCGGATCAGAATGCGTTGTGCCTTCCGGAAAGATAAGGAGCACCCCGCCACTAACGAACAGCTCGTAGCATGCCGCGAAAGAGTCGATATTACGGGCGGTGTCTACACCGGGATCCTGACGGCGGTACATAGGCACGGCTTGCATAAGCCTTAGCCATGGGCGTGCGAGCGGGTTTTCGAACAAGCCCGACTTAGCAAGCGGGTGGATCAAACGCGGACAGACCGCCTGGATGGTGATCGCGTCAAGCGCTGAGTTGGGGTGGTTCGCACAAAGAAGGACTGGACCCCGGGTTGGGAGGTGCCTGAATCCCTGTGCCTCGCAGCGGCCGCAAAAAATACGTACCAGCAGGCCGCAAAAGAGACACCATCCCCGTTGTAGTAATGTTTCGCGACCGCCGGGGGCCGTCTGCCCTTCGATGAGATCAGGACTGCCCAAGTCTCTCTCACCTCCGCACCGATAAAGGCACGATCGGTGGTTCAGTGCAGACTAATCTAGCGCGCGAAAAATCGCACAGCAACGCCAAAAGGCGACCGCCGCGAATCTGTAAGCCATTTGTAAGTCCAGTAGATGCAGACTGGAGTCCTGGGTGAGCTATGTTGACCCTACGTGCAGTGTGGGGACGAGGCGTCTGCAGGATAGGAGCAGCGTCTTCACGCGGCAATTTACTACCCGCATCTGTGTGGATTGAGATACGATGACTGCGCTGAAAAGTAAGGTTCCCACCATCGGTGGTAAGGTAGCCGTCATGGCACAGCCGACTATCAGCCTGGCCAAAACCACTCGGCCCAGCCTGACGACCGTTCTACGGAGAGAGCGATTGTTTGCGTTGCTGGACCAAGGAAACGAACGGTCCATTACCTGGGTCGTCGGACCGCCGGGGTCAGGTAAGACCACGCTCGTTTCCAACTACCTCGAAGTTCGCAAGGTGGACCACCTCTGGTATCAGGTTGATCAAGACGACAGCGATGTCGCAACGTTCTTCTATTACATGGGCCAGGCGGCGGCTAAACATGGTAAAGATGACCGAAAGCCCCTACCCGTGATGTCGGCGGAGTACAGCGGTGATGTCGTGGCTTTCGCCCGAGGATACTTTCGCGAGCTGTACAATGGGTTGAAAAAACCTTTCGCGCTCGTATTCGACAACTGTCAGGAGGCGCCGCTGCAGTCGAAGTTCCACGAAGTCCTCGTTGCCGGGTTGGCGGAAATCCCGAAAGGGGGCTGCGTGATTATTATTAGCCGCGTAGACCCACCTTCGAACATGGCGCGTTTTCGGGCGAATCAGAAGATGCAGGTCATTGGCTGGAATGACTTGCGCTTGACCAGCGAGGAGCTCGAGGGAATAGCGCGCGTGCGTGGCGAACGCATACCCGAGGAGACTCTCGAGCAGGTTTACGACAAGACTCAAGGCTGGGCTGCCGGCGCTGTCCTGATGCTGGAGCACACGAAGATGATTGGCACGGTGGCCGAGCCACCGACATCCTTTACGCCACAAGTGATCTTCGATTATCTGGCGGGCGAGATCTTCGAAAAGTTCGAACCGGAAACCCAACAGTTTCTGCTTCGTAGCGCCTGTGTGCCCCGGATGACGGCAAGCGCTGCTAAACAGCTCTCGGAGCATCATCAAGCGGACGGTCTACTCCTGAACTTGGCCCGTAACGACTACTTCGTGACCGAAAGCCAGGCGCCGGGTGAACCCGTGTATCAGTTCCACCCGTTGTTTCGGGAATTTTTGTTAGCCAGAGCACAGGAAACCTACCCTGACGACGAACGCGCTGAACTGCGTCGCAAGGCAGCGGTCCTGCTAGAGCAATACGGTCAAGTCGATGACGCTGTCGCGCTGCTCCTCGAATCCGGAGACTGGGAACAGGTGGTCCCGATGATTCTGAGCTACGCGTCAGAGATGTTGGACCAGGGTAGAGGCGAGACACTTGCAGGATGGCTCGACGATCTCCCGTTGAAGGTCCTCCAGGGCAATCCGTGGTTGGTATACTGGCAAGGCGCCGGCCGTTTTCACTCCGCTCCGCGCGAAGGTCGGCGACTTTTCGAGCAGGCCTACCAGCTTTTCGAGTCTCAAGACGACAAAGACCATCGGGGTCTGATTCTCGCTTGTTGCGGCGTCATCGACTCTGTTCTCCACGAATTCGATGACCTCAGTTTACTCGACCGCTGGCGACAGACTTTGGAGACGCTGTGGAAAACATATACCGACGCAAGCGCGCGCGACGTAGAGACTCACGTCACACGCAGCGTATTCATGTGCCTGGTGTTGCGCACATTGAACCACCCCGAATTCGAGCATTGGCTTGAGCGGGCTCAAGCTGTCTCGCAATCGAGCGACGATCCGAAGCTTAGAATGTTGATCGAACCTCTGGTTGCGACGCATAGCATGTGGGGTGGCGACTATTCGAGAGCGCGCGATACGATCGATTCTCTGCGTAGCTTAGCGCAAAGCAGTGACGTGTCGTCGCTGGCCCTTGCCAACCTGAAGTACGTCGAAGCGATGTACCACATGCTCGTAGGTGAACACGATGCGTGTCGGCGCGCGGTCGAGCAGGGACTGGAAATATCACGAAGCCATGGTGTACAGGTCTGGGGCGACCAGTTGCTCGCGCTCGGGGTGGCGGTCCATCTCGAGATCGGCGACCTGGAGGCTTCGGAGCGATTGCTGAAGGAGATGGAGTCAGGGTTGGCTCGCTCACGGCGCCTGGGTCGCTGTCTTTACCACTCGTTATCAGCCTGGCGTGCTTTACTGCAGGATGATCCGGTGAGCGCCTATCAACATCAGCGAATCGCGTTGACTACCTCACTGGAAGTTGGGAGTCCGTTCTACGAAGTGCTGTGCCGACTCGGGTGGGCGCAAGTCTTGGCAGCCAACGGCGAGGAACGCAAGGGTCAGGCGCAGCTTCGGCGGGTAAACGGCATCCTCAACAACATGAACAGCCGATTGCTCGAGTTTATGATGCACCTGACGTCGGCAGAAGTCGCGTTACAGGGAGGGCGACACGACGCCGAGTTAAAAGAACTGCGTGTTGCCATGGAGCTTGGGCGTGAACACGGTTTCACGCACGTTCTCTGGTGGCGACCGAAAGTGATGGCACAGTTGTGTGCGCATGCGCTAGCGGAAGGAATCGAGGAAGAGTATGTCCTACATCTAATTCGCGCGCGTCGTCTAAGCCCCGTCGGCGAATCTTCAGGCGTGGTTGCGTGGCCGTGGCCCTTCAAGCTGTTTACCTTAGGTAAGTTCCGCCTGCTGAAAGACGACCAGCTACAGACCTTCGCCGGCAAGACCCAAAGCCGCCCGCTTGAGCTGCTAAAGGTCCTGATTGCTTTGGGTGGCAAGGAGGTTCGAGCGGAGCAGTTGGCAGAGACCTTGTGGCCCCATGTGGATGGTGATTACGCACACGCCTCGTTTACGTCTACTCTGCATAGATTGAGGCGGCTGCTCGGAGTCGACGAATCGGTGATTCTGCAGGACGGGCGAGTCACTTTGAATCCGAGTTACTTTTGGGTCGACACTTGGGCTTTTGACCAGTTACTTGCGCGATTGGATGCCGAGCTGACCGAGGCACCCAAGCCGATCAAGGAGAGTCAGCCAAGCCTACTTGCAGACCAACTGCTGCAGCTTTATCAGGGACCATTCCTTGAGGACGAGTCTGATCGAGCTTGCTACATCGCCTTCCGCGAGCACTCACGCAGCAAGTTTCTGCGCTACATGAACAAGCTCAGTCGCTGTTGGGAGGAATCTGAGCAGTTGGAAAAGGTAGCGGACTACTACGAGCGCGGTATCGAAGCGGATAGCCTGTGTGAGGGACTTTACCGCCAGCTAATGACGTTCTACCAAAAACAGGGCCGCAGCCCGGAGGCTCTGGAGGTTTATGACCGCTGCCGCAAGACCTTCTCCGCGTTGCTACGAGCAAACCCGTCACCGGAGACAACCGCGATCTACGAATCGATTAGAGGTTCTTGATAGAGGACGCCATCGACCACGAACTATTGATTCAGCTCTGCCTCGAATGCTGACCAGAACTTTGCAACCCCCATGCGTACAGCGGTGGGGGGCGGGTATTCGCGTCTCGGGTAGCCGGTCTTAGGCGGTGCGGTCTCACGCATGCGCATGGTCGCCGACACTTCGACCTCCCCCCGTGACAATTCAAGGGTCGTTACGTGGATGACGATATCGAGGCCCGCTGGTTCGAACTTTATAGGTGGCCGAAAGCCCAAGGTTCTACTCGCGATCTCTTGCATTCTCGGCCGATCGGTTTCCTCCACGCGTTCCCATTCTTCTCGATTCAACGGCGTCGGTGCAGGGGCAGACGCGCCCAGATATCCTCCGCTGGAATCTTGTGCCTCGATCGTCATCCCGAGCTTTCGTAAAGCCGATTCCATCGCCGCGAATGCTTGGGCTTCACTTGCCTTGAATACTCGGGTGCCCTGTTCCGATATGATCTTTTCATACTCTTGCTGGAAGTCCTTGTTGATCGCGCGGACGACCTCTATCTTCTTGGCATCTGTAACGCAGCCGGTGATCGTGATAAGCAGAACGCCTAAAGCAAGCGGCGCGAGCGAAATTGACCACCGACATCTATGTTTTGTCGCACTTGTGCGCATAGCGTCGCGAAAGTTTGCGTGCATGTTCGCGCTCCACAGTTTGTAGTTTTTCTGCGATGGCGCCTCGGCGCTCTTTCGCAATCTTATTCCCTGCTTCCGCCGCCACGTTATACCATGCATAGGCTTGAAAATCGCTTTGCGTTACCCCCCGGCCTTGCGCATACATGCGACCGAGATTGATTTGCGCATCGGTATTACACCGCTCCGCCGCCCGACGGTACCATTGGAATGCCTTACCATCGTTGCGCGGCACGCCTCTTCCTGACGCGTACATGACGCCCAGCGAATTCTGAGCTTCGCTGTGATTCTGCTCGGCAGCTTTGCGGTACCATTTAAAGGCTTCAGCCTCGCTCCGCGCTACCCCCTTACCCGTGTCGTACATCACCCCGACGTGATAGCTCGCCTCGGGAATGCCCTGATCAGCCAGAGGTTTGAGCTCGCGAAAAGCTTCCGGGTAGTCACGTGCATTGTAGGCGGCGATGGCGCTGGCGAGCCTCTCCTCTAGAGTTGGTCTTGCGGGAGTCGGGACTGCCGGTTTCGCGACGGCGACCTGCTCTCGCTCAAACGCTGTCTTCTCGGTGGCCAGATATGCGCGGGCGCTAGCCACCTTTTCAGAATTCGGATCAACCGTAGCCGCTTTGTCGAGATAGCCTTCCGCCTTGTTGAACGCGCGACGCTCCGTTGCTTGATTGGCAAAGCCGATGTAACGGTCAACGATGCGCGCTAGACCTGCTTTGGCATTTACGTTTTCTGGGTCAAGCGCAAGCACGTTGCGATAGCCTTCCAGTGCGTTGTCGCCAACGGGTGTGCTCAACCGCCCACCGGCCAAGTCCGCTTCTGCCGCCGCTAGCAGGCGTGAAATTTTTTCTTCGCGCTGGCGAGCGGCGGCGACTTTCCTTCGTTTCTCCGCCGCCGCTTTGCGCTTTTGTTCATCTAAACGTTGCTGATCTTCCTTAAGCCGCTTTTCCTCTTCGCGTAGTTTCTTCTCGCGTGCAGCGATGGCCACCTCCGCCTTTCGTCGTTCCTCCATCTGCTTTTCCAGTACGGCCAGATCTTGCTCGAGCTTCGCTAACCGCTCCGCCTCTCTTACCTTTGCCGCGTCTTCTGGCAGGGGCGTCGCAGCGACTTGTTCTTCCTCTGGCGGCTTGTCTGGCACGGGCCGCACGACCAAGAACTGGTTCCAAACAACGATTCCGAGCAACGGCAACGCAACGAGCAGTGCAACCGCAATTACGACGCGAAACCACAAAGACACACCGACCTTATGCTCACCGACGCCGATTTCACCTTGTACCGTGCTCGAGTGTTCCGCTACCTTGGCTTGGCCCGATGACTCGGCCGGATGCGTGCGATCGACGGGGGCTTCCGATGGGTTAGCGGCGCTCGTGTTGTTGACGTCCGGCGCGGCGCCAGTGACCAGTTCTATTCGCCAGTCGGCAATGGTCTGTGGACGGTCACGCTCGTTGAAGGCCAGCGCATGATCGATTGCCGCTAGGAAGCGCTGGGAATAACGCCCCCTTCCGACCTCGGTGGCGGAGACAAAAACGTCCTGCGTGCTCCCGAGCACACCTTTGCTGCGGGCAATGGCGTCTAGCGGGGGTTCGCCAGCAACCGCCCGGTAGAGCGTGGCGCCGAGCGAGTAGATATCGGTCCAGGGACCTTGTTCGTCGCTGCTGTTGTAGTATTGCTCGAACGGCGCGTAACCGGGCGCGATTAGTATAGTTAAAGTGCGCGCTTTGCCGACGGCCAGACGTGCCGACCCAAAATCTAATAACACCGGTGAGCCGTCCTCACGGATATAGATGTTATCGGGCTTGATGTCGCGGTGGATAAAGCCGGCTTGGTGGATCTCCTGCAGTCCATCGAGAATCGGCAGCAGAATTGCCATCAACGCCCCTTCATGTAAGGTCTTGCCCTGATCGAGCCGGCTTTGCAGGTTCTCGCCTTGCTCATAACGCATGACCATGTAGGCGGTATTGTTGTGTTCAAAGACGGAGTAGACACGCACGATGCTGGGGTGATCGAACTTCGCGAGTGTTTGTGCCTCGCTGATGAAGCGCTCAAGCCCCCACGCGTAGCCTTCCTGCTGATCCTGCGAGCGTGGTTGAACAGTGTTGTCCGGCGCCCGGCCGGCAAACTCGATCGGAAGATACTCCTTGATCGCCACCAATTGGTCGAGATTGCTATCGCGCGCCAGATAAGTGATGCCGAACCCCCCTTGGCCGAGCACGCGTTCGATCCGATACCAATGCAGTTCGTAATCCGGCGGCAGGACGTTTAGCTGGTCTTGGGTCATGGTCCGCGATATCGTGCTGGGGAATGTCTTGGGCCGAGATCTGCCCCTAGGGAAGACAATCCCATACGATTGTTATGTGTTTGACGTAAATACCCCTCTGCTGCTTATTATCGTTTATTGGTTGCGTCTTGGCGTGCGCCGAGGCGCCGACCACACACGGACCCGACCCGCAGCCTACCGTCGCCTGGCGCTGCTGTTCAAGCCCGTTGTTAGCGAAACGAGAGGGGTGGGCGGCGTGACGCGGAACGACGAAGTGCCTGACATGGCCGAAGTCGAGTGGGCTGAACAATCGCCCCGAACCCTGTAGGCTAGCGGAACGAATAAATAAGTGAAAAATGTTCAAACTTGGGCTGCCGAAGCCGGTGCTTAGTTGAACCTGCAAATCATGGAGGCGTTTAAGAAAGAGGGGATTAAGTTTGCGTTCCCGACGACAACAACCTACGTCACGCAGGAAGACGGCCAGCCTTTGCAGATTAACCTCGGCGGCGAAGCGGCGATCCCGGAGCAAACCCGCGCCAAGCTCACCAAGCAATAAAACCATCACCACGAAGCCGAGCGCAATACAAACAGCCGTTTATTTAGGCGATATAGATAAGTACAGCGAGGTAGTGCGTAACGCTGCCGGCTAGCACGAGCACGTGCCATATGCCGTGAGCGTGGCGAAGTTTAGTGTCGATCGCGTAGAAAACAACGCCTACGGTGAAAAACAAGCCACCGACCACTAACCAGGCGATGGCGGTAAGGGGCAGCGCCTGTAGCAACGGGCGCAGCGCAATTAAGGCGAGCCAGCCCATCAGCAGATATAACACCACCGGCGCAATTCGCGGACCTTTTCGCGGAAAGGAATCCAGCACGATGCCGAGGGTGGCGAGACCCCAGATCGCACCGAACAACGACCAGCCCCAAGCCCCGCGAAGCGTGACCAAGGTGAACGGCGTATACGTGCCGGCGATGAGTAAATAGATGGAATAGTGATCCAGCTTACGAAAGAAGGTTTTCGCTTTTCCACGCAAGCTGTGGTAGAGCGTGGAGAAAACGAACAGTAACATCAGGCTGGCGCCATAAAGGCTAAAGCTGATGATCTTCCAGGGATCACCCTGGCGTGCGGCCATGACCACCAGCACGGCAACGCCGGCGGTTGCGAGCGCCGCGCCCACGAGATGGCTGATGCTATTGAATCGTTCCCCTTTATACATCGCGTCCCAGCGCTTCAAGGTATATCTAAATCACTCACGAGCTTATACCACAGCGTTGTCAATTGCCTTCGCTGAGCGAATGAAATCGGGACGACCACACGCGAGATAATTGCGTGGTGGCAGATAGTCAACGGGGAGGTCAATGATGGCGGAGAACGGGCTCATCGTAGCATACATTCTGGACGGACGCGGGGGCGGCCAGCAGATCGGCTGGGATGGCATACGAGCGTGGTCTCCGGATGCGGGTTTGTTGTGGGTTCACTTAAATCTCGACGATGCAGCCGCTAGAGATTGGTGTGGACGTCAAAGCGGGCTCGATAACAAACTCGTGCAAGCTTTACTGGTAGAGGAAAGTCGCCCCAGGGACGTGGTCTTTAAAAACGGCTTGCTCGTCATACTGCGTGGGGTCAACCTCAATCCTGGCGCGGATCCCGAGGACATGGTGTCGTTGCGAATGTGGGTCGACCAACATCGGGTGATAACGGTTCGAAAACGTTTCCTGTTTGCGGTGCAAGACATGCGCGACGCGATTACCAATGGGGATGGGCCTAAGAGCGCCGGCGAGTTCTTAGGCGACACCACCGACAGGCTCGTCGTTCGGATGGCAGACGTGATGCATGATCTCGATGAAAAGCTCGGCGAGCTCGAGGACCGGGTCGCGACGGCCGAAAGCCATGCGCTGCGCCCGCAGCTCGCATCGTTGCGGCGAGAAGCGATTATGCTCAGGCGTTACTTGGCGCCGCAGCGCGACACTGCCGTCCGCCTTCATGCGGAACGCGTAGATTGGCTACATGATACGGACAGAATGACATTGCGGGAAGTCGCCGACCGAACCACGCGCTATGTCGAGGATCTCGATGCTGCCCGCGAACGTGCTGCGGTAATCCAGGAAGAACTGATTAGTGGTCTTTCGGAGGCCATGGACAAGCGGATGTATCTTCTGTCTATCGCCGCCGTCATTTTTCTGCCACTCGGATTCCTAACCGGGCTGCTCGGCATCAATGTGGCCGGCATTCCCGGGTCGGAGAATCAAATGGCGTTCGCTGTAGTCTCTGTGTTTTTGGCCGGCGTCGTCGGGTTTCAATTGTGGGTCTTCAGAAAGCTGAGGTGGCTCTAATGGGAAAGAGCCGCCAATCAATTCCGCTTCAATCGGCTTTCCATGCGGCCGAGTACGCCGATTGGTCGGTTATGGTTTTCGGCGTCGCTTCTGTCGGTGGTGCGAGATGAAAAACGCTACCGACGATTTCCTGAGCTAGATCGGCACAGGCCTGCTCGGAAATCTTTCGCAGGGCCGGATCGCCGGCCACCCATTCCTCGAGCTCGCGCGGCTCGCTGTAGAAAGCGTGTTTATGACTGTAAAGCTCTACGTTGTCGCTGACCCTGATCAAGCGCACATGCGCGACCACAGTCAAACTCAGTGACGGATGAATGCCTTCGCCCGTTGCCCTCACTTTTGTCACGCCCACTTCGAGAACGGTATCGATGCCCTGGCCCGCTAAAGCCTGATAGTTGACCGGCTGTTCGGACTTGGCTGGACCGATATCCCACCGCGGGATGAGCTTGTAATTCGTGCGCGTCCGCGTTTGGCGGATAACGTGATCCTGTAGGACGATCTGAATGCCGCGTTCGGTTAACACAGGCTTCATGGCCAACTTGGCCTGCTTGACGCCCTCCCCGCGCGCACGTTTTCCCTTTGTCGCTCCAAATGCCGCCCCGCCCGCAGCAACAAACGGCGTCACCGCTGCGCAGCCGAAGATCGCCATAAGTCCCAGAAAGCCGCCGTCTGTCCCCGCAGATGCGTTGGCGACACTTCCACAGCCTTTCCAGAACCCGCCCAAGGCGCGCTTGGTGCCTTTTCCGGCGCTGTAGCCCGTCTCACCCGCGGTTGTGCGAAGCTTGAACGTCGGTGCATAACGCGCCGAAACGATGCCGATAGTGCCGAACTTGTCCGGCTGATTGTCCGTAAACACGCGAGCCGATCGCGGTTGGACCGCTAGGGCCCAGCCGGACTGTATGAGAAGAGCGGCGACGCTGATCCAGACGATTACTGGCTTTTTCATGCTGACCTTAGGGCCTTCTCCGCTGAAGGGTTTCCTCTCAACGTAATTCTGGGTCATCAAGGGTCCGGGACTACTTACGGGTGGCTTACAGATGACTTACAAAAGTACGCCCCACCCGGACCCCCCAATGAATAGGGAGGGGATGAGGTAGTTACGGTCCCCCTCCCTTCTTGGTCGGGGAGGGCGGAGAGGGGCAGCAAAGGGGCGAAAACCAAAAACGCAGGGGGCGAGACTTGAAACAATCGAAACAAAAAGGCCGTTGTGGCGAAATCGTGCAGAAAACAACACGCCCTACACTATGGTCCAGTTAGTTAATTGGTGTATGTCAGCGAAAGCCAATTGCGGAGCGATGACCATGAACACGATCAGCCAATCCTTCTATCCACAATTTCCCGTTGTGTCGCAGCATGTTGCTCGCGAAACGCGCCCTTATCGTGCCGGGCGGGCACTCATCGAAGAGGTATACGCCATAATCGCGGGCGTCTTCAGTGTGTTGTTCCAAGGGCGCCCTGGCGGTTTGGAGCAGCTTAGCGACCATCTATTGATCGACATTGGGTACAAGCGGGACCGCTGCTAGGGCATGTGTCGATGAACGACCTGGATACTCGAGTCGTTATTCGGTTCCTGCACGATCGCACCCCGGTGCTGATACGACCTCTCGTCGCGAGCGACAAAGCAGGTTTGCGCACAGGATTCAAGCGGCTCTCGGAGCGATCACGCTACCATCGCTTCTTTACGCCGATGAAAGCCTTGTCGGAAGCGATGCTCGAGCGGCTCACAGACATTGACTACCGGCGCCACATGGCTTGGGTAGCGCTCGACATATCGCGCCTTCCCGCCATCGGTGTCGGTGTTGTGCGCTACGTCGCCCTCGAAGACCGGCCCGGTGTCGCCGAGATGGCGTTGACCATCGTTGATTCGCACCACGGACGGGGTTTGGGTGCTACACTACTCGCTGTTCTCAGCGACTCGGCAGCCGCTAACAATTTTTCCCGCTTCGAAGGCAATGTGCTCGCCGAGAACGAGGGCATGGTAAAGCTGCTGAGACGCCGCGGTGCCACGCTCAAGCTCGACGGACCCGGTGTCTTCCATTTCACCATGCCGGTTCACTCGCAGCAGAGTTCTTTTCCCTACGATGCTCGACGTTCACTTGATGAGCATTGTCTTCCGGCTAGTCAGTTCTTAGTCGCTTGAGGCCTATTCAATCACAGGTTTGTTTCTGGCTTTTTTATTGAAAACAAAACGCAGAGGAAAGCATGGCATGAGTGTAAACGGAGAATTCAAATCAAGCTTCCGCGGCGAAGTAATTCAACCGGACGATACCGCCTATGATGAGGCACGCAAAGTGTATAACGGTATGATCGACCGGCACCCGCGCGTGATCGCGCAGGCTGTGGATGTGGCGGATGTCATCAGCGCCGTCAGGTTCGGCCGCGAGAACGATTACGTCGTCGCCGTTCGCGGCGGCGGTCACAACGGCGGCGGGCTCGGCGTGGTCGATGATGGCCTTGTGATCGATCTTTCGCGCATGCGCAGTGTGCGTGCCGATCCCACCGCGCGCACGGTGCGTGTCGAGGCGGGCGCCGATTGGGGCGATGTAGACCATGCTACCCACGCATTCGGGCTCGGCGTACCGACCGGTACCATATCGACCACAGGTGTCGCTGGCCTCACCTTAGGCGGTGGCATCGGTCACCTGACGCGAAAGCACGGCCTCACGATCGACAATTTACTCGGTGCGGACATGGTCTTGGCCGACGGTCGCTTCGTTACCGTGAGTGCAGAAGAGAACGAGGATCTCTATTGGGCAATCCGCGGCGGCGGCGGCAACTTCGGTATCGTTACCTCCTTCCTGTTCCAGGGGCACCCCGTACACACGAACTACGCAGGACCAACGTTGTGGGAACTCGACGATGCCACCGAGGCGATGCAGTGGTACCGCGAGTTCATCGTCAAGGCTCCGGAAGATCTCACTGGCTTTTTTGCGTACCTTGTCGTGCCGCCGGCAGACCCGTTCCCGGAGCGTCTGCACGGTAAGAATCTGTGCGGAATCATCTGGAACTACGTCGGGCCGATGGAAAAAGCCGAGGAAGTGTTCAAGCCGATTCGCGCGTTCAAACCGGCGGCTCTGGATATGGTGGGTCCGCTACCGCATCCGGTTGTGAACAGCATGTTCGATCGATTCTACCCGGCGGGCCTGCAGTGGTACTGGCGGGCGGACTTTGTAAACGAGCTCAGCGACGAGGCGATCGCCGAACATGTCAAGCACGGCTCGGCGATTCCGACCGGGCATTCGACCATGCACCTGTACCCCATCAACGGTGCAGCACATCGGGTGAGCAACAACGATACGCCATGGGCCTATCGCAACGCTAAGTGGGCGCAGGTTATTGTCGGTGTCGATCCCGATCCGGCGAACGCTCAAAAGATCACGGACTGGACCAAGGGCTACTGGGAGGCGTTACATCCGCATTCGGCGGGTGGCGCGTACGTGAACTTCATGATGGACGAGGGTCAGGAGCGTGTGAAAGCGACCTACCGCGACAACTACGACCGTCTCGTCGCCGTCAAGAACACATACGATCCAACGAATTTCTTTCGGGTTAACCAAAACATCAAGCCGAACTAACAGAGCGGCTGATTCACGGAGTTAGGACGGAGGTGCCTTCTTGCACTTCCAGATCATGCTACCTACTACCATCGCGTACCGTTGAAGTTTTTCTGATTTTCTCAGGTCACGGGGGATGGGTGCGTAGAGGTTGTAAACCGCGCGCCCGGTAATTCTATTAATGTCCACCTCTACCCAAAGGTTTTCGTAGTCGTCAGGATTAGGTTCTTTGTTGTTAGTGTAATACCAGGCGTCGTTCAGGTTTAAGCGCTCTGTCGAGGCGACAATGCGGTGGTCGCTCGCCATTCTTATGTTATAAGTAAATGTCTCCTCTCCCGCGAGGCGCACGACGAGTTTGCTTTTCGTGTCTATGATTACCTCTTCCTCGCCCGCATCTACCCACTCCGAGCATGTCAGAAAGATCTGCTCGGCTTGGGCTGGGCTAGAAGCCAGCGCTAGTAGCAGAAAGGCGATAGACGTTTTGTGCATTCCCTGGTGCCGCCGCCAACACCGCGAGGTCACTACTTAGAATTTAGTACCCAGCTCAACGCGACGCCAGAGGTGACGCCGACTGAGTTAGCTCACGCTATTGTTTGCCAACGACCGCTTTCCCGCCTGACGACTGTAGAACGAGGGGTGTAGTAATATGGTAGCCCCCTTCCTCGACAGGTGGAGCGGGAATTTTCCCATGGGTACGGAGCCTCTAGAACGTAAGCTCGCCGCTATCCTCTACGCTGATGTGGCCGGCTACAGCCGCCTGACCGGTGAGGATGAGGAGGGGACGCACCGGCGCTTACGCGTGTATCTGGACGCGATCACGCGGTCGATCGAACAGTACGGGGGCAAAGTCATGCATTTTGCTGGCGATGCGGTGCTGGCGGATTTCCCGAGCGTGGTGGACGCTTTGATCTGTGCCCTGGCCATGCAGCGCGACCTGGCGGCTAGTAACACGAAGCTTCCGGATGAGCGCAAGCTTCAGTTTCGTATCGGTATCAATCTCGGTGATGTCATCGTCGATCGCGGCGAGATCTACGGCGACGGTGTAAACGTCGCCGCACGGCTGGAGACCCTAGCGGAACCCGGCGGTATCTGCATCTCGGGAACGGTGTTCGATGCTTTGGGTTCGAAGCTGCCTGCGCACTTTGAGTACCGAGGGGAGCAACGCGTTAAGAACATCGATAAGCCGGTACGCACTTATTACGCGCGGCTGCAAGCAGGCACTGTGCTGCCACAGCCGCCGCCTCTAAAGAAATCATGGCTCCAGGACAGGCGACTAGTCGGCGTAATTGCAACCGGGCTACTGCTAGCGATCGGTATAGGGGCATTAAGTTGGTGGGCGGCCTCGCCACTAGGCACGGAGCGCGGGGCCGCGCGAATGACGCCCCCGCCGGGTATGCGGCGCGGTGTGGGTATGGACGGTGGTATCGGTCCAGGGATGACTAGACAGCAGGCGAACCAGGCAGCAGCGCGCGAAGCGCCGAGCGCTATTTCCCTACCCGCAAAGCCTTCCGTTGTCGTCTTGCCATTCGATAACCTTTCGGATCACCCGCAAGGCGAGTTTCTTGCCGATGGTGTCACCGATACGGTCACCGCAACCCTCGGTCAGGTGCCAGGGCTCTTCGTTATCTCCCGCAATTCCGCATTTACTTATAAAGGTAAAGCGGTAAAGGTCCAGGAAGTCAGCCAGGAACTCGGTGTACGCTACGTGCTCGAGGGCAGTGTCCAGCGAGCGGGCGATCGGGTCCGGGTGACAGCACAGCTGGTCGACGCGACCATGGACCAACACCTCTGGGCCGACCGCTACGACCAGGAACTCGGGGATATTTTTGCACTTCAGGATGAGATCGCGCTCAAAGTACTCATCGCGCTTCAGGCGGAGCTCACCGAGGGCGAGCAGGCCAATGTGCGTGCCCATCCCACGAATAACGTCGAAGCCTATCTTCTTTACGTCCAGGCAATGGTGCCGTTTCGAACTTTTACCAAGAATGGCATGGTTGAGGCACGACGTTTTGCCGAGCGGTCACTTACTGTCGATCCTGGATATTCCAGTGCCCTAATTCTGGGTGCCTGGACTCACATCATCGATGCCCGATTCGGTTACAGCGCGTCGCGTAACGAGTCACTGAGGCAAGCGAACAAGCTCCTGGAAGAAGCGGAGCTGGCCGCAGCAATGCCGGACAGCGTTCGCGGTGAGTTTTTGATGGCGCGCGCGTTCATAGACCTTATGCGGCATCGCCACGAAAGTGCTACGGCACTTGGCTCGAAGGCGGTCTCCCTCGCCCCCAACAATTCTTTTATCATCGCCGTCCAGGGGATGATTTTGTTCTTTACACGTCAGTACGATGGCGCTGTTAGGCTTTTCGAACGAGCAATGCGCCTCAGTCCCGCTTATCCAGGCTGGTACCCGTTATGGCTCTCGCCGGCGTACGTTTTCAAGGGGAATCATGAGCGCGCTATTGTTGTAGCAGAAGAAGGTATCGCGCGAGCTAAGAGTAATTTTATTAGGGCGGCTAACCATGTCAGAGCCGCTTTTGCCTACGCGGATCAGGGGAACGTCGAAAAAGCCAAGCAAGAAGTCGAGCACGTCAAGGAGATAACACCTGTTCTGACATTGCCGTTCTATCGCGCAATCATGCATTTCGAGCACGAGGAGGACTGGCAACGCGTGGCGAGCGCGCTGCGCAGCGCCGGTTTGCCGGAGTAACCGGGGTAATAAACGGGGGGTATTGGTGAAAAAAGTGATCATTTGGTTTGTCGTCGGCGGAGTGCTCGGTGGCGTAGCGGGTTTTGCAGCTGGTATCTTCGTCTACCCGTATATTTTCCTCGCTGACATTGTGGCGATGGAGACAGTTCAAAATGTTGAAAGCAGGACGGTGGTCGGTCGAGGTGAGTTCATTCACGCCAATCCGAGCGATCCGATACACTATGGAGGCGGCAAGGTCACCGTGTACGACGATGTGGTACACCTAAACGAAGATTTTGTCGTCGGTCCGGGACCTGCGTTTCACGTTTATCTCGTTCCCGAGAAGAACGTGACGCCGAATACTAAGATTGCCCAAACGATGTTTGTCGACTTGGGCAGGTTGCGTGCCTTTAAAGGCAGTCAAGTGTACTCCATTCCGGTGGGTGTCGATCTCAAGAACTATGGAAGCGTGGTCATCTGGTGCAAAGAGTTCGGGGTTTTGATTTCCCCCGCGATGCTGAGTTTCCTATAGGACGCGATTCACAAGCAACGAATAACGGAGACACGTATATGGAATATCTTCACACGATGGTGAGAATCAGCGACGTCGATGCGTCGTTGGATTTCTATTGTAATAAGCTCGGCCTCGTCGAGGTAAGCCGAAAAGAAAGTGAGAAGGGTCGTTATACATTAATCTTTCTTGCGGCACCGGACGATGCCGAACAAGCAACAACCAAGCGCGCACCCATGGTCGAACTCACTTACAACTGGGATCCGGAGGAGTACAGAGGCGGACGCAATTTCGGGCATCTCGCTTATCGAGTCGACAATGTCTACGACGTGTGCCAGCGCCTCATGGACGGCGGCGTCACGGTCAATCGGCCGCCGCGCGACGGTTACATGGCGTTCGTGCGATCCCCGGATAACATCTCGATTGAGCTTTTGCAGCGCGGCGATCCGCTGCCAGCGCAAGAGCCTTGGGCATCGATGCCGAATACGGGGGAATGGTAAATCGCGTGAAGCGTTAACCGTTAACCGTGAATCGTGAGTTGAGTGTTTGGAGTTTTGGCGCCTTTCGCCGAGCCGAGCGCCGAAGGGAGACGAAGCGCGGCCGGAACGGGCGCGGGAGGGATCGCGCGCGTCCGGGGCCAGGGCCATGGATGGCCCTTGCGTGGACCCACTGAGGTGACCGAGGCGTGAGGGGACCCGCCGGGTTTGCGGGCGATGGGGCAGGCGCGATGGCTTTGGTTACTTTCGCCGAAGCGAAAGTAACTCGTCGCACGGGGGCGGAACCCCGTTCAAGAACAGCTGTCGGCGCAGCCGACACATTTAGAAAAACCTGGCGAGTTCGACACGGATAAAATCGTCGTCGCGTACGCCGAACAGAAAGAAATCAGTCGGGTCGATGTCTGCGAAGAGCCGGCCCTCGATGCTTATTTTCCAACGCTCGCCCAACCGGCGAGAGCCCTCGAGCTGGTACACGCGCGAGCTTTTGTCCACGTCGGCGATCACGCCGAACAGCAGGTCCGTACTTTGCGCATCGTTGAAGGTTAATCGCACGCCGAGGGCGACATCGTCCTCAAATGGCGTCAGGGCGTCATCGCCGCGCTCATCCCAGATATATTCCCCGACCACGCCGACGTCCATCGGCGTCTTAAACGCCCCGACGAATGTGTACTCGAACCCGCCGGTCGCCGAGCTGAATGTCGGACCCTGGCCGGAGCGCCAGAAGCCTTCGAGCTTCCATAACCAGTTGCCCTTGGTCGATTGCACATCAAACGCCACCTGTTCGATCTTTTCGTACACGGGCACTAGAACCGGCAGGGTATTCGAGCGGCCAACGACAAAGCGCGGGTCGCGGGCGATGCCGTTAAAGTAGTAAAGCCCGACGTCCCAATCGCCGAACACCTGCGAGTAGCGCACGGTCCAATCAATGCGGTTCTCGTCCTCGATAATCGATTGATCGGGATCAATCGGCGGGTCGGTTTGGAAACGGCAGTCTAGGCATGGAAAAGTCCGCTCGCGAAAACCCACGAGCGCGAAAAAATCGAGCGTGCCCCAGTTTTTGATCAGCGCATAGTTCAGCATCGGTTGCCCGAGCTTCTCCTCACTGTTGGGGTTTTCGACAAAGTCCGTTTGATTAATGATGTCGACGAGATGCACAAACTCGGTCACGCCCCAGAACACCTTGCGCACGCCGAGACGCCATTCGTGGTCCTCCGCCGCCTTGACCCATGTGAGCTCGCGGATATCCGCATGCGTTCGTTCGCTATCTCGCTCGTCAATGCGCGCGAAGCCGGTGAACTTGAAAAGCTGTCGGCCCTCGTCCCACTCGCGGAAATACTCAGGCTGTACCCCGACGGATAGGTCCGTCTGATAGAGATCCGGTTGTGACGGCGGGGTGTTTGAAAAGTACCAGGCCTCACCGCTGACAAAACCCGACCACTCGCCGTCTGCCGCAGCTTGCGCCCCGTATCCGAAGCCCAAGAGCAACACAGCAACGACGGCGAAGTAGCGGGTGAAGAACCTCATCGGTTAAAGCAGTGCTCATTTAGTGCGCTTCAAGGTGTTGCGATTGAAATTGCGATTGCTAAGGCCGTTGCGAAGACACCCTGAAGAGTGAATAGTCAAGTAAATATTCGCTCTTCACAACCAGCTGCCGAAAACGCCTCGAGAGGAATCTACGTATGAACGAGAAAACCTTTATTCAAGCCGGGTCCCTAGCGGCGATCATTGGTGTGATCTTGCTCTTGATCTTCACGTTTCTACATCCACTGAAGGCGGATCCCGGTGACGCCGAGGCGGCGTTTCTCGAGTATGCCGCCGATCCGTATTGGGTCACCATCCATCTCGGCCAGTTTTTCGGCGTGCTGCTGATGGTGGGCGCGTTGGTCGCGTTGTACGACACCCTCGCCAAGGAACGTGCAGGCTGGTTAGCCAGGTTTGGCGTTGTCACGGCGGTTGTTAGCCTGGCAGCAACGGCTGTCCTCCAGGCGATCGATGGCGTGGCGCTGAAAGCGATGGTCGACAACTGGGCCGATGCAACGCCCGATCACAAACCCGCCACGTTTCAGGCTGCGTTCGCTGTTCGACAGATTGAGGTAGGCATGGCCAGTCTGATGGCAATCCTTTTCGGTATCACTATGCTGCTTTATGGCTTTGCCATCGCGGCAAGCCGCATCTATCCTCGTTGGCTCGGTTGGGTCGCGGTGTGTGCGGGTGCGGGCACGATAGCAGGCGGTTGGATCACGGCGCATACGGGCTTCTCCCTGCGCACCATGACCATCGCCGCGCCCTTTAACTTGCTGATGGTCGTATGGATGGTGGTGATGGGTGTCTTGATGTGGCGCCGCGCATCGTTGTCCGAGTAACGCGTAGACCGACTATTTTTTCGGTTTACTGTCGGCGGAACCCTCTGCCGATTCTGTTTCGAGCAACGTCTCGAGCTCAGTGATAACCTCATCCTCGCCCTTGGGTTTCGTTAGGTCCGCCTTTAAGGTTGAACCGTCGGCCTCTATTACTTCGTCAGCGGCAGGAAACTTTTTAGCAACCTTTCTCGCCAGTTTTTTCATCGTCGGCTTCGGGGCCTTAGTTATTTTCTTGAAGCTCGTCACCATCACTGTTGAGAAATAGGCTTCCACATCGCCTGTCACACCGTTTGTAACGCTGAGTTCAAGTATCACCGTGGCCATGCCGCCGGGGATCCAGGATGTCTTCGCGCTCTGCGCGACTGCCTGAATCCGGGCGAAAACAACGGCGCTAACTCCCAGCTTTCCGGCGAGCTCGACCGCCTCGTCTCCAGCGCTGTACCGTCGCTTCTTCACTCTGTTCGGTTTTCTACTGAGCTGCTGATGTTCCTCGTCGTATCGCTTATTCGCATGCAATACGAGCTCCTGCAACTCGGAATCTGCACTAATCTGGTCGACCTTTAACGCCTTCACTGAATATCCTTTTTCTTTCAGGAATATTGCAAGGTACTCCGCCGCCCACGCCTCGAGTGCTTCGCTCTCCTTGATCATATCCTCGGCGGAGAGCATCTTTCGTTGGATCATCTCTGCACGGACTGGGAGTAAGGCGATCGAGTCCGGACGGGTTGCCCCCGTCAGAAACTCTGGAGTGGCAGCCTCCTTCGCTTGCGCGACAGGCCCGGCAAAGCTCGCGATCGCCGCAAGGGCGACCACGAGAACAAGGTGTATAGCGTCATTCCGGTTGCGTCTTTGCATGGCTGGTACCTCTCTTGATCTCTGCAAGTAGCGTCTTAAGCTGAGCATGCACCGAATTTCTATCTGGGGCGTCGGGCGCGAGCTTCAAATAGCGCAGGTACGCACGCGCGGCGTCTTTGTATCTGAATAGTTCGGAATAGGCATCGCCGAGTCCGCGATAGGCTTCTGGAATCGCACCATCAATATCGAGTGCATCGAGGTACGCCTCTTTCGCGGATACCATATTATTTTTCAGATTCGCGCGACCCTCACGTGAGTCCAGTCGCTGTGCTTCGCGCTCGGCACGCGTAAATTTTCTGCGCGCGCGCAAGCTTTGCTTTTTTTCTTCTTCGGTAAGTGGTTGATCAGGTGTCAGTGTTGACCGCGCGCCAAGCGCATGCCACGCATCGCCGAGCGCGACGAAGACCCGCGCATCCTTCGGATGCTGCTTTGCGAGTCGCTGCGCCAGGAATAACGCCGTGCGTGGATAGTCGACGTGAATGTAATCTTCGACCGTCATCAGGCCGATAGCCAGGACCAGCGTGCTGTATTCATCCTGTGAGATCAGGGGTGTCGTAAACGTCTCCTGTGGGTCCAGCCGGATCATCCCGCGCAGGTATGCCGCACGTTCTGCGAGCAATGGGTGGGTGCTCCACTTTGCCCTGATTCGCGGTGACTCCCCCTCGGGATCGTTGTTCATGGTATCGAAGATCTTGGGCAGCTCGGCGCTGTCGTAGCCGCTTTCTCGCAGCAAGCCAACAGCGCGGCGATCGGCTTCTTCCTCGAGTTGTCGGCTGTATCCCAGCACGGACATTGCGAAGCCGACATCGGCTATGCCAGCGATAAGGCTGCCCCAGTCGCCGCCTAGACCGCCCAAGACACTCCCTAATACCATGCTCGCAATTGCCTTCTTCCGCGCCGATCGGAAAGCGACGACGTGGTGGTGCCCCGCTACGTGGTTGACTTCGTGAGCCATCAGTCCGGCCACTTGCGATTCGTTCTGTAGGCGCGCAAGCATGCCGGTGTGAATGTAGATCTGCCCGTCGGCCAGCGCAAAAGCATTGGGTGACGGGTCGCGAATAAGAAACACGCGATAGTTAATGTAGGAATCTGTGGGTTCGGGATAGATTCGGCTGGCGACACGAGACAACCACTGCTCGGTCTCAGGCTCTCGATAGCGCAGACCTCTGCGCTTAAAGCGCCCCTCGAGTTCGTTCGCTGTCTCGACGAGATGCTGTTCGCGCTTGTGTAGTTCGACCGGTTCGTAAATGCCCTTTTGGCCTTTCTGTTCTTCTGCCCGGGTGGTATCGAACGGAAGTCCAACCGATAGGCTAGTCGCGACGCCAATAACTAAGAGGAGTCGCAATGGCGGGATGCGTACAGTGAAGTTTCGATCTTTCAACAGAAGCGTTGACATGGCTCGATGGTAGCGATCCCATCTCGCATGGCAACTTACAGATGACTTACAATACAAAGAAGAAGCAATAACAAGAACAGAGCGCATCGCACACCTCCCGTTGAAGTAGATGTGCAAGAGTCGCTAATACCCTACGCCTTTACATACCGCTGTTGCAAATCGTTATGTTTGGCGCATCTCCACAGCACGCATCAGCCGTGCCGGGACCAGTCGGTTGAAAATTCGAGAAGCGAGGCGTAGTTCAACCTATTAGCGATTCGGGGGCCGCGATTTCGTTCCGTATACCACCCCTGAAGGAACGGGGCTATCAGGGATCCCCTGATGTAGCGCTTCGAAATCCCTTAGGGTGATTGCTCACCTAGCTGCAAGAGGATTTACCCGACGCAATTGGGCGCGCGATCGCCAACTGGCTGACGACGATCCATTGGTGGCTATCGGGCTTGGAATATTGCGGTAGGTACCGAAGCTCGCCTAGCGCGGGAGAGAAGCTTGTCTGTCTCTGAATGACGAAGTAGTCGTAATCCGCACCGAGGTGTGCCGATATCTCTAACAACCCCTCCCCTTTGGGGGAGGGTTACACGGGGATTAAGCTTCCCAAAACGACTTACCTGTTTCGCGCGCAACGTCAGCACGCGTTAGCCCGATGTCTTGCAGGAGCCGATCATCGAGTTCCATGAGGTGCCGACGCTGACGTGCCCGCTCGTGCCACGCCGCGACGGTATCGAGCGCTCGACTGATGAAATCGCGGGCCTGCTGAGCGACTGATGAACCGCTGCCAGAGGCCGGTGCGTATCCCGTGTCTAGGAGCTTGAATGTGATGCCGTACATATCTATTTTCCTTATCTGAATAATCGAACTGTTAGATCGTATTGACAGCGTAAAAATAGCTAATTAGGCTAGGTTGTACAAACGATATTCTTTGTGTAATCGGATTAGTTATTCTTATTTGAAATGGCTCGCCGCCTGCCACCCCTGAATGCCGTGCGTGCCTTCGAGGCGGCGGCCCGCCACTTGAGTTTCACCAAAGCGGCGGAAGAGCTTCATGTCACCCAAGCGGCGATCAGCCACCAAGTAAGAGCGCTGGAGGGGTACCTCGGATTCAAACTGTTTCGGCGCCTTAACCGTGCCTTGGTCTTGACCGAGGAAGGGCAGACCTATCTGCCGCCCGTCAAGCGGGTCTTCGATCAGTTGTTCGAGGCCACGAAACGCCTGACCGAGAGCGAAAGCCGAGGCAGGCTGACAGTCTCGGTCCTGCCTTCGTTTGCCGCGCGCTGGTTGGTCCCGCGGCTGGGTCGTTTTCGCGAGGCCCATCCCGATATCGACGTGCGGGTGGCGCCCGCGGCCGAACTCGTCGACTTCGCGCGCGACGACGTCGACGTAGCGATCCGCTATGGCCGCGGCCGCTACCTGGGACTGCGTGTCGATCGGCTAATGACCGAAGACATCATGCCCGTGTGCAGTCCGGCGCTGCTCAAAGGCGCCAAAGTACTGAAGCGGCCGAGCGACCTGGCGCATCACACCTTATTGCACGATGAAGATCACGGTGATTGGCGCACGTGGCTGATAGCGGCCGGTGCGAAAGATGTCGACGCGACCCGCGGGACTGTCTTCACGGATTCCGGCATGTTGATTCAAGCCGCCGTGGGTGGTCAGGGTGTCGCACTAGCACGTGGGGCACTGGCGGCAGACGATCTCGCCGCCGATCGCCTGGTGCGTCCGTTCGAGCTGAGTCTG
>JBHICC010000043.1:0-23844 GCA_046759385.1 Acidiferrobacterales bacterium | reverse complement strand
AGATACCGTACCGCTTGTGTAGGAAAGTTGGTGCCGAAGGCGGGACTCGAACCCGCACGGCTCACGCCACCGCCCCCTCAAGACGGCGTGTCTACCAGTTCCACCACTTCGGCCTAGTAGGGTCCCGACCTTGTGGCTGCGCCAAGGTCTTCGCATGTCTGACGCACCCGCAGCCCCTCGCATTTTGCCCGGGTCGCGCCGACTCATCCAGCTTAACGTGGAACCTCGGGGACCTCGGTCGGTACAGGGGTTTCGGGCACAAGTGGCGCCTCGGTTTCCGGGGCGGGCTGTGTCGAGGCGGGTTCAGTTTGCACGCTCTCGGTTACGCTCGGTGGCGCGCTCGTGCGTGTGGCTAGTACAGCGAGTGTGAGACTCGTGACAAAAAAGGTTGTCGCCAAAACCGCCGTAACGCGAGTGAGGAAGTTGGCCGAACCGCGCGCGCCGAACAGTGTCTGCGAGGCGCCACTGCCGAATGCTGCCCCGACATCGGCCCCCTTCCCCTGTTGCAACAACACCAGGGCGACCAGGCCTACGGCGGCCAGCACATGTACAACCAGAACTAGCTCCTTCATCATTCGCTCCTTGATCAAACTGCCGCTCGGCAGATCTCGACAAACTCGTCAGTTACCAGCGAGGCGCCGCCGACCAGCCCGCCATCGACATCGGGTTGAGCGAACAGTGCAGCCGCGTTCGCGGCCTTCACGCTGCCTCCGTAAAGGATACGCGAATTTTCCCCGATCGCGCTATCCCGCTTAGTGAGTTGCTGGCGAATAAAATCATGCATTTCTTGGGCCTGCCCCGGTGTGGCGGTTTTGCCGGTACCTATAGCCCACACAGGCTCATAAGCGATAACAGCGCGGGCAAACGGCTCGACGCCATGGACTGCCAACACCGCCTCAAGCTGCCGCACGATGATCGTGTGCGTATGTCCTGCTTCCCGTTCTGTCAGTGTTTCGCCCACACATAAGATTGGCAGCAATTCCGTATCGAGCGCGGCGCCAAACTTCTGGGCGACGAGCTCATCATCCTCGCCATGGTATGCGCGCCGTTCCGAGTGGCCGACGAGCACATAGGTGCAGCCGTAATCTCGGAGCATCGCCCCGGAGATTTCGCCCGTATACGCCCCGTCGCGATGGGCACTCAGGTCTTGCGCACCATAGAGGATCTCTGCGTGATCGGACAGCAACTCGGCAATCAGCGGGATCAGCACAAACGGTGGGCACAGCGCCACATCTATTTCGGTGCCCTGCCCTAGCCCCTGCACAATTCCCTTGACGAGTGCAGCGGCATCGGCACGCGTGCCGTTCATCTTCCAATTACCGGCTACCAGGGGGCGGCGCATCGATCTTCGCTGACGGGGTTGTCGCACTCAAGGCGGGCGCGATGGTACAGAGGGGTTGCCGAGAAAGCAATTTCAGTAACAACGAATCGGTTACGCCGCTTCCTGTGCCGCAGCCGCCACGACATCGGCAAGCTGCTGCGCAAGCCGCTCCACCTGATTCGCATCTGCACCTTCAACCATGACACGAATTACGGGCTCAGTGCCAGACGCGCGCAGCAGTACGCGCCCCTGCTTGGCTAGCGCCGCTTCGGTCTCGCGGATGGCCCGCAACACCTGCGGCGAACGATCCACATCGCGACGGTCACCGGTGCTCGTTTGGTCATCGCCAATTGGGACGTTGACGATATGCTGCGGGAAAAGCTGCATCCCAGCCCTAAGTTCTGCCAAAGGCTTGCCGGACTCAATCATCACGGTCAGAACCTGCAATGCAGTGATGATGCCGTCACCGGTGGTGCTCTTATCCAGGCAAATCACATGACCCGAAGACTCTCCACCAAGCTCCCAGCCTTCGCTCTGAAGCATACTCATCACATAACGGTCGCCAACTTGCGCACGCTTAAACGGAATCCGGTGCTCGACGCACGCGCGCTCTAGTCCGAAGTTGCTCATCAACGTGCCGACGATCCCGCCGTTTAGGCGAGCAGCGCGCTGACGCGCGCAGCCGATGACGTAAAGCATTTGGTCACCGTTCACGGTTTCACCGGTGTGGTCGATCATGATCACACGGTCACCATCGCCATCGAGTGCGATACCCAAATCCGCGCCCTGCTGACGCACCGCCTCACGCAGCGCCCCGGGGTGCGTCGAACCGCAGTCTTGATTGATATTAAAACCGTCAGGCTCGTCCGCAATCGAGACTACATCTGCCCCGAGTTCGGCAAAGACTGCAGGAGCGATCTGGTAAGCCGCACCGTTGGCACAATCGATGACTATGGTTAATCCGTCCAGTCCCTGCCGTGGCAGGTAGGTGCTCTTGCAGAACTCGACATAACGGCCCGCGGCATGGCGATAGCGCTCTGCCTTGCCCAAACGGCCGGAGTCCGCCGTGCGCAGCGGTTTCTGCATTTCCTGTTCGATCGCTAGTTCGATCTCATCCGGCAATTTCATGCCGTCGCCGGAGAAAAACTTGATACCGTTGTCGTAGTACGGATTGTGCGAAGCGCTAATAACGATGCCGGCGTCGGCGCGCGCGGTGCGAGTCAAATAGGCGATCCCCGGCGTCGGCATCGGTCCGAGCAGGCTCACATCGGCGCCCGCCGCCGATAGCCCGGACTCCAGTGCCGATTCAAGCAAATAGCCCGATACGCGTGTGTCCTTGCCAATGAGCACACGACCGCGGTCGTCGCCGATGCTGCCGAGCACACGGCCGGCGGCCCACCCGAGCCGAAGCACGGTCTCGGGTGTGATCGGCTCTTCGCCCACCCGACCGCGGATCCCATCCGTACCAAAATAGCGTTTTTTCAATGTCCTCGCCTCTGGATATGCACTGCCATCTCAGCCGGATAGGCGGCTTCGACCATGTTTAGGGCCTCGCGCGTTGCGGCAACGTCGTGCACTCGCACAAGGCTCGCACCGTTCAGTGCTGCCAACACCGCCAAGGCCACGCTCGCATGCAGCCGGCGCTCTAGAGGCAGATCGAGAGCCTTGCCAATCATCGACTTGCGCGATAGCCCCACCAGAATGGGCGTTCCCAGACGCTTGAATTCGTGAAGGTTACGTAACAAATCTAGATTATGTTCCAATGTCTTGCCAAATCCAAAACCCGGGTCGATGATGATACGCTCGCGACTGATGCCGGCGGTACTGCAGGCCGCGATACGCGCACGCAAGAACCCCCAGACGTCTTGCACCACATCGTCGTAGTGGGGGTTGTCCTGCATGGTCCGCGGCTCGCCCTGCATGTGCATCAAGCAGACGGGAACACCCAGCTCGGCGGCGGTTTGCAACGCCCCCTCGTCGCGCAAGGCCATCACATCGTTGATCAGACCCGCACCCGCCCGCACCGCTTCGCGCATCACTGTCGGCTTGGAGGTGTCGATCGAGATGGGTATGTCGATCGCCTTGCGCAAGGCTTCGATAACCGGAACCACGCGTTCGAGCTCCCCTTGCACAGAGACCGGGTTCGCACCTGGACGCGTGGACTCGCCACCGATGTCGATAATATCAGCGCCCTCCTCGACCATACGGTGCGCGTGGTCGATGGCTCGCCCAGCAGACAAAAAAAGACCCCCGTCGGAGAACGAATCGGAGGTGACGTTCAGGATTCCCATGACGGCAACGCGGCCTAAGTCCAGTGACCGCCCTGCACAGTCCAGGCGGGTCATCGAGCGTTCAATGTTCGCCTGCCGGGTCGCCTAAGCCAGGTTTCACGCGGGGCTTGCGGCCTGGCCGTTTGGTCTTGGGACCGGCTTCGCGCCCTGTGCCGCTGTCGATACCTTCCGGCGGCCGTGGCTTCTTGCCAGCCATGATGTCATCGATCTGCTCGGCATTTAGCGTCTCCCATTCAAGCAGCGCCTTCGCCATGGTCTCGATCTTGGTACGGTTGTCTTCAATGATCTTTCGTGCCCGCGCATATTGCTCATCAACAATACGGCGAATCTCTCTATCAACCATCTCGGCGGTCGAGTCGCTCAAGTTCTTGTGCGTGACCATGTCGCGTCCGAGAAATACCTCGTGCTCGCCTTCGCCGTACACGCGGGTCCCGAGTTCATCGCTCATGCCCCAGCGTGTAACCATGTTTCGCGCAATCTCGGTGGCGCGCTCGAAGTCATTGGCCGCACCAGTCGTCATCTGATCCATGAAGATTTCTTCAGCGATACGCCCTCCCATCAACACCGCTATCATCGAGAGCAAAGACTCTCGATCCTGGCTGTAGCGATCCTCCTCTGGCAACTGCATCGTAACGCCCAAGGCACGGCCACGGGGGATGATGGTCACCTTGTGTACAGGGTCGGTGTTCGGCAGAGCCTTCGCCACGACGGTATGCCCGGACTCGTGGTAAGCAGTGTTCATCCGTTCCTTTTCGGGCATGACGATTGAACGCCGCTCTGTACCCATAATCACTTTATCCTTGGCCTTCTCGAAATCCTCCATGTCCACCAGCCGCTTGTTGGCACGTGCGGCAAATAGCGCCGCCTCATTCACCAGGTTGGCGAGGTCGGCGCCGGAAAAGCCAGGTGTTGCGCGTGCAAGAATGCTCGGCTTTACGTCCTCAGCCAGCGGCACGTTCCGCATGTGTACCTTAAGAATCAGCTCGCGGCCGCGGATATCGGGCAGCGGTACGACCACTTGACGATCGAAACGTCCCGGCCGTAATAGCGCTGGATCGAGCACATCGGGGCGGTTGGTCGCTGCGATCACGATCACGCCCTCCGTTCCCTCGAATCCATCCATCTCGACCAGCAACTGGTTCAAGGTTTGCTCGCGCTCATCGTGCCCACCGCCCAAGCCCGCGCCGCGCTGGCGTCCGACCGCGTCGATCTCGTCAATAAAGATAATGCAAGGCGCGTGTTTCTTCGCCTGATCGAACATGTCGCGCACCCGCGAGGCGCCCACGCCGACGAACATTTCGACGAAGTCCGAGCCGGAGATGGTGAAAAACGGTACCTTAGCCTCGCCGGCGATTGCCTTAGCCAACAGGGTTTTCCCAGTGCCAGGCGCACCAGTCATGAGAACGCCTTTAGGAATACGGCCGCCGAGTTTTTGAAACTTCGCCGGGTCGCGCAGGAATTCGACGAGCTCTTGGACCTCTTCTTTGGCCTCCTCCACGCCAGCGACGTCCTCAAAGGTGGTCTTGTTCTGCTCTTCCGTGAGCATGCGCGCCTTGCTCCTGCCAAAGCTCATGGCGCCGCGGCCACCCACGCCACCCTGCATCTGTCTCATGAAGAAAATCCAGACGCCGATCAATAGCAGCAGCGGAAACCAATTGATGAAAATCGTGAGCAGCAGTGATTGTTCGTCCTGCGGCTTGGCGTCAATCGCAACACCGTGTTGCAGCAAATCGCCGATTAGGCCCGGATCGGCAGGTGCATAGGTCTTAAACTTCCCGCCATTTTTCAAGCTGCCGCGGATGTTTCGGCCCTGAATTGTCACCTTGTCTATTTGGCCTTGCTTAACCTTGGCGATGAACTGCGAGTATTCCATGGGGCTCGCTTGAGGCTGTCGCGGGCCGAAGTTATTAAATACCGACATCAGCACGACCGCGATGACAAGCCAGAGCAGCAAATTCTTAGTCAAATTATTCAAAGTGTTCCTCTTGCAGCGTATGCCAAAGGTGCTACCGAGAACGCCCCATTAGACCGTAACCCGTGTGTTTGTTCCATTTTCCTACGACCGTTGGCCCGTTACAACCGAGGCGGTTCAGGCCATACTACAGCGAAACTGCTGACCCAGCAGGTAAATCTCCCGGCTGCGCGTTCTTGAAGCCTGCGGCTTACAGGTCGAAAACTTCGCAAATGCCGGCCGCATGGCTTGCCGCAGGTCCGTAAATCCCTCCCCCTGAAAGGCTTTTAGCAGCAAATGTCCACCAGGCGCCAGCACCCGGGGAGCGAATGCAAGCACTGCCGTTGCCAGCTCTATTGCTCGGGTTTGATCGGAAACTCTGTCTCCACTTATATTGGGGGCCATATCGGAAATCACAAGATCTACCGCCCGCCCTGCCAGGCATTGTTCTATTAAGTCTAGCATCGCGGGATCGGCAATATCGCCGCGGAAAAACTCCACACCCTGGAGTGCTTGCATTTCCAGTAGGTCCAAGGCCAAGATGCGCCCGCTGGGGCCAATGCGCTCGCGTGCATACTGCGACCAACCCCCCGGCGCAGCTCCCAGATCGATAACCGTCATCCCAGCGCGTAAGAGCTGGTAGCGGGCATCTATCTCACGCAGTTTGTAAACGGCACGAGCGCGATATCCTTCTTGCTGGGCACGCCTGACGAAGCTATCCGATTCATGCTCACGCACCCACGCTTTCCTGCGCCGCCGCGCCATCACCCTTTCTCCCGCAACGCTATGATAGTTTGTCGGCCGATCATCCCCTGAGCTGGGCTAGCCCAACTAAAGCTGGGGGCGTGTTCCGTCGTCACAACCGATGGTGCCGCGCGCGGCAGAGACAGCGGCTCGTCACACGTAACGGATCACCAGCACTTCGTAGGAGCGCGACCCATCAGGGACGTCAACCTCAACCGTGTCCCCTTCTTCTTTGCCGATCAAAGCGCGGGAGGTCGGCGAACTAATAGAGATCTTACCCTCGTCGATGTCGGCCTCGAGGTCACCGACGATCTGATACGTCACTTGTTTGCCAGAACCTCGGTCCAGCAGCTCCACAGTGGCGCCGAACACGATACGTCCTTGTGCATCGACGGCTGACGGATCGATGATCTGTGCACGCGCGAGTTGCGCTTCCAGATCCGCGATGCGCCCTTCTATAAAACCTTGTTGCTCTTTGGCCGCGTGAAACTCGGCGTTTTCCGCGATATCGCCATGCGAGCGCGCGTCGGCGATTTCTTGGATTATACGCGGTCGCTTAACCGTCTTGAGGTGATGAAGCAGCTCTCTCAGCTTGCGCACTCCATCCACGGTTAGGGGCACTTTGTTCATTAGACGGCCTCCCTGTGAAGATCCTGTAACCGCGTAATCTCAGCGTGCGTGCCACAGCGGTGTGCCTCTTGTGCTGCACGTGCTGCCGACAACGTCGTGTAGTTCGTGACCCGGTGTTGCAGCGCCTGACGGCGAATTGCGTAGGAGTCTTGCAGACTCTGCTTATCCGAGGTGGTGTTGACAATAATGTCAACCTCCTCGTTCATGATCATATCCACGATGTGTGGTCTACCTTCAGATACCTTGTTGACCGACCGTGCTGGCACTCCTGCTGCTTCCAGCACGGCAGCGGTTCCACGCGTGGCCAGAATCTCGAAGCCGTTGGTATGGAAATACTGCGCCACGTCCACCACTGGCTTTTGGTCCGCATCGCGCACACTGATAAACATACGACCGGTTCTAGGCACCTCGGATCCTGCTGCGATCTGTGATTTGGAAAATGCTTCGCCGAAGCTCTTGCCTATACCCATGACCTCGCCCGTCGATTTCATCTCTGGTCCAAGAACGGTATCGACACCCGGAAACTTAATGAAAGGAAACACCGCTTCCTTCACCGAATAATATGATGGAACCACTTCTTCGATCACGCCTTGTTCGGCAAGCGTGCGGCCAACCATGCAGCGTGCCGAGATTTTTGCCAAAGGTCGACCGGTCGCTTTCGAGACATACGGCACTGTGCGTGATGCTCGTGGGTTAACCTCCAGCACATACACCTCGCCGTCTTTTATCGCATACTGAACGTTCATCAGTCCCACAACCTTGAGCGCCTGTGCCAGTTGAAAGGTCTGGTCACGCAGTTGATCTTGGATCTTTTTCGGCAGACTAAACGGGGGCAGCGAACAAGCTGAATCACCAGAATGTACACCGGCCTCTTCGATATGCTCCATGATGCCACCAATCACAATGTGCTCGCCGTCGCTTACTGCGTCGACATCGACTTCAGTGGCATCACTTAAGTACTTGTCCAACAAAACAGGGGCGTCCTCGGAAACGCGCACGGCCACGCGCATATAGGTCTCGAGGTCCTCGCGACTGTGGACAATCTCCATCGCACGGCCACCGAGCACATAGGAAGGCCTAACGACAAGGGGATAGCCAATCCGCTCTGCAAGCGTTGTTGCCTGCTTAAGTGTTCGCGCGGTCGCGTTCGGAGGCTGACGCAATCTGAGTCGTTTAAGAAGACGCTGAAAACGCTCGCGATCTTCGGCCAAGTCGATCGACTCAGGACTCGTACCGATAATCGGCACGCGCGCGGCTGCCAACCCGCGCGCAAGTTTCAGCGGCGTCTGTCCACCGTATTGAACAATCACCCCCTTTGGCTGCTCCACGTGAATTATTTCAAGCACATCCTCCAATGTGAGCGGCTCGAAATACAGCCGGTCGGACGTGTCGTAGTCAGTAGACACGGTCTCCGGGTTGCAATTCACCATAATAGTTTGATACCCGTCCTCGCGCATCGCGAACGCTGCGTGCACGCAGCAGTAGTCAAACTCAATCCCCTGACCGATGCGATTCGGGCCACTGCCGAGCACCATAATTTTTTCGCGCGCGTCCGGCTGCGCCTCACACGCTTCATCATACGTGGAGTACATGTAGGCTGTGGTTGCCTCAAACTCGGCCGCACACGAATCCACACGCTTGTAAACGGGGTGCACGCCCAGTGCGTGACGTTGTTCGCGAAAGCGCTCTTCGGTCGTACCCAACAACTCGGCTAGAAAACGGTCTGAAAAGCCTTTGCGTTTCCACTCCCACACGCGTTTGCGTGTGAGCTTGCGGCCGCTATGACGCGCGATGGTCGTTTCCATCTCCACAAGTTCCTCAATCTGTCTGAGAAACCAGGGGTCGATCCGAGTCAGCTCATAGACTTCGTCAAGTGGCATGTGCAGACGAAATGCATCAGCAATAAACCAGATGCGATCGGCCCCCGGTACGCGCAACTCCTGCAGGAGACGCATCTTAGCCTCTTCGTCAGCTGCGACATCTAACCGCGGTTCAAGACCATAGCTGCCGATCTCAAGACTGCGCAATGCCTTCTGCAAGGATTCCTGGAACGTGCGTCCAATCGCCATCGCTTCGCCCACCGACTTCATCTGTGTGGTCAACCGCGGGTCGGCTTGCGGGAACTTCTCGAAGGTGAAGCGCGGCACTTTAGTCACGACATAATCGATCGTGGGTTCAAACGACGCGGGTGTCGCACCGCCGGTAATGTCATTCTTCAGCTCATCCAAGGTATATCCAACTGCGAGCTTCGCGGCAACCTTGGCGATCGGAAAACCCGTCGCCTTAGAGGCTAGCGCAGATGAACGTGAGACACGCGGGTTCATTTCCACAATAACCATGCGGCCGTTCTCCGGGTTGACCGCAAACTGTACGTTCGATCCGCCGGTGTCTACGCCGATCTCGCGCAAGCAAGCGATACTCGCATTGCGCATCAGCTGGTATTCCTTGTCAGTCAGGGTCTGAGCCGGAGCAACCGTAACCGAATCACCGGTGTGGATTCCCATCGGATCGAAGTTTTCGATCGAACAAACGATGATGCAGTTATCGTTACGATCACGCACTACCTCCATTTCGTACTCCTTCCAACCGAGAATCGACTCTTCGATTAACAGCTCCTGGGTCGGCGAGGCCTCCATGCCACGTTCACAGATCTCCATGAACTCGGTCTTGTTGTACGCCACACCGCCACCGCTACCACCGAGTGTAAAAGACGGTCGGATGATTACCGGGAAACCAATCATCGCTTGAACTTGCTGGGCCGCTTCCAGACTATGGGCAATGGCGCCGCGCACAGTTTCGAGCCCAATTGTGCGCATCGCTTTTTTGAACAATTCCCGATCCTCTGCCTTATCGATCGCCTCGCGTGTTGCCCCGATCATCTCGACGTCGTACTGGCGCAGCACGCCTTCCCGATCCAGGTCCAATGCGCTGTTAAGTCCCGTCTGACCACCCATGGTCGGTAACAACGCATTGGGACGTTCTTTCGCAATGATCTGCGCAATAGTGCGCCATTCGATCGGCTCGATATAGGTCGCATCGGCGAGATTTGGGTCAGTCATGATTGTCGCTGGATTAGAGTTGACCAATATGACTCGATAACCCTCCTCCTTGAGCGCCTTACAGGCCTGCGTCCCGGAGTAATCGAACTCACAAGCCTGACCGATAATGATCGGCCCTGCACCGACAATCAGAATACTCTTTATATCTGTACGCTTCGGCATAAGTTCTCATGCACGTCGCGAGTGCCGCGTAGTACGAAGCGTTTCACGCAGACACCGTATTTTCGTGCGGGCCCCGCCGCTCATCGCTCGTTGCTTGATTCTGCTGCATTAGCGTGATGAAGCGGTCGAAAATCGCCGTGATGTCCTGGGGCCCGGGGCTCGCCTCGGGATGACCTTGAAAGGAGAAACCGGGGCGGTCGGCGTGCACTAACCCCTGTACTGTCCCGTCAAACAGCGATCGGTGCGTCACCCGCAGGCACCTGGGTAAACCTTCATCATCGACGGCAAAGCCGTGGTTCTGACTTGTGATCATGACCCGGCCGGAATCGATCTCAAGCACGGGATGATTAGCACCGTGGTGGCCGAACTTCATCTTTATAGTGCGCCCACCGGAAGCTAAGGCCAGTAACTGATGACCTAGGCAGATACCAAAGGTTGGCATCCCTTTATCGAGAAACTCGGCGATCGCCTCTATCGCATACGTACACGGCTCAGGGTCGCCCGGCCCGTTCGAAAGAAACACGCCGTCGGGTCGTTGCTCCAGCACCTCGCGGGCAGACGTACGCGCTGGTACAACCGTCACCGCGCACCCACGATCCGAGAGCATCCGCAAGATGTTGCGCTTGATGCCAAAATCGTAAGCGATAACACGAAAGCGCGGGGTATGCGGTTCACGATAACCGCTGCCGAGTTCCCAACCGCCACCGGTCCAATCATACGATTTCTTCGTGCTGACGACCTTGGCCAGATCCATGCCCTTCAGACCCGCAAACGCACGAGCAGCCAGCAGCGCCGCTTTCCTGTCGAGTCGTTCGCGGCCGGCGGCGGCGATAATGCAACCATTCTGTGCCCCTTTGTCACGCAAAAGCCGAGTAAGCCGTCGGGTATCGATGTCCGCAATAGCTACCGCCCGTCGACGCCTCAGGAACTGCGCCAGCGCGTCCCCTGCGCGCCAATTGCTGATCGCAGGCGGTAAATCGCGAATCACAAGCCCGGCAGCATGAACGCGTGCCGATTCCATGTCTTCTTCATTAGTGCCGGTGTTTCCGATGTGGGGGTAGGTCAGAGTAACAATCTGCTTCGCATAAGAAGGGTCTGTCAGAATCTCCTGGTAGCCGGTCATCGCCGTATTGAAAACAACCTCCCCCACAGTCTGTCCCGGCACGCCGATCGATCGACCGGTGAACACCGTCCCATCTTCAAGAGTAAGCACGGCCATCGAACTCACAGCGTTCTCCCCCTAGGTGCTCGTGCACACACAAAAGCGGGAGACGCGTTTGGCGTCTCCCGCTTTCTCGAAATGGTTCAACATGGTTAGGCTGGTACGAAATACTACGTAACCGCCGCCACAAAATCAACGCAGACCGAGCACATCTTGCATATCAAAAAGACCCTTGTCTTGCTTCACAACCCAACGCGTTGCCCGCAACGCGCCATTGGCAAACGTCAGACGACTCTCGGCGCGATGGCTGATTTCCACGCGCTCACCGCTGCCGGCGAATAATACGGTGTGGTCCCCAACGATCTCCCCGGCCCGCAACGCGTTGAAACCGATTTGACCCCGTGGACGCTCGTCAGACATGCCCGCGCGGCTATACACGGCACAGTCATCGAGCGTTCGCCCTAGCGCCTGCGCGACGACCTCGCCCATTCGCAGCGCGGTCCCTGACGGCGCGTCGCGTTTGTGCCGGTGGTGAGCTTCGGTAATCTCGACATCAAAATCATCACCGAGCACACGCGCAGCGAGGTCGATCAGCCGCAAACAGAGATTTACCCCTGCACTCATATTGGGTGCGAAGACGACCGCGATCTGCGCGGCAGCGTCGGCGATGCGCTGTCGGCCCGCCCCCTCAAGGCCCGTCGTACCGATAACCATCCGTCGGCCAGACCGTTGGCACGCCTTAACATAGTCGACCGTGGCCGTGGGGTGGGAAAAATCGATCAACACATCATAGTCGGCACTGTTGGGATCGGTCGCCACTGGCACGCCGAGGGGGCCGACGGCGGCAAGCTCCCCAGCATCCGCGCCCAGCAACGGGTGATCCGATTGCTCGAGCGCCAGGCTGACCGTCAAGTCAGGCGCCTCCGTGGCAACCTTGATGACGGTGCGGCCCATGCGACCGGCGGCACCCGTGACGGCGACTCGTAACATCAAAGGGATCTCGCTGCGCTCCTATTCGGAGGAAGACAGCATAAATGATTTGCTGGGTCGAGGCGAACGTATCACTGGCTGCCCCGATAGCGTCCTTAGTCGGCTTTGGTAAAAAAGGCCTTAAGTTTATCCAACCACGACTGCTCGCGCGGGTTGTGCCGCGCCCCACCTTTGCGTGTCACGCTGTCGAACTCGCGCAACAGCGTCTTTTGCCGTTCGGTAAGGTTGACCGGAGTTTCAATGCTAACGCGACAGTACAAGTCACCAACCTGCGGGCTACGCACGTTTCTGACACCCTTATGGCGTAAGCGAAACAATTTCTCACTCTGCGTCCCGGCAGGAATCTTCAGATTAGCACGACCATCCAATGTGGGAATCTCAAGCTCGCCGCCAAGCGCGGCGGTGACAAAGCTCACCGGCATCTCGCAGTACAGATCGTCGCCCTCGCGACGAAAGATCGGGTGTGGCTTGATGCGGATCTCGACATAAAGATCCCCGTGCGGTCCACCTTGTTCTCCAGCCTCACCTTCCCCAGCGAGGCGGATCTGGTCACCCTCATCTACCCCGGCCGGGACTTTCACCGACAGCGTTTTCGTATGCTTGACCCGGCCCTGTCCACGACATTCGGGGCAGGGGCTGGTGATAACCTTACCGGTCCCACGGCAGTTCGGACAGGTCTGCTGAATCGAGAAGAAACCCTGCTGCATGCGCACCTGTCCCTGTCCCCCGCAGGTGCGGCAAGTCTCCGGGCTCGTACCGGCTTGCGCGCCGCTGCCGCCGCAGGCCTCGCAACCCTCGAGTGCCGGCACCCGGATTTGGACGGTGGCACCGCGGACCGCTTGCTCCAGACTCAACGCGAGGCTGTAGCGCAAATCCGCGCCGCGGTGCACCTGGGTGGTGCCGCGACGGGCGCTGCTGCCAAAGATGTCCCCAAAAACGTCGCTGAAGATGTCGGAGAAGCCGCTCGCGCCCGAGGCGGTGTAAAAGCCGCCGGCCCCTCCAGCGCCCATCGAAGCATCCACCCCGGCATGACCGAATTGGTCATAGGCGGCACGCTTTTGCGGGTCGCCCAGAATGTCGTGCGCCCGCTGGGCCTCCTTGAACTTGTCCTCCGCCGCCTTGTCGCCCGGATTGCGGTCGGGGTGATGCTTCATCGCCAGGCGCCGATAGGCCTTCTTAATCTCCGCTTCGGAGGCGTTTCGCGGTACGCCGAGGACCTCATAATAGTCCCGCTGCGACATAGCGTGAATCTAGACAAAAGCCAACGTTGGGACGGCGATGGGTTCCAACGCCGCGCACACGCGCGCCGGCGGGCTATACCCGCCGCGCGCTTTCAAAAACATTAGCTTGCATATAGTCCGTTCGACCAAGCTAGGCCAGCCGTGGCCGCGCTCACCGGCGTCGAGGCCAGCGCTTTATTTCTTGCCCTTATTCTCCTTAACTTCCTCGAACTCGGCGTCCACCACATTTTCATCTTTCGACGCCTGCTCACCACTGGTCTCTGCTTCCGCACCTGTAGGCGGTTCCTGGGCTGTATTCGCTTGCGCGTACATCTGTTCGGCAAGCTTGTGACTGGCCTCGGCCAGCGCCTGCGTTTTCTGCTCAATGGCCTCCTTGTCGTCGCCCTTCATGGCTTCCTCGAGATCTTTGATCGCTGATTCGACCTTCTCTTTCTCGGCTGCCTCGAGCTTGTCGCCCATCTCGTTTACCGACTTGCGCACGCTGTGAACCATACCGTCGGCCTGATTACGCGTCTCCACAAGCTCGCGCGCGCGCTTGTCTTCTTCGGCATGCGCCTCTGCATCCTTGACCATACGATCGATCTCGTCCTCGCTGAGGCCCGAACTAGACTTGATCACAATCCGATTCTCTTTACTGGTCGCTTTGTCCTTCGCGGAGACATGTAGGATTCCATTCGCGTCGATGTCAAACGTCACCTCGATCTGTGGCAGCCCGCGCGGTGCTGGTGGGATGTCCGTCAAGTCGAAACGCCCCAGTGATTTGTTGCCGCTCACCATCTCGCGTTCACCTTGCAACACGTGCACAGTTACGGCCGTCTGATTATCTTCCGCCGTCGAGAAAATCTGGTTCGCCTTGGTCGGGATGGTCGTGTTCTTTTGAATGAGCTTCGTCATCACACCGCCCAAGGTTTCGATTCCGAGTGAAAGCGGCGTCACATCGAGCAGCAACACATCTTTGACGTCACCACCAAGCACACCCCCTTGGATTGCGGCCCCTACCGCGACCGCTTCGTCCGGATTCACGTCTTTGCGCGGATCTCGCCCAAAGAAGTTCTTCACCGTTTCCTGAACCTTAGGCATGCGGGTCTGCCCGCCCACCAGGATCACGTCGTTGATATCGCTGGCCTTCAACCCCGCATCCTTGAGTGCGATCTTGCAGGGCTCGATCGTACGCGCGATCAGGTCTTCGACAAGTGACTCGAGCTTGGCCCGCGTCACTTTTATGTTGAGGTGTTTCGGCCCACTCGCATCCGCAGTGATGTAGGGCAGGTTAACTTCCGTCTGTTGAGCCGACGAGAGCTCGATCTTAGCTTTTTCGGCAGCATCCTTTAGGCGCTGCAGGGCCAACGGATCATTATGCAGATCAATCCCGTTGTCCTTCTTGAACTCATCGGCCAGATAGTCGATTAGACGCCGGTCAAAGTCCTCGCCGCCCAGGAAGGTATCGCCATTTGTCGATAACACCTCGAACTGGTGCTCGCCGTCGACATTCGCAATCTCGATGATCGAAATGTCGAAGGTCCCGCCACCGAGGTCATACACCGCAACCTTGCGGTCACCTTCCTTCTTATCCAGACCAAAAGCGAGCGCTGCAGCCGTGGGCTCATTAATTATGCGTTTGACATCGAGCCCAGCGATGCGACCTGCATCCTTGGTCGCTTGGCGCTGGGAGTCGTTAAAGTAGGCAGGCACTGTGATGACAGCTTCTTTAACTTCCTCGCCGAGGTAGTCCTCCGCGGTTTTTTTCATCTTTTGTATAACGCGTGCCGAGATCTCGGGTGGGGCCATTTGCTTGTTTTTCACCTCGACCCAGGCGTCGCCGTTCTTGGCTTTAACGATCTCGTAAGGCATTAACTTGATATCACGCTGCACGACCTTCTCATCGTATCGGCGCCCGATAAGCCGTTTGACCGCAAACACGGTGTGGCCCGGATTGGTGATCGCCTGGCGTTTCGCCGGTGCACCAACCAGTACCTCATCATCATCGGTAAAGGCCACGACCGAAGGGGTCGTCCGGTCGCCTTCGCTGTTTTCGACGACGCGGGCCTTATTCCCCTCCATAAGAGCCACACAGGAGTTGGTCGTGCCCAAGTCGATGCCAATGATCTTTGCCATGGTCGTTTTCCTCTATTCTTGGATTCCCGCTTCAGTTACGGCCGAATCATCAATGAATTGGGGTCCAATAATGCGTATTTCAAGGGTTAATGTCCTTGCTGTCCTCGCATCCGGTCTTGGCCACCACGACCATTGCCGGCCGCAGCAGGCGGTCATGCAGCAGGTAGCCCTTTTGCACCACCTGCACTACGTGGCCGGGGGCCACCTTGTCGCTTTCCACTATGCTCATGGCTTGATGCCGTTCAGGGTCGAACTTTTTGTTCTGAGGATCGATCACAGTCAAAGCAAACTTCTCAAAGACCTTGTCCATGAGTCTGAGCGTCAGATCCAGACCTTCGTGCATTTTTTCAAGGGCGGTCTCGTTCTCTTGCCTGATGTCGACGGTTCGAGCAAGCTCGAGACTATCCCGCACCGCAAGCAGCTCGGCGGCGAAGCGCTCGACACCGAACTTACGGGCATTGGCTACATCGACCTCGGCGCGGCGGCGCACGTTCTCGGCTTCCGCCTTAGCCCGTAGAAACTTATCCCGCTCCTCCGCCGACCGCGCGTGCGCAGCCTCGAGCTCGGTTCGCAGTTGGTCGTCCGCCTGGATCTGCTCGACGGGCTGCGTCGCGCTAGCCCGTGCACCCACAGGTGCAGGGCGGGCACCCGCCACCTCGGCGGTCGATGGCTCAGGCGGCTGCGAATCTGTGGTCGCGGGGGCTGATTTGCGTGCAGGATTTTTGCCCGTTTGTTTTTTCCGGCTCATGTACCCTCAGCTCCAAAAAACGGAAAAATATCCCAGCTTTTATGGGGATCTAGCGGCAGGCTTTCAAGCGGCGCTAGCGGCCGCGCGCGGATAAGGCGCCCCCTAGGAGCTTGGCGGTGACATCCACGAACGGGATGACCTGCTCGTAGGGCATGCGTGTGGGTCCGATCACACCGAGCGTCCCAAGGACCTGACCGTCGACGGTATACGGCGCAGCGACCACGCTACAATCCTCGAGTGCATCGTAGCCTGATTCACTGCCGATGAAGATCTTGACACCGCCCGCCCGCATGCTGCGGTCGAGTAGGTGCAGCAAGTCGCGCTTGGCAGTAAAGGTCTCGAAGAGCCGACGCAGCTTCTGGATATCGCCGAGCTCGGGAAACTCCATCAAATTCGATTCGCCACTGACTAAGAGATCATTACTGACGTTCTTTTCATCGAGCAACATGCCGCCGGCCATCTCCACTGCGAGCTTCATTGTCCGATGCATATCTTCCGTGACCCGCCGCATCTCCGCGAGCAACGTTCGCTTTACCGCCGCAACCGCCATCCCGCTGAACGTTTCGTTGAAGTAGTTCGCCGCCTGGACCAACTCGGCTGGTGAGTAACGTCGCTCGGTGTGAATAATGCGGTTCTGCACCTGCCCGTCTTCGGTCACCAGGATAACGAGGACACGCTGCGCGGAGAGGCTGACGAACTCGAGCTGGCGGAGCGTAACCTGGCGATCCCGCCGAGGAACCATGATCAGAGCCGCAAGTTGCGTCACCTCCGAAAGTAGGTGGGAAGCGGCCTCAATCAGATGGTGCGGGTCCTCTTCGCCGAGAAACTCCCCCTCATATTTTCGGATCTCCGCCTCGCCGAGCGGATGAACCGTCAATAGGCTATCGATGAAGACTCGGTACCCGAGTTGGGTGGGTACACGCCCGGCGGACGTGTGCGGCGATCGCACCAACCCCAATTCTTCGAGATCCGCCATCACGTTGCGCACAGTGGCGGGACTGAGATCCAATCCAGCCTGCTTGGCCAGGGTGCGCGAGCCCACAGGTTGACCGTCGGCGATGTAACGCTCAACCAGGCTCTTCAACAAAAATTCGGCGCGGGGTGTAAGATCAGCCAAGGAAATTTCCCCTAAGATGTTAGCACTCTAGCAACCTGAGTGCCAAAATCCACCCTAGCAACACGTCTTAGGGGTGTCAACCCGTGCCCTGCGCACCCATTGAGGTATCGGCAGATTCATCCGACACCCTGCGTCAAAGCGAGCGATTGGCCGCGAACCAACAGCATGCTAGCTTAGCTGCACACTGCTATCGACATTCATGACGAGTTCAGTCAAGACAATCGGCCTGTTTGGCAAGTACGGTAGCCGCGAGACCGGCGGCGAGCTGCGCAAGCTGTGCGACTTCTTGCAAGCGCACAAGCTTCGTGTGTTGTTGGAAGAAATGACCGCGGAAATGATCGAATCCGCTAACCTCCCAAGCCGGCCACTTGCTGACATTGGCAAGGAGATCGATCTGGCCATCGTTATCGGCGGCGACGGAACCTTGCTCAATGTAGCGCGAAATCTCGCCGACTCGCGCGTACCGTTGATCGGTGTCAACCTTGGCCGACTCGGCTTTCTTGCCGATATTCCCGCAGAACATATGATCGCCGAAATCGGCAGGATCCTACAGGGCGACTATGAAGTAGAGAGCCGCTTTTTGCTATCTGCCGACATCACGCGCGACAAAAAGATCGTGCATTCGTCGAAGGCCCTAAACGACGTGATCATCAACAAGGGCGAGTTGGCTCGCTTGATCGAGTTCGAGACCTACTTGGACGATAAATTTGTCAACAGCATGCTCGCCGACGGCATCATCGTCGCCACACCAACGGGCTCAACCGCATACGCGCTGTCCGCTGGTGGTCCACTGTTGCATCCAACCTTGGCCGCGATCGTAGTCGTGCCAATCTGTCCACATACTTTGAGCGATCGCCCTATAGTCGTCAGTAGCGACAGTGTAGTGGACATCGTGATGACGGGCACGCGTGATCAACGAGCGCATGTCACCTTCGACGGGCAGCTGCATTATCCGCTGCGGGATCATGACTGCGTATCGGTCCGGCGCGCGACGCATCCAGTACAGTTTTGGCGCCCGGCCGAGCGCAACCACTACGAAGTACTGCGCGCAAAGCTCCATTGGGGAGGCAAGTTCTGAGCATGTTGACTCACCTCTACATCCGTGATTTTACAATTGTCACACGGCTGGAACTTTCGTTGGGCCGCGGCTTCACCGTGCTCACCGGCGAGACCGGAGCAGGCAAATCGATTCTCATCGATGCACTTACGTTCGCCCTTGGCCAACGTGCGGATAGTAATGTCATTCGTGACGGCTGCCAGCGCGCCGAAATCGCGGCCAGCTTTGACCTGGCCCCCGAACAAGATGCGGCCGTATGGCTTAGCGAGCACGATCTCTTCGGCGATCGGGAATGTATGGTTCGCCGCATTCTCGAACTCGATAAACCTTCAAAAGGCTTTATCAACGGGCGGCCCGTCCCGATGCAGATGTTGCGCGAACTCGGTGAGCGCCTTGTCGATGTCCATGGACAACATGAACATCAGTCGGTACTGCGTCGCGACGGCCAACGGCATATTTTGGACGACTACGCGCAACTGCATGAGACCATTACGGTGCTAGAGCGACATTACGACACCTTGCGAAACCAGCAGGTGCGCCGAGATACGTTGACGCGGCAGGCCGCCGACCGCGCGGCACGGGTGGAGCTGCTGCGCTATCAAACGCGAGAACTAGAAGCGTTAAACCTCATGGCCGGCGAGTACTCACAGTTAGAAGAGGAACATGCACGACTCGCTAACGGGGCCGAGCTACTCGTTGGCGTTCAGGGACTCGCCCAGATGCTCTACGATGATGAGACGCAGTCCGTTTCACAGAGCGTGTCGCATGCGGTCGCCAAACTGGAACAACTTTCTCAGTACGATGCCAAACTTGGCGAGCTCGCTAGCCTGGTGAGCGATGCGCTGATCCAAGTCGATGAGGCCGCATCACAGTTGCATCAATATGCCGACCGTCTTGAACTTGATCCGCAGCGATTCGACTGGGTCGATCAGCGACTGGGTACACTGCACGACTTAGCGCGTAAGCATCAAGTGCCTCCCGGAGAGCTGCCCGCGCTGTTACAACGGCTCAGTGATGAGCTGCACGACCTTGAGGATTTCGACGCGAATCTCGAGAAACTCGAGGACGGTATCAAAACAGCACAAAAAGGTTATCAAGACGTTGCGAAAACGGTTACCAAAAAACGGCGGGCGGCGGCCGCACGTTTGTCTGCGGTCGTTACCGAACAGATGCAAGGTTTGGGTATGGCGGGGGGAGAATTCGCAGCGCGCCTACATTCGCTCCCCAAGGACGAGCTTAGTCCGACCGGACGCGAGCGCGTCGAGTTTCTCGTGAGCGCCAACCTGGGCCAGCCGTTGCGACCAATGAACCGGGTCGCTTCCGGCGGAGAGCTCTCGCGCATCAGTCTGGCCCTTCAAGTTGTGGTGGCAGAAACCGGGCGCATTCCAACTTTGATCTTCGACGAAGTTGACGTTGGCATCGGCGGCAAGGTTGCTGAGATCGTAGGACAGAAACTACGCGCCCTCGGTCGATCGCGCGAGGTGCTTTGCATCACACACCTTGCTCAGGTCGCTGCCCAAGGCGATCAGCATCTACTGGCCAGCAAGCACACGAATAACGCGCAGACGGTGACCGACGTCCGACAGCTTTCCGAGGAACAACGCGTCGGCGAAATCGCCCGAATGATCGGTGGCCTCAAGATCAGTACACAAACCTTAGCGCACGCGCAGGATATGCTTGCGCGCGCAGTGAATGGAAATCGTGTCTCAGCCTGATGTAAGTGGAACACCCATGCGCGCATTGCCGATGGTGCGCCCCGCCACGGTTCAGGATGTGCCCGCCATATACGAGCTGCTCGACATTTACGCGCGCCAAGGTAACCTGTTACCCAGGAGCTTCAATGATCTCTACCGCAACGTCCGCGACTTTTTTGTCACTGAGCTAGACGGGAGAATCGCCGCCTGCGGAGCCTTGGAGATATTCACCGAAGAGCTTGGCGAGGTACGCAGCTTAGTGGTGGCCGATGACTACAAAGGTCGCGGCCTTGGTCAACATCTGGTTCAGCACATTGTTGCCGAATCACGTGAGCTCGGGCTGCAGCGACTTATGGCCCTCACTTACGTACCGCAGTTTTTTTCACAAGCTCGCGTTTGAGACGGTACCAAAGAACTCACTTCCCGAGAAAGTCTGGGGTGTCTGCGTTAAGTGTTACAAGTATGAAAACTGCGACGAGATCGCGGTGTTGTTAAAACTGCAGTAGCGAGTGGCGAGTAGCTGGTAGCGAGTAAGTCGATCTTAGCTTTTGTGGCACGAATTTCTTCCCTCGCTACTTGTCCCTAGCAACTCGCTACTAGTTTTTCGAACACTTACCACGCTTCCTCATGCCATCGCACACGCCGTACAGATAGTGCGCATGATCGTCAACAATGAAACCCGCGAGCTGTGCGACTTTGCGCTGACGTTGTTCGATCGACTTATCAAAAAATTCAAATACTTTGCCGCATTCCACGCAGACCATGTGGTCATGATGCTCGCCGTGGTTAAGCTCGAATACAGAGCATCCACCCTCAAAGTTGTGACGAATCACCAACCCCGCAGTTTCGAATTGCGTCAGTACACGGTACACCGTTGCCAATCCCACTTCTTCGCCAAGTTCGAGCAGCCCTTTATAGACATCTTCGGCGCTCATATGCGGATTCGGGGCACCTTCAAGGATGCTCAGTATCTTAAGACGAGGTAAAGTCGCCTTCAGGCCGGCCTTCTTGAGATCAGTACTATCCGTCATGGATTGCCCCGTCGCACAAGGGTTACTACCCTCAGTCCCGTAGGCTATTATGCCTGCAGTGTAAACCAGCCTCACTTTCCTGTCATGATCAGCCGGATGCATACCGTGGTGAGCGTACTTCTCGCGGCAACCATCATCGTGGGTTGTATACGCGTCTACAACCCCGAAGTCCAACAAGGCAACGTGGTGACACAGGAAATGATCGACCAGCTCAAGCTTGGTATGACGCGACGGCAAGTACGTTTCGTCATGGGGACGCCACTGGTCGTCGATCCGTTTCATCAGGATCGCTGGGATTACTATTTTTTTCGCAAACGCGGCAAGAGGGCGATCGAACAACGCAGGATAAGTCTGTTTTTTGAAGACGACAGGCTGATCGAGATTCGTGGCGACGTACGACCCAAACAAGGCCAACCATCGGGCAGCGCGCCAATCTGAGACTATGACTCTTAACTAGATTCTTCGTGTTCGACGCGGCGCCGACGCGTTTCCTTCGGGTCGTTGACCAGTGGTCGATAGATCTCGATGCGGTCGCCGCCTTCGACGATGTCAGCCAAATCTACGCGCTCGCCAAAGATGCCTACTGCGTCGATTGAGAGATCAATCTCCGGAAATGACTGAAGAATGCCCGAGAGCTGAATTGTTTTTTCGACGGTGGCGCCCTTGGCGATACACACGCTGAAGATTGCCTGTCGTTTTGGAGTCGCGTAGGCGACCTCGACGGAAATCGTGTTTGCCTGGTCAGCTACGTTCACCGTAGAGCTCCAGTGCCCGCTTCGTAAAGCTGCCAACTAGACTGTTAGCGATATTCGCGAAAACCGGACCTAGCGTAAGACTAAGTACACGGCTAGCGAAATCGAACTCAAGATCAAGCGAGATCTTGCTGTGTCGAGAATCGAGTGCATAGAACTGCCAGAGCCCCTGGAGCTGCTTGAACGGCCCTTCGATCAACCGCACCTCCATGAGTTTCCCCTGCTGCAAGCGGTTCCGAGTCGTGAACGATTTACGAATTCTATGAAAATCGATATCGATGGACGCAATCATCTCGTCATCGTTTTGGGAAATAATCCGTGCCCCGCCGCACCATGGAAGGAACTGCGGATAGGATTTCACATCAGCGACAAGATCATACATCTCTTGTGCGCTATAAGGTACGAGAGCCGAGCGCTTAATCGCGTTCATAAAGCATCACGTATTTGCACGTCGCGACATGCGATGATGACGCCCAGCCGGAAGTTTAGCATGACGGCTAGAAGGGCCACGTCATAACGTCGCGGAACATCTAGTGTGACATCGCGTTTTTCTTATGCCGATAACTGTGATTCAATGATGTATCAAGACACCAATGGGACGAAAAACAGACAAACCCTCTTCTACGATCGCGCTCAACAAGAAAGCGCGCCATGATTATTTCATTGAAGAACGTTTTGAGGCCGGCATAGCGTTAGAGGGTTGGGAGGTGCGAAGTCTGCGTGCGGGGCGAGCGCAGATCAAAGAAGGTTACGTTATTGTCAAAGACGGTGAGATCTATCTCATCGGGGCACACATCGCCCCTTTAGCCTCAGCCTCCACCCATGTGCAAGCGGACCCAAGGCGTACTCGAAAGCTGCTGCTTCACCGCGACGAGATCCGTAAACTGATCGGTGCGGTTGAGCGCCGCGGCTACACCTTGGTGCCGCTCGCGCTTTACTGGAAGCGTGGACGCGCGAAACTCGAGATCGCCTTGGCGAAAGGCAAACAGAAACAAGACAAACGCGCCGCCATCAAGCAACGCGAGGCGGAACGGGAGCAGGAGCGAGCGCTGAAGGCCGTGAGAGGTCGAGGCTAAAACACAAGACGGCGGCAACGCGTCTGCCTGCACGAGGAACGTGCTGCGCACGCTCCACGCCTCACTTGTAGAAACGCCGCCGAATCCCTATTATTTAGATACCCCGCTGCCGAGCTTTAGAGCGTTATCGGCAGCGCGCTACGGGGGCGACTGGCTTCGACGTGGGTCATGAAACCTCCGGGGCATGCCGAGGTGCAGATCTCCTCGTTAATCCAGCTGCAATTAGATAGTCGCCAACGACGACAACTACGCTCTGGCGGCCTAATCCCCGCCAGCCTCTTTTCCCGGCTTGCCTGCGGGCTGGGAGTAAAGGGGTCGACACACGCAGGATCGCGCGCCGTTTTGCCCGTTGGCGGCGTGCTAAATCGTAAGCGGGCTAGGCCCGTCGGCCTTCCTGTCTGTCGGAAACCAACGGGTTAAAACTATAGATAGACTACGCATGTAGAACCGGACGGCGGAGGGCTTGCGGACGCGGGTTCGATTCCCGCCGCCTCCACCAATTATTAAGATAAGCTACTGATAGACAAGGAAATTGACGCAAAGGGTTATCGATACCCACAGGGCTACCCACAACGGGTGGCCCTTTTGCGTATATGGGCTCCCCTGTGTCCGACAAAGCTCTCCTCGTCATGGATGTCCGGACATTCACGAACGTCCGCTTCTCTAATCGGGCATTGATGTCAAGCCCCCCCGGTTGGTGGCA
>JBHICC010000042.1:0-24250 GCA_046759385.1 Acidiferrobacterales bacterium | reverse complement strand
GACAGCGAAGATAAATTGGCCTAGCAGCAACCAGCGAAAGTTGCCCTCCCTTTCTTCAGGGCTGCGCCACAAATTCGCGGTTTCGGCGTACATGTCTTCGAGCAATACACCATGGAACAGCCACTCGTAGAAGAAAACGTAGATAAAAACGACCGCGGCACCGATGGTAAAGCGTTTAATGTTCATGTTCGGCTTTCATGCATGTGGATAAGTCTTGCGGTTACTCGAGATACTTCTCAACAGGAAAATCAGGATAGCGTTTCTTAAACGCGGCAAGGTTCGCGTCAGCCGCAGCATGTTCGCCTTGCCTACGCAGCTCGAGAATCTGTTTGAGCCATTCGTCAGGTGGCAGCGCGTCGGTTTCTGTTGCTATGAATCCGGACGCCGGGCTGTTGATTGTATCCAAGCTGTTTTCTTTCTTGAGCTGGCTTTCGTCCTGTTCGCGCGTTTCTTGTTTAACCTTAGAAGCCTTCCGCGCTTTCAGAGATTGTGAGGGTTCGGCTTTCTGTTCGGCCGGCACCACCATTCGCCCAGCTGCTGCCGGTACGGCCGGTGCCACACCCTCTGGCTCTGCGTGATCCCGCTCGCGTTTTGCCGGGGCTTGCTTGGTTTGAGGAATGGCTTGGTCGCGCCGTTGCGTTGGTACTTCCTCAAGCGCGGAGTCGCGCGCAGGTTTTGGGGCTTCGGCATCTAAGGGAACGCCCCCTTCCTCAAACAAGAAAGTCACCAGCCCCACCGTAAGAACGATCACGGCCGCAAGCGATGCAGGGATCATCCAATTACGCGCGAACGGGCTACGCGCTACGGGCGGGCTATGTTCGACCTCGTGTCGCGCGCGAGCGAGGACAGTTTCGTCCATTGACGCGGAGGGGCGTTCGTGTGCCGCTTCCTTGTAGACACGCGAAAGCGTCGACCGCTCTTGCAGGTACTGTTCGAGCTCGCGGTCTCCTGGCTTACTCGGACTCATGACTAAGCTCTTGGCGCAGGCCTTTTCTCAATTTGGCGACAGCATATCGCAGTCGGCTCTTGGCGGTCTCGGCGTTAACGCCCGTGACTTCGGCAATTTCTTCGACAGAGAAACCGCCCTCTTCCCGCAGGAGAAATACCTCGCGTTGTGGCGGCGGTAGTTCATCTATTAATCCGAGCAGGTGCTGCACTAAGCGTTTGCGATGCACTCGGTCCTCCACCGGCTCGCCGTTTATTTCCGCAAAATCTTCGATTGTCTCGCCCCCCTCATCGCCTGGGCTACGTTGCCACTGATCGACCGGATTGTGCGCCTGGCGACGATAGTGATCGATCACGCGATTGTGTGCCAAGCGGTAAAGATAAGTCGCGAACTTGGCGCGCACCTCGTAACGTTCACGGGCGCGAGTCAGGTTTGTCCAGATGTCTTGAAAGAGCTCCTGCGCATCTTCGGCACGTCCGCATTGACGCAACAGATACCGGTAAAGCCCGCTCTTGTGGCGTTGATAAAGAATCTTGAAGGCATGGTAGTTACCTTTCGCATATGCCACCATTAGGTCTTCGTCGCTTTGCGGCCTGTTCATCTGTTCTAAACGTAGCAGAACATCCGCCGGGGTCACACGAGTTCGAGGAACAGCTTTACGGAAGGAATAGCCGGTTTTCTCGCTCAGAATGCGGGCACTAGGCCTCACGCCGGCCGGTAAATGCGCGTGCTAACGTGCCTTGATCAACGTATTCCAACTCACCGCCTACCGGGACGCCATAGGCGATGCGGGTCGCCTTGATCTTGCGGGCCCTCGCTAGCTCCCCGATGTAGTGCGCAGTGGCTTCGCCTTCGACCGTAAGATTAGTGGCAAGGATCAGTTCCGTGATCTTGCCCTCGTCGAGCAATGCCTCGAGTCGAGGGATACCGAGCTCTTCCGGACCGATTCCATCTAGCGGAGAGAGATGGCCCATTAAAATAAAATACCGTCCCTTGTAGACACCGGCTTGCTCGAGTGACATGAGATCGGCTGGCGACTCGACAACGCACAGGAGATTACGATCGCGCCGCGGTGAGCTACAGATAGGGCAAACCTCTTCTTCACTGAAATTGTTGCAACGCTTGCAATGAACGACGCGATCGATTGCGTTGCGCAACGTATCTAGGATTTGGCGCGCCCCGTCGCGATCACGCTCTAACAAGTGTAGCGCCATACGTTGCGCGCTCTTCGGGCCCACCCCTGGAAGGCGTCGCAATGCCTGCTTTAGCGCTTCGATAGCGGGTGTAATGCTGACCCGCTCGTGAGTATCGGACATCGAGGTTTAATTACAAGGGCAAGTTAAGCCCGGGGATGCCTAGACCCGACGTCAATCCAGCTAGCTTCTCCTGACTTGTCTTTTCCACCTTGCGCACCGCATCGTTGACGGCCGCCGCAATCAAGTCTTCCAGCACTTCTCTATCGTCCCCCATAAGGCTGGGGTCGATCTGCACAGCCTTAACGTCGTGCCGGCAGGTCATGGTGACGCTCACCATCTCGCCACCGGCAGTGCCGGTGACTTCGACCTTTGCCAACTCCTCCTGTGCACGGCGCAGATTATCCTGCATTGCCTGCGCCTGTTTCATTAAGTTACCGAGTCCGCCTTTCATGATGCATCCTCACATTGACTAAGCCTTCGGCCGAATCGAGTCCGGGTTTACCGTAGCATTAAAGCGCTCTTTGAGCGCTTTCACATTCGGGTCGTTGTTAATCGCCTCGGCCGCCGCACGTTGACGCGTGTCCTGCAACCGCAGGCGTTGCTGTGCTGGGGTTTCGCGCTCCGGCTCACCGACACGCACAGTCAATGTCATCGATTCACCACAGTATGCTTGCAATGCCGTCTTAAGGGCTGCTTCGCGCTCTTGATTGTGTAGCTGTGAGAATTTTTTATCCAGGACGAGCACAATTTCACCATCTGTGTAGGAATCCAGTGTGGTATTTCGCGCTAGTTCGCCGGCGAAGCCACTGACGCTTAGCTGATCAACAATTTCATTCCAGTTCTCACGCGATGGTTTCGCCTGCGGCTTTGCTTCCGCCGCGTGTTTCGGCGCTGGCGGGGGGGTCGCCTGCTGGGCAACGGTTTGCATACCTGCTGATTCGATCGGACGGAAAACCAACATGCGCAGTAGGATCATCTCGAGGCCCGTGCGCGGATCGGGGGCGAGTGAGAGATCGCGACGTCCAATCATCCCGATCTGATAGTAGAGTTGCACGTCTTCTTGCGTCATCGCGTCTGCGTGCGCGAGAAGCCTATCCTGCTCACCATCCTGGGCATCCGCAAGAGCCAGATCGACTTGAACGAGCGAAATCTGGTGCAACTTTAATAAAAGCTCACTCAGCACCGAATCGTAGTCCGTACTTTGCTCCGACACACCAGCAACAACATCGAGTAGAGCCTTCGCATCGCCAACGGACAACGCCTGCAAAATCTGCTCGACCGCCTGCTGGTCGATGGTACCCAGCATATCGCGTACATCTAGGTCCAAGACCTTGCCGCTACCAAAAGCGATGGCCTGATCCAGCAGGCTTAATGCATCACGCATGCTCCCATCTGCGGAGCGGGCCAGCAACCCAAGCGCGCCTTCATCGTAAGGCACGCCTTCCGCATCCAGAATTCTTTTGAGCTGTGAACGCATGACATCCGGCAACAAGCGCTTGAGATTAAACTGCAGACAGCGCGACAAGATAGTCATCGGCAGCTTCTGCGGGTCAGTGGTGGCAAGCAAGAATTTCACGTGCGGTGGCGGCTCTTCCAAAGTCTTCAGCAACGCATTAAAACTGTGTCCGGAGAGCATGTGTACCTCGTCGATGAGATACACCTTGTAACGGCCATGCATAGACGCGTATTGCACGTTCTCCAGCAACTCACGGGTGTCGTCTACCTTCGTACGCGAGGCGGCGTCCACTTCGATCAGGTCGATAAAACGGCCCTCATCGAGTTCCATACAAGCGCGACAACTACCGCAAGGCGCAGAGCCGACGCCCTGTTCGCAATTGAGTGATTTTGCCAAGACGCGAGCGATAGTGGTCTTGCCGACACCTCGGGTCCCAGTAAAGAGAAACGCATGATGCACGCGGTCGTTATCTAGCGCATGCACGAGCGCGCGCACGACGTGCTCTTGTCCCACCACCTCGGAGAACGTACGGGGACGGTACTTACGGGCTAGAACCTGGTAGCTCACTTAGTAAATGAGTGCCTATTAAAAACAGGTGGCGGCTACAGCCAGCCACGCCCCAACACCCGAACTGGCTGCTGCGGCTGCTTCCTTCCGGACCTGACCGGGTTCACAACCCGTCGTCGTCAGGGGGACTGACCTTCACCGCCGTACGATTAACGAGCGAAGTTTATCATGGGCTCCGCTACCGCCGCACCGAAAACGTAAGCACCCGTGTACACACGCAATCACTTCTCACTTGACGAAAAGTGTCTGCTTGGCACAGCCAAAGTGCGGTGTGGATATCATTTACCCCAATCTGGTCCGCTGCTTCAATTCTGCCAATCGCTACAGATCTAGCATTTTCATCCCGCCCAATGGGTAGCGTGTTCCAGCGGCGGCATCGGGAGGGATGGCATCGTCCAGCGAAGTGATTTCGTCGGGAGTCAGGACAATGTCGACGGCAGCGGCGTTGCTTTCCACGTGGTCGCTGCGGCGGGTGCCCGGAATCGGAACGATGTGCTTGCCCTTGACTAGCACCCACGCGAGAGCAATCTGTGCCGGCGTACACCCTTTGCTCTTCGCTAACTCACGCACCGGTTCGACTAGTTTCAAGTTGCTCTCCAGATTGGCGCCCTGAAAGCGTGGATGATCGCGGCGCCGATCGCCCTCTGCCAAGCTGTCCAGTCCCGTAATGTCACCGCCAAACATACCTCGCCCAAGCGGTGAGTAGGCGACGTAGCCGATGCTCAGTTCGGCACAAAGTGGTAGGAGCTCGGTTTCAGCATCGCGCGTCCACAACGAATATTCCGTCTGCAAGGCCGTAATGGCATGGGTAGCGTGGGCGCGGCGGATGGTATCGGGTGCCGCCTCTGAGAGCCCGAGATAGCGGGTCTTGCCTTGCTCAACCAGTCGGGCCATGGCACCAACGGTATCCTCGATAGGCACGCTTGGATCAACCCGATGTTGATAGTAAAGGTCAATGACTTCTATGCCGAGTCGCCTAAGGCTGGCTTCGCAGGATTGCACCACATACTCGGGTCGCCCGTCAGCGCCGGGTTTGCCATCAGGCAGGCGAATATTCCCGAATTTCGTAGCGATCACATAGTCGTCACGGCGTCCAGCGATAGCGCGTCCGATGAGTTGCTCGTTCTTCCCTTGCCCGTAGGCGTCCGAGGTATCCAGTAACGTAACACCGATTTCAGCGGCATGGCGAACAGTAGCAATGGATTGCGCTTCCTCGCCGAGGGCGTAGAAGCCCGGCATGACCATGCAACCAAGGCCGATGGCGGAAACCTCGAGACCGCTATTGCCGAGCCGTCTTTTCTTCATTAGACCCGCATACTATTGTCTAACCCGAGCGCAGGATGTGTTGTTCTTATTGATTGGCGGAGAGGGTGGGATTCGAACCCACGGTACGCGGAGCGTACACACGCTCTCCAGGCGTGCTCCTTCGACCACTCGGACACCTCTCCGCAAAAGGAACTGTGGTCGCGTATCGCGTAGTCCTGGCCGCGTGAAGCCTAAACCAGTTTCGTAACGCCGCGCGGCTACGTTGTGGCCACCTGTCGGGCCTCACGCAAAGCGACGAGACCACCCCTTAGGACATAGACATCAAAGCCGCGTTCACTTAATAGAAAGGCAGCTGCTGAGCTGCGATTGCCGGTCTCGCAGCAAACGATGTAAGGGCGCTCTTGGTCGAGGGCTAACACTTTGAGCCGTAACAGGTAGAGCGGCAAGTTCGCGCTGCCCTTGAGACCACCCTGTTTGTACTCTTCCTCTGTGCGCACATCAAGCAGGCCTGCGCCATCGCGAATCATCTTCTTGGCTTCGCTCGGTCCGATCCATCGGACGAGCGGCTCTCTCAGTAGCTCATCGAAGTCCTTCTTAGATAACCGCATTAACACGCCGTCTGTCGCCATAATAACGGTAGCGTTGCGTGGTGCATCAGACAGCAGCGCCTCTTCGCCGAAGCTCGCGCCCTCCGATAGCTCGCTTAACATCGCCACCTTTCCGCTCTGCTCTGACTTGCGAGCCACGCGGCACGTCCCCTGTTTCACAATATAAAAGTAATCGCCAACCTCATCCTGCTTGATAATTACCTGCCCGGTTTTAACGACAACTGGCTCCAGCCGCTCGAACAATTTATTAATATTGGTCGCGGGCAAGGTTTGAAAAGCCCTATTGCGCAGCACCTGCATCGCCCAAACGGCGTCTTCCACATCAGCGAGCTCCGTCACCTCGTACTCGCCGGTCACCTGATCCCAGGTCAGCAGCCGATCCAACAGGTCACTGGCTACGCTTGCAATGGTCGCAGTTGTCTTCGTCTTTCCTGTGAACTGACGAGGTTTCAACTGGGACAGCGGATAGCGTGCCTGTTCGCTGCCGCCGATGATAGTACGCCCGTGCCGGCTCTCGGCTGGGATGAGCTCTATTTCGCCGCTCAATAAATAGATTGTGTCGTTGTCCGTGGCCCCGTGTTTGAATAGCACCTTCCCCTTGGGAACGTTCGAGATGCTGGCCTCGGCCGCGAGTTCTTCATAGTGCGCCGACGCCAGCGTGTTTATGGGCACCAATGTTTTCAGTATCGATCGATCTGTCATGGAGAATGACGACAAGGATGGGTTGTCCGTCCCCATTCTACCCTGCTCTGGGGGGAGGTAAGGAAGGGATCTGGCGGAGAGGCAGGGATTACTCCGGGCATCCTGCCCTTCGCCCTCCGGGCCGCCGCTTCGCGGCGTTCAAAATTGTTCCTGACAATTTGGTGTCGAACCCGCGTGGCTTCTCACCCACCCCTCTTCCGCCCGACAAGAAAGGGGCCGCGCGAGCCCCTTTTGGTCCAGTGGCGGAGAGGGTGGGATTCGAACCCACGGTGGCGCAAGCGCCACAACGGATTTCGAGTCCGCCCCGTTCAACCGCTCCGGCACCTCTCCGCGTAAGATTTGCCGAGAATTATAGCGTTAACGCTCGCCCGCGTCGCTTGCAAAATAATCATGATCAGCCACGCTCAGGCTAGTCATGTCACACCTGTATCACATCTGCTAAATTCCAAGTTGCATTTGCAGCCGCATCGTCCTAAAGAGTTCACTGAGTTCGCCTCGCGAGGTCCTTAATGACAGAAGACAAGAAAGACATAGAGGTATGGCCAAATGGTGTACCAACAGTTGGCCAGCGCGCCGAGCGGTCTCGAAAGATTCAATCCGCGGACATCCAGCGATTCACCGAGATAAGCGGTGACCGAAATCCTATCCACTACGATGAAACGTTAGCAGAGTCGACCGTGTTCGGTGAAATCATCGTTCAGGGTGGCATTACTACCGCTATTCTCAATGCAGTCGTGGCGGAAGACCTTCCCGGCCCAGGAACGGTATTTCTTCATGTCGACTGGAGCTTTCGAGCACCAGCGCGTCCTGGCGACACGATCACAGGCACCGTCGAGATATTAGACGTGCGCCAGGACAAACCGATAACGAAGCTTCGCACCACTGTAACCCGTGATGACGGCGTGTTGGCACTTGAAGGTAGCGCGCTTTGCTACACCGTGCCGTTAAAACGCTCGTAACGACATTAGCGCTCTATGATTCCAACATTGGTAAAAAAGGAAAACAAGAACAATGCGGAAGATTCGTTAATTGAAAGAGGGCTTCCAGCCATCGGCAACGCTGAAGACGATGAATTAAAGACGGCGGCGAGAAAATCCAATGAGGTCATCTGTTACGTGTCTAGCGTTTGCGTTCGAAAAAAGAACGCAGTCGCTCACTGCACTGCGCACCCAACACTCCGCTGGCCACTTGCGCACGGTGATTCAGCGCAGACGCATCAAGAAGATCGAAAACTGAGCCTCCCGCTCCGGTTCGCGGATCTGGGGCACCGTAAACAACGCGTTCAATGCGGGCCTGCACGATAGCGCCCGCGCACATCACGCAGGGTTCAAGGGTCACATATAGAGTCGATCCGGGAAGCCGGTAATTACTTGTTTGTCTCGCAGCCGCACGAAGTGCCACAATCTCGGCGTGAGCGGTGGGGTCGCTGGCGCTGATCGGCTGATTCCATCCCTCACCAATAACGTCCTCATCCACGACCACCACGGCACCGACTGGCACCTCTCCCAATCGCTCCGCATGGGCCGCTAGCACCAGCGCACGATGCATCCAGGCCTCATCGCGGGCCCGTGACTTGTGATCCGTGAACCGTGAACCGTGTGTGTTTTGGCAATCACCTTTCATTTAGATTCTGCTGCGAGGCGGAACGGCTTGCTACTGAGGAGTCACTACTCACGATACTACAGTTAACGGTTTACGGCTCACGGTTCATGAGTTATTCCCATTCAATGGTCGCGGGTGGTTTGCTGGAAACGTCGTAAACGACCCGGCTTATGCCACGCACTTCATTAATGATACGCCGTGAGACCGTAGCGAGTACATCAGCTGGAAGGTTAGCCCAGTTGGCCGTCATGAAATCAACTGTTTCGACAGCGCGCAGCGCAACAACATACTCATACGCACGCTGGTCGCCAACGACACCAACCGATCTAACGGGGAGAAATACCGCAAAGGCTTGGCTGACCTTGTCATACAGGTCGTTTCGCCGCAGCTCGTCGAGATAGATCGCATCGGCTTGACGCAGCAGGTCGGCATACTCTTTCTTTACCTCGCCTAGTATGCGCACACCAAGGCCTGGCCCTGGGAACGGGTGTCGATAAACGAGTTCATGCGGCAAACCGAGCGCTTCGCCGATGCGTCGGACCTCGTCTTTGAAAAGCTCCCGTAGCGGTTCGAGCAACTGCAGGTGCAGACGCTCCGGCAGACCACCGACGTTGTGGTGCGTCTTAATAACGTGGGCTTTACCCGTTTTGGCGCCGGCCGACTCGATGACATCCGGATAGATCGTTCCCTGCGCCAGCCATTTTGCTCCCGCGACTGTCTGCGCATGCTCCTCAAACACCTCGATGAAAAGCCGGCCAATGATCCTGCGCTTCTCCTCGGGCTCGACGATGCCAGCAAGCGCCGAAAGAAAGCGCTTCTCCGCTTCGACGCGAACCAACTTGATCCCCATGTGCTCAGAGAAGGTCTTTATAACCTGATCCGCCTCGTTGAGTCTCAGCAGACCGTTGTCTACAAAGATACAGGTGAGCTGGTCGCCGATAGCGCGGTGCAGGAGTGCGGCCACGACCGAGGAGTCCACGCCGCCGGACAATGCCAGCAACACGGTATCGTTAGCCACGCGGGTGCGCACCGACTCAACTAGGTTTTCGATGATGTTGCCGGATGTCCACAAAGACCCGCAACCACAGATATCGTGCACGAAACGCTGTAGGATCGCCTGACCTTGCTTGGTGTGCGTTACTTCGGGATGGAACTGCACCCCGTAAAGGCCACGCCGCTCGTCGCTAATGGCCGCCAGCGGCGCGTTATCCGTGCTCGCGACGACCTCAAACCCGGGCGGCATTCGCGCCACCCGGTCGCCGTGACTCATCCAGACATCAAGCAATACTTGCTCATCGTTATCGGTCTTATCGGCGATACCGGAAAGCAATCGGGACCGGCCACGCACACGTACTTGCGCATGCCCGAACTCGCGATGGGCCGAGGTATCTACCGCCCCACCGAATTCGGCCGCCAACAGCTGCATGCCGTAGCAAATGCCGAGAATTGGTACATTCAACTCAAAGATCACTGGCGACGCGCGCGGTGTCTCAGAGCCGGTGACTGATTCCGGCCCTCCGGAGAAAATAATGCCACGCGGTGCAAAGGTTCGAATCTCGTCGACTGGGATGTCATGGGGATGCAGCTCACAGTACACGCCAGCTTCTCGCACCCGGCGCGCGATCAGTTGCGTGTACTGTCCCCCGAAGTCGAGAATCAGAATACGTTCAGCATGCGGATCTGTCATTGCCCGTTCAACATCGATTAAAGGGGGTGGCGCTGCGGTGACCGGTCTCATCTCGGACAGATTGTTAGCGGCACGCGGTAGCTTGATTCACGTAGTCCGTTAACACGTGTCAGTTATCGAACTCACCATCCATGGAGTCGCGCTGATAGTTGGGTGCCTCTTTCGTGATCATGACGTCGTGCACGTGGCTTTCCCGCACCCCGGCGTTGGTGACGCGCACGAACTGCGCCCGTGTGCGTAGTTCGTCGAGATTCTCGCATCCCGTATAACCGAGGCTCGCACGCAGCCCACCCATCAACTGATGAATGATCTTTACCATTGATCCCTTGTAGGGCACGCGCCCCTCAATGCCTTCCGGCACGAGTTTGTGCGTAACCGATGTCTGTTCCTGAAAGTAGCGATCGCTCGAACCCTCACCCATTGCTCCTAATGAGCCCATACCGCGGTACGTCTTATAAGAGCGCCCTTGAAACAGCTCGACTTCACCCGGCGCCTCATCGGTGCCGGCGAGCAGACTCCCGACCATCACCGAGTGTGCGCCCGCGACGATAGCCTTGGCGATATCACCGGAGTAACGGATACCGCCGTCGGCGATCAGTAGCGCGCTCGTACCCCTAAGCGCCTTTGATACATTGGTGATCGCCGTAATCTGCGGCACGCCGACGCCGGCTACGATACGCGTCGTACAGATCGAACCGGGCCCGATGCCGACCTTGACTGCATCGACACCAGCGTCAACGAGCGCCTTTGCCGCCTCGCCTGTCGCGATATTGCCGCCCACGACCTGCACGTCCGCAAATCGCTGTTTGATCCAGTTGACGCGGTCGATCACTGCTTGCGAATGGCCATGCGCCGTATCGACGACGATAACATCGACCTCAGCCTCGATCAGCGCTTCGACGCGTTCCTCGGTTCCACGTCCCACACCGACAGCCGCGCCTACCCGCAGTCGTGCATTGCTATCCTTTACGGAACCGGGATACTCGGTTGCCTTTTGGATATCTTTGAAAGTGATCAACCCCTTGAGTCCGAAATTATCATCGATGATGAGCACTTTTTCGATGCGATGTTGGTGCAACAGCCGCACGACATCTTCACGATTCGCCCCCTCCCTTACAGTGACCAACCGATCTTTCGCTGTCATCACGCGACTGACGGGTTCATCCAAACTCGGCTCGAAGCGAAGGTCCCGGCTCGTTACGATCCCCGCAAGCGCGCCGTTGTCTGTTACCGGCACACCGGAAATGTTGTGAGCTCGCATCAACGCCATGACTTCACGGATACTCGTGTTCGCAGCGACTGTGATTGGATTGGTTATGACCCCACTTTCGGAACGCTTTACCTTACGCACCTCGTCGGCCTGGCGTTGTGGCGTTATGTTCTTGTGTATAACGCCGAGTCCGCCTTCCTGCGCGAGGCAGATTGCCGTGCTAGCTTCGGTGACCGTGTCCATGGCTGAGGACAGCAGCGGGATGTTTAACTGTATGCCTCGGGTCAGTGGGGTCTTGAGATCGACGTCCCGGGGCAAAACGCGCGAGTGGGCGGGGACGAGCAGGACGTCATCGAACGTAAGTGCTTCTTGGATACGCTCCATGCGCTATTATAAAAGACGGAAATTAGTCGGTCCACCGAATACACTAATTGTAGTTGACCCACATCACGTAGTGCTTTACCGTGCGGACCGACGAGAACCGCGCGAGAAGCGAATAGGAGGCGAACTGACGATGAGGAAGGTTGCCATATTGGCTATGCTTGCGTTTTTGTTTCTCACCGGCTGCGCAACCAAGGGCCCTAGCGCCTATGACCAGCTCTACTCCCAGGCATCGAATGAAGTAAACATCGCCAAGCAGATGGGCTTCCTTTGGCGCGACACCGAAAAGTACCTGCGCGAAAGCCGGTTGGCGCAAGAACAGGGTGACAAAAGAAAGGCCAAGGAGCTCGCACAACGCGCCCTCAACGAAGCCAAGATGGCGCAGCAACAGGCGCGTGAGCAAGCGAATCCGCCGGTAGTCTACCCGGATATTTAAAGACCGAGCCGTCGTCGTTCCCGTTTGTAGATATAGCGTGAGAAAGCCGGGCTTTGACCTGGCTTTTTCGTAGGCGCGATTGGCGGTATGTTCAGCATATGCCCCGACAGCCTCGGCTACCCAGCTCATTCCGCGATGTCTACACGGTGTCGCGTCTAGCATGGTCTGCCAAGCGGCTGCTCGAAAGTGGATTCCCCGCGTTAATTTGGGTTGAGGGCGAAATCTCGAACCTCTCGCGCCCAGCGTCGGGACACATCTACTTCTCGCTCAAGGACGATCAATCACAGATCCGGTGCGCTCTCTTCCGTACCCAGCAGCGTAATATCGATGTCGTTCCCGGCGATGGCAGCCAGGTTGTTGTCCGCGCACGAGTCAGCCTTTATGAAGGGCGGGGCGAGTTTCAGCTTATCGTGGAGCGTCTCGAAGAGGCGGGCGAAGGTGCGTTGCGGCGCGCACTCGAGGCGCTGAAGCAACGACTGTCTCAGGAAGGTTTGTTTGATGTCGCTCACAAGAAATCGCTGCCGCGTCTCCCCAAGAGAATAGGAGTTATCACCTCACCTGCCGGTGCGGTGTTCCATGACATTGTTATCACCTTGCGACGGCGGTTTCCAGCGATTTCCATGCTGCTCTACCCGGTTCCCGTTCAAGGCGACGGCGCTGCCCAGGAGATCACGGCTGCCATCGGCCTCGCATCAAGACGCAAAGATTGCGACGCGCTAGTTCTCACGCGCGGCGGCGGCTCGCTCGAAGACTTGTCGGCCTTTAACGACGAGTCGGTTGTGCGTGCCATCTTCGCTTGCCAATTGCCAATCGTTTGTGGCGTGGGCCATGAGACGGACGTGACGTTGTCGGATCTTGTTGCCGATGTACGTGCGCCGACGCCGACGGCGGCGGCCGAGTTGTTAAGTCCTGATCAGTATGAATGGGCCGGGGCATTTGAGCACAAGGTCGGCCGCATCGAGCGCCTCGCTCGAGACGCGATCGCCACTAGGCAACAGAAGCTTGACTGGCTCGTTGCACGGCTGGCGCACCCGAAACAGCGTATTGGCTTATTGTCTGAGCGCCTCGAGAGTATTGAACAGCACTTGCATGCAGCTTGTGCAGCCACGCTCTATAGGGCCGAGAAGCGATTACTGACGGCATCCGCGCACCTGAAGGAATACTCACCAGAGGTTCGTATACGGGAATTCGTGGTGCGTCGCGAACAATGTCGAATTCGCTTGCTCGGCGCAATGCGCCATGTGCTCGCCCGCGAAAAGCAGCGGCTGCGAGCGGCCACTAAGAGCCTGAACAATCTGAGCCCGCTCGCAACCTTAGAACGCGGCTACGCGATCGTAACCGAGTCGAACAGCGCTAAAGTGATTACCGACGCAGCTAAGGTGCAACGGGGAGAGCGCGTGGAAGCGCGTCTTGCGCGCGGACAGCTTTCCTGCCGGGTTGAGGAAACGCTAGACGACGCGGACGTTAGTTAGCCGTCCAGACCTTAATCGTGTGATCGCGGCTAGCCGAAACCAAGGCGGCCCCGTTCGGCGCAAAGGCGACCGCGTGTACGTAGCCTTGGTGGCCGCGTAAGGTTTGCGCGACCCTGGCATTTTCGACATTCCACAACCTCACGACCTTACCGCCCCCGCCTGTGGCAAGCCACTGACCATCAGGCGAAAACGTCAACGACAACACTGCGTGGCGTACGCCCGGGAAAGTGCGAATGAGCCTGCCTGTGCGAGCATTCCACAACTTGATCACGTTCTTGGAACCGCCGGACGCAAGCAAACGCCCATCAGGTGAATAAGCTAGTGACAGGATGACGTCTTTGTGGCCGGCGATCGAGGCCACTTCAACCCCGTTCTCCAAGGTCCAGATCCTGACTCTGCGATCTGCCCCGCCCGAGGCCAAATGCTTCCCGTCTGGCGAGAACGCAATGGCCTGCACATCGTCGCGATGGCCGTTTAGACTGTGCAGCAGCTCACCGCTTCTCATATTCCACACGAACACAATTCGGTCTTTCCCGCTGGCCGCAAGCTTTGACCCGTCTGGCGAGAACGCCACCGTGTACACGGCATACCCTGGCCCCTGGAGCGCACCGTGTTGGCGCCCACTTCCGGCGCTCCAAAGCCGTACCGTGCCGTCATCGCCCGCGGAGGCTAGCCAAGCGCCGTTCGTCGAGTACGCCACGGCGTTGATCGACCGACCGTGACCACGAAGCACTCGGCGCAGTTTGCCGGTCGACCTATCCCAAATGCGTATCGTGCGATCGTAGCCTGCCGAAGCAATCGTCTTGCCGTCCGGTGAAATCGCCACCGCCTGCACCCAGTCAGTATGCCCTTTTAAGGTACGCTCGAGGCTGTTCGGCAGCACCTTAGCACCGGATACGCCGGAGGCGCGCCAACTGGCAGGATTGAGCGGCTTTGGGCGTGCGGCCCGCGCGCTCTTGTCACCACTCGTTGAGTCTTCGGTATCGCGACCGTCTCGGCGTACGGTGTATTGGGGGCCGTGCCGAGCGGCTGCGCTTGAACCCACCGAGGCCACACTGCGCCAGACGTCGCCCAACACAGGATAGCGTGCCTTCAACGTTGGGCCGTAGAAAAGCGCGGCGATACCTATTGCGGCTAGCAACATGGCGGCGGCCAGCCAACCCTTACCGCCGCGACGGCGGACACGCACTTTTGCCCGTTTTGCCGTGGTGGCAGCGCGAGGTGGCAGGGATGTATTGCCAGTCGGTTTGCGGGCCTCAAACTTCGCGGGACCGGGAGCGTGCGCCCGTCTCGCAGTGTGTGCTTTGCCCATCAACGCGTCTTGCATGTCGCGCGTCGATTTGGGTCGCTCGGCCGCATGCACCTGCAACGCCCAATCGATGGTATGGAGCACGTAAGCAGGGTAGTCGGTCCCACCGACCTCGGTCGCTGGAGGCAGCGGATCTTTTTCATACTTCTGGATCGCCTGTTGGCGTTCCGGTGCGGCAAGCGGGCGCTTCCCACTGATACAGCGGTGCAAGCTCGCGCCGAGCGCATAAACGTCGGTCGCGGGCCCCTGTTTGCCGTTACCAGGATATTGCTCGATGGGCGCATATCCTGGGGTCAGTGCGACCCCTTGCGCCTGCCCAGGCCCCACCAGCGCTTGCCTAGCCGAGCCAAAGTCAATCAACATCGGCGTGCCATCCTCGCGCAGGTAGATGTTCTCGGGCTTGATGTCGAGATGCAACATGCCCGCCTCATGCACGGCGTGCAGCCCGTTCATAATCGGCAAGAAAATGCGCAGCAGGTCGCTTTGGTTTAAGTATGGGCCGTGATTTTTCAAATACTGGGAGAGACTTTCGCCCTTCTCATACTCCATAACCATGTAGGCCGTGCCGTTCTCCTCCAAGAAACGCAGTACGCGCACGATGTTCGGATGCTTAAACTGCGCGAGCGCCTGTCCCTCACGCAAGAACTCTTGCAAGCCGCAATGGTAGGTTGCTACCGTCTGATCATCGTCATTGGGAATGATGTCGGTATCGCCTTTGCGTGCCGCGAACTCGTGAGGAAGGTACTCTTTTATGGCGACCTGGGTGCCGAGTTGCACGTCCCTAGCAAGATAGGTGACACCAAAGCCGCCGTGGCCGAGCACGCTCTCGATCGCGTATTCGGCTAGCTGATAACCCCGCGGAAGGGCGTCTTTGTGATATCCACTCATTTTTCCTAGGTTCGCTTCCCGTAGCCTCTAGGCCGGTGACCGCCAGTTCGGGGGCCCGTGCGTTCTTGTTCCTCCCCCAGTCGTGTCCTTCCCATTCGTGCAACGAAAATGCCAAGTCGTTTGCCGCATTTACGCCTCTCAGACAAGCGGTCGTACCCCTATCGGCTCAGGCGCGGGGCACTTCGTTGCCGCCTTTTTCCGCGTTTTTTCCGGCCTTTTCGGCCGTGTGACGGCTGCCCGACGTACGGGTTATCGCCGACCCGGAACTCGATCTTCACCGGTGTGCCTTCAAGGCCAAATCCGGCGCGGACGGCGTTTGACAAATAACGTCGGTATGTCCCCGGTACGGCGTCCACCCGGGTCCCGTGAATCACTACCCTTGGCGGGTTTTTTCCCGCTTGATGGGCGAATTTGAGCCGAATCGGTCCGCCGCGGGCGCGCGGCGGTGCGGTCGCGCGTACGGCGCCTTGAAGCACCTGGTTAAGTCGCGGCGTTCGCAAGGTCTTGTGCGCCGATGCAAAGGCTCGGTCCACCGAGGCAAATAGTCCAATGGTTCCCGTGCCATGTCGCGCTGAAATAAGATGCGTCCGCGCGAACTTTAGAAATACGAGTTTCCTGTCCAGCTGTTGTTTTAACCGTGCTCGTTGCGCCGTATCCACGGCATCCCACTTGTTCACGGCGACAACGATCGCGCGGCCTTCTTCCAGCACGAATCCCGCCAGCATTGCATCCTGCTCAGTAACTCCGTCTTGCGCATCCAACACTAGAATCACAACATTCGCGGCCTCCACCGCTCGAAGTGTTTTGATCACCGAATACTTCTCTACTGTGCTCGAAATACGACCGCGCCTGCGCACCCCTGCCGTGTCGATAAGCCCGTAACGCCGTCCTTCTCGTTCGAAATTGACCCGTATGCTGTCACGCGTCGTGCCAGGTTCATCGAACACAAGCACGCGGTCCTCGCCGAGCACGGTGTTGACCAAGGTCGACTTGCCGACGTTTGGTCGCCCCACGACCGCCACCGCCGGTATTTCCTCACTGTCGAGCGCCTGGTCCGTTTCCGGCAGTGCGGCCAGTACATGCTCCATAAGTGCGGCCACGCCATCGCCGTGCGCGGCCGAGATCGGGTAAGGCTGCCCAAGCCCGAGCTCGGAGAACTCGGCCGTGACCGTATCCGGATTCACCCCCTCAGTCTTATTGGCCGCGACCCAAATAGACGCCTGTTGTCTGCGTAGGACTTCAGCGACCTCGCGGTCGGTGCTGTTCAAACCTTCGCGGCCGTCAGTCAAGAACACGATCGCATCAGCCTCTATCAGCGCCTGCTGTACCTGTGCCGACATGAGGCCGGCGAGCTCATCGGGCGCGCCGACGAGTTCAGCGGGCCCCGACCAAGCGGTGAGTCCGCCCGTATCCACAGCCAAGTATGCGCGATCACCGACCGTGCCGGCGGCATACTGCCGATCGCGGGTGAGTCCGGGCGCATCGGCCACCAGGGCTCGACGCCCTCCCGTTAGCCGGTTAAAAAGCGTCGACTTGCCCACATTTGGGCGCCCCACGAGTACGACTACAGGTATCACAGGCGAAGCCACGTCAATTGTGCCGATTCGCCAGCCCGGGACCCCGCAACGTCCCCGTGTACCAAAATATAGGCGGCGAAATTGGATAAAGCCAAAAACCCTGCTCCACCGGCTTTTGCGGCGCCTTGCGAAGCAGTCGGATTCGAAAACGCGGCGTTGGCGTTATTGGGGCTTTGTGCGCGTCTCGATTCGCAGCGCGGCTAGGGTACCACCTTGACTCTGTACGAACAGGGTATTGCCAGCAGCCACCGCTTTCCCACGTATGGCTGCGCCGCCGACCCGTGAACGCGCAGCAAACTGGCCGTCTTCCCTTGATAGCCAATGCACGTAGCCTTCCACGTCACCGACGGCCACATACTCGGACACCAACGTCGGGGCATTGAGCACGCGGGCATATAGCTTGTCTTGTTTCCACAAACCTCCGCCGGAGCGTTGGTCGAGAGCCAGCACATGGCCTCTTGCATCACTGATGTAGACGCTGCGTTCGTCCGCGTCCATGCCTGTATAGGTCGACACATCTCGCGACCAGAGAACACGGCCTGATTTCATGTCGACTGCAATAACCTTTCCCTGGTAACTCGCCGCAAACAGGGTTTCGCCAACGATCAGTGGCGGCGCGTCGACATCGATGAGCCGTTCGATCTCACTGCGACCGCGTGGATAGGCGACTGCTCGTTCCCAAACAGAACGACCAGTTTTCAGATCGAACGCCGCAACCTTTCCACTCGCAAAGCCGGACAGTGCAAACCCGTGAGCGATTATCGGCGCGCTCGTCCCGCGCAGACTCAACGATGGCTCAGTGCGGTGCTGGGACCACAGCTGCTGGCCATTATCTGCGGAGATGCCGAAGATCCTGCCGTCTATGGTGCGTACAACCACGACACCTGCCGCCCCCGCTGGCGCCGACAGGACTTCGCTTGAAACCTTACTTTTCCAACGCAGCTCGCCGCTCTTGGAATCTAACGCAATGACAAAACCTTTCTTGCTACCCAATAGAACCAGGTCATCGCCGAACCCTATCGCACCAATCAATTCGTCCGTCTTTACACGCCAAACGTCACGACCGGTCTCAGCTTCGATGGCGCTGACCCGGCCTGCCGGATCGGCGACGTAGACCGTGCCGCCGTTGAGCACCGGTGACAGCGTGATCAGTTTCTTCGTCTCACTCTGCCCGACATCCACCGTCCAGAGTCGCTTTACCGTCGCCGTCGGCGAAAATTTGACTAACGGCGACGGGGGCTCGACATTGCTTTTCCCACCACCACAGGCCGCAAGCGTGAGAAGGAATAACGACAAACCGTAGCGCTGCCAACCCATCAGCTGCTCTCGGGCCCTAAATCGGCGAGCTTCATATTTAGCACCGGACGGTACGTTGATGCGCTATCAAGGAACTTCAGCGCTTCGCGATAAGCTTCGCGGGCAGCACCCTTGTCACCCTTAGCAAGGGCGAGGTCGCCGCGCAGCTCATAATAATCGGACTCAAATCCCCTGATGTCTTCAACCTGCAATATGGCCAGGGCACCATCGAACTCCTTGGCCTGCCTAAGCAGGCGCGCCAGTCGCAACCTGGCGACGTGCCGCGTACCTTCATCGGTTGCGTTAGCCACTGCCCACTCGAGACTAGCTCGTGCGTCCTCGGACTTGCCTTTGTCAACGTTGACACGCGCGATAATCATCGCGCCGAGGGCAGCGTAAGGGGTGGCTGAATAATCACTCATGAGCGCGGCAACCGACTTTTCGACCTCGTCGAAGGCTTTCTTGTTAAACTCTTCTAGAAGTTGGTCGTAAATCGCTGAGGCAGCTTCAGCACGCTGCTGCTTGTATTGCGCCCAGTACTTGTTACCAAAAAGCGCGGCGAGGCCCACGGCAATCCCAAGAAGTAGGGCGTTGCCATACGTGCTCCACCACCTCTTAACTTTCTCTAGTTCTTCTTGATCTTCATATGGGTCCGTCAACGTCTTTCTCCGCTTTTCTTCTCAAGCTAGATTCCGCTTGAGATATTCGCTAACGTCATTTTGGCTTACCTGTTCTTGCGCAACCGTTTCGCGCAAATCCTTGACAGTAACCGCGCGTGCTTGGTGCTCTTGGTCACCGATCAACAATGCGAATCGAGCACCACTCTTGTCGGCCTTTCGCAACTGACTTTTCAAGTTACCGCCGCCACAATTGCATTGCACGCGCAGCCCTTGGTCACGTAGCCGCTCTGCGAGCGCCATTCCCTGGACCGCCAGCTGATCGCTCAAGATCGCCACGTACACCTGCGGCTGAGTCTCGTCGTCGCGCCCTAGGCGTTTTTGCGCAAGCAGCGCGACTAAGCGTTCCAAACCTAGGGCGAAGCCGGTTGCTGGCGTAGCTCGGCCCCCTAACTGCGCGACCAATCCGTCGTATCGGCCCCCACCGCAAACGGCGCCCTGTGCGCCGAGCTGCTCGGTCGTCCACTCGAATACGGTCCGGGTATAGTAATCGAGCCCCCGGACAAGCTGATGATTGATTACATAAGGGATTCGGGCCTTGTTCAAATAGGCCTGCAGCCCTTCGAAGTGCTCTTGTGATGCCTCATCGAGATGATCTAACAGGCTCGGTGCGCCCGCGATCACTGAAGCCATCGCTGGATTCTTGCTGTCGAGTATACGCAACGGATTAGTGTCCAGCCGCCGCACGCTTTCTTCGTCGAGGCTGCCACGACAGCTCTGCAGATAGTCGACCAATATGTCACGATAGGCAGCACGCGACTCTGGGGTCCCGAGCGAGTTGATCTCCAGCCTGAGCCCGTCTATATCCAGCTCGCGCCAAAGTCGCGCCGTGAGAAAGATCAGCTCCGCGTCGACGTCCGGTCCCGGTAACCCGAATGCTTCGACGTCGATCTGATGGAATTGGCGATAACGAGCCTTTTGCGGTCGCTCATGACGAAACATCGGCCCTGCGTGCCAAAGTCGCTGCACCTGATTGTGCAGCAAACCGTGCTCTATCCCGGCGCGTACGATTCCGGCCGTAGCCTCGGGTCGCAGGGTTAGGCTATCGCCACTGCGGTCTTCGAACGTGTACATCTCCTTGGCGACGATATCGGTAAGCTGGCCGATCGAACGTGCAAACAGCTCAGTGTTCTCGAGCACGGGTACCCGGATCTCGCGGTATCCGTAGGCCTGCAGTACCTCGCGTGCCACCGATTCTACACGCTGCCATAGGGCAGCAGCGTCGGGTAGCAGGTCATTCATTCCGCGAATGGCCTGTATCAGCCTGCTCACTGGGGTAACCTCGGGGGCGCTGACCAAACGTGGTGATCTGCGAAGCGCCCAGCTCCTCGCGTAGGTGTCGTGTATTATGCCAACAGTTCTATTTGTTACTCAGCTCCACCCAGAGTGAAGCGTGCCACAACGCCGCGCTTAAACACGCTTGCATCCAGCTGCTCGCCCTCGAACTCGAGCTTGACGCCATCGGGGTTGCCAAGAAACACGCGGAATGGCGGCGCACCGACCAGGCTCACTCGCCGGCCGGCCGGCAGCAGAGTATAAAGTAAGCGGTTGTTGCGCGCGTCGCGGATGTCCACCCATGAAGCGTCATTGGTTTGTACGATGAGTTCCTTGTCGGTCGAGCCTGCGGTTGTTTCGACATTCGCGCCTGAGAGCGCCGCCGGCGGCTCATCCGCGATCGCAGAAGCCGGTCGCGGCTGCATCGCAGCCTCCTCGACGTTGACCACGGTCCCGAGGCCAGGTGTTTGATCGCCCTCAGCCGCTGACGGCTTCGTCTCGGTGAGGGCCTCGGGCTCCTTGTCTACCCCTACAGCAGGGAGTGGTTCGGTTTCCGCCTCGCCCAGGGCTTGTCCGGTTTGCGCGGACAATGGCTTCGTCACAGCGGTCTCGTCGCGCCCCTGCCACCAAACAACAGCTAGTATGATCAATACGCTCGCCACTAGAAATGTTGCGAGCTGAACCGCGCCATCGCGCATCGTGACCTGGGGCTCCGGCGCAAGCTTGTCGAGACGACTCGAACGGTAGGTGCCGTTGACTCGCGCGTACGATGCGATCACGTCATCGGCCGACAATCCTACTACCTGCGCGTAGCTACGCAGGTAGCCGCGTACATATGTCGGCCCAGGCAAGTTTTCGAAGTCGTCATTCTCGATCGCCACGATCTGCTGCGGTGACAGCCGCAACATTTCCGCAACCTGCTCGCGACTGAGCTGGCTTTTTTCGCGGGCGTCACAAAGCCGTTTGCCCGGTCCGGCATCAATCGCCGCAGTTGCAGAACTGGTGTCACTCATAGTTTCTATTTTCTCTTCAGCGAAAGCCGTCTAAGCTCTTTAGCCTCAGGCGAATCAGGGAATTTTCCCTTAAGCCGCAGCGCGAAGCTGGCCTCCGCATCCTTAGATCCAAGCGCGTCTTCGATCTTTACCGCAAGCAGCAGGCTCTGCGGTGTGTCGTCCGCTATCTCAAAGAAGCGCTGAATAAAGCCGCGCGCTGAAAGGGTCCTGCCGGTGTCATAGCTGATCCTAGCCATCTGGAACAGCGCGTCCGGCAGCTTGGGCTCGATCCGCAGCGCCTGGCGCAGGTAAACCTCCGCATCCAACGGCGCCGGCTTCTTCATCAAGCATAATCCGGCGTTCAAGTTCGCTTGTGCCGGCGTCGGATAAAGCGGGTCCTTCAGCGCAAGCCTGAACTGCTCCACAGACGCATCGACTTCCCCTTTCTCACATAGAAACGCGCCGTAATTGTTGCGCGTTTCCGAGTTGTCCGGATCGTGCTCAAGTGACCTCTTGAAGTGCTCATCAGCCTTGTCGTACTCCTTCAGCCGCCACTGCAACAGCGCCATCACATTATTCGCCTGCGGGTCATCAGGCGCCAGCGTGAGTGCCTTCGAGATGTTGTCCATAGCAATCTCCGGTTGACCGCGCTGTAAGTAGGCCGCCGCCAGCTGCGTATTCAGAATCACTACATTGTGGATCCTGGCCTCTAAGGCAGCCTTCTCTTCCTTCGATTTCGAAGTCGCACAGCCGACGAGGGCGATACTAATAATGAGGATAGCACTAAAAAGCCGCCATAAACGGGTCATGGTGCACCTGCGGTCATGGTTCCCAGCCGAACGGCACGCCCGGTACGATCATGCACCCGTCCTGCTAGCTGCCCGCAGGCCGCAGCAATATCACCGCCGCGCGTCTTGCGGGTCACTGTCATCAATCCTGCCCCCAGCAACACGCCGCGGAACCGGTCGACCACCGCATCGCACGAGCGCCGATAGTGCGCCCCCGGGAACGAATTGAATGGAATCAGATTTACCTTTGCTGGTACACCAGCCAGTACCTGCACCAGCTCGCGCGCATGCTGCAGACTGTCGTTCACACCTTCCAGCATTACATACTCGAACGTGACCTTGCGCCGCGGTGCGCCAGCGACATACCGTCGGCACGCCGCTACGAGCTCGCGAATCGGATACTTCTTGTTCAGCGGCACTAGCTTGTTCCGCAACGCATCGTTCGGCGCATGCAGGGAGACCGCTAGGTTGACGTAGCAACTCTCACGTAGTCGGTCGATTGCGGGTACTAAGCCCGTCGTGCTCAGTGTGACACGCCGCTTTGAAAGAGCAAATGCGTGATCGTCGATCATCAATCGCATGGCCGACACTACATTGTCAAAATTGAGAAGCGGTTCGCCCATGCCCATAAAGACGACGTTGGTAATCGGCGAGCGTTCGTGCGCCTCTTTATTGAGCAGACGGAATGCAACCCAAAGTTGGCCGATGATCTCGGCGACATTGAGATTACGACCGAATCCCTGTTTGCCGGTGGCGCAGAACGAACACGTCAGGGCACAGCCAACCTGCGATGACACACACAACGTGCCACGCTCATCCTCGGGAATGAAAACGGTTTCGATGCAGTTCTGACTATCAACCTGAAGCAGCCACTTCCTTGTACCGTCCACAGCTATCTGATCCCTAACCACCGTGGGTGCATTAATGCAGGCGACACGCTCAAGCTCTCCGCGCAACGCCTTTCCAAAATTTGTCATCTCTTCGAAGCTGTCGCGCTGGTAGCGGTGGAGCCACTGTAAAAGCTGTGTTGCGCGAAAGGCCTTTTCGCCTCGCTGAAGAAAGAAGATTTCTAGCGCTTCTCTGTCGTAGCCCAGAAGATTGACTTTTTCGTTTTCGTGTAAAGCGCCTTCCATCAGCGCGGGCAGATCTCGCTGTCGTTAAAGAAAAACGTGATCTCGCTTTTTGCGGTCTCTGGTCCGTCCGAACCGTGGACGCTGTTGCGCTCTACATTCTCTGCAAACTCAGCACGTATGGTTCCGGGCGCCGCTTCGCTGGGATCGGTCGCACCCATGATCTCGCGATTCTTATTGATAGCGTTTTCGCCTTCCAATACCTGCACCATGATCGGCCCCGAGGTCATGAACTGTACCAACGAGTTGAAGAACGGGCGCTCTCTATGCACCGCATAGAAGCCTTCTGCTTGTTCCTTTGTCAAGTGGAGCATCTTAGCGGTGACGATCCGCAATCCCGCCTGCTCCAGCCGAGAGTAAATCGCACCGATCAGATTCTTGCCAACCGCATCCGGTTTGATAATAGACAGCGTCCGTTCTATTCCCATCCACAATTCCGGCGCGTCAGAGAACTCGCGCAAATCACTAAAAAATCAGGAAATTCCGGCCTCTACGAGGGTAGATAGTGTAGCAGTGTAGCACGCGTGTCGACAATCTAAGGCGGCCGACGTGGCGCGGGCAGAGGTGTTTGTTTGGGTGCGTGCCTTAGGCGTAACAGCCTTAGGCGAAAGAACAGTATGCCACTGAGAACTCGGCGCCGATACGGCTTTAAACGGTGAAGCTTTCGCCGCAGCCGCACACGCTCTTCATCTTGGGATTATAGAACCTGAAGCCCTCGTTGAGTCCCTCGCGGCCGTAGTCGAGTTCCGTGCCGTCGACGAAAGCGAGACTCTTCGGGTCGACGATAAC
>JBHICC010000041.1:0-24713 GCA_046759385.1 Acidiferrobacterales bacterium | reverse complement strand
GCTTCGCCTTTGGCATGGTCTTCATGGCAACGGACCCGGTCACCGCCGCCATGACCAACGCGGGCCGATGGATCTTCGGAATACTGATAGGATTCATGACGGTTGCGATCCGCGTTGCCAACCCGGCGTTCCCGGAGGGAATGATGCTCGCGATACTTTTCGCAAATCTATTCGCCCCAGTGATCGACTGGGGCGTCGAACGGGTACACCTTAGAAGAAGGATGCGGCGCAATGTCTGAAGACGATTCACAAGAGACCTTGAGAAAGAAGGACTCGGGATGGCTCGAGGCGATTCGCGCCATGCCCAACGACAGCACGCAGAAAACGCTAATCGTCGCCGTTGCCTTGTCTCTGGTTTGCTCAGTGCTCGTGGCAAGCGCAGCGGTGTTGCTCAAGCCGTTACAAGAACAAAACGAGGTGCTCGATAAAAAGAAAAATATCCTGGCGGTCGCGGGGCTACTCAAAGAAGACAAGAGTATCGACGAACAATTCAAACAAGTGGAGGCCAAAGTCGTTGACCTCGCCAGCGGAGAGTATGTCGATACGATTGATCCTGCCGCTTACGATGCGCGCAAGGCGGCCAAGGATCCAGGGCAAAGTGTTGCCATCCCTTCGGATCGAGATGTCGCCGGCATCAAAACCCGAGCGAAACACGCAACCGTCTATCTCGTCAAAAAAGGTGATCAAATTGAGCGCGTTATTCTACCAATTCACGGGACTGGACTTTTCTCGACGCTCTACGGATTCATCGCGCTCGAGGGCGATGCAAACACCGTCTACGGCTTAAGCTTCTACGATCACGGCGAAACGCCAGGACTCGGAGGTGAAGTCGATAACCCGAAATGGCGCAGCCTGTGGAGCGGAAAGATCGTTTACGACGAGAAAGGGGCACTGCAGATCGAGGTTGTCAAAGGTCGAGTCGATTCCAGCAAGCCCGAAGCCAAGCATCAGGTGGACGGTCTTTCTGGTGCCACCCTGACTTCTAATGGTGTCACCAACATGCTCGTTTATTGGCTCAGCGAAGATGGCTTTGCGCCGTTTCTGGCAAAAATACGACCGCAATTAGGGTAAAAGATGGATAACGAGACCAAAAAGGTTCTGCTCGATCCGCTCTTCAACAACAACCCCATTACCTTGCAGATCCTCGGCATCTGCTCGGCGCTGGCGGTAACGACTTCATTGCTTAATGCGTTGATCATGTCTCTGGCGCTGACGACCGTGATCATCTTATCGAATGCGTCAGTCAGCATGATCCGGAACCATACGCCAAGCAACATTCGTATCATCGTGCAGATGACGATCATCGCTTCACTGGTTATCGTGGTCGATCAGGTCTTGAAGGCGTATGCCTTTGAGACCAGCAAACAGCTGTCTGTATTCGTGGGCCTGATCATCACTAATTGCATTGTGCTTGGGCGGGCCGAGGCGTTCGCGATGAAGAATCCCGTCGGCATCAGCATGGTAGACGGCCTCGGTAATGGCCTCGGATACAGTCTGATCCTGATTATCGTCGGTGCTATACGTGAGCTATTCGGCGCCGGCAAACTGCTGGGCTATCAAGTGCTCCCACTGGTCACCGAAGGCGGTTGGTTTTACCCGATCGGCATCATGTTATTGCCGCCGAGCGCGTTTTTCATCATTGGACTGCTGATCTGGGGGCTGCGGGCCTGGAAGACCGAGCAGGTTGAAAAGCCAGACTATCAGATTCACGAAGTGCACAGGACGGGGGTGCTTTGATGGAAGCCTATCTCAGCTTATTTGTGAAATCGGTATTCGTCGAAAACCTCGCGCTCGCCTTTTTCTTGGGCATGTGCACGTTCTTGGCAGTCTCGAAAAAGATCGAGACTGCGATCGGCCTGGGAATAGCGGTCGTCGTTGTGCAAGGTATCACCGTGCCAGTCAACAACTTGATATTCGAGTTTCTGCTTAAGGATGGCGCGTTAGCCTGGGCTGGGCTTCCCAACGTTGATCTCAGCTTTCTCGGGCTCATCAGCTATATCGGCGTGATCGCGGCCATGGTGCAGATCCTGGAAATGACCTTAGACCGGTACTTCCCAGCGCTTTACAACGCGCTCGGCATCTTTTTGCCGTTAATCACTGTGAACTGCGCCATATTAGGTGGCACCTTGTTCATGGTGCAACGCGAGTACAACTTCAGCGAGAGTGTCGTCTACGGCCTCGGCACCGGTGTGGGTTGGGCACTTGCCATCATCGCGCTGGCCGGTTTGCGTGAAAAACTGAAATACAGTGACGTCCCGGATGGCTTGCAGGGACTCGGCGTCACGTTCATCACTGTTGGCTTAATGTCGCTAGGATTCATGGCGTTCTCGGGCATTCAACTCTAACCGCGGTTCGGGTTACGCGCATGCTTGAAATCAGTTTGGGTGTAGCGCTCTTCACTATCATCATCATCGCGCTAGTGTTCGTTATCCTGTTCGCAAAGTCGAAATTGGTCCCCGCCGGGCACGTGCAGATCCTCGTCAATGACGAAAAAACGGTCGAGAGCCCTGTTGGCGTAAAGCTATTGGGTGCACTCGCCGATGTGAAACTCTTCGTCCCTTCCGCCTGTGGCGGTGGCGGCACTTGCGCTCAATGCCGAGTAAAGGTGTTCGAAGGGGGCGGCGCGATTTTGCCCACAGAGACCGCGTACATCACCAAGCGTGAGGCGGCCGAGGGAGACCGCCTGGCGTGCCAGGTGACAGTCAAACACAACATGAAGATCGAGATCCCGGAGGAAGTCTTCGGGGTCAAGAAGTGGCAAACCGCTGTTCGCTCTAATGAGAACGTCGCGACCTTCATCAAAGAGCTCGTGCTCGATTTACCCGAAGGCGAATCGGTCAACTTCCGCGCCGGCGGCTATATCCAGATTGAAGCGCCGCCGTATCGCTGCAAGTTCACCGACTTCGACATCAAACCCGAGTTTCGTGATGACTGGGATCGATACAACCTCTGGCGCTACGAGTCGGTGGTGAACGAGCCGTCGATGCGTGCCTACTCGATGGCAAATTATCCCGGGGAAAAGGGGATCATCATGCTAAACGTGCGGATCGCGACACCGCCCCCGGACAAACCGGATGTGCCACCGGGTGTGATGTCTTCCTATATTTTCGATCTGAAACCGGGAGACAAAGTTACGATCTCGGGACCATTTGGAGAATTCTTCGCTCGGGATACCAACAATGAAATGGTGTTTATCGGCGGCGGCGCAGGCATGGCGCCCATGCGCTCGCATATCTTCGATCAGCTCAAGCGCATTAACACTAAGCGCAAGATAACTTTCTGGTACGGAGCGCGCGGCAAACGCGAGATGTTCTACAGCGAGGAGTTCGATCGGCTTCAGGCGGAACACGACAACTTCAAATGGTATGTGGGGCTATCCGATCCACAGCCTCAGGACAATTGGCAAGGCTATACAGGATTCATCCACGATGTTCTTTACGACCACTATCTCGCCGAACACCCCGCCCCGGAGGACTGTGAGTACTACATGTGCGGTCCACCGATGATGAATGCCGCGGTGATCAAGATGCTGGAAGACTTGGGGGTCGAAAGAGAGAGCATCTTGCTCGATGACTTTGGCGGGTAAATTCGACAGACGTGTTCCAGCGGTGGCTATGTTCTTTTCTATTCACCACTTTGCTGATCTCGTGCAGCAAAGACAGTCCGAGCGACGCGCTGCTGCGGTTGTCGGGGTCAACGATGGGCACCACCTATACCGTGAAGGTCGCGGACCCCCCTGCCGACCTAAATCCAGATGAATTAAAAGCGACAATCGAGCGCGTTCTGGAGAAAGTCAATGATCAAATGTCGACATATCGGGTCGACTCAGAGCTTTCTAAGCTCAACAGCAACACCTCAATCCAATGGATTGACAGTTCCGCCGATCTGCTCACCGTAGTCGAGGAAGCGTTGCGCGTGAGCCGACTGACCGACGGGGCGTTCGATGTCACCGTCGGTCCGCTGGTCAACCTTTGGGGTTTCGGTCCAGGCAAGCGAGCAAACCGGGTGCCATCTCAGCAGCAGATAAGCCAAGCCATGTCGAGGGTAGGCTATACGAAGCTTTCTACTCGGCGCTCGCCGCCAGCGATAAAGAAGACACGTAGTGATGTCTCTATCGATCTGTCGGCGATTGCCAAAGGCTATGGCGTCGATAAGGTGGCGGAACGTCTAGAGTCCTTAGCGGTGCACAACTATATGGTCGAGATCGGCGGCGACCTGAGGGCCAAGGGGCACAACCTCGACGGTACACCTTGGAAGATCGGCATCGAGAAGCCGATTCCGGGGCCACGGGCGGTCCAGCTCATTATCCAGCTCCAAGATAAGGGCATGGCGACATCGGGCGATTATCGGAATTTCTTCGAAAAGGACGGGCAACGATTCTCTCACACCATCAACCCGCGCAAAGGAACGCCGGTTACACACAACTTAGTCTCGGTGACTGTGCTCAGCCCTACCGCGATGGGCGCAGACGCGATGGCAACGGCGTTACTCGTTATGGGTCCGGAGACGGGTTTTGCGCTGGCAGAGCGAGAGCGGCTTGCGGCATACTTTATTAGTAGGGCGGCGGACGACGAATTCGTTGATCGAAGCACGTCCCGGTTCAAGCAATCTATCGCGCACTAAAGATCACCGTGGAGATTTTTCTGCTTAGCTTTGTAGTACTCGCAATTGCCATTTTAGGCATGGCCATTGGCGTGCTGTTTGGCAGGCGCGGCATCAAGGGCAGCTGTGGTGGCTTGAAAACGATTGAGGGACTGGAATCGGACTGTCCGGTCTGTTCCGGAACGTGTGAAGAAAAGAACCAGCAGTCAGATGCGTAACGCATCGGGGGCATCATGCTGAAATCAATCCTCGTTAAGAATTACATGACGAAAAGTCTTGTAACCCTCAGTCCCGATATGGAAATCTTGCAAGCCGCTCGCGTGCTGGTAGAGAACAGGATTTCCGGGGCGCCGGTGCTCGACGCGCGCGGTAATCTGGTTGGAATGCTAACGGAAAAAGACTGCCTGAAGGTCGCGTTTCACGCAAGCTACCACGGAGAGTGGGGAGGCCGGGTATCGGAGTTCATGAGCCACCAGGTTAAAACGATCGAGGCTGATACCAGCATTGCCGATCTGACCAAACTGTTTCTGACGGATCCCCATCGGCGCTATCCGGTAGTGGAGGACAACCGCCTGGTCGGCCAAATCAGTCGCCACGATGTCCTCAGGGCATTGGAAGCATTGTGGTGATTCGACCAAAGTCGCGACGCAAACAACAAGTGATTTAAGCCTGTACAGAAACCTTGGCGCAACCGAACTCCATTAGCGAATCGCTAAGCCCTTTTGCGCCGCTTCTTTTTTTTCTGCCCCCCACCCTTCGGTACGTCCGTCAGATAGAGCCACAGCAGAACACCAATAAAGATAAAAACACTGAGGTTAAGGACAGTATCGATGAGGTTCTGCCAGAACGTCACTTTTTTTCGCTCTTGAGAGATTTCAGGAAGCTGACCATCAGTAGCAGCACGATAAAAACGAAAGGCATGGCGCCAAGCGCGATGATTGACCTGACCGCCTGGATGCTGTTGGACAGGATCATGACCAACCCGAGTGCACCGAGAATCACACCCCAGATGAGCTTTATCTTAACCTTAGGATTGAGGTCACCGCCGGTCGAAAACATTGCCAGCACAAAGGCCGCGCTTACTACACTGGTGATGATAAAGAGGAAGACGGCAACGACGATTGCAGCGCTGGTCAGAGCCGAAAGTGGCAGTTGTTCGAGCAGGAAAAAGACGGTTGCGTTGAAATCTGTCTTAACGACCTCCACAATCGGCGTCTGTGTTCGCAAGGCCTCAAAGAAGCCTATGCCGCCGAAGACGCCGAACCACAGGAGAGAGAACGCCGACGGCACGAGAACAACACCGAGGAGAAACTCGCGAATGGTGCGGCCCTTGGAGATGCGCGCGATGAAGACCCCGACGAAAGGCGCCCACGCCAGCCACCAGACCATATAGGTGAGCGTCCAGCTAGCAAACCATTCTTCGACTCGTTGATCAAAGAAAGTGAAGGTCCGAAAACCATGCGGGAGCACCCCCGCAACGTAGTCGCCAATGGCTCCAACGATGCCCCCCATCAGAAAGTGCGTTGGGCCCGCCAATAACACAAAGACCATCAGCAGGCCGGCGATGGCGATGGCCGTGTTGGACAGAACCGCCATGCCTCGGCTTAGGTCAACCATCAGGGGAAGGACATAGCAGACGCAGAGCACCACAAAGATAACCAGTGCCAGCCATAGGCCTGTATTCTTCACATCGAACAACGACTCCACGCCACCCTGCACCTGAAACACACCCATCGCAACCGACCCACCGACACCGATGGCAATGGCGAAGATGGCCAGGATGTCGCACAGCCAGCCGACCAGACGTGTCCAAGCTGTCATGCCGAACACGCGCTGTATCGGTGCGCTGATCAGGGTCGGACACCCCTTACGGAAGCCGAAGTAGGCCATCACGAGCCCAGTCAGCCCATAGATCGCCCAGGCGTGCAGGCACCAGTGGAAGTTGGTGATAAAGAGCGCTAAGGACGCCGCTCTGAGCTCATCCTCGTAGTCGCGAATGATCAGATAATGGGAAATCGGCTCAGCCGCGCTAAAGTACAGCAGGCCCACACCCATGCCGGCGGCAAAAAGCATCGTAAGCCAGCTGATAGTCGAAAACTCCGGTTCGTCGTCATCCTTGCCGAGCTTGACCTGGCCGTAGGGTGATAACGCCAACCCGATGCAGGCGATCACCAACGCGCTCACGGTTAACATAATGAACCATCCGCGGCTAATGAAGAGCTGCCTCACGGTAGCAGAGGCGAAGGCCGCTAGGCTTGCCGTATCCGCGATCCCCCAGATCGCGACGATACTCGTAAGCCCCAATGCGATGAGAAGGACTGGATTCCTGAACATTATTTATTCATTATCGATCAGTGCTGCCGCATTATCCTCGGCCACTGGCCTGGCGTCTATGAAATTGCCATAATGGCGTCGAGGTCGAAACTGCATCGTGCAGACCGTCATCAGGAGTGGAAAAATGAGCCTGCCTAAGCCTACGTTAATTCTCAAGACCATACTCACGATAGTAGCCTCGTTAACGTTTACCTCATTGGCTCATGCCCAATCGATAGGCGTCGGTGGCGGTGCACGAGCCTCCGGTGGCCTCGGCGGCCCAACCGCACGCCACGGCAACTTGGGCAGTCAGTCGACGGTTATCCGCGATGGCATGGGCGGGTTTACGATGTACAATCGCGATGGCAGCGCCAGTCGCTATCTCGGCAAGTCGCAAGGTAACCGCGTCTACCATCGGGACGGCTCGAGCTCGCTCGTGATCAACGATGGCAAAGGCGGCTACACCATCTATGGGCCGCAAGGCACGCATCGCGTCTTCCCCAACCCTGCCCCTACGGCTGATGAGATGCCTTGAAGGTCGCGTTAAGCGACATTAGCTAGCCGTTCTCCGGTCGGGTCACAAAGCGCGATCGTTGCAAAACAATAACACTATTATTCCCTTCACCTTCAGAAAATGGTTGGCAACCGGCGCTGCCACACCGACGGCAGACGCACGTTCGTATCATTCCCCACTCTTCGGACTAATGCTTGAGGAACACTGATATGGAAGCTCTCTGGGCCATTATTCTCGCGTTCGTTCTCGGATTTGCCGTCCGCCAGGTCGGCCTGCCGCCGCTCGTGGGATTCCTGATCGCAGGGTTTGCGCTCCATGCCTACGGATTTGAAAGCGGCGAGCCCATCGATACGGTCGCTAAGCTCGGCGTTACGCTTCTTCTATTCACCATCGGCCTCAAGTTGCGTATCCAGAGCCTGCTACGACCGGAAGTGTGGGCCGGTGCCTCTATTCATATGCTCATCACAGTGCTCGTTTTCGGGCTCGGGTTGTTCGGGTTGGCCGCGGTCGGATTCCCATACTTTGCGGGCTTGAGTTTTTCGACATCGATGATGATCGCCTTTGCGCTCAGCTTCTCGAGCACGGTGTTCGCGGTAAAGGTACTCGAAGGACGCGGCGAAATGACCTCGCTGCATGGTCGCACCGCGATCGGAATCCTCATTGTCCAAGATATCATAGCCGTTGTATTCCTGGCGGCGTCAACGGGCAAACTGCCGTCGCCATGGGCGCTTGCGCTGATCGGCCTGCTTTTCATTCGCCCTTTACTGACGACGATCCTGGCACGGACTGGCCACGGCGAGCTCATGATTCTCTACGGGCTGTGCCTGGCAGTCGGAGGTGGCCTTGTGTTCGAGCTGGTCGACCTGAAGGCGGACCTGGGAGCGCTCATCATTGGCATGCTATTCGCCGCGCATCCCAAAGCCGACGAACTCTCGAAGGCTATGCTTGGGTTCAAAGACCTTTTTCTTGTCGGCTTTTTTCTGACCATCGGACTTGCCGGACCTCCGAGCTTTGAGGCGCTCGGGATCGCTGTATTGTTGACTGTCGTCGTGCCGCTCAAGGTCGCGCTGTTTTTCGTTTTACTCACGCGATTCAGGCTCCGTGCGCGTACGGCGACGTTGGCGTCCCTGAGCCTTGCTAACTACAGCGAGTTCGGTCTCATCGTCGGTGCTGTCGGTGCGGCAAATGGTTGGATCGGAGCTGAATGGCTAACCATTTTTGCGATCGCGCTTTCGATCACGTTCGTGTTGGCATCGCCTCTCAACGTGGCGTCCCAAACTCTGTATATACGCTTTGCATCGGTGCTCGATCGCTTCCAAACCGATGCCTATCACCCCGAGGAGCACCCCGTGGATCCGGGCCCGGCAACAATCGGTATCTTGGGTATGGGGCGGATAGGAACGGCTGCGTATGATTTTCTTCGCGAGCGGGTCGGTGACAAGGTGATCGCTGTCGACGTTGATCCCCTCGTTGTCGAACAACACAAGCAGGCCGGCCGCAACGTCGTGCTAGGTAGTGCCACCGATCGTGGATTTTGGCAAAGAACGAAAAAGTCGGGAAAAATCCGCCTGGTGATCCTAACCATGGGCGCACACGCCGCTAACATGATAACCGCGAAGGAGCTACTCGACCAGGGCTACCCGGGGACCATTACGGCGGTGGCGCGCTATGCCGATGAAGTCGAGCAACTCGAAAAGCTAGGTGTGAAAGCCGCCCTCAACTTGTACACCGAGGCGGGTGCCGCGTATGCCGAGCACGTTTACGAACAATTCGGAGCAGAGCTAGCGCGCTGAGCCCATCACGACCGAAGATAGGTCAATGTTTCCGCGCTGAACGGCGTAGGCTCGACCCCGAGCTGGGCGAAGATATCCCTTGAATCACCTGTGTTGCCTTCCAGGAGCATGGTGAGCTGGTCACGCGTGATCGGGAAAAACTCGAAACGGTCAAATAGTGCCGTCATGATCCGCACGTAGAACGCCGGCACCGGAACCATCATTTTGCTCCGCCTGCTCGCCCGCGCGATGATGCGGATGATTCCCTTCCAAGTGAAAGTTTGCGGACCGCAAAGCACGAACGTCTTGCCGAAAGTCTCGGGCACGTCAAGCGATTTGACAAAGAGGCGCGCCACGTCTTTTACGTGAATCGGCGACATCATAAAGGTCCCCGCGTTGACCGGCAGCAAACCTTCGAAAAAAAGCGGCGCCGGCAACGGCAGCTTGATCATCTCCTCTCGTAGCTGAGTGCAGAACTCCATGCGGCCACGCGGCTCGCCGAAGATCACTGATGGGCGAAAGACGGTGAAATCCAGATCCGTCGCCTGCAAATGTTGTTCGGCCAGATACTTGGTTCGCTGATAATCGGTGCCGTCCGGTTTGACGCCATTGGCGCTCATCAGGATGAAGCGTCGTACGGCCAGTGCACTGGCGCTGTCTATCGTTCGCCTGGCCGCTTGGTAATGCAGCTCGTCAAAAGTGATGCCCTTGCTTTTGAACTCGCGCAAAAGGCCGACGTTATATATGGCAGCATCGCAACCGTCCAATGTGCGGCGTATGGATTCCGAGTCTTTCGCATCACCAGGCACGAGCGTACAGCGGTCGCTTTGCTGTACTTTCAACTCGCTGCCAGGGCGAACGAGAAGCACCGGCTGGTGGTCCTGCGCAATCAGCTCGTCGACCAGATAGCTACCGACAAAGCCCGTTCCACCGATGAGCGCAACTTTCATAGCGCTTCCAACGGAGCTCGTGGTCTACTGGCGTGGAACAACGGAACAGCCGTGGCCGCAACGGCGATGATAGCGTCCACGCGTTATCCTGCCGTAAATACGATCCATCAACGGCAGCACCGCAGGTAATCGCACGAACTTGGCGAGAAGCCGATAATAAGGCAGCTCGGACCAGACCGCGGCAAAAGCTCCCGCACCGTGCACAAGGTGTCCGTGGCGATCGAGAACATGCAGTCGCTCCATCGCCGTGGGGAAGTCGATGCCATACGGTTCGAGCACGGTGGGCTGTTCGATGAGATCGATCCAGCCCAGGCGGTGCGCCCAGTCCAGTCGCTGATAACGACGTACCCAGCGCAGGCACACGGGGCAACCGCCATCGTAGAACATCGTTGTTTTCGTATAGCCCACGGCCGAGATCAGTCATGCTAATCGATGCACAGCATACCCACCTCTGAACAAGCGGCGCAATACAACGCTTGTATGGTTTTCTCAGCACGGATAAAACCCTATTCTTACGGGGCTTCAAGAAACGGTGCACGGTTACTTGGCCTATGTCTAACCTGTCCCACAGCTTCGGCAACGAAAAAGTCGCGCCGGAAGAGCGCCAGCGGCGTATCCGCGAGATGTTTGGCCGCATTGCGTCGCGCTATGACCTGATGAACGATCTGATGAGTCTCGGGATTCATCGGCTGTGGAAACGAGATCTGGCATGGGCGGTTGATCCGCGGGCGGGACAATGCGTCGTGGATCTCGCAGGTGGCACGGGCGACGTTGCCCGGTTGCTTACCGTCCCCGACTGTGAAGTCATTGTCTGCGATCCCAGCGTGCCGATGATGAATAAAGGACGGTCTCGGGGGGAAAAGACCCTGGGATGGTTAGCGGGGGCAGGTGAAGCGCTTCCCTTTCGCAACAACGCCGTTGACACCCTAACCATCGCCTTTGGCCTACGCAATGTCACACACGTGGAAACAACGCTGCGGGAGATCTTGCGCGTCCTGAAACCGGGCGGCCGCTTGTTATGCTTGGAGTTCTCGCGCCCGCGGCCATGGCTTCGCGGTACGTACAACACGTTTTCGCGCCTGGTCATTCCTCGACTCGGCGGTTGGGTGGCGCGCGATCCTGCCGCGTATCACTACCTGGTCGAGTCCATTCGCCGCTTTCCGGACCAGAGAGAAATGAAGACCCTGTTCAAACGCGCGGGCTTTGTCGAAGTTTACTACAAAGACCTGTCCTTCGGCATCGCATGCATCCACATCGGAACAAAACCAGATCATGCCAGTGCAGAATGAGTCCTTGATCCATTGGTTGCAACACGCTTCTACTGAGGACGCACAGCGCACCGCGCTGCTTGCTGCTTCGGGTATCTACGAATACGCGACGCTTTATGCCCGTCTGGGCCGTTTGGCTTCGCGCTACGCGGCGGCTGGGCTCGCTAGCGGCGAGCCAACGGCGATCGTGTCATCACACACCGAATGTATCGCCTGGGGAAGTTATCTCGCCATGTACCGGGGTTGTCCGGTGCTACCGCTTGATCCAGAACACACGGACCCCGCACACCTGCTTAAAGCATGCGGTATCACGCAACTCATCGCCGATACGGGTGTGAAGGCCGCTTTGCCCTCCAGGCGACGCTACTTTGCTTCGGAATGGCTAACTGAACCAGCAGATGATCCGCCGCTTTCCCCCTCGCCCGTTGCGGCTGTGGCGGTTCAACTCTTTGTCGCCACCAGTGGCGTAAGTGCTAAACCTCGCGCTGTGATGCTCACCGGTGAGAATCTCGCCGCCTCCGTGCACGCCTCACGCAAACAGATCGCGCTCGAGCCCGATGCCGTGTGGCTAAACTGTTTGCCGCTCGTGCACATAGGCGGATTCATGATTCTGCTGCGCTGCGCCTATGCCGGTGCGACAGTCCTGCTACACGAGGGGTTCGACGCCTCTCGCGTCTGGGTAGACTTAATCGAACGTGAGGTCACACATATCTCCCTGGTTCCGGCCATGCTCGCGCGTTTGTTAGATCATTGCTCGGATCAGCCGCCACCCACGCGCTTGCGACGTGTGCTGATCGGTGGATCGGCGCTCTCTGCCACATTGGCCAAGCGCGCACGCGATGCCGGTTGGCCTTTAATCGTCACGTACGGCATGAGTGAGACGGCATCACACGTAACGCTTTGTGATCTCGACGGGAATTGGGCACCTGGCCACGTGGGCAAACCCGTGCCGGAGGCACGCATCGAGATCGTGGATGAAACAGGCAATCCAACAGGGGGAACAGGTCGCATCCAAATAGGCGGACCGATGGTGATGGTGGGGTATGCGAATGCAGAAGGTGCCTGTGGCATCGGTGTGTCCAATGCCGCCTACATGAGCGATGACCTAGGCTGTGTGGGCGACGACGGTCAGCTGCACGTCGCAGGTCGCGCCGATGACATACTCATTAGTGGTGGCAAAAATATTCATCCGCAGGACGTCGAAGAAAAGTTGCTGACTTGCCCCGGTGTGCAAGACGTCGCCGTGACCGCACGCCACGACGACATCTGGGGTGACGTGCTGGTCGCCTTGTTTGTCGGATCGGCCGCCGCCAATGACATCAACAACTGGTGCAGCCACAACATGGCATCTTCGCTTCGGCCACGCGAAATCGTCAAAGTCAGCAGCCTTCCGCGCAACAGGCTGGGCAAGCTCAAACGACAAGCACTCGCGCGGCTGATTCCCGCCGAACGGGCTAACTGACGCGCTGTTGCACGTTACCTAAGTCTTACTGGCTCGATATCCGCCTTCTCGCCAAGACCCAAGCTAAAGGGGAATGAGACGTGATGGAAGCGGGTCGTGACGTTATCATCGTGCACCCCGAAGCTGATCGTGTACACGCGCCCGTGCCTGAGAATCTTGTCATCCTCAGGGTGTCCCGTGTTCAACGGGCGGGTCCACGTCACCGTCCACATGCCGTCCTTCCACACACCCTTTGAGTTCTTATTATCGGCTGCAGAACCCTTGGCGTCTTCGCGGCTAAGCAATCGACCGGGGAGCACGTCGTCTTTCTTCCAGCCAGGGTTGGCGTCGTACGCTACCGCGTTCTTTTCGCGAATGACCGCATAGGGTTTCGACGGGTTACCGACATCGGCTACGGTAATCGACTTCACGCCGACCTTGGCCTTGTCGAACATGTACTTCGGCGTCATCGTCTTTCGATCGACGTTCCAGCTGAAAGGCCCTCTGCCCGCGTCAAACAAGCGGTACTCCAGCACGTAACCATCGTCTGACATGCTGACGGGGTTGCTGCGCTGCCCACGCCACTGCATCAGGTCGAGAAATCCCCCTTCTGCTTTAATCTTGGCAATCGCCGCCGCCGATCGTGTTCGACCCCAGCTTGCGTTCTCGTCGTTGCGGGTGGAAGGCAAGTACTTGCGTACATCGCTTCTCTTCAACACCTTACCCAACAGCGGGTGCTCTTTTACCTGTTCCCTCGACGGGCGGTTCGACATATCGCGTTCGCCGTCGTGGCAGGTGAGCCAACATCCGTGTTCGTCATACAGCGGCACCTTGCCGTCATCGATGATCATCGAGAGACGATCCTCGTACAACGGCGGTGTTTGACCTTGACGCACCCTGTCATTGGAACGTGGCCCGCCGTAGAACTCCCACTCGCTACCGTTATAGCGCATGTAATTGTGCATCTGGCCGGGACGGTCCATGTTGGTCTTCCATCGGAACCGCCAGTAGATGTTCTTCGCGTCATACGCCACCTGCACCGCGAGATCGATTACCCCGTTCTTGCCTTTGATCGGATTCGGTTCGATGGCCCCGCCCCCTACAATACGGTTACCGAGCTCTTCTTCATCGCCTTGATGGCAGCGAAGACAAGGTTGACCTTCCGCAACCATGACATCACCGAGGCGGTGCTCTGGGCTGCGTAACCACTGATAGCTCGACTTTCCGGGATAGAAAAGTTTGACCGTCTTGGTAGGGATTTGTGACCAATCCGAGGGGGGCGTGGCTGTCGCCGACAAAGACAACGTGCCCAGCCCGACGATTACTACTATGGGAATCACAAGGCGAATTGGGGAACGCATCTCCATCACTCCTTATCGTTGTGCTTCAAATCTTTATGCATCGACTTAATTGCGACACAAGACGTCCGAGCCTACACAAGTGTTGATCTTGAATCAACAATCAGTCCTCGATCCGACCGGTCTTGATGCGTTTGTTGTAGATCTGCTCGAGCTGTACAGATCTTGCTGCAGCTCGAAGAAGCCGTGCCAGTGTGCCCAGTCCGGGGGCACCCATCATGGCGCCGTGAGCGACGCACTCGGGCATGCATCAACTTCAAATCATTACCGCACGTAGGATAAGGTCTTGGGGTTCGGGTCAACGGACAAATTGCTGGAGCTTTTCCCGCAACGCGCTGGGCACGGCAGTGGCTTGGCCGCTCTTTCGGTCTACGAATACGTGCACGGTTTGCGCGCGTGCACAGAGCTCAGCTCCGGGGCCCAGAAACTCGTAGCCGAACGTAATCGAGGAACGGCCGATGCGGCGCACCCGCAATTGCACCGTTATTGTGTCGCCATGGTGTAAGGGTCGAATAAAATCGGCTTCGGCATGAGCGACCGGGATTACGACCTGACCTTTTTCAAAAACGCCGGTGAGCGACTCATCGAGACGTCGCATGAACGCCTCGTACGTATCATGGGCGTATCGGAATAGCTCGCCGTAGAACAGCACACCGGCCCGATCCACGGAGGACAGGCCGACGTATACTTCGTGCTTGTAGGCCGCCGGCTCAGCCAAATTGCACCGCCTGATCGGGCACGAAACCCAACCCTGGGATCTCGGGGACGGCCATGCTCCCCTGTTCGATTAGCGGACCGTCGCCGACATCCTGCGCCAACCACGGCCCAGTGGCCAAGCCATGGACAAGGTCGTTGTTCAAGGCGGCCGCCAGGTGCAAGGCCATCCAGATGCCGGCGGCACTGTCGACCGTTGACGTGACCACACATTGGAGGCCGGCGCTCTCGGCTTCCCGGGCAAGCTTCAAGGCCGAAAGCGGTCCACCCAACATCATCGGCTTGAGCACAATGCGACTGACAGGTGGATCCCGCAGAAGCACGTCCGTCTTCCAGGATCGCAAGGATTCGTCAAGCGCAAGCGGAAAGGGTGTTTCAGCTTGAAGCGCCTTCAGCGCATCGCTCTGCGGAGCGTCGAGCGGCTCTTCTAGAGATTCAACCGGAAGCTCGCGTAACTCGGCAAGGAATTGCTGCGCTTGCTCGATGCTCCATCGGCCGTTCGCATCGAGTCTGAGCGCAATGCCGGGCGGCAGTGTCTCCACTAACGCACGCAAGGCGCTCAGCTCTTGCACCGATGCGCTGACCCCGATTTTGATTTTCAAGACCCTATATCCTTGCGCAATGGCATCATGGGCCCTTGTTGCTGTCTGTGCGTCCAACGCACCGAGCGCCGCGTTCACTTTGACGGACACCGCAGGGTCACCTGACAACCAATGTGAAAGCGGGGCTCCGTCCGTTCGAGCCGAGAAATCCAACAAGGCTGTCTCGAGACCGCAGCGCACAGCGGGGGCATTGTGCAATGTGGACAAATTGTTTAACGCCTGCTGCATATCGACGCCAGTGCAGGCTTCAAGTCCATCATGGAGCTGGCGTTCGATATCAGTTAAATCTTCTCCCCAGCTCGGTAGCGGTGCGCAGTCACCGAAACCGACGAGGCCGTTTTCTGCTTCGATCCCCACAAGCCAACCACGGCGGTGACGCCACGCGCCACGCGCGCTGACCCATGATCGATGTAGCTTCAACGCATAAGGGGCGAGCAATCCGCGGACAATCCGCGTGCCCTCGCCTTTCACTGTTAACGATTCAGACGCCATTGAGGAACGCGGGATCAGCCAGAAAGCTGCTGCACAACAGCAGCCCGAACACGAACTGGAACCGGGCCGTCGCGGCTAATATCTGATTGAATGCCGGACCGGGGGGCTCGGACCAGAACCGTCGGATCAGCACGATGGCCCACGGCAAAGCGAGCCAGGGCAAGAACCACCAATACTCGTCTGTACGTTGGTCATAGACAAAGGGAAACAAAACAAAGGGTAGTAACATGAGTAAAGTGTACTCGACACGACTTACGCGACGACCGAGTGTGACGGCGAGCGTTTGCTTGCCGACCTTTCTATCATTGTCCAAATCACGGTAGTTATTTACGACCAGCACGGCCGCCGCCGGCATCCCTATGATAGCGCCCGCCACCAGCGCCGCCGCGCTGAGCAAACCTGCCTGAAGGTAGTAACTACCGCCGACCGCGATGAGACCGAAAAACAACCACACGAATAACTCACCGAGGCCGGTGTACGCAATCGGTCGTGGCCCGCTCGTGTAGGCCAACCCCGCGGCGATGGCGATTAAACCGATAGCGAGGATCGGCCACCCACCGATCCACGCCAGATAACAGCCAACCAAAAAGGCGCTGGCGAAACTCGACTGCGCAGCGAGGCGCACCGTGGCGGGCGGCAACCAACCCTGTGCCGTCACGCGCGGCGGCCCCAGTCGCGTAGCGGGGTCGTCGCCGCCGCGCTCGAAGTCGGCAACATCATTGTGCAGATTCGTTCCGACCTGAATCAACACCGCCACAATGAGTGTTGCAACCAACACCGAGACGGCAAAGCTACCGGTATCCGACCAGCTCAAGCTTGTCCCGACCAACACCGGAACGATTGCAATCGTTAGTGTCCTCGGCCGGATGGCAAGCAACCAGTACTTGAAACCGCTTTCGCTCGAAGGCCGCGCGCCGGCTGGGTCCATGGACCACGGGCTCATGGCCGCCGCCGATACTTGTCGAACCTAGGCGAGCGTTTTTCGAGAAACGCGTCTCGGCCCTCTTGCGCTTCCTCAGTCATGTAAAACAACGCCGTGGTGTTGCCCGCCAGTTCTTGAATACCTGCGAGACCGTCGGTGTCGGCATTGAATGCCGCCTTCAGCGCGCGCAATGCGGTGGGGCTCATGCGCAGCATCGTGCGACACCACTCCATCGTTTCGGCCTCTAGACGGTCTAGGGGCACGACCGTGTTGACCAATCCCATGTCGAACGCCTCTTTAGCAGAGTATTGGCGACACAAGAACCAGATTTCCTTCGCCTTCTTGAGTCCGACCGTGCGCGCGAGCAAGCCTGCGCCTAACCCAGCATCGAAACTGCCGACCCGAGGACCGGCCTGGCCAAAACGCGCGTTATCCGCGGCGATGGTGAGATCACACATCAGGTGCAGCACGTGCCCGCCGCCGATGGCATAGCCCGCGACCATCGCCACCACCGGTTTGGGAAGCCGACGTATTTGCATCTGCAGATCCAACACGTTGAGGTGGGGAATCCCCCGCTCGTCTTCATAACCACCATCATTACCCCGAACCTTTTGATCGCCTCCGGAGCAGAACGCCTCGGTTCCGGCACCGGTCAGAACGATCGCGCCGATTCCGGGGTCCGCATGGGCGTTCGCAAAAGCCTTCATTAGGTCCCGCACTGTTTGGGGGCGAAACGCGTTGTGTACGTCTGGGCGGTTAATCGTGATCTTGGCAATGCCTTCGGCGTGCTCGTAGAGAATGTCGGTGAACTCGACATCGGGAACGGACGTCCACTGCATCGGAAACCCTCCAGGGTAACGGGCGCCCGGCCATTTTAGGCTTCTTTGACTCTGCGGCAACGTTGCTACGGACCGACTTTGCCTGCGCGCGTCCAACCCGACTTAAAACCTCACAACACGGGTGGTCTAACGTACATCCCGCAAGGTGGCCACCCCTGCGCCAGGGGTTGTCATATACCACAGTTCTTGTATAGTCGTTAGGTTACAGACGCATTCGAAGATAAGAACCAGGTGGAGGAGCCTCGCATGGGACATGAATGCGCCCCCCGGGCCGTCGTCGTCAGCTTGTCATTTCTATCTATCCTGATCTTTGCCTTGGTCGCCTCAGTTACCTTTTCTTTTCCGCTCACTGCGGGCGCCAAACAGTTCCCGAAAGCCATGGGTACGGAGAAGTGCCTTACGTGCCACGAAGGCATTGAACGTATCGGCGACAACCCGGTAAAAAGCAAGCTGACGTGTACGAACTGCCACAAAGGTAATCCCGAGGCCACTGGGATTCTTTCTGCCCACAAGGGCATGCACGCCAATCCAAGTGATTTCCGTGTGGTGAAGCAAACCTGCGGCATTTGCCATCGCAAGGAAACCGAGAACATGATGCACTCGTTGCACGCCACCAGCGCCGGTGTCATCAGCGGCACGCGCTATGCCTGGGGCGCACAGGGTAAGCAGGCGAAGTATGCGAACTACGACGTCGAACGTGCAGGCTCGCAAGGACCCGGCACAGTCAAGTCGCTAAAACAGTTACCGTTCTACGACCCCTCGAAACCTGAGGGTCCGGAGAACAACCCGGCTGACGATTATCTGCGCAATCAATGCCTGCGTTGCCATCTCTGGAGCAAGGGCCACGAGCGCGCCGGCGACTATCGTGCCAGCGGCTGCGCGGCTTGCCATATGGTTTACTCGGACAGCGGCAAGTACGAAGGCGGTGACAAGGCGATCAATAAAGACAAGCCCGGACGTCCGCGTTTTCACCGTATCACCAAGAAGATCCCGGCGAATCAATGTATTCATTGTCATAACCGCGGCGCGCGCACCGGACCGAGTTTCATCGGCACGATGGAAAGCGCCGGTTACGGCACCCCGTGGACCCCGACCGGCGGCAAGCAGGGCAGGCTCCACGGCCAGAACTACGATCATCTCGAAGCCGATGTGCATTACCAGCGCGGCATGACCTGTATTGACTGTCACACACTCAATGACATTCACGGCGACGGCAATATCTACGAGAAACGCCACTATGCCATCGAGATCGAATGCGAGGACTGCCACGGCAGCATCGACAAGCGCAGCAACTTGATGACGTCCCGCGGCAGACCGCTGACGAATCTCAAGAGGAAGGGCAAGGAAATCATCTTGCTTGCGAAACTCACCGGCAAAGAGCACACAGTGCCGCAGCTCGCGGACATGAAGAAAGTGCTGTCGCCCGAAGGGCACGCGGCCATGGTGGCGATTCCCACCCATATGGAGAAGCTGGAATGTTATGCCTGCCACGCGCGCTGGGCCCCGCAGTGTTACGGTTGCCATGCGAAACAGGACATCGGCAAGCCCAGTGGTGATTGGATCAATACCAAGAACATGGATGATGCGAGCCAATCAGGCATGCGTGCGAACCGTCAAAAGACTGCCTATGACTGGCAGGAATCGCGTTCGTACCTGCGCTGGGAAACCCCGGTCCTGGGAATTAACACCGAGGGCAAAGTTTCCCCATTCATTCCCGGCTGTCAGGTGATCTTCACGCAGATGAAAGGGAAGAAAAACATCGTCAATAACAAAATCTTCAAGACGGTCGACGGTACCTTGGGTATCGGTCACAGCCCGGTGCAACCGCACACGGTCAGCGCGAAATCGCGTACGTGTGCCGACTGTCACATGAGCCGAAAGGCCATCGGCTTAGGTACGGGTATCTACAATGCTAAAGATAATGGCCTACCGATCGACACCGAGCTCGAGCGCATCGTCGATGAAGACGGCAAGCAGATCCAACAGGTGGCACACAAGGGCGCACGCCCCTTCACTAAAGCGGAGCAGCAACGTATCACCCGCGTCGGCACATGTCTTGCCTGTCACGTTAAGGACACGGGCATCTGGAAGATGGAAGGCAAAGCGCCGACGGATCGGCTTCACAACCAAGCGATTCGGGCGATGACCAAGTAATGAACGCAAACCCGCAGGGCGATCCTGTGATCGCCCTGCTTCTTTGTGAATAGTCGTTATGGACTTTTCGCGCAGAAAAAAACTTATTTGGATCCTAGGGATTGTTTTTCTCGCCGTGCCCATTGGCGTAACCGCCTCCTGGCTGGTGACGCAAAGTATGATTGAGGCTACCTCAGATGTGGAGTTTTGCGGCGGCTGTCACAGTATGAAGCCGGTTGCCGCCGCTTACCGCGAAGATGTGCATGGCGGCAACAACAGTCATGGCGTGCAGGTCAAATGCAGTGAATGCCATCTACCGCACAATAACAACCTGGTCTATCTCGTTGCGAAGGGTTACACAGGAATGAAAGATGTCTTCGCGGAGCTTACCTATGCTGATTCGGTTGACTGGGAGGCTAAGCGCAATGAGAGAGAACGCTATGTATATGATTCAGGCTGCTTGACCTGTCACAGCAATCTGGCGAATGCCGAGATCAATAATGAGCTCGGTGTGCTAGCGCACCAAAAATATTTCGCTGGGAGAATCGATCGACAGTGTGTCTCGTGCCACATCAATGTTGGACACAAGGACTTGAGCCGACATCGTAGCGCCGCACAAACCGGCTCATAAAAAGACCAACCAGGCTCTCTTCTACTCAGCCTTCTGCGATTCGCCGCCAATACAGTCGGTGGCGCTTGAGGCTGTCCTCACGGTCGACGACCACTTCAATCAAACCCACACCAGTGCCTTCGAGTGATTTGACCAGTGCGGTGTCAAATGCATGTGCATTGTGCACACGCCAATGCCGCAAACCATAAAGTTTCGCCACTTGCGCGAAGTCGAGCCCGCTCGGCGTTAGCCAGTAACGCTCAAAGTCGGGTAACTGTTCTTGCGGTAAGTAACCAAAGATCGCGCCGCCGTCGTTATTGAATACCACCAAGGTCGCACTGAGACCTTTCGCTGCGATCAGCCCGTTCATGTCGTGATACAGCGCCAGATCACCGAGCAAACCGACGACGGGATCGTCAGTGGCGGCGGCGATCCCTAATACCGTCGACACGTTACCGTCAATGCCACTGGTACCGCGGTTGCCAAGCAGTCTGAGTGCGTGCGCGCTGCCGCTGAAAAAGCTGTCCAGGTCCCGCATCACCATCGAGTTGCCACCGAAGACAACCGTATTCCCCGGTGAAGAGCGCATGAGCTGCTGAAGCACCGTGGCCTCGAGTGGTAGATCGTTCTCATAGCGAGTGATGGTTTCTCGGGCCCGGCGCTCTTCGCTCAAGAACCCATCGGTCCATGCCGGCGGTGTCGAGGTGATGTCCGCGGCGCCGAGCTGCCTGCACAGGAGTGTCGGATCCACATGCAAAACGCGGCCCGCGCGGTGTTGCGGATCGGGCCAGGGGCCATGCGGTACCACTACGGCAATGTTTCCCGTACTGAGCTTATCTAGATATTGTTGCAGTGCCTTAGATGTGGGAACGCCACCGAATTGTAAGATCCAATCGGCACGGTTACTTTTGACGAACTGCGGACGGCGCAAGAAGGCATCGTAATGCACGATCACATGGGAGCGATCGTGCTCGCCCGTGCGCAGCCCCGACAACGGGTCAGCGAAAATGGGGCAAGCAACTTGCCGAGCCAACGCGGTTACGGCCGTTGCGAAATCGGAGTCGTAATTCCCCCGGCCACAAACAATGACGCCGCGGCGCCCGCCAAGCCATGTCGCTAGCGCTGTAACCTCTTTGCGAGACGGCGCCAGACGTGGGTAATCGATGTTGATGGATTGATCGGTACCCGTGTCGGATGCTGGCAGCGCATCGGTTGACACCAACGGCTCGCGCAATGGCACATTGATATGCACTGGCCCCGGGACGGGCCAACAACATTGGTCGACGCTTCGCATTCCCACCGAGCCCACGTAGCGCAGCGCCTGTTCAGACATCTCCGCGTGCGGCAACGCGACGAACGCACGCACGTGCGTGCCGAACAAACGGGTTTGATCGATGGTCTGATTCGCACCGCTGTCTTGCAGCTCGGCAGGCCGGTCAGCACTTACCAGGATCAGCGGCTGGAAGTCATGCGCGGCCTCAATGACAGCGGGATACCAGTTTGCCGGGGCGGTCCCGGAGGTACCAATTACTGCAGCGGGTTCCTGTCCGCCTTTACCAAGCCCCAGTGCGAAGAATGCGGCGCTGCGCTCGTCCGGCAGTACCCAGACTTTAAGATCGTGCCGATCCGTGCACGCCAATATCAACGGCGTGGAGCGCGAGCCTGGCGACACGACGATATGCCGCACACCACCGGCAGCAAGCCCGTCTATGAAAGCCTTCGCCCAACGCAGGTTCGTCTGGCCGTAATCCATCGCTCAACTAAATTTGGCGTTGCTACGCGACAGCCAAGGCATCCAGCATCGTTTGCAGCTTGCGCTCGGTCTCAGCAAGCTCGTCCTCGGGATCGGAACCGGCGACGATGCCAGCACCCGCGAAGAGCTCCGCTTTGCGCGCATTCAGCATCGCACAACGCAGAACGACCGAGAGCTCGCCGTCGCCATCGCGTCCCAACCAGCCCAGCGCCCCGGTATACCAACCGCGCCAATCCTCGCCGTGCTGTTCAAGCCAAGCAAGCGCTTCCTTTCGAGGAATACCGCCGACCGCAGGGGTGGGATGAAGGCGCGCCGCAAGCTGCAGCAAGGACACGCCAGGTTTGACCCGCCCACGAATCGGGCTCCACAAGTGCTGCAGAGTAGGTAACGCGAGCAGCTTAGGTGTCGCCGGCACTTCGAGGTCCGCACAGAAGGGCTCCAAGGCGCAGACAATGTCGTTCACGACCAACGCCTGTTCCATTCGCGCTTTCTCATTCCTTAGCAGATCCTCCTCTCTCACGGCCGTTCCTGCAACAGCATCGGAATTCACCATGCCACGGTCCAGTGCCACCAGGCGCTCGGGCGAGGCACCGATTAAGACACCGTCGTCTGCGCCCACCGCAAATTGAACACAGCTCGAATATTGACCTTCGAGCCACGTGAGCACCCGGTTGAGATCAAGCGGTTGTGCCTTGGCGACACGCACACGGCGTGTCAGTACAACTTTTTCCAGGGCGCCCGCACGAATCGCCGACAGGGCCTTTTGTGCGCGTGTCAACCATTCATGGTCAAAGCGTTCGTCGGCATCTCGGTGTACCCCCCCGGTTGCCGTTGGATAGGCCGGTGGATTGAGAAGATTGGCGACAAGCGTTTGCGCCTGTTGCATCCAATGGGCATGCACATGCTTCGCGTCTAAACGTTTCGCCGAATGAACAGACAAGGTCAGACCACACGTTGATCCCTTACGTTCCAACAGCAAATCGGGCACGAACAGCAAGGCGTTTGCCAGACCATGCCAACGCGCTTGACCCAATGCGTCGAACGAAAAGCCGACGAACGCACACGGCTCCAGGGACAAGTCATCGGGGCTTAAGGTAAGCCAGTTAGCACGTAAATTAGTGAAAGCCTCATGGAGCAAGTCGAAACGCTGTTGCCCTTGTGTCTCGATAGTTACCGCCCTGCCTACCCCCAGACGCGCGTGCTGGGCTTCGGCACGTGTCCAATAGACATAGTCCTTGCCCAGCGCATGGAAGTTACCGCAGGCTAGCTCCGGCACGGAGAGGGTAAGGCTCAGCAACTCGGTTTCCGATAGATCCGGGCAGTCGTAAAGCGCGTCACGCAGGCGCCGGTCAAGGTCCCGCAGGAAGCGGTGAGCATCAATAGTGCGATCAAGACATAAATGCAATGGCGTGGAATCCGCGTGCCTGACGTGCGCTTATGGCTTCCGGTTTAGACGACCCTCAGGAAAGGGATGCACGTGCTTGTTTCGAGGGTATCAAATAGCCGATACCACGACAACGCATTGGCACATGCGAACGGTTTCTTCGCGGAACGGCCTGATACACTACTTAGACGATCCATACAGCTGAGCTGCACGGCGTTCGAAGCTCGTCACGACAGCTCGCGCGGACTCACTAAGAAACCGTGCTGTTACGATCTCCACCAATGAGGAACGCAAACGATAGGACAAGCGAAAGTGCAATAGACACTTAAGGTCTGAGATTGGTTCAAACTGCCAGTTGATGTCGAAGCGTTCGAAGGGCCCATCGGTCGATGCAATGTCAATGCGCTCGGGTCTTCTCAGAACGGCACGCGAGCTGAAGCGCAACCGAAGAATGCCCAGCCCGAGTGCTTGATCCACATACAGCACGTCGCCATCGCGCTGTCGGATGTCAGCGGCGAGCCACCCGGCGAGGAACTCGGGATAACGCTCGATATCGGCTACGAGATCAAACATGTTCTCGTTGCTGTAAGGTAGCTTGCGTTGATCACTGTACGTTGGCAAGGGTGATTCACCAATCCTACAGCGGATCATTCTGTTGAGATGTAGTATCGGCGTTCGACATTTAGTATCTTCAACTCGCCGACGCAACTATACTATCGGTACCCACTAGAAGAACAAAATGAAAATAGTCACGAAGCTGGTCGGCCTGTTATGTATCGGCGCGCTCGCCACGCCCGCCTTCGCGCAGAAGGACTTCCCCGACCGTGGCCGCGTGACCTTAGGCGCGTTCTTTATCGAGGATATCGACACCGAGCTCAGGGCCAGCACAATTGATCCGGTGGGGATCGGCACTACCATTGACTTTAGCCGCAACCTCGGCCTCGAAGACGACGCTACTGTCGGCCGATTAGGCGGTTACTACCGCTTCACACCGCGTCATCGGATCAACTGGGATTTTTATAACCTCGATCGCTCCGGCACCACGA
>JBHICC010000040.1:0-26018 GCA_046759385.1 Acidiferrobacterales bacterium | reverse complement strand
AATCATGATGATACGCGATTGGTGACTGTGGTAAATTTCATTGTCAGGTCATGTCTGACAAACTACGATTCACGACTAACTGAGTTCCGGTTTTTGAGATTACGACTAACGGCTCACGACACATGATTCGCCCCTTTGAGTTATTCATTGGCCTGCGATATACGCGCGCCAAACGCCGCAATTTGTTTATATCTTTTATCTCCTTTATCTCAATCCTCGGTATCGTGGTTGGTATCACGGCCTTGGTGACGGTTCTGTCCGTCATGAATGGGTTCGGCAACGAGCTGCGTAGCCGCATCCTCGGTTTCGTATCCCACATCACCGTCATCGAGGCAGGTGGCGGGCTAAGCAACTGGGGTGAGATTGCGGACAAGATACGCTCAACTCCAAATGTGATCGGTCGCGCACCGTACATCGTTGGTGAGGGTATGCTTGTGCAAGGGAAAGCGGCTCAAGGCGTGCTTATTAGGGGCATCTTGCCTTCAGAAGAACCGCAGGTCTCCGATCTCGACAAGAACATGACGGTGGGCGCTTTGAGCAATCTGCGTCCAAGCGAGTTCGGCATCGTCCTAGGCCAGGCCCTGGCCTGGAAGCTCGATGCAACCATTGGCTCGCGCGTATCGCTGGTGATTCCGCAGGCGTTGTTCACGCCGGTGGGCGTCGTGCCGCGTTCTCGACGATTCACGGTTGTTGGAATCTTCGAAGTGGACATGTATGAATATGATGCCGGTTGGGCACTTATTCACATAGAGGACGCCGCCAAGCTCTATAGAATGGAAAACAAGGTGAGCGGCTTGCGACTGAAACTCAACGATCTCGATCTCGCGCCCAGGTTAAGTAGACGGATGGAGGAGCAGTTAGGTTCTGGCTATCGGGTGCAAGACTGGACGCGGACCCACATCAACTTCTTTCGGGCATTAAAAATGGAAAAGACGGTGATGTTCATCATCATGCTTTTGGTAATCACCGTTGCCGCCTTTAATGTCGTGTCGACGCTCGTCATGGTCGTAACCGATAAAGAAGTGGATATCGCGATCCTGCGTACTCTTGGCGTCAGTCCCGGTAGCATCATGTTGGTTTTCATGGTGCAGGGAACCGTGATCGGGGTCATCGGCACACTCGCCGGAACCGTCTGCGGGGTTGCGTTAGCCTTCAACCTCGGCGAGATTGTGGGCTACGTAGAGCGCTTGTTTAACATTACGTTTCTTGCGCCGGATGTGTACTACATAAGCGAACTTCCCTCTGACGTACATTGGCGAGACGTGGTCATGATCGCGGGCGCATCGCTCGCGATGGGCCTTACTGCAACGCTTTACCCAGCACGACGGGCCGCAAAAGTACAGCCGGCGGAGGCACTGCGGTACGAATGAGCGATACCCTCGTTTTACGTTGCACCGGTTTGACGAAGACCTTTAAGGAGAATGTCTTCAACGTCGAAGTATTGAAGGGTGTGTACCTGCGCGTCGCGTGGGGCGAACAGGTCGCTATCATGGGTGCATCTGGCGCCGGAAAGAGCACGTTACTGCATCTGCTGGGAGGGCTTGACCGACCGACAGCCGGCATGATTGAGCTCGACGGCGTAGACTTCTCAGCGATGGGCGAGGCTGAACGCGGACGCGTGCGCAACGAGAAGTTAGGCTTCATATATCAGTTTCACCACCTACTTGCCGAGTTCACCGCACTTGAGAACGTTGCGATGCCGCTTTTCATTCGACGTCAACCGACTGCGGAAGCTGTGTCCGAAGCAAAGCAGATGCTCAAGCGCGTAGGATTGGATGACCGTCTCCAACACAAGCCAGCCGAGTTGTCAGGCGGCGAGCGTCAACGGGTGGCGGTCGCGCGCGCGCTTGTCACGCGACCGCTTTGTGTGCTGGCCGATGAACCGACCGGAAATTTGGATAGGCGTAACGCCGATAGCGTTTACGAGCTCATGCTAGATCTAAATAGGAAGCTCGACACCAGTCTGATCATCGCTACACACGATCCTGCACTTGCTTCTCAGGTTGATCGGGTCGTTCGGCTTGAGGACGGCGTGTTAAAACCATTGGAGAGAACCACTTTGCTCGACGAGCTGCGAGCCTAGCCTTCGGTCGATCGGAGTCGCCGTTTCCTGGCCCTCACCTGCTTTCTTGTTTCCCATTCTCTGATCACATGCCAGCGCCACAACAGGCGCGTGCCGACAGAACCGGCCAGGGCGGCTAACAGTCCTACCACCGAGCAGCCCAGCAGAAAGGGCTCCCAACCTTGCGTAAGGCCCGTCCTAATCCACTCCCAGGACCACGCGAAGGCAATCTCATGGTCGACTCGGCCACTTATCCATGCACCGACCTTGTAACAGAAATAAAATAGCGGCCCTATCGTCAACGGATTGGACACCCAAACCATTGCCACCGCTAAGGGCAGGTTCACTCTAAGCATGATGGCGAATGCAGCTGCCGCAACCATCTGGAACGGGATCGGCATAAAGGCGAGGAACAAGCCAACCGCGACCGCCCCGGATGCTGAGTAGCGATTCAAGTGCCAGAGATTGGGGTCGTGGAAGAAACGCTCAAAGCCACGCAACAACTTGTGCTCGCGTAGCCGGTATCTGTCGGGCAAATAACGCCTGATGAACTTTCTTGCCATTTCGTGTTTGTACTGCTGTAAAGGGCGAATAGTGTATAGTTTCGCGGACCGGCGGACTACAACAAGAATCCTCCTGCCAGGGGTGCACCATGCGCATCTGCTCGATCGCGTTCCTGCTCGGTATTCTCCTGGTGCAGCAACTGACGCAGTTGCCTTCACTATGGTGGAGTCTAGCCCTTATTCCGATTGCGTGGCTTAGCCTGCAACGGCCCGCGTGGCTGCCGATATTTTTTCTTCTCGCTGGCGTATGTTGGGCCAGCTTGCGGGCAGGGTGGATACTCGAAGACGAGCTGCCTGCTCAGTTCGAGGGAAAAGACATGCGGGTCGAAGGTTATGTTGCCGGGATTCCCCAAATGATGGAGCGGGGCACTCGCTTTCGCTTCGATGTCAAGCATGCAAGCCGCAAAGGCGTGAGGGTTAAGATACCTGGGACGATATTGCTCACGAGCTACGACGACGCGCACCGCTTCGGTGTGGGTGAGCACTGGCGTTTTACTGTTCGTCTGAAACGTCCCCACGGTTTTCAGAATCCAGGCGGTTTCGATTACGAAGGCTATCTCTTTCGCGAACGGGTTAGGGCCACCGGTTATGTACGGGGCAAGAAATCACCCGAACTGCTGGGCAGTGGGTCAGGCGCTTATATGATCGACCGGCTTCGTCAGCGTTTGGGTGAACGCGTCCGATACCTTCTTGCCGATAACCCTGCAAGTGGGCTCGCGCTTGCACTTGTAAACGGCGACCGGCGTGGGATTACTGACAATCAGTGGACGACCTTACGTCGCACGGGTACTAATCATCTCGTCGCGATCTCCGGACTACACGTTGGTCTGGTTGCCGGTCTTGCGTTCTTCGTAGCGCGTTTCTTATGGGCCTTACCTGGTTGGACAGTTCTGCGCTGGCCAGCACCTAAGGTTGGCGCGATTGCTGCGATGATGTTCGCATTGATGTATTCCGCACTGGCTGGATTCGCCGTGCCGACTCAACGGGCGATGATCATGTTAACGGTGGTAATGGGCGCAGTGCTATTCCAGCGGCGATTGGCACCAACACAAGTACTCGCTATCGCCTTGTTTCTCGTCTTGGTCCATGACCCCTTGGCGGTGATGGGGGCTGGATTCTGGCTTTCTTTCGCCGCAGTTACAGTCATCATCCTGTTTGTTTACCGGCACTCGGTAGAGGGCAATCTTTGGCAGCGGTTGGGCTACGTACAATGGGCCATTGCTGTGGGTTTGCTTCCGCTCATGCTCATGTTCTTCCAGCAGGTGTCGCTTATCGGACCGATCGCCAATATGGTGGCGGTGCCTATATTCGGTTTGTTGGTTGTCCCGTTCACGCTTGTTGCCGCGGTGTTGAGCGCCGTGCTTCCTGATGCACTTGCGCGCTTTGTGCTGCAACTTGGCTTGTGGCCGCTAGAGATGGTGTGGGCGGTGCTTGAGTACTTGGCGCGTTTTGAACATAGTCTCTGGATACAATCTCGACCGAGTATATGGGCGTTCGCATGCGGCTTGATTGGTGCGGCGATCCTGCTGGCGCCCCGAGGGTGGCCGGCGCGCTGGCTTGGTGTGGTCTGGCTTAGCCCACTACTTTTCATTCGCCCGTGCGGGCCTGGCCCCGGCGAAGTGTGGCTCAGTTTGCTCGACGTTGGCCAAGGTCTAGCAGCGGTTGTACGCACGCATACCCATACGCTCGTGTACGACACTGGGCCCCGCTTTAGCGCTCGCTTCGATGCGGGACGGGCGGTCGTTGTGCCCTTCCTGCGCAGCCAAGGGCTTGCTCAGATCGACACACTCATCATCAGCCACGGTGATAACGATCACATTGGTGGTGCGCGTTCGGTGCTCGAGTCCATGTTGGTGCGGAAGCTGTTGACCAGTGTGCCCGAGAAGTTGCCGAACGCGAGAGCCTGTCGCCTTGGTGAAAGCTGGGACTGGGACGCCGTGAAGTTCACAATCTTGCATCCGCCGGCCGATTACCCGTTATACGGTAATAACGCGTCTTGTGTCGTTCGGGTTGCAAGTCGATACGGCAACATCCTTTTACCCGGCGACATAGAAGCGGTGGCCGAGCAGGAATTGATCCAACAGAATGAGGCGCGTATCGCGGCCGATGTTCTTGTAGTACCGCATCAGGGCAGCAAAACATCATCTACGGAGCCGTTCCTTGACGCCGTACGTCCAGAGGTCGCTTTGTTTCCCGTCGGTTATCGCAATCGCTATCGTCATCCGCACATGGACGTTAAAGCACGTTACACGGAGCTTGGCGCAAAGCTTTACACATCGCCAGAGCATGGCGAGATCCAAGTGCGCCTCGGCGCCAACGGGATTGAGGTATTGTCTTACCGACATCGCAACAGAAGGTACTGGTTTAACCAGTGAGGAAGCTGTTCATCCGCTTTCGGACAGGCCGCACGTCTGATACATTACGCGCACGATTCCATCTAAGCGTACTGGCCTTATATGTTTGAGCTCGTCAAGGCCGGCGGTTGGTTAATGTGGCCCATCATCGCGTGCTCAGTCGCCGCATTAGCCATCATCGGTGAACGTCTCTGGTCCCTGCAGAGAAAATATGTTTCGCCGCCGAACCTGGTTGCGCAGATTCAGCAATGGCTAGAGCGCAAGCAGCTCGACGATGAGCGCGTTAAGCTGCTTCAAGACAGCTCGCCGCTCGGCCGAATCTTGGCAGCGGGGTTGGTTAACCGAAACCACGACCGCGAAATCGTGAAAGAATCGATCGAAGACGCGGGCCGACACGTGGTGCCGGAGCTCGATCGCTATCTAAACACCCTAGGGACGATTGCGGCGATATCGCCCTTTCTCGGGTTGCTTGGGACTGTGCTTGGCATGATCGAGATGTTCGCGGGTATTAGCGCCCATGGTATCGGCGACCCTGCGGTTGTGGCCGGGGGGATTGCGCAGGCTTTGATTACCACAGCCGCTGGTTTAGGGGTGGCAATTCCGAGCGTTATGTTCTACCGATACTTTCGCGGGCGCATCAACGAGCTGTTGGTAGATATGGAACAACAGGCGGTTAGATTGGTTGAGATCCTTCACGGCGAGCGCGAAGAGGAATGATCGCGAGGGAGAGTGACTATGAAGTTTCGCCCCACTCGAAGCGACGAACCTGAACTCAATTTGGTGCCGTTGATCGATGTGCTGTTAATGACGTTGATCTTTCTGGTGGTTACTACCAGCTTCTCGAAGGAAGCGCATTTGCGGATAAAGCTGCCAGAGGCGTCGACGCAGGAAAAGGTAAAAGCGAACACCTTACGAATATCCATCGATGCACTGGGTCGGTACTACATTAACGATAAGCAGCTCCTTAAGAACGAACCTGAGGTCCTTCGCAACGCGATGTTGCGCGCCGCCGGCGGCAAAAAGAATCCCGTCATTATCGTGGCCGCTGATGCGAAGACACCGCACGAGGCGGTCATCCGCGTGATGGATACGGCTCGGCGGCTCGGTTACACGCATCTTACCTTCGCGACCCAACAGCCGCTCGCAAACGGCCCTTCTCCGTGACCGACGCAACTCAGGCCAGCGGTCTCCAGGTATATAAGCGCCTGCTCAGTTACGTGAAGCCCTACGTCGGGGCGCTTGGGCTTGCGCTCCTAGGCATGATTGGCCTGGCAATTACCTCCACAACATTCGTCGCTTTGCTGAAGCCGCTGGTTGATGGCGGTTTTGTCGAAAAGGATCCCGACATAATCCGTCTGATTCCGATCGCCATCATTGGCTTGTTTGCGTTCCGGGGTGTCGCCAGTTTTACCGCCGAATTTACTGTCAACTGGATCGGCCGGCGGGTGATCTTTGATATCCGTAACGCTGTATTCAGCCGGATGATGCGTCTGCCTAGCGGCTTCTATGACACCAATCCGTCGGGCGCACTTATCGCTAAGCTGATCTTTGATGTTGAGCAGCTATCACAGGCAGCGACTGGGGCCGTATTCATTCTGACACGCGATGGGCTGACTATTGTTGGCGTGCTTGCCTGGATGGCGTACCTTAATTGGAAGCTCACATTGGTGTTGTTGGTGTTGACGCCCGTGGCCGCATTAGTCGTTCGAATCATGAGCCGGCGATTGCGCAAGTACAGTGAGCTAATTCAGCAATCGGTGGGTAAGATTTCCCAAATCGCGCAGGAATCTACGGAGGGTCAGCGTATTGTCAAGGCTTTTCGCGCCGAGCGAGCCGAGATTGAAGCCTTCGGTGCTGTAAACGATCAGAACCGGCGACGATTCATGCGACGGGTTGGGGTTTCTGCACTCGGCGTCGCGCTCACTGTGTTGCTCGCTGCGAGTGGAGTTGCTGTCGTATTGTATCTCGCGATCACAACCGGCCAAGCAACAGCTGGCGAGTTCGTGTCCTATACGTTGGCAATGGGTTGGTTGATGGCCCCGATCCAACGTGTGACTAAGGTCAACGAAGTTGTGCAGGCTGGGATCGCGGCCGGTCACAGCGCCTTCGCGGTGCTCGATGAGGCCGCTGAGCCAGACCCCGGAAATAAGGAACTTGAAACCGTTAAGGGGCGTGTGGAGTACCGTAACGTTGGCTTTCGATACTCCACGTCGCCCACAGCGGTGCTGAATGATGTTTCTTTTGAGGTAGAGCCAGGCCAGACCGTAGCGCTAGTCGGTGCGTCGGGCAGCGGCAAATCCACCGTTGCGAATCTGCTTCCGCGCTTCTATCTCGTCACGGAAGGCGAGATTTGTATCGATGGTGCCAACATCAATGACCTCCGTCTGAGTAATCTGCGTCGGCACATCGCTGTCGTTAGTCAAGAGACGCTATTGTTCGATGATACGATACATAACAACATCGCGTATGGTGCGCAGAACAACATCGATGGCGCCAAGATGACGCGAGCGGCGCAAGCGGCCCAGCTCACAGAATTTGTTTCCGAGTTGCCCGATGGTCTCAATACCTCCGTGGGCGAAAAGGGTCTGCGGCTTTCGGGCGGCCAGCGGCAACGCATCGCGATTGCACGTGCGCTCTACAAGGATGCGCCCATACTGATCCTAGATGAAGCCACTTCAGCACTCGACAGCGAGTCCGAACGCCATGTACAAGCGGCGATGGAGACCTTGGCAAAGGGACGGACTACTTTGGTCATTGCACACCGGCTCGCTACCGTCGAAAATGCTGACTGCATCATCGTCCTAGCACAGGGTCGTGTGGCTGAAGTCGGCACCCATGCGGAACTCCTCGCTGCGGGTGGCGTGTACGCGAGCTTGCACCGCATGCAATTCAGTGAGCAGAAAAATTGAGTGAGCAAACGGTAACCGAAACATAGCAAGCTCTAGTAAAAAGTGAACTGGTTGCAGCGACACTGGGATAATTTCACGGCCGTCACCGCTGCATTGTTACCGTTAAGCTGGCTTTATCGCGGCGTGGTATCGTTGCGTGTGACGCTCTTTCGGCTGGGCCTCAAGCGTGTAGAGCACCTCTCCGTACCGGTTATCGTTGTCGGTAATATCACCGTTGGAGGCACGGGGAAAACACCACTGGTGTTATGGCTGGTGCGCTTTCTAAAGAACCACGGCTTTCGCCCAGCTGTTGTGTCACGCGGCTATGGCGGCCGTTCGTCGGCGTGGCCCATACGCGTTGAACCGACATCTGACCCGGGCACGGTCGGCGATGAGCCCTTGTTGTTGGCGCGTAAATTATTCAGCCCTGTTATGGCTGGGCCACGACGAGTGCGCGCGGCGCGTGCCGTATTGGAGCAGACTGACTGCGACGTCATTATTAGTGACGACGGCTTACAGCATTATGCAATGGGGCGAGATATCAAGATCGCTGTGGTCGACGGCATACGGCGTTTTGGTAATGGGTATTGTTTGCCGGCGGGGCCATTGCGCGAATCGATCGCGCGGCTCGATCGCGTAGACGCTTGTGTAGTCCATGGTGAAGCACGCGAAGGCGAGCTGGGAATGTCACTCAAACCACTAAGTTTCCGCCGTGTCGATTCACCGTCAGTTCAAGAGCCGACGAAAGCTTTCAACAATCAGACTGTTCACGCGGTGGCGGGCGTCGGCAATCCATCGCGATTCTTTGACCAGCTGCGGACGCTTGGGATCGATGTAGCTGAACATCCTTTTGCAGACCACCATCGCTTTCGCGCACAAGACATCCAGTTCAACGATGCCGCATCAGTAATCATGACCGAAAAAGATGCGGTAAAATGCGAGCCCTTTGCCGATGAAAGACATTGGTATTTGGAAGTCGAGGCACAACCCGACCCGGCGCTTGGCACCTTGGTCCTCGCATTGTTAGAGCAGAGGCGACGTCCGTCAACCGTGAACCGTGATTCGTGAACCGTGAAACCACCGAGATGCAAGGGACAAAGTATAAGAATTGTTAACTGGTAATGTGTGCCCGAACGACTAACGATGTGCAGGGATGCACGAGTGCCGCGAGCGCAGGATGCGCAGGAGCGGCGGACTAACGATTCTTATGCGAATAATTATTCCCGTTCGCTACGACTCGACACGTCTTCCCGGCAAACCGCTCTGTGATGTGGGCGGCAAACCGCTCATCCAGCGAGTCTATGAGTGTGGCGTTGCGACAGGCGCGGATGAGATTATCATTGCCACGGACGACGAACGGATTAAGGTCGCGGCGACGGGATTTGGTGCACGCGTTTGTATGACAGCGCGCAGTCATCGCTCGGGTACCGAGCGCATCGCGGAAGTAGTCCATACGCTGAGTCTTAGCGAAGACGAAGTCATTGTTAACCTGCAGGGCGATGAGCCGCTTATGCCGGCCGTTCTGATCAAGTCGGTTGCCGATACCCTAATCGCGCATCCCGCCGCGAGTGTCGCCACGGCCATGCACACGATTTCTGACTACGAGACTTTTAGGAGCCCCAACGCCGTTAAAGTTGTTTGCAACAAAGAGGGGTATGCCCTGTACTTCAGCCGAGCACCGATTCCAAGGTCGGCAACAGGAACCGCGGCCGACCGGCTCGACAAAGCTTACCGGCACATTGGATTGTATGCGTATCGCGCCGGTTTCATCACCCGTTACGCTAGCTGGACGCCAGCACCGCTCGAGGAGCTGGAAGCGCTGGAACAACTGCGAGTGCTATGGCATGGCGCGCGTATCGTCGTTTTTGAAACAACGGAAGAACCGGGACCTGGTATCGATACGCCTAAAGACCTGGAACGCGTGCGAGCAATTTTTGCCAGCCGCGAGTCGTGACCGTTATGATGCAAGGCGTCTGCCGCGAATATCACTCAGTAGGCCTGTTGCGGCATCCTCAATTATGTCAAGCACGCGATCAAAACCTGCGGTGCCGCCGAAGTATGGGTCGGGGACGTCTTTGTCGGGATAGGCAGGCGCGAAGTCCAAGAACAGCCGGATCTTGTGCTGCAAACTTTGCGGGCATTGCTGTCGGAGAAACGCGAGATTCGTTCGATCCATCGCAAGGATGTAATCGAACTCAAGGAAATCTTCCTGTGTAGTTTGACGTCCACGAAGTGGCGCCAGGTCGATGCCGCGGCGTGCGGCCGCAGCCTGCGCACGCGGGTCAGGCGGCTCTCCAAGATGGTAGGCGTGCGTTCCGGCCGAATCGACCTGAATGGATCGATGCAGATTAGCACCCTCAACGAGTGCGCGGAATACCCCCTCCGCAGTTGGCGACCGGCAGATATTGCCGAGACAGACAAAAAGTACTCTAACTGCCTTCACGTTGAGCTACTAGTCGCCTTGATTGCTGCCGGCACGGTCACGCGTTTCAACTTGAACCAGCCCTTCGCTCGATTTGCTCTCGGCCTCCGTTTTCTCCGCCTCGACCACCGTGGGCGGAAGGCGCTCACTATCGTTCATAGTCTGGTTCGCCGGCTCGTGGCCAATCGGGGTCTGTTCTCGCGGCTTCTCCGGGATTACTTGCGGTTCGGATGCAGGGGTCGTCTCGGCGCCTGGCCCAGCGCCGGTAACCTCAGTCGCCTTCTCGGACTGACGTTCGATCGAATCCGGCTCCGCCTGATGCACGGCTGACTCGCCGGTAGCTGCGGGGCCGGCCCGTTCACTGGGACTATCCTTAACTGTTGTCGGCCGTTCTTGGCGCTCGCCGGCGCTCGCGCGCGCCTTCCCAGCGGCAGCCCGGCTCGGCTTGCCCTGCGGGCGGGGGCGACGCCCGCGGCGGCGACCACGAGGCCCACGAGCCGTTTCCGGTTTGTCTTTTTGTTGATCGGCAGACTCACCTGCTGACGGTTCTCGCGCTTGACGCGTAGCAGTCGCACGTTCGCTTGCTGCACGCTGCGGTTGTACGCGTGCCCCGCGGCTACGAGCTGGTCGGCTGGAGCGGCGCCGTCTAGTGGCCGTTTCTTTCTTCCTCGCGTGCGCTCGGGCGGGTGGCTTGCGTTTCTTGCTGAAAAGGCGGCCAAAGAATTGCCCGATCACTGCGAACACTGAGCGACGCTTTACTGGCGCACGTTCTAGCGGCGCGATAGGCTCGACGGCGGGTTTTTCGGGAACGCCTTGAGCATCACTCACCGTGGCCTCGGTTTCGACCTCGTGTTTCGTCGCAATCTCGTAGCTAGGTTCGTTTCCCTCCGCCTCGAGTTCCTCGCTGCGCAGACGGCGAATGCGGAAGTGCGGTGTCTCTAGGTCCGCCGTCGGCATGATGACAATAGGCGTTCCTACGCGAGACTCCAGCGCATTAATCTCGAAGCGCTTCTCATTGAGCAGATAGGTGCCCGTTTCAATCGGCAGGTGAACGTGAACAGCAGCCGTGTTTTCCTTTAGCGCCTCTTCCTGAATCATGCGAAGCACGCTCAGCGCCGATGACTGCACGCTACGAATATGGCCGCTGCCTTTGCAGCGCGGGCACATTAAGCTACTGGATTCTCCCAGCGAGGGTCGTAGACGCTGGCGGGACATCTCCAACAGCCCGAAGCGCGAGATGCGCCCGATCTGAACCCGAGCACGATCGGCCCTCAGCGCCTCGATGAGTCGGTTTTCCACCGCGCGCTGATTTCGCGACGGCGTCATGTCGATGAAATCGATAACGATTAGCCCACCTATATCACGCAATCTCAGCTGTCGCGCAATCTCTTCTGCGCCCTCGAGGTTGGTGTTCAGCGCGGTCTCTTCGATGTCGCTGCCTTTGGTTGCCCGCGCCGAGTTGACGTCAATCGTAACGAGCGCTTCGGTCCGGTCGAATATCAGTGAACCCCCCGATTCAAGCTGTACCTCGTGGGAAAACGCTGAATCGATCTGGTGTTCGATCTGAAAGCGCGAAAATAGAGGCGTTTCGTCCTTGTAGAGCTTTAGCTTTTGCAGGTTCTGCGGCGAGACTTGTTGCACGAACTTACCGACGTGATCGTAGATCTTAGCGCTGTCAACCAGGATTTCGCCGATGTCACTATGCAAGTAGTCTCGGATCGCACGCACCACCAGGTTACTTTCCTGATAGATAAGAAAGGGCGCCGAACGCTCGCGCGCGGCGTCGCTGATAGCACTCCAAAGGTGGACCAGATAGTCAAGGTCCCACTGAAGCTCTTCGGCGGTTCGACCGATTCCGGCCGTACGTGCAATTAATGCACAGTCCTCCGGTATCTCGAGTTGCGCCATCACCTCGCGCATCTCGGCGCGCTCGTCGCCTTCAATTCGCCGCGAGATTCCACCTCCTTTTGGGTTGCTGGGCATGAGCACCAGGTAGCGGCCGGCCAAACTAACGAAGGTGGTCAGCGCAGCACCCTTGCTACCCCGTTCCTCCTTGTCGACTTGAACGATAAGCTCTTGCCCTTCCTCGATGACGTCCTTGATCCGTATTTGTGCGATCGGCGTCGAGTCACCAACGTTGGTGAAGTAGATGCGGGAGATCTCCTTCAGCGGCAGAAAGCCCTGACGCTCGGTGCCGTAGTCGACAAACGCGGCTTCGAGGCTAGGTTCTACGCGTGTGACACGACCTTTGTAGACGTTGCCTTTGCGTTGCTGGTGGGACGTCGATTCGATGTCGAGTTCAAGTAGCTTCTGTCCATCGATTACGACAAGACGCAACTCCTCGGGGTGAGTTGCGTTAAACAGCATTCTTTTCATTAGAAAATCCCCGACGCGTCGACAGCACGTGTCTGCACGTAAGCCCTGTGCGGCACGCGGGCGCTCCGAACCACGCTTACAGGTTGCTCGATTTCGCGGAGGGCTAGCGCCCCTCAGCCGAGCAACGACACGGTGGTAGTAACCGCGTCGTTCTGACGCTGGGGTCTAAATGGTCGTTTGCCCTTGCCCGAACGGGTAACCCCGCGGGCAAAGCCGGAAAAAGCACACGCTTTCTCTTTCAGCGTCCTGCCAAGCATGGACGATACGCTTCCCTTGCCGGGCGCGTCTTAATCTTGGGCGTCCCTCTGAAGGGTGAGAGACGCGGAACCCATGTATTCCCTAAGATCGCCGGGTTTATGCTTCGGGTCGTTCGATTTCGCGCTTCGGAACCTATACCCAGCGTTCGACCGGGCTTCAAACCCGATCCAAAAACCGTTATGAAACAATAAAATCGGTTTAGTATCTCAAGTACAGCTTTACATGTACTCGATACTCAAAATATATCAGCCGAGCGTCCATCCAGCAATCTGTTATTATCTTTGGCCATGAATTCGGCGAAAGATGCCGCCGCCCCCTCCGTTGAGTATCACCAGATCGACGCCACGCACGCTGGCCAGCGACTCGATAACTATCTGATTGCTAACCTAAAAGGGGTTCCTCGCAGCCATATCTACCGCATTCTTCGCAAAGGAGAGGTGCGCATCAATCGCGGGCGCCGGACAGCAGATTACCGGCTCAAGCCAGGCGATACGGTTCGTATCCCACCGCTGCGCCGGACCATGCCAAGGGCCGCTGTCGCAGCCGCTGATGCGCTGAAGGCGCTGGAAGCGCGAATTCTGTATGAGGATGGCCACCTTATCGCTGTAGACAAGCCCGCGGGGTGGGCCGTGCACGGTGGCAGTGGCGTGCGTTTAGGTGTGATCGAAACCTTGCGGGCGGCGCGGCCCCGGAGTCGTTTCCTGGAACTGGTACACCGCCTAGACCGAGATACGTCCGGTTGCCTTTTGATCGCCAAGCGTCGGCCCGTATTACTCGAATTGCACGCGCAACTGCGCGGGGGGCAGATCGACAAGCGCTATACCGCGCTGTTGCACGGAAGCTGGAGCGAGCATGCGAGACGCGTGGACGTGCCGCTGGAAAAGTACCGGCTGCGCTCAGGCGAGCGCCTGGTTGAGGTATCAGCAGCTGGCAAGGACGCGGCCACGCGGTTTGTGGTAAAGAATGTGTTTGCCGACAGCACTTTAGTTGAGATCAAACTGCTGACCGGCCGTACCCATCAAGCGCGGGTGCACGCTAGCCACATTAGGCACCCGATTGCCGGTGATCCAAAATACGGTGATCGGGATTTTAATCGCCAGATGCGTCGCCTTGGATTACGGCGTCTGTTTCTGCATGCAGCGGCGCTAGGCTTCCATCATCCGCGCGACGGGGAGAAAATGCGAATACGCGCGCCCTTACCCGCAGAGCTTTCCGACCTGGTACAGCGTCTTCAATATGAAGCGGTATGACCTCATCGTCTTCGATTGGGCAGGTCATTTGTTCAAGCGCCAAGCTCACCGATGGCGGGCGCGGTAAACGCTTCGTCGTGCAAGTGCATGGGGAAACCTTGCCGGCTTTCGCCGTTCGTTATCGAGGGGGTGTCTACGCTTTTATCAACCGGTGTACGCATCGTGGGGTTGAGCTAGACTGGAGCGAAGGACACTTCTTTGATCGCGACGGCGATTTTCTGATCTGTGCGACCCATGGTGCCCTCTACGACCCGGCGACCGGCGCCTGCGTCAATGGACCGTGCGCAGGGAGCGGTCTGACACCGTTGCCCGTGCGCGAGGAGCACGAAAATATCTACCTGGTCGCGGAGCAAGCGTGCATGGTCGCACAGCAACGGCAATAGAGACAGAGACAGGGTAGGGCAATGGTTGACAGTAACGACAAACCGCCGGTGGCCCAGCCAGACTGGGAGCGAAGCGTCATAGAGCGTCTAGCGTTCGCCTCGCTGCGTGAGCAGCGCAAGGCCCGTCGCTGGGGCGTGTTCTTCAAGGCGTTCTTTGCGGTTTACCTCGTAGTGTTGCTGGTATTGGGATTAACGGCGGGACTCTCGGACAAGCCGATCACAGGCGATTACACGGCGCTTGTAGATGTCGACGGGGTTATCAGCCCCGACGGCGTCGCCAGTGCCGACAATATCATCTCGGGGTTGCGCGGGGCGTTTGAAAGCGGCGCCAAAGGAGTGATTTTGCGCACAAATAGCCCCGGCGGTAGTCCGGTGCAGGCGAGCTACATAAACACGGAGATCAAACGGTTGCGAATGGCGCATCCCGAAACGCGTATCTATGCTGTGATTGGTGACATTTGTGCCTCGGGCTGTTACTACGCGGTAGCCTCGGCAGACAAGATTTACGCGAGCAAGGCCAGCATCGTTGGATCGATAGGCGTGCTCATGAACGGCTTTGGTTTCGTCGAAGGCATGAATAAGCTTGGTATCGAGCGGCGCCTGCTTACCGCTGGCGAAGACAAGGGGTTCCTGGATCCGTTTTCGCCGCTGAGCCCGAGACACCGTGAGCATGCGCAAGAACTGCTAGACCGAATACACGAGCAGTTCATCGACGTCGTCAAGGAAGGACGTGGAGAAGCACTGAAGGAGAACAAGGAGACGTTTACAGGCTATTTCTGGACTGGCGAAGAGGCCATGCAGATGGGGCTAATCGATGAACTGGGTAGTGCCGGTCACGTCGCGCGCGAAGTCATCGGCACTGAAGAGATCATCGATTTTACTTTCCGCGAGAATTTCCTAGATCGCTTCGCTCGGCTCATCGGCACGGCTATGGCACAGGCGTTGGGGAACAAGCTGTCGGGCCTCGCCCTCGAAATACGATAGCGCCGTGCTACGTGACCTGTCACAGAATTTGCACACCCTCATTCTCGAGCATTCGCACGAGCCGGATCAGTGGTAACCCAATCAGCGCGTTCGGATCCTCGCCCTCGAAGCGGGTCAGCAGCGCAATGCCCAATCCTTCGGCCTTGACGCTACCGGTGCAGTCATAGGGCTGCTCTGTGCGTAAGTAACTTTCGATCTGCGCGTCGTCCAGATCACGGAACACCACACGGAACGGCACTACATCGGTTTGTACTCGGCCGCTATCGGCATTGATTACGGCGATTCCTGTGTAAAGGGTGACAGTCTTCCCAGATGCCTGGCGTAGTTGCTGCCGTGCGTGCGCATGGTCGCGCGGCTTGCCAACGATCGTGTCACCGTGCACGGCTACTTGATCAGCGCCAATCACTAGTGCTGCCGTGTGATTTCTCGCGATGCTCTTCGCCTTGGACAGCGCCAGCCGCTTCACTAGGGCCTCCGGGCGTTCGCCCGGCCGCGGCGACTCATCGACCGATGGTTCGACGACCTCGAACGAGAGTCCAAGCTGTTGCAACAAGTTGCGGCGATAGGCTGAGGAGGATGCCAGAATGATTGTCGGGGCGGCCATGCGCAGAGTATCGGGTGGCAGGCGGCAAGGAGTCCAGCAGTAGGCAGCTAAACCAGAAGCATTGGGGACGGAGGGGTTAGGGCTCAGCGCCCGGGAACCCGTTCGAGACCCGCACTCATTCGGTAGCCCTGCGGCCTAGTCTTACGAACCGTTTTTGACATGGTTTTCAGGCAATTATATGATGCGCGCCCGATGTCCAGTGGCATGCCAGTGACCGTCGATCCTGTGCGGCTGGCCGACACCGGCGCGAAAATCGCTGGGGAACTCCCGGTCAAAGCCATGAGACGTTTGCGTGCGCTGTGCCTAGATGACGAAGGGAAGGCGTCTGTCAGCCTGCGTTTCGAACGCAGCGGCGAGCAGGGTTTGCGGCAGATGTTTGGCATCGTTACGGTGCAGCTACCCGTCGCGTGTCAGCGTTGCCTGGAGCGGATGACGGTAACATTTACCGTGGAACCGTCGTTGATCGTGCTCAAACCTGAGGAACGCTCCGGTGATCTTAGTGACGAAAGTGACGTGCTGGTGGCCGATAAGCCGCTTTCGCTGGCAGAGATCGTCGAAGACGAGCTATTGTTGGCAATGCCGATGATACCGATGCATGACGTTGACGAATGCCCGGCTCGGGCCTACACGGAAAGCGTGGAACGCCGAGAGCCAGAGGAGAGCCCGTTTTCCGTGTTGGGCAAACTCAAGCACAAGGATCCATAGCATCCGTTAAGGAGAGAGCATGGCGGTACAGAAAAGCCGTAAGACCCCATCGAAACGCGGGATGCGTCGGTCACACGACGCCCTGAAAAAGCCCACGCTGTCCGTTGATTCGACCAGTGGCGAGACACACCGCCGCCATCACGTTAGTCCCGATGGTTATTACCGTGGTCAAAAGGTCATCGAGACGACCGAGTCTGAAGTAGACGCCGAGTAACGGCGTTAGCACACTAAAGGGGTGGCAAGTCCTTGACGGTCACCATTGCGCTCGATGCGATGGGAGGCGACCACGGTGCCAAAGTTACCGTTCCCGCAGCCTCTGCCGCGCTACAGAAGCATGCCGACCTGGCATTAATTCTCGTCGGGCAGCGTGAAGTGCTTGCTCGCCAGCTCGCGCGCCTGAAGATCAACGAGAATCATCGACTCAAGGTCCAACATGCCTCGGAGGTGGTTGGCATGGACGAGCCACCGGCGCAGGTGCTGCGCGGTAAGAAAGACTCCTCCATGCGCGTGGCGATCAATCTCGTTAAGTCGGGTCGCGCGCAAGCCTGCGTGAGCGCTGGCAATACCGGCGCGTTGATGGCGACAGCCCGTTTCGTTCTGAAAACGCTACCAGGTATCGACCGGCCGGCGATTGTCTCTACTTTGCCCACGATCCATAGCCACGTGCACGTCCTGGATCTGGGTGCTAACGTGGACTGCACGCCGGAACAGCTGCTGCAGTTTGCTATTATGGGATCGATACTCGTCAATACGCTCGAGGGCAAATCCGATCCGCGGGTCGGTCTACTCAACATCGGCGAAGAGGACATCAAGGGTAATGAGACGGTCAAGCGGGCGGCCGAGCTATTACGCAACAGTAAAGTGAATTATTGCGGCTACGTCGAGGGTGATGAGCTCTATACGGGAGATATGGACGTCATAGTCTGCGACGGATTCGTTGGTAACGTTGCCCTCAAGACCAGTGAGGGCCTGGCTCAAATGATCACCCACTATATGCGCCAGGAGTTTCGGCGTAACACGCTCACACAGCTCTCGGGTTTAATCGCGCTACCGGTTCTAAAAGCCTTTCGACGCCGGGTGGATCCACGGCGCTACAATGGAGCTACCCTCGCAGGGCTAAACGGCATTGTTATAAAAAGTCATGGGGGTGCCGATGCGTTGGCCTTCCGGTATGCGATCGACGAGGCCTTGACAGAAGCCAACAAGGATTTCCCCAAGCAGGTGACCCAGCAGCTGGCGTCGATGCTCGTCAGACAGGAGTCAGCGTGAAATATTCAAGAATAACAGGGACAGGCGCTTATCTGCCGGCGAAGGTGTTGACCAATGCCGAGCTCGAGGGCATGGTCGAGACGTCGAACGACTGGATCGTCGCGCGCACCGGCGTGCGCGAACGCCGCATCGCTGCGGAGGGCGAGCTCACGGTCGATCTTGCCGAACATGCGTCACGGCAGGCGATCGAGGTTGCGGGCATCGATAAGAATGAAATTGACCTGATCGTGCTGGCGACGACCACGCCGGACCAGGTATTTCCAAGCACGGCCTGTTTGTTGCAAAAACGCCTCGAGATTCACGGTTGTCCGGCGTTCGACATTCAAGCCGTTTGTACTGGTTTCGTCTACGCGCTAGATGTTGCCGACAAATTTGTGCGCACGCAAAGCGCAAAGTGTGCGCTCGTTGTTGGCGCGGAAACTTTCTCCCGAATCATCGACTGGAAGGATCGCGGCACCTGCGTGCTCTTCGGAGATGGCGCGGGTGCTGTGGTGCTACAGGCTAACGACTCACCCGGCATTATTTCTTCGCACCTGCATGCAGATGGCCAGTATAAAGAGTTGCTTGAGGTGCCGGCAGGCGTTTCGCAAGGTTACGACAAGGTTTTAAACGGCCAGGCTTATGTAACGATGGGCGGCAGCGAGGTGTTCAAAGTTGCCGTGAATACCCTCGGCGATATCGTTGACGAAACCTTGGCGGCTAACAACATGCAGAAATCAGATATCGACTGGCTCGTACCGCATCAGGCAAACATGCGCATCATTGCCGCAACCGCCAAGAAGCTCGGGCTGTCGATGGACAACGTCGTGGTCACGGTTGACCGGCATGGCAACACCTCGGCGGCATCGATTCCGTTGGCTTTTGACGAAGCCGTGCGCGATGGCCGCATCAAGCGCGGCGATACAGTTTTGATGGAAGCCTTTGGCGGCGGCTTCACCTGGGGGTCAGCTTTATTGAAATACTAAAAAGGCCACACACCCAACGCAAATACGCAGAGAGGCAAACAGCAAAGGTTTCCAAGAGCTTCGCACTAGCAGAGTGAACCCTAATTCATAAATCCTCCGCGCCTTTGCGCAAAGTGCACGACTCCAGGGAGGAAGGAGGTAGGATCGCGTCGGGAGCAGCGATCGAGCAATGCACGAATGGCGACACACAGGAGCGGCCTTCGCGTTGAGTAGTTCATATGTCACTAGGTTTTGTCTTTCCGGGACAGGGTTCGCAGTCGGTCGGCATGTTAGCCGAGCTTGCCACACATCATGAGGAGGTTCAGCGCACGTTTGCTGAAGCTTCGGACGTGCTCGGTATCGATCTTTGGACTCTGGTTCAGGAAGGACCGGAGGAAAAACTCAATCAGACCGTCAATACGCAGCCGGCCATGCTGACTGCCGGCGCGGCGGTTTGGCGGGTATGGCGCAAACATGATGGGCCCGTACCGGTATGGATGGCCGGCCACAGTCTCGGTGAGTACACGGCGCTGGCGTGTGCACAGGCGCTCTCGTTCACCGACGCAGTCGGCCTGGTCGCCGACCGTGGGCGTTTCATGCAGGAGGCGGTACCGATAGGGCAGGGATCGATGGCAGCGATCATGGGGCTCGACGACGTGGGCGTGAGCACCCTGTGTGAGCGCTGTGCCGACGGCGAGGTATTGTCGCCGGTTAACTTCAATGCCCCCGGGCAAGTTGTGGTCGCCGGTACCACGGCCGCTGTCGAGCGCGCGGTTGCACAAGCGAAGGCAGCCGGTGCCAGACGCGCACTGATGCTGCCTGTGAGCGGTCCCTTTCATTGCGAGCTAATGAGGCCCGCAGCCGACCGCATGGCGCAGCGCTTGCAGTCGGTCGAGATCCGCTCCCCAAGCGTGCCGGTGCTGCATAATGTTCACGCGGCGGCGGAAAGTGAGCCGGAGGCGATACGCCGCGCGCTGGTGGAGCAGATCAGATCGCCGGTACGCTGGGTCGATACCGTAACGAAAATGGCAGCCGCAGGTGTCGGCAGGGTCATAGAATGTGGCCCGGGCAAGGTGCTCTTAGGGCTAAACAGGCGCATCACCCGCGAGGTGGACGCACTGCCGGTATTCGACACAGAGACATTGGAGCATGCTTTGTCCGTCGTTCGTGAAGGGTAACATCGTTACGACAGATACGAGATGCAAGTTGGAACGAAGATGCAATCACTCCTTGAAAACGAAACTGCACTCGTAACGGGTGCAAGTCGGGGAATCGGGTCGGCAATTGCGCTGGAACTCGCTCGGCAGGGTGCTTATGTCGTTGGTACCTCAACTTCAGATGACGGAGCCCAGCGCGTTACCGACCTTTTGAAGAACCACGAGCTCCGCGGTCGAGGTATGGTACTTGAGATTACCCAACCTCAGTCTATCGATTCGGTGTTAGTCGAGATGAATGACACTTGTGGTGCGCCGACGATCCTAGTGAACAACGCAGGTATTACTCGTGATAACTTGCTGTTGCGTATGAAAGAGGAGGAATGGGACGCGATCATTGATACGAACCTCAAGTCCGTCTATCGTCTGTCGAAGGCGTGTCTGCGCGCGATGACGCGGGCGCGTCAGGGCCGAATCATTAACATCAGTTCGGTGGTTGCAGAAACGGGAAATCCCGGCCAGTCGAATTATGCCGCCGCGAAGGCCGGGCTTATCGGCTTCACGCGCGCGCTGGCGCGCGAGGTGGCGGCACGCAACGTCACCGTCAATGCAGTAGCACCGGGGATGATCGACACCGATATGACTCGGGCATTACCCGAGGCGCAGACCCAGGCACTGCTACAACAGATTCCTTTGGGACGCTTCGGTTCGGTGGACGAGATCGCGTATGCGGTAGCCTTTTTGGCGTCCTCGCGGGCGGCCTATATCACCGGCATAACGTTACACGTAAACGGCGGTATGTATATGAATTAAAAAGATTTAAATCCGAGTAGACTAAGCTTGGCAAATTGTGCTAACTATGCGCCGTCGCGCGGCGCGATCAGGAAAGTCTGGAGGATCAGTCCGTTATGAGCAGTGTCGAAGAACGTGTGAAAAAAATCGTCGTGGAGCAATTGGGGGTCAACGAAAACGAAGTCACACCTGCATCGTCGTTTGTCGATGATCTTGGCGCGGATTCTCTAGATACCGTGGAGTTGGTAATGGCCTTGGAAGAAGAGTTCGGTACGGAGATTCCGGACGAGGAGGCAGAAAAGATTACCACTGTGCAACAAGCGATTGACTACATCAACTCGCGATCAAGCTGATCTGATTTTTACTCGCCGGGGCCGCAAACCACCATTTGGGGGCGGCCCTTAGTTTATCGTTTATCCAATAGCAAACGGAGTGTGGGCAACTCGTCGCTGTGCGGCCTGTCACACGTGAAATTTCAGCTGACAAGCACTCTCGACGAAGAAGACGTTCATGCGGCATTTTCTGGATTTCGATTCTACCTTTTTACAAGCGTGGATAACCGCGACGGTTACGAAACAGTGGTTCGTATAGGGAGTTAGTTTTGGGCAGACGACGCATCGTCGTTACCGGTCTAGGCATATTGTCGCCGCTTGGGATTGGCGTCGAAGAGAATTGGAAGGGCATCTGCGCGGGACGCAGTGGCATCGGACCGGTTACGCTCTGTGATACGAGTCAGATGCCCGCCCGTATTGCCGGTGAGGTGAAGGGGTTCGATCCTACGAAATTCATTCCGGAGAAGGAATCGCGCCGGATGGATCGCTTCATTCAGCTTGGAATCGCCGCCGCGAGCGAGGCGATCCGTTCCTCCGGGCTTGAGATCAACGAAACGAATGCCACTCGCATCGGCGTTCACCTCGGCTCCGGAATCGGCGGTGTTAATACTATAGAAGCCACAAACCGCACCTTCCTTGAAAAAGGTGCGCGCCGCGTTTCACCGTTCTACGTTCCAATGAGCATCGCTAACATGTTATCGGGTGACCTGTCGATCATGTACGGCATCAAGGGACCAAATTTGACCATGGTGACTGCATGCTCGACGGGAACGCATGCGATTGGCGATGCGGGGCGGCTAATAGAGTACGGCGATGCCGATGTGATGGTCGCTGGTGGCGCGGAAGCCGCCGTGACGCCAACGTCGATGGCGGGATTTGGCAATGCGAAAGCCCTCAGCACTCGCAACGATGACCCCGAAGGAGCGAGTCGTCCATGGGACAAGGAGCGCGATGGCTTCGTGTTAAGCGAAGGTGCCGGCGTAATAGTGCTGGAGGAGCTCGAGCACGCGCGCAAGCGCGGGGCGACGATCTATGCCGAGCTCGGGGGACTGGGGTTGAGCGGCGACGCCTATCACATGACGAGCCCATCTGAAGGCGGGGAAGGCGCGATTCAATGCATGCAGAATGCGATGCGCAACGCCAACGTCAATCCTGAAGCCATTGACTACATCAATGCGCACGGTACTTCCACGCCGGTCGGTGATAAGGTCGAGACAATCGCTATCAAACGCACATTCCGCGAGCATGCGCATAAGCTCGCAGTGAGTTCGACGAAGTCCATGGTTGGACATTTGCTGGGTGCGGCCGGCGGTGTCGAAGCCGTGTATACGGTGCTCACGCTCCATCATCAGGTGATACCGCCGACCATTAACTTGGAAAATCCGGATCCAGAGTGTGATCTTGACTACGTTCCCGGTAGTGCGCGCGAGGCTAAGGTAAACATCGCGCTCTCAAACTCTTTCGGTTTTGGTGGAACGAACGGCACGTTGGTGTTGAGCAGGCTCATGTGAGCATCCCCACCGCCCAAGAGCTCGTCGTACCGTCAGGGTTCGTCGCGCGCAGCCTCGATGTTTTCCCCGATCTACTTGAGCTGCAGCGGGCTAAGCCAAAACGCTATCCGCATCTGCTAGAGAGCGCGGCAGCGGGAACGCCACATGCGCGCTACGATATCTTGTTTGCTTTTCCCCGGTGCCGCCTTTGGCTCACAGGCGATCAGCGCCTGATGCGCGACGATCAATGTGTTGGTGTCGGTGATTTTCTCGAGGCGTTGGATCGTGAATGGTGCGAACACGCCCGGCCGGCACACCCGCTCACGAGCTGGCAAGACATGCTTCCATTTACTGGCGGCTGGTTTGTTTACCTCGGTTATGAATTGGTCACCCAGATCGAGGCCAAGTTGAAATATGCGCCTACCGTGTCGGATATGCTGACGGCGAGTTTGACGCGCATACCCGCTGCAATTATCCGCGACCACCAAGCCCATATGACGCATCTAGTGTGCGAATCAGCTGACGCGGACCAGTTGATTCCACAGATGGAGCGCGATTTACAATCGTGCACTCGCCATTATGATCACACGCTTGCGCCCGTGCGCGTCGCCGAGGAGGATCCGGAAGTCTTTCTCGCTGGCGTCGAACGCATCTTAGCTTACATACGCGCGGGCGACGTTTTCCAGGTGAACCTCTCTCGGCCATGGCATGCGTGGCTCGACGAGCCCATGAATGCCGCGCGGTTGTACGAGTGCCTGCGGGCAGCTAACCCCGCACCGTTCGCCGGGCTAATGACACTCGATCCTGACACCGCGATCGTTAGCTCATCGCCTGAACGCTTGGTCAGAGTGTCGGGACGTCACATCTATACGCGTCCTATTGCTGGCACCTACCCGCGTAGCGGTGATCGCTTGCAGGATCTGCGGTGGTCAGAAGAGCTCTTGCGCCACCCGAAGGAGCGCGCCGAACACGTTATGCTGATCGACTTGGAACGCAATGATCTTGGCCGCGTGTGTCGCGCCGGTAGCGTCGAAGTGAACGAACTCATGGTGCTAGAGTCCTACCGCCACGTTCATCATATCGTGTCAGAGGTGACGGGTGTGCTGCGTGAGGACATCACACCCGCACAGATCATTCGGGCTGTATTCCCTGGCGGTACCATCACCGGCTGTCCCAAGGTACGTTGCATGGAAATCATCGCCGAGCTCGAGCAAGCCCCCCGCGGTCCGTACACAGGCTCCATGGGCTACCTTAACCGAGACGGCAGCATGGACCTCAACATTCTTATCAGAACGATGGTGCTGCAAGGCGATCATGTGCAGTTGCGCGCCGGCGCCGGCATCGTTGCGGATTCGCGACCAATGAGAGAGTTGCGCGAGACTCGAGCGAAGGCCAAAGGCTTGTTGGCCGCGCTTGGTTGCGCATGACCTGGCCACCCGTAGTATTGGTAAACGGAGAGACGACCGACTGTGTGCCTGTGCAGGATCGGGGCTTTCAGTACGGCGACGGTGTGTTTGAAACGATTGCCGTCTACCGCTGCGACCCCTTGCTTTGGCAGCAGCACCTAGCGCGGCTTAAAAAAGGATGTGAACGGTTGCTGATCGGGCCGCCGGATGCGGCACAATTGCGCGAGGAGGCCCGTGCATTGTGCGAAGACATCGAGCGTGCGGTGTTAAAAATCATAATTACACGTGGTATTTCGGGCCGCGGCTACGCACCCGGTAGTGCCGAGCGACCGACACGGGTGCTCGCACTCCTGCCTTGGCCAGACTACCCGCTGGGTTACGCACAGGATGGCGTGAGTGTGCGAGTATGCCGCACGCGGGTTTCGCGAAATCCGCTGACGGCCGGGATCAAGCATCTCAATCGGCTCGAGCAGGTGCTGGCGAGAGCAGAATGGGAATCGGAGTTTGTCGAAGGGCTGATGTTAGATGAAGATGACAACATCGTTGAGGCCACAGCAGCGAATGTTTTCGTGGTTTCCGAAGGAACGTTACTCACTCCGGAACTGTCTCATTACGGTGTCGAGGGGGTGATGCGCGGGGCAGTGTTAGAGCAGGCGCGGTGCCTAACGTTACCGCATCGGGTCGGGCCGATAACTCGTGCTACGCTAGATAAGGCCGATGAGATCTTTCTTACGAATAGTCTCATTGGGATTTGGCCAGTCACGCAAATACAGTCGAGGGCTTTTCCGGTCGGGCCTACCACTCGGCGCTTGCAACAGGCGATCATGAGGACGCCGTACGTTGGTGACACTGCTTAGAACGACGATTGCGATCGCGATCGTGGGTGCGCTCACGATTAGCATCTACCTCGGTTGGGCTTGGAATCACAGCCTGAAACTGGGCGAGCAAACCTATTTCGTCAAGCCGGGGATGTCGTTGCGCACGTTTGCCCGCCAACTGCAGGCCGATGATGTCCTCCCCGACAGTTTCTCTCTAGTTCTACTTGCCTACCTGAAAGGTCAGGCACGTAAGCTCAAGGCGGGTGAGTACAAGTTCGCCCAGGGAATCAGTCAGCGAGCGCTGCTTGCGCAGGTTATCGCCGGCAGAGTAGTGGAATATCCGCTTGCCTTAATCGAAGGTTGGACGTTCCAGCAATTCTTAGCCGCGATTAACGCCGCGCCGAGGATGGAGAAGACCCTTGAGGGGCTTGCTCCCGACGCGATCATGGTTCGGCTCGGTTACCCTGGCTTGCACCCAGAGGGTCAGTTTTATCCTGATACTTACTATTACTCTGCCGGCACGACGGACCTCGACCTCTTACGCCGTGCGTTTGACCGTATGCAGATGCGGTTGCGTCAAGAATGGGCTACTCGCAAGCCGGAGCTACCAATCAAGAACGCGTACGAAGCGTTGATTTTGGCTTCTATCGTGGAGAAAGAAACTGGGCTTGCGAGCGAGCGCAGTCTCATCGCTGGTGTGTTCATTAATCGATTGCGTCACGGCATGCGATTACAGTCGGACCCTACAGTGATCTATGGGATGGGCCCCGACTTCGACGGTAATCTGCGGCGTCGCGACTTGTTGCGTGACTCACCTTACAGCACCTATACGCGCGCGGGCTTACCACCAACGCCGATCGCGATGCCGGGAAGTGATGCATTGCATGCGGTACTGAACCCGGCTGCGACCAAGGCGCTCTACTTCGTTTCACGCAATGATGGCAGCCATCATTTTTCCGAAACC
>JBHICC010000039.1:0-26687 GCA_046759385.1 Acidiferrobacterales bacterium | reverse complement strand
TAACGTTACGCACCTGCCAAGCAAAGAAGGCGATAAGAAACAGCAGAAATAGGCTGACGTAATTGCCTTTAATAAAGGTCGAGGCGTCGACGAGCGAGAATACCGAAAAGCCGACGATGTGAATGATCCCCAACGTTGCGGGTGGGCGCGATATCTTAAAGGTCCTTAAGAAATAAATGAGCGGATAAAGCAGCAAGACCAGAAATACTACCAAGCCGACGATACCCTTTGAGACCATCATCTCCAGGTAAGCATTATGCGGGTGACTGTGTTGTGCCGCCTCACGATGCACAAGCCCCGCGTCAACGTAGCTCCTCGCCGCTCTAGTGTAGTTGCCGCGCCCCACGCCTAAGACCGGGTGGTCTCGAACGATCAGCAACGACACACGCGCCATCTCTATTCTCGCGCCCACAGGCCCCAGACGTCTGAGGCATTCAGCCAATGCGGCCGCATACATAGCAGCATGGACCGGGTATTCAGCCGGGTCGTATTCGTAGCAGCGAGTAAACTGCCCTTCCAGCATCGCAGGGTTCTCGGCTTGCATGTGCGCCTTGAACTCGGCGAGCGCCATGCTCGTCCGTTCCACAAGCGTATGCGAAAGATTAAAAGCAACCACTATCATTCCGACCACAGCCGCACCAGCCAGTGCCGTGTACCGCCCTCTAAAACTCAAGGCGATCCAGACAACGCTCAACACCGCTAAGCCGAGATACGCACCACGCGACCCGGAAAGCGCCACCGATACCAACGATGCGAGGACAGCCACCGGTATCAGGGCACGAAGCACGCGGTGTTTCTCAAGCTTCCACGCACAGAGCAAATAGAACGCCAACAACACCGCCACCGGTCCCAGCAGGTTCGGGCTGTAGGCACCGGTAGCGCGGCCCTGGGAAAATACATAGACATCGAGCAGGGACTGCGCACAGAGGACGAATGCGCCCAATAATGCCCCGCGTAATAGCCATACCCCCGTGTCGGGATAGCGGCGAACCATCAGATAGATCGGGATTGCGAAAAGAAAGCGTATCTCACGACCGAGGAAACGGGTCTGCACATCAGTCCAGCCATTGAACAGCGATGAAAGCAAGAACACGGCAAAAAACGCCGCACAGATGAGAACAAACCAACGCTCTTCACGTCTGAGATTATGTTTGCGCTTGAAGAGTTCGGGCAGCGACAGCAACGTGAGCAATGCAAACGAGCCGCTTATCCAGTGGCGCACGCTCACGCCGGCCACCGGCAACATGAAAAGGAGGGCGTAGACGGCTTTTTCTCGCCAGTGCGTAGACACTCGGGTTAAGCCCCCACTAGCGCGTGCGATCATGCGCTATCTTAACGCAGGTGTCGTAGACCGCTTTCACCGTGATTTGCCGCAGACAATTGAGGTGACCGAGCGGGCATTGACGTTCAAAACAGGGGCTGCAATCAAGGTCTAGATAAAAGATCTCTGCTTGGCTGCTCAGCGGAGGTGTGTACCTTGGGGTCGACGAACCAAAGATTGCCAACAACGGACGACCGACGGCGGCCGCGACGTGCATCAGCCCGGAATCGTTAGTGACGACAAAGTCCGTGAGCGCGATGAGGTCCACGGTTTCCACAAGACTTGTCTTTCCACTTAGGTCACTTGTCACGCCACCGGACTGCTCACCGATCCGCTTACACACCTCAGAGTCGTTGGCGGAGCCCAGCAGCCAAATGCAATAGCCTGCGTCGGTTAATAGGCGCGCAAGCTTCGCATAATATTCCGACGGCCAGCGCTTCGCTGGACCGTACTCTGCCCCGGGTACAAACGCTGCTGTCGGACCGGAATCAGAAATGCCGAGCTTCTCCTTGAGTCGCGCTTGGTTGTTCTTATCGACCGTTAGCTGCGGCTGCGGGATTTCCGCGAACGGCACGGGCGCACGCGCGTCCCGGCCGAGCGCGACGTAGCGTTGCACCGTCTTGGTCAGCACGCTTTTGTCCAGTGCGCGCATGTCATTGACAAGACCGTAACGTGTCTCGCCGCGGTAACCCGTGCGACGGGGAATACGAGCAAAGAAAGGAATAAGCGCCGCTTTGAGGGATCGCGGAATAATGATTGCCTGAGTATATCCCTTGTTTCGCAACTGCTTGCCGATCGCGTAGCGCGCACTCAATGCCAACTCCCCATGACCGACGGGTAGATCCACCGCTTCGTGCACTTCCGGCATGCGCGCGAGCAGCGGTAGAGACCAACCAGGCGCAAGTACGTCAACCTTAGCACCTGGCATATGCTGGCGCAGCGTGATAAAAAGGCTCTGCGCCATGACCATGTCGCCGACCCAGGCCGGGCCTACCACCAAGACGCGTTGCTCAGGCCCCATTGTGGTGTTCAATTTCCTGTCGATGCAGAGCGTTCACCCGGTTGCGATCACAGTAGAGCATAATCACTTATCCGATTGCGAACCAGCAGTTCCGTAGCCCGACGTCTCATGGTGTGATGGCTTGACAGCAGCCAAGGTGAAGCAATGAATATGACCGTTGAAGTATCGATTGGTGAGTTCCTTGATAAGGTCTCGATTCTTCGGATCAAGTCTGAACGCATCAACGACCCCGAAAAGCTAAAGAACATCACCAAGGAGTTAACCATACTCGAAGACGCCTGGGCCAATTCAGCGTTCGCGCAAGCTGACATTGCCTCTAAGCTCGCCAAGCTCAAGGAAATCAACGAGCGTCTCTGGGAAATCGAGGATCGTATTCGGATCAAAGAGGCACAGAAGCAGTTCGACGATGAATTCATCGAACTGGCGCGCTCGGTCTACCTTAATAATGATGAACGGTCCGACGTAAAGCGCGAGCTCAGCTTTGCGCTGGGCTCCGAACTGATTGAAGAAAAGTCATACGCTGACTACCGGCAACAACGATAGCGCTACGCGCCCACCGGGGTCTTCAAGGTATACAACGTGCCGCAATACGGACAACGTTCCTCGCCGCTTTTCTCGATAGGCAAATACACGCGTGGATGGGAGTTCCACAAGCTCATGCCTGGCATCGGGCAATGCAACGGCAAGTCCTTCTGAGTCACCTCATAGTGCTGTTCCGTGTTAGGGGTGGATTCACCGGCCATCGCTCAAAATCATACCAACGTCAGCCATTCCGGGTGCTCTGAGCGGCGCCCGTGCACCTGATCGAAGAAAAGGCCCTGCAAGGTTTCGGTGATGGGCCCGCGCTTGCCGATACCGATCGTGCGTCCGTCGAGCTCACGAATCGGCGTGACCTCGGCTGCGGTACCGGTGAAGAACGCCTCATCGGCGATATAAACCTCATCCCGCGTGATGCGCTTCTCCTTCACTGGATTTCCGATCTCATCCGCTAACTGAAAGATCGTGTCTCGCGTGATGCCGTCGAGTGCAGAAGACAGGTCGGGCGTATAGATCGCACCGTCGCGCACGATGAAGATGTTCTCGCCACTGCCTTCCATTACAAATCCCTCTACATCGAGTAGTAGCGCCTCTTCATAGCCGCACGCCTGCGCGTCGTGCAACGCCAGGATCGAGTTGATGTAGTGACCAGTGGCCTTTGCCCGACACATTGCCACGTTGACGTGGTGGCGCGTGAACGACGAGGTTCGCACGCGGATACCGGCCTCTATGTTTTCCTCACCTAGGTACGCACCCCAATACCAGGCAGCCACGGCCACATGAACGTCGAGATTGTCGGCGCGCAAACCCATGCCCTCGGATCCGTAGAAACAGATTGGCCGTATGTAAGCGCTGTCGAGACCATTCTTGCGCACTGCCGTGCATATCGCTTCGTTTATCGTGTCCTTGTCGTAGGATATGGACATGCCCAGAATTTGGGCCGAGCGGAACAGGCGCTCCGTGTGCTCGCGCAACCTAAAGATCGCTGGGCCTTTATCGGTCTTGTAGGCACGCACACCCTCGAACACCCCCATGCCGTAATGCAGGGTGTGGGTCAGCACGTGCGTCGTTGCTTCGCGCCAAGGAACGAGCTTTCCGTCGTACCAAATTACGCCGTCACGATCAGCGAACGACATCCCTACCTCTTGTTGTTGTAGCTGCGTTGGTCACGCTTGCATTGGGCCTGCGGCAAGTTTAGTCGGCAGCAGAAGACGACTCAAACACCTCCCGCCAAACGACCGCAACAAGGTCCGGCAAACCTGCAAGCTCAGCGCTTTCGACCACCGACTTGCGGTCCGTCAGCTTGAGATGGTGTTCTGTGGAAAGGTAGCGACGATAGGCATCTACCAGTAACTGCTTGCGCTCTGCGCCCAGCAGACCGGCGTTCGCCAACGATTCCAGGATGCTGATATTGTCAGTATGCTCTACCAGCTCTGGATGACGTGCCGCCCACAGCAGCACCCAATATTGGACCATAAATTCAATGTCGACGATACCTCCGCGGTCGTGTTTGATATCGAACAAAGTAGTGTCGTGGGGGGAGTGGGCCGCAACCATCTTCGCACGCATCGCTACTACGTCGTCTCGGAGTTGGTCGCGCTCGCGCGGTATGCACAAGATCTCGCGGCGCACGTTTGCAAATCGCTCACAGAGCTCTTGTTTACCCGCAATCGGGCGCGCACGCACGAGTGCTTGATGTTCCCAAGTCCAGGCGCGGTCCCGTTGGTAATCGCGGAATGCGGGCAACGAGGTGACGAGCGCTCCGGCGCGCCCGCTTGGCCGCAACCTCATGTCGACTTCGTAGAGCAGGCCAGCGCGGGTCCGCGTAGTAAGCACATGAATAATGCGCTGTCCAAGCCGCGCAAAGAACACGTCGTGCGATACTGCCAACGGCCCGGCCGTTTCACTTCCGACATCACAGGTTTCATACAAAAAGATTATGTCTAGATCAGAAACGTATCCGAGCTCAAGGCTGCCAAGCTTGCCGTAGCCGACAATGGCGAATCCGGTCGTGTCGTCGGCGGCGCACACCGGCTCACCGTGTTTCTCGACGAGTCCGTGCTTGGCCATATCCAGGCACGCATCGAGCACTGCATCGGCAAGACCAGCGAGTTGGGCGCCCACCTGCTCGGGCGCCAGCCCCGGACCGATATCCGCCGCCGCTACGCGCAAGATATGGCCGTGCCGGAACTCGCGCAGCAACTCCATCTGTGATTCGAGATCATCCGAAGGCACGTGGGTCAGCCGCTGGCTCAACTCTGTCGTTAACGCCTCGCGCGTCGGCAGCGTGTACAAGCTTCCTGGATCAATTAGCTCATCAAGCAAGATCGGATGTTGGCTAATCCAACTGGCGATCCATGGGCTTGTTGCGCATAGATTGACCAACTGTGACAACGCCGTTGGATTCTCTAGCAACAGCACAAGATACGCAGAACGCCGGCCGATGGCCTCGATCAACTGAATCACACGCGTCATCGTTGTGTGTGGCTCGCGAGTGTGGCTCGCGGCTGCTAACAGCATCGGTACAAGCCGGTCAAGCCGTGCGCGGCCTTCGCTCGAAAGCGCATTGTACGAGGCTCCAGTGCGTAAGCCGCACAGTAACGCTACGGTATCGCTTGGCTTGTCGAAACCCCGCGCGGCTAGCACCCGGTCCGCGGTATCGTCGTCGAGCGCGCCAAGCCAAATCGCAGCTAGCCCTTCGTCACCTTCAAGGTGCTGGTGCTCGCTCGGTGCCGCGAATACCTCGTCAAAACATCCCTGCACTTTTGCCGTGAGCGCTCCCAGTGCTTGCTCGAAGTCCTGCCACGCGTCGAATCCCATCGCCGCTGCCAAGCGTGCCTGATCGAGCGGGTCATGTGGCAACTCGTGCGTCTGCCGGTCGGCGATCATTTGCAAGCGATTCTCGGTATTGCGCAGAAATCGGTACGCCTTAGTCAGCTCATCGACGACATCGCACGCAAGATGCCCACCATCGCATAGCGCCTGTAAGGTATCGATGATTTCCCGCCGCTGCAGACTTGGCTCGCGGCCACCACGGATCAACTGGAAAGCCTGGCCGATAAACTCGATCTCGCGAATACCACCCGGCCCGAGCTTGAGATTGCTGCGCAGACCCTTACGCTGCAGCTCGCGGTTAATCAGCGCTTTCATATCGCGAATCGCCTGGACCGCTCCGTAATCGACATACTTTCTGTAGATGAACGGCCGCAGGCGTTCGAGCAGCCGTTCGCCTGCTGCGCGATCCCCGGCAACAATGCGGCTCTTTATTAACGCGTAGCGCTCCCATTCGCGACCGTGCGTTTGATAGTAATGCTCCATCGCATCGAACCCCAGCGCTAGCGGACCGCTGCTGCCGTTTGGGCGCAAACGCATATCTACGCGAAAGACGAAACCATCGGCAGTGACTTCACTCAACACATTGATCAGCCGACGACCGAGTTGAATAAAGAACTCGTGACCGCCGAGCGGGTGCTTGCCCGTCGTTTGGCCTGGTCCAGGATAGGCGAACATGAGATCGACGTCGGAGGAGAAGTTGAGCTCATGGCCGCCGAGCTTACCCAGACCTAGCACTACCATTGACATTGGTTTACCGCTGCGCTCAAAAAGCGGTTTGCCGCGTTCGGCTGCCAGCTTGCTCGATAGCCACGTGAGAGCGGCGTCGATGCTCGCATCGGCAAGCTCCGACAAGCCGCGCAGCACCTCGTCTAGGTCCGCCCAGCCGGCGAGATCGCGCCACGCCACGCGTACCGCTTCGCGACGCCGAAGTCGGCGAAGACGGCACTTCAGATCCGCTTCATCGCGTGCTTGCGCGACAATCACCCCCACGCGCGATGTCAAGGTCCCATGTTTATAGCTCGTTAGCAGATCCCCGCTCTCAATCAGGTCGGCCAGCAGATCTGGGGACACTAGGCAAGCGCGGGCAACAAAGTCACTACAAGCCCAGATGTGCGGCAAGGTGCGTAAACATTCGGCCACATGCGCCCGATCCAAAGCGAACGTGTGTGCGTCGGCACAGAACTGCTGCCAGTAGTCCCTGACCGGCGCGCGCAGCGCCGCCGGCACCTCGATCAATCCGTGCTCAAACAGGTCCTGTACCGATTTAGCGTCAACGGAGCCCACGATGCCTACAGCGATTGGATAATAGCTCGACGTGCGAATGCTGATATCGCGACGACTATGACATGCTCATGCGATGTTGGCCAGGAACCGCGCCAGTCACGATGGCTTTTTACCGCGTGAGAGTATAATGGCAGTGCGTGCGCCGAGTCGTTATCGGTATGGTGTGCCAGGCGTCACGGATCACGGGACCGGCCGATGACTAGCGTGGTCAAGGTGTGGCCGATACCAGCACGTTCCGACATAAGCAAGTTGTTCCACCGATGGGGGGTAGTCCATGGACAAGAAAGAGATCTTGAAATTCGCCAAGGCAAACAAGGTGGAGATCGTTGACTTAAAATTCTGCGATTTTCCTGGCCTTTGGCAGCACTTCTCCATACCCGTCTCTGCGTTTGACGAGGAGTTGTTCGATGAAGGTATCGGGTACGACGGGTCTAGTATCCGCGGTTTTCAACAGATCCAGGAGAGCGACATGCTGCTGGTGCCGGACCCTGAGTCCGCCTTCCTCGATCCGTTTACGCAGATACCGACCTTGAGCATTGTTTGCAACGTGAGGGACCCGGTTACTGGTCAGCCCTATACCCGCGATCCGCGCTACGTAGCGCAGAAAGCCGAGCAGTATCTAAAGAGCTCGGGGGTCGCGGAGGTCAGCTACTGGGGACCTGAGCTCGAGTTTTACATCTTCGACAACGTGCGTTTCGACCAGACGTACAACGAAGCGTTCTACCATGTCGACTCGATCGAGGGATTTTGGAACTCGGGCGACGCATCCAGACCCAACTTGGGCTACAAGCCACGCTATAAAGAGGGTTACTTTCCAGTACCACCAATGGATCATATGCAGGATATTCGCTCCGAGATGGTGCAGACCCTGCAGAAGGTTGGCATCGAAGTCGAGGTGCATCACCACGAAGTGGGCACGGCAGGACAGGCCGAGATCGACATGCGTTACGCACCGCTGACGCGCATGGCCGATCAGGTACTGTTGTACAAATACATTGTAAAGAATATCGGTCTGAAACACGGTAAGACCGTGACCATGATGCCCAAACCCATATTCATGGATAATGGCTCTGGCATGCATGTGCATCAGAGCCTGTGGAAAAACGGCAAAAACATGTTCTTCGACGCTAATGGCTACGGGCTCATCAGCGACACCGCTCGTCACTACATCGGCGGTATCTTGAAGCATGCCGATGCGCTGTGCGCGTTTATCGCGCCGACGACCAACTCCTACCGCAGGTTGGTACCCGGTTACGAAGCGCCAATTAACCTGGTCTATTCGCAGCGCAACCGCAGCGCTTGCGTACGCATACCGATGTACAGCAGCAGCGAAAAAGCCAAGCGCATCGAGTTTCGTACGCCCGACCCGAGTTGCAACCCGTATTATGCGTTCCCGGCGATGCTAATGGCGGGGCTAGACGGCGTCGAGAACAAGATTGAGCCGCCGGAACCGGTTGACAAGGACCTTTACGACTTGGAACCTGAGGAACAGAAAAATGTTAAATCGGTTGTGGGGTCGCTGGAGGCCGCATTGGACGCGCTCGAAGGCGACAACACGTTTTTGACCAAGGGTGACGTGTTCACCCAGGACGTAATCGACACTTGGTTAGACTACAAGCGCGAGCGCGAGGTCGATGCCATCCGGTTGCGTCCTCACCCCTACGAGTTCGCGCTCTACTACGACGTCTAGCGGCTGCCGGTAGCGAGTTCCTCGTAGCAGGGAACAGAAGCGAGTTTGACCACTGTTCTCTCGCTACCGGCTACTCGCTACTCGTAACGCCGCGCGCTCGCATCCCACGAAGACTCACCATTGGGCAGCGATCATTAGGGTAGCGTGAAGATGAAACCGATTGTTTCCGCGTCGATCGAGCAGTACGCCACAGCCCACACGACCCCTCATTCCACATTGCTCGAGGAACTGAAAGCGTACACCTTAGCCCATTGCGACAAGCCACAGATGCTGGTAGGTCCTGTCGAAGGCGCGATGCTGAAGCTGCTGGTCAAGCTAACGCGCGCTCGGCGGATTCTAGAGATCGGCCTGTACACAGGTTACTCAGCGCTGACGATGGCGGAGGCATTGCCCGAAGATGGCGAGCTGATCAGCTGTGAAATCGATGCCGACACAGCCAAGATCGCGCAGTCGTACTTTGACCGCAGCCCCCATGGTCATAAGATCACGATCCGGGTCGGGCCGGCGATCGATACGGTGAGAATGCTCGAAGCGGCTGTGGTCTTCGACATGGTGTTCATCGACGCCGACAAGGAGAATTACTGTGCCTACTACGACGCTGCGCTGTCGCTATTGCGTAGCGGCGGTGTGCTGGTGGCCGACAACACGCTGTGGTCTGGAAATGTGCTCGATCCTGATCAGGGAACCGATCACGCGGTCGTGGCGTTCAACGATCTTGTGCAGAGCGATCCGCGCGTCGAGAACGTGTTGCTCACGGTGCGCGACGGCGTGATGCTAGTGAGAAAGAATTGATTGATTCGTGGTGATTGGTGCACCGCCTGGGGCACTTACGAATCACCAGTCAGCAAAAAAGAAAGGCCCCACTACCGCGGGGCCTCTCCAGTCATCGCCAGGCGAGCATGGTTACATCATGTCCATACCGCCGCCCATACCGCCGCCGCCCATCGGCATCTTCTCTTCTTCCTTAGGCAACTCGGCGACCATAGCCTCGGTAGTGACCATCAGCCCAGCAATACTGGCGGCGTTTTGCAAGGCTATTCTCACGACCTTAGTCGGATCAAGGATACCCATTTTGACGAGGTCACCGTACTCCTCGGTCGCGGCATTAAAACCAAAGCTGCCCTTATCGTCGGCCACCTTGTGATAGACGACTGACCCCTCAACGCCGGAGTTGATCGCGATCTGGCGCAGTGGCTCTTCCATTGCTCGGCGGGCGATCTGGATACCGACATCCTGATCGTGGTTGGCGCCTTTGAGGTTCTTGATGGCTTGTAGCGCGCGCACCAAGGCAACACCGCCGCCGGCCACAATGCCCTCTTCGACGGCAGCGCGTGTGGCGTGCAGCGCGTCTTCGACGCGCGCCTTTTTCTCCTTCATCTCCACCTCGGTCGCGGCCCCGACCTTGGTCACGGCCACACCGCCGGCGAGCTTGGCGACACGCTCTTGCATCTTCTCCTTGTCGTAGTCGGAGGTGGCCTCTTCGATCTGCGCACGAATCTGGTTCACGCGCGCTTCGATGTTAGCCTTCTTGCCAGCGCCGTCGATGACGGTGGTGTTTTCCTTGGTAATTTGCACACGCTTGGCCCGCCCCAGGTTGTCCGGCTGCGCGGTTTCCAGGCTCATGCCGACCTCTTCCGAGATCACCGTGCCAGCGGTCAAGATCGCGATATCCTCCAGCATAGCCTTGCGGCGGTCGCCGAAACCCGGCGCTTTCACCGCAGCCACCTTAAGAATGCCGCGAATGTTGTTGACCACCAAGGTGGCCAGGGCCTCGCCTTCGACGTCCTCGGCAATGATCAATAACGGCTTGCCGGTCTTGGCCACCGCTTCAAGCACCGGTAGCAGATCACGGATGTTGGAGATCTTCTTATCATGAATCAGGATGTAGGGGTCCTCGAGCTCGGCCGACATGTTTTCCTGCTTGTTTATGAAATACGGCGAGAGGTAGCCGCGGTCGAACTGCATGCCCTCGACGATATCGAGCTCATTCTCAAGCCCCGAGCCTTCTTCCACGGTGATCACACCTTCCTTGCCGACCTTATTCATGGCCTCGGCAATCACGTCACCGATCGACTCATCGGAGTTAGCGGAAATAGTGCCAACCTGAGCGATCTCCTTGTGATCGGAGCAGGCCTTGGACAGCTTCTTTAACTCGCCGACCGCCGCCGTGACGGCTTTGTCGATGCCGCGTTTGAGATCCATGGGATTCATGCCGGCAGCGACCGACTTGAGGCCTTCGGTTAGCATAGACTGAGCCAGCACCGTGGCCGTGGTGGTCCCATCGCCAGCCACATCGGAGGTCTTTGACGCGACCTCCTTCACCATCTGCGCGGCCATGTTCTCGTACTTGTCCTTGAGCTCGAGCTCCTTAGCGACCGATACACCGTCTTTGGTGACCGTCGGTGCGCCAAAAGACTTCTCCAGTACAACGTTGCGCCCCTTAGGGCCTAAGGTCACTTTCACGGCATCAGCGAGGATATTAACGCCCTTGAGCATGCGGGAGCGGGCATTTTCCCCGAATGCAACTTCTTTGGCAGCCATGTTATTGCTCTCCTATAGATTCGTTTGTAGGGAAATATACGGAAACGGTTAACCTTCAACCACGCCCATGATGTCTTCTTCGCGCATCACGAGTAGCTCCTCACCGCCGAGCTTCACTTCGGTGCCGGAGTATTTACCGAACAACACCTTGTCGCCTGGCTTCACATCCAATGGGCGGACCTCTCCACTCTCCGAGATCTTGCCCTTGCCCACGGCGACAATCTCACCCTGGATAGGTTTTTCCTTCGCCGTATCCGGAATGACGATACCGCCCGGCGACGTGGTCTCCTCTTCCAAGCGGCGCACGACCACACGGTCGTGAAGCGGTCGGATATTGATAGCGCTGTCGCCCTTCTTAGCGGGTTGTGCACTCATGTGTTCTTCCTCCTTTTGTTTCGAAAGTTAACTTGCCCTCGCAGGTCCCAGCACTCTGCGAGTGTGAATGCGTACCGAGTCTACGAGGTTAGATTTCAAGGCTCGTTGCTAGTCCTGACCCGGCAGCGTATTATTAGCACTCGCTCCAGGCGAGTGCTAATAATACGGGCTGTTTTCCCGATGTCAACCCGGCGTAGGCGATGCAGCTACTCGTCCAGGCGCCGGAAATCCCCCTCTAGGGTCCGGCGCCCCGGGTCAGCGGATGCCGGGCCCGGGTCGTGCGGGCGCAGTATCTGCCTTTTCAACAGGCCTTTAATTACGCCCCGGCGCCACGCCGGAACCAATAGCACGAAACCGACCGCATCGGTGAAGAAACCGGGTGTAAGCAACAGTGCCCCGGCCAGTAGCAGCGCGACACCTTCCAACAACTCAAGCGCCGGAAGCTCGCCCTGGTCAAGCATGGAGCGGCTGCGCGCTAATGTGGCGAGGCCTTGCGCACGAACTAAAGATGCCCCGATCACGGCGGTTAGCACCACCAAAAAAATCGTCCAGCCGACCCCTACTACGCCGCCCACCGTGATCAACAACCAGATCTCGACCAGCGGCACGATCAAGAATGTGGCAATCAAGAGTTGAGCTAGACGCATGCGGGCCTTGTGCTCACAATCACTATCCTCCTCTGCCTAGATGGGGTCAGGAGCGTGACTTACAACCCGTGCCGCGCCGACAGGCGTTGGCTGAGTAAAGAAGAAAGGGTGACACGGTCACTCCCCCTAAGCTTTAATCTACCGTAAGAGAGTCACATAAGCCCTCCCAGTGCTCGAGGGCGCAAGTACGGTAATGGCGAATCCCCGGTTGCAAATCGTGCTAACCACGTGCCCGGACAAGGACACGGCAACTAGGATCGCGTCCAGCCTAGTCAACGAGGGCATTGCGGCGTGCGTCAACATCCTGGCAGCCGCGCAATCGGTATACCTATGGAAGGGTACGGTTGAGACCGAGAACGAGCATGTACTGCTGATCAAGGCAACCGCCGATCACTACGAAGCAATCCAGGCCCGCATTCAAGCGCTGCATCCGTACGAACTTCCCGAGATCATTGCAGTCCCAATCGTTGCAGGGCTGAAGGAGTACCTCGCATGGGTCGAAAATCCCCGGGAAAACGACTGATCAGATCCATTTTTGCGCTCATCGGCGCCGTGTTGGCGTGGTCGAGCTTGGCTGATCACACCCCATGGGACGAACTGCTGCCGCCTGAGGACGCTTTCCGCCTTACGACGCAGGTCATCAACGCCAGTAGTCTGGAGGCTCGTTGGGCGATCGCTGACGGCTACTACATGTACCGCGACAAGTTCAGGTTCGAAGCGCTCGACCCGTCGGTGAGCGTGGGCTCACCTGAACTCCCGCCGGGGGCGAAAAAAACCGATCCGTACTTCGGTACCACCGAGATTTACACCGGTGTCGTGACAGCGCGGGTCCCCTTAGTGCGCCACGACAAATCCGTCGACGTCGTACGCGTTCGCATCACCAGCCAGGGCTGTAACGAGCCCATTGGCGTGTGCTATCCGCCTCATGTCACAGAGATCGACGCGAGGTTGTCCATCACCGAGAGCGCACCGGCTAAGGCTCGCTCTGGCTCCATCACCAATCTCAAGGATCTGGCAGCATTGCTGAGGGGCGAGAGCCCGCAGCAGCCGTTTCTGCACCCGGATGAGGCGTTCGTATTGACCCTAGAGCCACAGTCCAACGATGCGCTGCTGGCACGGTTCCTGATCGCTGAGGGTTATTACCTTTACCGCGAGAAGACCGGGTTCAGTGTTGAGCCGGACAATGGCAGTGCGGGCGCCGCACTTGCGCTAGGCACTGTGCAGTTACCACCGGGTGAATCCAAGGTTGACGAGTATTTCGGTGAGACCGTCGTGTACTACGGTGGCGCCGAGATGACGCTACCGCTCGTGCGTCGGGGCGTCGGCGCTGTGGAGGCCGTTGTCAACGCTACCTATCAGGGTTGCGCCGACAAGGGCATTTGTTACCCACCAATCAAGAAACGCTTTCGCGCACGTGTTGGGACTGACGAAATCATTCTAACGGCGCTTGATTCAAGCAGTCCCGTCGATGCCGGATCGCCTATTATTCAGGCGACCGCCGGCGTAGGTGCGCGCAGCGTAAACACGTTCCTGATTGCGATCGCTACCGCGTTCGGCACCGGGCTGCTACTCACGTTTACTCCGTGCGTGCTGCCGATGATCCCAATTATCTCCAGCATTATTGTCGGCCAGCGCAAGACCCTCACAACTTCGAAGGCAGCATTGCTCTCGGTCACTTATGTGCTGGGCACAGCCGTGACCTATGCCGCGATCGGTGCCGTCGCCGGTGCCACGGGAGATCAGCTGCAGGCCTACTTCCAAACCCCATGGGCCATCGGTTTGCTGAGCGCGCTTTTTGTGGCCATGGCGCTATCGATGTTCGGCTTTTACGAGTTGCAAATGCCTTCATTTATCCAGTCGCGCTTGCAACATCATTCGCAAACGATCCGGGGCAGCTCTGTTATCGCCGTGTTCTTCTTAGGATTGGTGTCCGCTCTGATTGTGGGCGCGTGCGTGTCGCCGCTGCTCATCTCTGCCCTAAGTGTCGCGATCGCCGGTCAGGACCCGCTGCTTGGAGCAGTGATGATGTTTTCCATGGCCCTAGGGATGGGTGTGGTGCTCATCGCAGCAGGTGTCGGTGTCGGCTCGCTCGCGCCTAAGGCTGGCCCGTGGATGGATCGCGTCAAACACGTGTTTGGCGTTCTACTGCTGGCGGTAGCAATCTATCTGCTTGGATTCGTCCCAGGGGTACCGGTGCTCATTCTTTGGAGCGCACTGCTTATCGTGGTCGCTGTTTATCTGGGCGCCACACAAAGCTTACCGAAGGCGGTCGGTGGATGGCGCTATTTGTGGAAGGGGTTAGGCACGCTCTTGCTCATTTGGGGCGTACTCGCTTTAATCGGTGGTCTTGCCGGCAACCGCGATATCCTTCGCCCACTGCCTTATTCGGTAACCAGCCTCAGCAACGCGCTTGGCATTGCAGCTGCGCCTCAGACGGTTTCACATCCGCTGTTTGAACGTATTACCAGCCCTGTGGTACTGGAACAGCGGTTGCGAGCCGCCCGTGAAGCCGGCCAGCCCGTGATGTTGGACTATTACGCCGATTGGTGTACCGACTGCCTGCGCATGGAACGCTCCACGTTCGCTGATCCGCAGGTGCGGGCAATGCTGCTAGACCGATTTGTGCTGTTGCAGGCGGACGTGACTAACGCCTTTGATCCTGGGGTACATGCGCTTAAGCAACGTTTTCACGTCTACGGGCCACCGGCCACGCTGTTTTTTGCGCCCACAGGCGAAGAACGCGAAGACCTACGGTTCTACGGCTATCGCTCCGCCGATGACTTTATGCAGATCCTTCGCAAGGCCAGCGGATCAGCAACGACGGTGCAAGCGCGCACTTAGACGCGATAGCCTCCGGCACGCCGATCGTCGCAAGCGGCCGTCATCGTACCGAAACCCGCCGCCTGCCGTGCCCCTTGCAGGCTTCTGGGTGCCATCTGTGTCGATCTCCCTTGAAAAATGGCCGAATTTCGGCTAAAGGTGACTAATTGGACAAACTGGCCCTAGCTGTAGCAGAATGGGCGCCAAGCGCCACATAACAGTCATCGACCGCCAATGAAACCCCGGCACAGGATGTGTCAACGCTTCCTGGAACGCGCCTGAGACTGCCCATGGCCGAACTGCTGGTGCTAAACGGGCCCAACCTGAACCTGCTCGGCACGCGCGAGCCCGAAGTTTACGGGCAGGTCACCCTAGCCGAGATCGAGCAGCGATTGACCAAGCTTGCTAAGGCCCAAGGTCGGGAAGTCGCATTCTTTCAAAGCAACGCCGAGCACGAGTTGGTTGACCGCATACAAGCGGCGGCTGCGCAGAAAGTCAAGTTCATTATCCTCAACCCAGCGGCCTTCACCCATACTAGTGTGGCGCTGCGCGACGCGCTTGCCGCTGTGGCAATACCGTTCGTTGAGGTCCATCTGTCCAATATTTCCGGGCGTGAAGCGTTTCGCCAACAGTCTTATTTCTCCGAGATCGCTGTAGGCGTCATCAGCGGCCTCGGAGCACAAGGGTACGAACTGGCACTGCAGTATGCCCTTGCGCACATTAAGCAATAGGACTGCCGATGGACATACGTAAGATCAAGAAGCTGATCGAGATGCTGGAAGAATCGGGTCTCGGCGAAATCGAGATACGCGAGGGCGAGGAGTCTATTCGACTCAGTCGTACAATCTCCACCCCCCAGCCCTCTGCCGCCACCAGTGCTGCAGCGGCGCCGGCACAAACACCGATACGAAAACCCGAACCGGAAGAGCCCACTCCGTCGGGCCATGTCATCACATCGCCAATGGTTGGCACTTTCTATAGCGCACCTTCCCCCGGCGCCACCCCGTTCGTAGAAGTGGGCAGCGAGGTTCACGTGGGCGATACCTTGTGCATCATCGAGGCAATGAAAATGATGAATGCAATCGAGGCCGACAAAGAGGGTGTAGTACGCGCCATCCTTAAAGAAAACGGCCAGCCTGTCGAGTACGGTGAACCCCTGTTTGTGATCGAATAATCCCGCACAGCCTGCGCGCTTCCCTGCGATGATCGAAAAACTGCTGATCGCTAATCGAGGTGAGATCGCGTTACGCATTCTGCGTGCGTGTCGTATATTAGGGATCAAAACGGTTGCGCTTCACTCGGAAGCGGATCACGACGCTAAGTACGTGCGTCTCTCGGATGAGTCGGTCTGTATTGGGCCACCGCCGGCGACCGAAAGTTACCTTAATATCCCGGCCGTCATCAGTGCAGCGGAGGTGACCGACGCTGTAGCAATCCACCCCGGTTATGGGTTCCTGGCCGAGAACGCCGATTTTGCCGAACGCGTCGAGCAAAGCGGTTTCATCTTCGTCGGACCCAAGCCGGAAACCCTGCGTCTAATGGGAGACAAGATCGCCGCCATCCAAGCGATGAAAAAATCCAGCGTGCCATGTGTACCCGGCTCCGACGGGGCGCTCAAAGACAACGCCGTCGAAAGCAAGCGCCTAGCAACCGAGATCGGATATCCAGTGCTAATCAAGGCGGCGGGTGGCGGTGGCGGAAGAGGAATGCGCGTTGTCCACACGGAGGCGACCTTGTTGAACGCAATCTCTCTAACGCGCGCCGAGGCGGCGGCGGCCTTTGGCAAGGATACTGTCTACATGGAAAAGTACTTGGATAAACCCCGTCACATCGAGTTTCAAGTACTGGCGGACGAGCATGGTAATGCGATCCATCTCGGCGAGCGCGACTGTTCCCTACAGCGGCGACATCAGAAAGTCGTCGAAGAGTCGCCCGCTCCGGGCGTCACCGAGAAAGTTCGCAACAAAATGGGTGAGCGTTGCGCTGATGCCTGCCGGCGCATCGGCTACCGCGGAGCGGGGACGTTCGAGTTTCTCGTACAGGAGGATGAGTTCTACTTCATCGAGATGAACACCCGTATCCAAGTGGAACACCCGGTAACAGAGATGGTCACGGGGGTTGACATTGTACGCGAGCAACTGCGTATTGCCGCGGGAAAGCGGTTGGCTTACCGACAGAAGGACATCAGTCTACGTGGTCACGCGATCGAGTGCCGCATCAATGCAGAGGACCCAGAGACGTTTGTGCCGTCACCCGGTTGCATAAAGCAGTATCATCAACCCGGCGGTCCCGGTATTCGCGTCGACTCGCACATTTACAACAATTACTCGATACCACCGTACTACGACTCGCTGATTGCAAAGCTGATCGCACACGGTGATACGCGCGACATCGCCATGGCGCGCATGCGAATTGCCCTTTCGGAGATGGTCATCGAGGGGATCAGGACAAACATCGCTATGCACCAGGGTATTTTGTCAGACGCCTCGTTTCAGGCGGGCGCGGTGAGCATCCACTACCTGGAGAAGAAACTGGGTCTGTGAACACGACACAAGAAAGAAGCACTGCAACACAGAATGACCTTTGTAGACGAGTAAATTACACTTTCTGATCCCCTCTTTCGGAGCTTGTAGCGGTATTCGATGCCGTGGCTGAAATTTGAAGTTGAGGCTGACCATGATCAGGCAGAGCCGGTTGCGCAAGCGCTCGAGGACTGTGGTGCGCTCGCCGTTACAGTAGAAGACGCGCGACACGAGCCACAGTTCGAAGACACGGGGCGCGTTACCACGTACTGGACACAGAATCGCATTAGCGCATTGTTCCCGACAATCGCCGATGTCGAAGCGGTTGTGCGGCAAATTACCGAGCGCCTAGGGAAACCACCAGTCTACACATTGGAGATGCTGGGCGATGTCGACTGGCAAGCCGCGTGCCGGGCACATTTCACTCCCATGCAGTTCGGCTCAACACTATGGGTCTGTCCATCTTGGGTAGAACCACCACAACCCGACGCCGTTAACGTCTTCGTAGATCCAGGGCTCGCTTTCGGTACGGGGACACATCCAACCACACGGCTTTGTCTAGAATGGCTCGCAACCCGTAGGTATGCCGATGAAGACGTGATCGATTATGGCTGTGGGTCCGGTATCCTGGCGATTGCAGCGCTCAAGCTCGGTGCCGGTCACGCGTGGGGCGTAGACAACGACCCGCGGGCGCTCGCAGTTAGCACGGAGAACGCCACCCGGAATCACGTGGGTGGTCGTTACCGGGCGTTACCCCCGGAGCCGTTGTCGGATAGCCTAAAAGCGGACATTGTATTAGCTAACATCCTAGCCGAACCGCTTGGCACGCTCGCACCAGATCTGACCCGCTTAGTCAGGCCGAGCGGTATGCTGGTACTGTCCGGAGTGCTTCACGATCAAGTGGACAGCGTACGGCGCCGCTACGCTGGCCGGTTTAGCTTTGACACACGCCTGCGCGACGATAAGGCTCACGGCCTTCGCTGGGCAATACTGGTGGGTTCCCGAATCGCGTGAACCAAAAGCTGCAAACACAGTGCCCACAGTGCCAGACCGTTTTTGCAATCACCTCGGCACAGCTCGATGCACATCAGGGTGTGGTGCGCTGTGGCCGTTGCAATGCGGTATTTCGCGCCGACGAACACCTGCATGATATTGCGCCGACAACCGCGCCTATCGATTCTGAGCGGATCACAAAAAGACCACCGCCCACTACGCATGAAAAACCGTCGGTGCCGGTGCCGACCCCAGCAACGCCCGAAGCGGAGGCTCGGCCGCCGGCTGAGAGCCCGACACCGGAGGAATTCGTCGCCCCTGCTCTCATCGATGTCATCATCAGAAGACGGCGTGCGCGGACGCGTGCGGTCTTTTGGGGGGTCGGTGTACTCGCGCTCGTGCTGATCCTGGCGGCGCAGCTTGTTTTCTTCTATGCCACCGAACTCTCGCGCTATCCGGATCTCAAACGCTGGGTGACCGTTGCCTGTGAACGCCTCGGCTGCAAGATCCGCCCTTATCAGGACGTCACCCTGATAGAGCTACTGCACACCAGCGTCGTGCGTCACCCTGATCGTGCCGATGCACTGAAGATCGACGCCTCGATGGTCAATCGCGCACGAGTCGCGCAGCCCTACCCACTGATGGAGCTCACGCTGAGCGATAGCACCGGAGCGATTGTGGCGCGTCGCACATTTCAGCCTCGCGAATACCTCAAAACATCCAAGACCAATACGATGATGCCCCCAAATCTTGTCATCGACGCAGGCCTCGAAGTGACCAGCCCTAAAGCAAAACCGGGCGGTTACGAGATCCGCTTGGTAGCGCGTTAGCCGCTCTTCGAGGTGGCGCAAACCGCTTTAGTATCGCCTACTTCAATGATGCCCAAGCGATTGCCTTGGATAGAAAATTGCGCTGCGACACCGGAGCAATGGCACCAGAAAACGTCGGCGTTTGCGTAAAGAGATTTTTTGGTTATGATTCGTTCCCTTCCCCCGCGACCTTTTGGACAAGAAGAACGCATGCGCGTCGGTCCGTACGCCTTGAGGAACATTTTGTTTCTTGCACCGATGGCCGGTGTCACCGATAGGCCTTTCCGCCAGCTGTGCAAGCGGCTCGGTGCCAGTATGGCAACCTCCGAGATGGTTTCGTCCAACTCGCTATTGTGGGGAAGCGAGAAAACGCTTCGGCGCACAGACCACGATGGCGAGGTCGAGCCACGGTCTGTGCAGATTGCCGGCGCCGATCCGCAGATGATGGCAGAGGCCGCAAAGTTTAACGTTGATCGCGGCGCACAAATCATTGACATCAACATGGGGTGTCCGGCAAAAAAGGTTTGTAATGTCATGGCTGGTTCCGCATTACTCCAAGACGAGGACCTCGTTGCGCGTATTCTCAGTGCTGTCGTGTCCGCGGTAGACGTTCCAGTGACACTCAAGATACGTACGGGTTGGGATCGCCTGCATCGCAACGGTGTACGAATCGCTCGGATTGCCGAAGATTGCGGAATTCAACTGCTTGCCGTGCACGGCCGCACCCGCGCATGTTTGTATCAAGGTGAGGCGGAGTACGACACCATCGCAGCGATTACAGCGTCATTAAGAATCCCCGTTATCGCTAACGGCGACATTACAACGCCCGAAAAAGCGAGTTCAGTGCTATCTCGTACGGACGCTGCAGGTCTTATGATCGGTCGTGCAGCGCAAGGAAGACCGTGGATCTTTCGCGAGATCAATCACTACTTGAACACTGGCGAGCGCCTGCCTGAGCCCTCGACCGAGGAGATTCGTGACACTTTGTTGGGACACTTGCACAACCTCTACGCTTTCTATGGCGAGCACACAGGGGTAAGGGTCGCGCGTAAACACATCTCCTGGTACAGCAAAGGGCAGGTTGGAGGCGGCATGTTTCGCAACGCGGTTAACCGTGTAGAGTGCGCGGCCGCGCAGTTGGCGATGACGCGCGAGTTTTTCGACAAACAGCTGGAAACAATGGAGCTTGCTGCATGACGGCGCGCGAGGGACCCTTGGCGAGCTGCGTCAAGACAGCGCTGGAACGATACTTCCGCCAATTGGACGGTGAGAAGGCGACCGATGTCTATGACCTCGTGATCACGCAGGTTGAGAAACCATTGCTCGACGTGGTCATGAATCACGCTCAAAGCAACCAATCCAAAGCCGCTGAGATGCTGGGTATTAACCGCAACACTTTGCGTAAGAAACTACGGCTTCACGGCTTGAATAGCGAAACGCCGCGGAAGAAAGCTAGACGAAGGAAGTGAAGCGGGCGCTTCCAAGCGCATCGAACCGCTAATACCCGACGGGGCCACGGTCCCCTAACCACACAGTCAGGACTGCCTCAAACCATGACAGCGATTAAGCGTGCACTGATTAGTGTGTCGGACAAACGCGGTATCGTCGAGTTCGCACAAGCGTTACGCCAGTTTGATATAGAGATCTTGTCTACCGGGGGCACCGCCAGAATGCTCGCTGACAATAAGATCGCGGTAACAGAGGTCTCGGACTACACAGGCTTCCCGGAGATGCTGGACGGGCGCGTCAAAACCCTACACCCGAAAATCCACGGTGGACTGCTGGCGCGGCGTGATCTCGACACCCATATGCACGCACTCGAAAAGCACGGATTTGGACCGATCGACCTCGTTGCTGTCAATCTTTACCCGTTTGAGGAAACCGTCGCGCGTGAGGACTGTGATTTGATGCTCGCGATCGAAAATATCGACATCGGTGGTCCGTCGATGCTGCGTGCTGCTGCTAAGAATCACGATGCGGTAACGGTTGTGGTCGATGTGACGGATTACGAAACGGTCACCAGCGAGATGAGAGCATATGACGGTGGCGTCAGTCGTAGCACCCGTTTTCGTCTGGCAGTTAAGGCATTCGAGCACACGGCGCGTTACGACGCTGCGATCGCAAACTATCTCGGTCGCTGGCAGCTAAACGACAACGGTCGCGCAGGCCAAGTGCGCTTTGGCGAGACTTACAGCATGCAGTTCACTAAGGCGCAGGATATGCGGTACGGAGAGAATCCCCACCAAGCAGCAGCCTTCTACGTCGAGCAGCCGGTACCTAGTGGGACCGTCTCCGGAGCTAAGCAGGTACAGGGCAAAGCGCTTTCTTTTAACAACATTGCCGACACCGACGCTGCGCTAGAATGTGTCTATTTGTTCGCCGAACCCGCCTGCGTGATCGTAAAACATGCTAACCCCTGCGGCGTTGCCATCGCAGACAATATCGCCGCCGCCTACGACCGCGCATTTGAAACGGATCCCACGTCAGCCTTCGGCGGTATCATCGCGTTCAACCGGCCGCTAGACCAACGGACGGCACGGCATATCATTGACCGGCAGTTCGTCGAAGTTATCGCTGCACCGGAAATAGACGCGGAAGCCCATGATGTCCTCGCGAGCAAGGAAAACGTGCGCGTGCTCGAGTCCGGCATGCCAATGCCAACCCAAGCCCATACGCTTGACTTCAAACGCGTAAATGGTGGCCTGCTGATACAGGACCGTGACACGGGTATGGTTGACCTCAGTGAGCTACAAGTGGTGACTCAACGTTCACCAGACGATACGGAGTTGCAAGATCTGCTGTTTGCCTGGCGCGTGGTAAAGCTTGTGAAGTCCAACGCTATCGTGTACGCCTGCGACGGGCGCACAGTCGGCATCGGCGCAGGTCAAATGAGCCGAGTCATCAGCAGTCGCATTGCCGCCATAAAAGCAGCCGATGCTGGTCTCGAGGTCAAAGGCGCTGTGATGGCCTCTGATGCCTTCTTTCCCTTTCGCGATGGCCTCGACCAGGCAGCGGATGTCGGTGTGAGCGCCGTGATCCAACCCGGTGGATCGGTTCGCGATCAGGAGGTGATCGCTGCAGCCGATGAGCACGACATTGCTATGGTGTTCACCGGCATGCGTCATTTCAGACACTAGGCCACTACTCATCAACGCAAAGATGGGGAAGCGCAAAGGTTTTAGATTCGCGAGTTTCTTTGCGTTTTTTCAGCTCTGCGTTGGAAGATAGCCGCATGAAGGTACTGATCGTTGGGGGTGGCGGGCGCGAACATGCACTCGCATGGAAAGCGGCGCAGTCACCTAGAGTCGAGCGGGTTCACGTTGCACCTGGCAACGCCGGCACAGCCAGCGAACCGAAAGTCGAGAACGTTGATATTGGCGTTGAGGATATCGACCGTCTTGTCAGCTTCGCCAAGCGGCAAGAAACCGCGCTGACTATTGTTGGGCCCGAGGCACCATTGGTCGCGGGCATCGTGGACGCGTTCAGCGCGGCTGGGCTGGCATGCTTCGGGCCGCGGCAGCCGGCGGCTATGCTTGAAGGGTCTAAGACCTTTACCAAGGACTTTCTTGCTCGCCACGGCATACCAACAGCTGCCTACGCAAGCTTTACCGATGTGCGCGCGGCGGTCGACCACATCATCAAGTGTGGGGCACCCATCGTCGTCAAAGCAGACGGTCTGGCGGCCGGTAAGGGTGTTACGCTGGCACAGTCGATCGAAGAAGCGGTGGCGGCGGCAAAACAGATGCTTTCCGGCGAGTCTTTCGGTGACGCCGGACGGCGTGTCGTCATAGAGGAGTTCTTGCGCGGGGAGGAAGCAAGCTTCATCGTCATGGCTGACGGTCAAAACGTCGTGCCGATGGCCACTTCGCAGGATCACAAAGCACGTGATGAAGGAGACAAAGGACCCAACACCGGTGGAATGGGGGCGTACTCGCCTGCCCCCGTTGTTACGCCGACAGTAGAGGCGCGCATCATGACTGAGGTGATAACGCCCACAGTCCGGGCTATGGCCGCCGAGAACCGCCATTACACGGGCTTTCTGTACGCTGGTTTGATGATCGCGCCCGACGGAACACCCAAGGTGCTCGAGTACAACTGCCGTTTTGGCGATCCGGAGGCACAGCCGATCCTACTTCGATTGAAGTCTGACCTGATCGACCTAACAGAGTCGGCACTCGCCGGACGCCTTGATACTGTCAATCCACAGTGGGACCCGCGCGTGGCACTGGGTGTAGTAATGGTTGCCGGCGGCTACCCGGGGAGCTACCGCAAGGGCGATACCATTCATGGGTTGCCAGAAGAACCCGCTAATGCGAGCAAGGTGTTTCACGCTGGGACCCGCAAGAACAATGACGAAGTCCTGACGAATGGTGGACGTGTGTTGTGCGTTACCGCTCTCGGTAGCTCTATTCGCGCCGCGCAGGCACGTACCTACGAGCTAGTGCGGCGGATTCAGTGGAAGGACGTATACTACCGTGGCGACATCGGCTATCGCGCAGTCGCAAGAGAAGTGTAATACGTCAGCGGTGGCACACGGGGCCGGCTAGAGCCGAGGAAGTTCTATGAGTAAACCTTTCGTTGCCATTTTGATGGGATCCGACTCAGACCTCGGGACGATGCAAACCACGATTGAAGTGCTCGAGCGACTCGGGATCCCTTACGAGCTCAAAATCACCTCGGCGCACCGCACCCCAGAGATCACTCATGATTATGTCAAAGAAGCCGACCGGCGTGGCTGCGCCGTATTTATTGCCGCGGCTGGCCTTGCGAACCATTTGTCTGGTACGGTAGCGGCGCTCACCTTGAAACCTGTCGTCGGTGTACCGATGGCAAGTGGTCCGCTTCAGGGGCAAGACGCGCTGCTGTCGACGGTGCAGATGCCAGGAGGCATCCCAGTTGCGTGCGTCGCTATCGGCGGTCCTGGTGCCAAAAACGCCGCTTACCTCGCCGCTCAGATTCTGGCACTGTCGGATGGTGCGTTGGCCAAACGCCTTGCCGCCGATCGCGAACGAACCGCTGCCGACGTAGCCGCCAAGGACGCTGAACACGGCAAACAGCTAGGGAACTAAACGTCTTTGTCCACGGGTGACGTGGCACATGCGGCTACCGTTCTTCGCAACGGTGGCGTTATTGCCTACGCGACCGAGTCATGTTTCGGGCTCGGTTGTGACCCCATCAACCGCTCTGCGGTTGAGCGCATTCTAAAGATCAAGGGCCGCCCGGCCGATAAGGGGTTAATCCTTATCGCTTGCGACACCGATCAGCTCACCGCTTTTGTTACCGAGATACCGCGCAAGGCGCTCGTCACATGGCCTGGGCCGTTCACTTGGCTACTTTCAGCAACGGAAGCCACGCCGTCGTGGATTCGCGGCAATCATTCGCGTATCGCAGTGCGCGTCACGAAGCACCCGCAAGCGGCAGCTCTCTGCCGTACCGCTGGCATGGCAATTGTGTCGACCAGCGCGAACCGCGCGGGTGAGAAACCAGCGCGTACTTACAAAGCGGTCATGGAGTGTTTGGGCGATGAGCTCGACTATGTGCTACGTGGACGTATTGGTAAGCTCAGAGGTCCGACCCCGATCACCGACGCGACCACAGGCCAGATTGTACGTAGTAGCAGTTAGCGTAACGGACGCATGAGTAAATCCGACACCAACACTATTAAGGTCTACTTGCTTGAACTACAAGAGCGCATCTGCCGCGCGCTCGAACAGGAAGACGGGGACGCCCGCTTTCGCGAACAGATCTGGCAACGTCCGCAAGGTGGCGGGGGACGCACACGCGTACTGGTCGACGGCGCCGTATTCGAACAAGCTGGCGCTAACTTTTCGCACGTGAGTGGTGACAGACTGCCACCCTCGGCGACGGCCCAGCGACCAGAACTCGCCGGAAGTACTTTTGAAGCGCTGGGAGTATCCTTAGTTATCCACCCTTGTAACCCTTACGTGCCGACCTCTCATTGTAACGTTCGTTTCTTTATCGCACGCCAGAGAAACGTCGATCCAATCTGGTGGTTCGGCGGTGGCTTCGATCTGACGCCGTATTACGGCTTTGAGGAAGACGCCGTGCACTGGCACCTCGTGGCAAAGAGGGCCTGTGACCCTTTTGGTAAAGATTACTATACGCGCTACAAGAAGTGGTGTGATGACTACTTCTACATCAAGCACCGTGGCGAACCCCGCGGTATCGGTGGCCTGTTCTTCGACGATTTAAATGAAAACGACTTCGATCATTGCTTTGGATTTATACAAAGCGTCGCTGAACACTTCTTGCCGGCTTACCTGCCGATCGTGCAACGTCGCAAGGACACACCTTACGGAGCACGCGAGCGGGATTTTCAACAATATCGTCGTGGGCGCTATGTGGAGTTCAACCTTGTGTACGATCGTGGCACATTGTTCGGCCTACAGTCGGGTGGCCGCACCGAGTCGATACTCATGTCTTTGCCACCGCGCGTTATCTGGCGCCATGACTGGAAGCCCGAGCGAGGATCACCAGAAGCGAAGCTGTACGACGTATTTCTGAAACCAAGAGATTGGCTAGCGAGCAACCCCTAACACCTCGAACATATTTTCTGCGCGAGCCGCCAGTTGGCGATAACCCGTTCTATGGACAGGCTTTTTGAGAACGACTACGCTCTAAAGCAAGCCACGAGGAATTCACCAAAACACCGGATGGGAATTAAGCAACGCCTTTCTCAGGTGCTAGTCGCATTGATGGCGGTGCTAATGGTACCGGCCGCTACCGCGGAAGCGCCGGTTATCATGGTCCTCGAGCATCTGAGAGACGGCGAGCGCATGCAGACGGAGATCGAGGCCATACCAGACGTCGTGGTAAACCCGCACGGCGGTAAAGGCCAACCTAAGTGGGCGATACTTCCGGGTTGGGCGATCGACTCGCCGGTACGCCCTGGCGATCGTTTCGTGCACCTGTTCCGCCAGATCGGCCTTGACCGCAACCACCTCTGTACAATTAACATTCGTTACTTCAAGGACAAGCAAGGCTTGTGGATACCGCACTTCCAGCTGAATCAAGAACCGCTACTCGTTCGCAAGAACGGTCGTTGGGTACCGTTACAGGTCATTAAAGGCATCCCTACCCTTATTGTGCTCACCCACAGTACCTTGCCAAACGCGGAAGGTTACTTCCCGTCCCTGGAGTTTGGTCTCACGAACGGTCTCACCCAGATTGATTTCTGGGTCGTACGCTAGCGACCGCGAGGCGCCCAGCGAGCCTGGCTATTTATTTCTTCATCATTTCCGCGAACGGCGCCAGCAAATCGATCGGCAGTG
>JBHICC010000038.1:0-27762 GCA_046759385.1 Acidiferrobacterales bacterium | reverse complement strand
GACGATCCCGTGGAACGGACTGAATAAGTCCGGCCGGCTCTTAAGCCCGGGTGCAATCTATCAGTATCAGCTCGAGGTCGAGTTCACGGACGGCACACAGTCCAGAAGCGAACGTCAGCTTCTCGGCGTGAATCGGGCCACGGCGGTGTCACTGAATCTTAGCGGTGGCGCGTTCGAAAGCGGCTCGGATCGGTTGACAGCGCGTGCCATCAAGATGCTTAAGGACACCGCCAAGGTGATCCGTCAGTTCCCCAACGAGAAGATCGTGGTCGAGGGTCATACGGACTGGGTCGGCACAGACGAGTACAACGTCGACTTGTCGAAACGGCGCGCGATGGCGGCAATGAATTATCTAATTCGGGTTCAGAAACTGCCGCCTGAGCAATTCGTCGTACGCTGGTTCGGCGAAGCAAAACCGATTGCCAGCAACCAGAGCGAGGAAGGACGTGAGATCAACCGTCGCGTCGAGATCAGCAGCAAGCTGACTAAGGTCGAGAAAGCCAAGGTTCATGACCGCTACCAGGGCGACGATGCACAGGTCAGAATCGACGAGGAAGCGCAAAGCATGAAGACAGACAGTCGCTTCGACACCGAGGTGTCCGCCCAGGATCGCGTTGACATCGAGGTCGGTGATTCCCGCGGCGGCTTGGTGAGCGGTTCGGTGCCGCTGCCGAAGGTCGAGCTCTTGCAGCTGCAGAAAGAAGTGGTGCCCGCAGATGACAAGACCGCTCGCGATGAGGTAGGTCTCGGCCAGGAGAACACGGATTCCGCCGACGAAGTCACGATAACCTACACACTCGCCGGGCGCACGGCACCGGATAATGTGATCGAGATCGATGGGCAACCGGTCGAGATCGACTCACACGGCTTCTTCGTCACCAAGGTCGCGCTCAATGAGGGCACGAATACCTTCGGATTGATCGTGCGCAATCCGGCCGGCTACATGCGCATTGCGAACCTACGCGTCAGCGTCAGCGACGGCGATGAAAACGGCCCGCTAATGGCGCGTGAGCCGGTTCCGAATTTGACGGTGAAGCTGCCGCCACGCGGCGTGCCGCTGAAGACCGACCGACTGTTCATTCCTGGCGAAACCGATCCGGGCAATACCGTGAGCATCAACGGCCAGCCGGTGGCGGTGAAGCCCGATGGTAAGTTCCTGGCGAGCGTGAAGCTGCCCGTTGGCGCGAGCCAGCTCATGATCGAAGTCACCGATCCTGAAGGACACAAGGGCAAGATCGAGCGTGTGGTCGTGCGCAAGGAGGGCTTGTTCTTGCTCGCCTTCGCCGACGGCCAGTTCACGAAGCTCGAGGGCAAAGGCTTCCTGCAAGGTGGGGGAATGACCGAGGCTTCCGAAAGCATCTCCGAGGGCCGGTTGGCCTTCTACCTGAAGGGTACGATCAAGGGCAAGTATCTGATTACATCGGCGTTCGACAGCGGTCGCAAGGAGTTCGACGAGCTGTTCGACGATCTGGACGAGAAAGAAAACGATCGCCTGCTGACGAACCTCGATCCGGACAAGTTCTACCCGGTCTATGGTGACTCAAGCACGATCGTTTACGACGCCGAGAGTCAGGGTAAGTTCTACCTGGCGCTCGACAGCAACGAGCTCCACGCGCTGGTGGGTAACTATCTAGTCAACTTCTCAGATACGGAACTCGCCACGTATCAGCGCACACTGTTTGGCGGGCACTTCGTGTACCAGTCTGAGAAACAGACGAAGTATGGCAATCCAAGGACCAAAGCCGACGCGTTTGTCGCCGAAACACGACAAGCGAGCGTGCGCGATGAGTTACGTGCCACGGGTGGCTCACTGTACTACCTGAGCCAGCGCGAAGTGATCGAAGGCAGCGAGCAAGTGGCCATTATTGTCCGTGATAAGGACACCGGTCTTCAGTTGAGCCGCACGCCACAGCAGCAGAATGTAGACTACACGATCAAGTATGACGAGGGCCGTCTCATTTTTAGCCGGCCGATTTCCAGTGTGCAGGCCGATGATCGTTTAATCAACGAGGATCTTCTCCAAGGTAATCCGGTATCTATTCAGATCGATTACGAGGCACGCCTAGACGCCTTCGAGCAAAACACCGCCGGCGGTACGGTGATCACGTTGGTGTGGGCGCGACCTACGTCAAGGACAATCAGCTTTCAAGCGACTACGAGCTGTCCGGCGTCGACGCCGAGTTCCGCTTCGGCAAGAACAGCCGCATCGTCGCCGAAGTTGCAGAGAGCAAGGGCACCGACTCTACCACGTTTGTGAGTAACGACGGCGGCTTCACGTATAGTCCGATCGCGACGACCGGCACTGAAGAGGGCGATGCTTACAAGATCGCTGCTGAGCTCGACGTCGGAGAGTGGGTCGACAAGCCCGACAAGGTGCGCGTGGGCGCTTATGTGAGACGTCAGGACCCGGGTTTCTCGTCGTCGACGACGCAGTCCGAGCAAGGCACGCAGAAGACCGGTGTCAACTTCCGCGCCCAGGTCAGTGAAAAGGATATTCTCCGCGGCCGCCATGACCGGCAGGAAGACCTGAGCAGCATAGCCGAGAAGAATGAGACAACGGTTCAGTGGGAGCATAGCCGCAAGCGCTGGAAGCTGCGTGCTGAGGTCCAGGATTCAAACGAGACCGACAGTGCCGGGATCGAGACTGATTCGTCCACCGCCGCTGTGCGTGCGGACGGGAAGTTCTCCGACAAAGTGGATGCGTACGCTGAGCATCAGCAGACCATCGATGGCCCAACGAACGACCAGACCACCTTGGGCATCGACTACAAGCTCGGCGACAAGCTGTCGTTACAAGCGAACGTCACCGATGGTAGTCGTGGCGAATCCGCACAGATCGGCTTGACCTACGACCAAGGCAAGCACCGCATCTATCTGACTGAGCGTCTCGTTGACGACATCAGCAGCGGCCGCTCGACGGTGACTGTGCTCGGCACGGAGAGCGACATCAGTGAGAAGGGGACGCTCTATACTGAATATCAATGGGATTTCTCGAACGGGCAGCGAAGCAACCAGTCTTTGATCGGTCTGCGCAGACAGTGGGATGTCGCCACCGGGCTGACGTTCCTATTACTAGGCGAACGTAGCGTGCTTGATACGGCACCGTTGGCGACGACCCGATACGCTATCGCCGCCGGCATCAGCTATGACAACGGCAAGGGGATCAAGGTCTCCACCCGCAACGAGATACGCACTGAGGAAGGCGGGCGTGATCTGGAGCAGTTCTTGACGACCAATCGTCTAGAGCTACTGCTGAACCCAGATCTCACCTTCTTAACGACGTATCGTTACAGCTATACCAAGGACAGCAGTCTGAGCAGCCAGGAAGCCGACTTCGATGAGCTCAGTGTGGGCCTTGCCTACCGGCCAGTCGCGCACGACCGATTCAACGCATTGTTCCGCTACACCACATTGAGCGACGCGCCGACACTGTTCCAGAGCCAGGCGGATGACACGACCTCGAAGACAGACGTGTTATCGGCAGAGTGGTCGTATCAGATCAATCCGAAAGTCGAGTGGGTAGGTAAGCAGGCGTTCAAGGTACACGAGGAAACGGAGCCAGGGTTCGCGCCGGTGGAGACCGAGTCGTTGCTGACGATTCAGCGATTCAACTACAAGTTCTATAAGAAGTTCTGGCTCGGTGGCGAGTACCGCATCTTGTCCGAGCGAAACTCGGGCGATCGAAACCAAGGGTGGCTACTTGAGTTCATGTGGCGACCGATCAAGCACTTGCGCCTGGGCATTGGCTACAACGATACCGACTTCTCGGACGACGAGTTCTCAACTAACGACTTTTCTTCCAAGGGTTGGTTCTTCCGCGTGCAGGGCGCGTATTAGACGGAGACAGGATTATGGATATCGCAGCGGACGAAAAGAAGCTTGCTGGCTCGCCGAGCGAAGACCAGTACGAGAAGCCCGGCGAGGGTCGCATGGTGGCAGTGGAATTCGGCGTCGCGATTTTGATCGCGCTCCTGTTCTTTTTCATTGTCGTCGGCATTATCAACATATTCCTCCCGATCGGTGGCGGCGTCAGGGGTCTCGTGGGCGCTGGACAGGAAACGGCTGCGCGAACGGCGTCGCGAGAACTCACGTTTGCGCGTGGCGATGAAAATGTCGAAGCGGGCGGGCCGTTTATGGCCCGGTTGGCAGAGATGGCTAACAAGGTCAATGTGAAATTCGCCAGCGACATCGCCTGGTCGGGTGCCGAACTCGGCATGTCATTTCTTCATCGCGACGCGATACAGACATATGAGCGCGGGCGCGCGCTGGTCGAGTTTGACGAGAAAAACTATCTCGAGATCGGCGAGAACTCGTTGGTGGTCTTTCAGGAAATGGGTCCCGATCTGTTTTTATCGGAGAAGCGAACTTTCCGGGTCATGGTCGAAGGGGAGCTGCGGGGCCGGTTGCTCGGCGGTCAGGACCAGCTCGAGGTAGCGCTGCCAGGTGGCGATCTGCGCATGGCCGGCGCCGGGGGCGACACGGAATTCCGCTTAACGGTCAATCCCGACCGCTCGTCGACCTTGTCGCTGTTCAAAGGGGACGCACAGGTCTATGTAGGGGGCAAGAAAACCTTTTTGGGCGAAAACTATGGGCTCACGATAGGCCCAGATGGGAAGCCGCTGAAGGCGGTGAAACTACCGCCCAAGCCCAAGCCACGCCTACCCAGCGATCAGCGGGTGTCGTTTTACCGGGATACCCCTCCAAAAGTTAGGTTTTCCTGGGAGGCGTCGACCCAGCCGGGGGCCCGGTATCGCTTCGTAGTCGCCCGCGACCCGAGTTTTCGCCGCATTGTCGTCGATGAGCAGCTCGCGAGCACGAATTTTTCGCATGGAAACCTGGCAAATGGCCGATATTACTGGCGCGTCCACACCGTCGTGGATCACATAGAAAGTGCTCCCAGCGCCCCGAGGCGCCTGGTGATGGTGCAGGACCAGAAACCGCCCGTACTCAGGGTGCAGGCGCCGCCGAAGGTGGTGAAGACTCAAAGCTTGAAATTGAGTGGGCGCACGGAACCAGGTGCTAGAGTTTATGTGGAGGGCGAGCCGGCCAAAATCGACCCCGATGGGAGCTTCCAGCATCAAGTCGATGTCAAGCCGGGTGCGCGCTTGATTGTTGTCGAAGCCATCGACCCGGCAGGTAACGTTTCTTATGCAACCAAAGTCGTAAACGGAAAGTTTTAAGGATAATGGTGCAGCCATGATCAACCGACTGCAGTTTCCCATTCGTTTGAAGATCCTCACGACGTTCCTGTGCGTCATCACCGTCGTTGTGAGCCTTATCATCATTGCAATGGCGAATCTGTTCAACACCGATAAGACAACCTATATCCGGGATCTCACCTCGGTTATCGCGCTACACACGGCGGAAGAGACGGACGCGCTGCTAAGGAGCTACCACAAACGGTTGCGATTGTTTGCCGAGGTCATCCACGACCCCGACCTGGGGGCCGAGCGCAGGGCGGCTATGATCGGGGACTTGTTCGAAAACTTCACCGACTTTGTAGCGGTGAGCCTGCATAACGAAGGCCGCGAACCGGTGACCATGTACGATGCCAAGGCACTAGAGGGCGCAGGGCTTTCGAAAGAGCATGTGATAAGCAACCAGTACGCCGTGCCTATCGAGCGGCTGCAGTCTGTTCCGGTCTACGCCGAGAATGCGACCATCAGCGCCGAGCTGCCTTTGTTGCTGCTCGCGATCACCCATGCGGTGCCCGGAAGTGACAAGCCCACCGTAGTCACTGCGCTCGTCCGTCTCGACTCGATTTTAGGGCTGGCCAAACGGCCCTCTGCGTTCCAGGTTTTTATCGTCGACTCTGAAGGTGCGCTCGTGGCGCACGAAAACATTCAGCGCATCGTCGACCGTGCCCACGCCGATTGGATACCTGATCTGGATCGTTTACTCGATCAAGAGCACATGCTTGGAACAACCACCGAGTATGAGCACGAAGGTAAGTCGATGATCGGCGGCTTTGCGCCCATCCAGAGCAGCGGACTGCTCGCCGGCGTGCAGATCCCGAAAGCGGCAGCGTATCTCACCGCGCGAGAGCTGCTGAACAATCTGCTGCTGCTGGCGCTCGGCTTGCTTATCGCAACCGCGTTCGTGAGCATCTTCCTGGCTCATCGGCTCACGCGGCCGCTGGAAGGCCTGGCTCAAGCCGCCAAGCAGGTTGGTGAGGGCTATTACGACATCCACGTGGAGGCGTCATCGCGCGACGAGATTGGGCTGCTATCGAGCTCATTTAACCAAATGGCAGCCGAGGTCAGGAAGCGTCTACAAGAGCTTCGCGGCGCGCAGGCGGCGCTAGTGCAATCAGAAAAGCTGTCAGCATTTGGCCAGCTGAGCGCTGGCATTGCGCACGAGGTAAAAAACCCGCTCGCCGGTATCCTGGGCCACGCACAGTTGTGCCTCCGTAAGATGAAGCAGGACGACCCGTTGCACAACTACCTGACGATTATTCAGGACGAGACCAAGCGCTGTACCGACATTATTACCAACCTCATGAAGTTCGCGCGCCAAGAGAAGAATGAGTTTGAGCCGATTGATCTTAACGACGTCGTCCGTCACGGGATGCAGATCGTCGATCATCAGCTGTCGATCAACGAGGTGAAGACGGATTTCAATCTGGCTGACAACCTGCCGCAGATACACGGTAATGTGAACCAACTTCAGCAGGTACTGATGAACTTCGCGATCAACGCTCAGCAAGCGATGGAGGGTCGACCCGGCACGGTCCGCATCACGACCAAGAAAATTGAAGGCGATAAGGTGCTGTTGGTTTTTGCTGACAACGGTCCAGGCATGCCGGAGGATGTTCGCGCGAAGATCTTCGAACCGTTTTTTACCACCAAGCCGGCCGGCAAAGGCACGGGGCTCGGCTTATCCGTAACTTACGGTATTATCAAGGATCATAACGCTGAGATTATGGTCGAGAGTGAGATCGGTACCGGTACGGCCTTCATTATCAAGTTTCCAGGACTTCTCGATGAAATTGTCATGACCGACGAGGCAGCATAGTCGGAAAACGAATTTCTTGGGTGAGGTATAAAAAATGATTAAGCGCGTGTTAGTGGTGGATGATGAGCAGTCCATTCGCGGAATGGTGGCGCACGTTCTGACAGATGAGCGTTATCGCGTCACCGAGGCGGGTAGTGGCGAAGAGGCGCTCGAACTGTTTAAGAAAGAACCGTTCCCGATCGTCTTTACCGACGTCCGTATGGGCGGTATGAGCGGCCTCGAACTGCTCAAGAAGCTCAGGCAAGCCGACAGCCATGTGCATGTGATTATCATGACCAGTCATGCGACGATGGATGTGGCGATTAATGCCATCAAATCTGGCGCTTATGATTTCCTGCAAAAACCGTTTGAGGACCTCGAGCTCATCGCCAATGTCGCCAGGCGTGCAATCGAAAACTACAATCTCGTTCGCGAGCGCGAAAAACTGGTCGAAACGCTGAAAAGCAGAAACGAAGCCTTATCTAATCTGAACAAGGCGTTTAAGGCCCTCACAGTCACCCTAAAGAACAAAAACGAGGCACTCGAAAATCTGAATACGGCCTTCAAGTCGCTCGCCATCCGCGACGAACTGACGGGTCTCTTCAACCGCCGATATTTCGAAGAAGCGTTGACCAGCGAGGTCATCCGCGCTACGCGTTACGAGCGTAATCTGTCCGTGATTTTTCTCGATGTGGATCACTTCAAGAAATACAACGACCAGCATGGCCATCAGTATGGCGACCTGGTCTTGAAACGCATCGGCCGGATTCTTAAAGAAAGCGTCCGCGAGATCGACATCGCGACCCGTTATGGCGGCGAGGAGTTCGTCGTGATCTTGCCGGAGACCACGAAGGACGACAGCTACGCGGCCGCAGAGAAGATACGCAAGGCCGTGGAAGGCAGTCCGATCGACGTGATGCCGGGGAAGCCGGCTGTGCGTCTGACGATCAGTGCCGGCGTAGCCAGCTTAGGGGTGGATGCGACCAACGCTACCGAGCTGATCGCGAAAGCCGACCAAGCTGTGTACCAAGCGAAACAGAACGGCCGCAACGCAGTCCGGTTAGCAGGATAGGCCGTCCGCTCGATTCCTAGAACGGAATGTCGTCGTCGAAGTCGTCGACGGCTTCGGCTGCCTTCTTGCGGCCGCCTCCGGCGTCTTCCGCAGCCGGGGAGGCTTCGCTGTCGAAGCTGTCTTCCGGTACACCCGCGCCCGCCCGCGACCCGAGCATCTGCATATCGGCCGCGACAATCTCAGTCGTATAGCGGTCGTTGCCTTCCTTGTCCTGCCATTTGCGGGTCTGCAGACGCCCGCCCACATATATCTGCATGCCTTTCTTCAGATACTCGCCGGCGATCTCGGCTAGCCTGCCGAAGAACACGATCCTGTGCCATTCAGTGCGCTCCTGCCGCTCACCGGTGTTTCGATCCTTCCATGCCTCGGATGTGGCGAGATTGATATTTGCGATCGCCTGACCGTTGGCGGAGTAACGCACTTCGGGATCCCTCCCCAAATGCCCGATCAGGATGACTTTGTTCACGCCTCGTGCCATTTTATTTCTCCGTTCGCGCAGGGGTGATGGCTATCTTAGCCAGATTGCGCAGACCGCTCAACGCAGTCAGGAAAGCGTGCAGATTTCAGTGCTTTAACGAACGCTTGACCGAGAACACGAGTTTCAAGTCGAGCGGCCTAATTCCGATAGCGCCTTCTCGTCGAGCACGCGGCTGTCTACCTTCAGATAAGCCACCCCTTCTTCGGCGATTACGACAGCCTCGGTAACACCGGTAATAGCGCCAAGCCGTTCGGCGAGCGCTCTCGCTTCGTCGGGCCGATGCGATCTAACTCGCAGCAGTCGCGTGGTTACGCGATCAGGCTCGCGCATCGTAAGCACGACCAAAAACCAAACCAGTGCGGCCAAGCCACTAAACTGGAACACAGCGGCCATGCCGTAACTTCCGTAGAGCCAGCCGCCGATGGCGCCGCCAGTGAATGCCCCTAGGAACTCGAAAGTGCTATAAACGCCCAGCGCCGTTCCCTTGTAGCTCACGGGTGCTGTCCTGGAAACAAGAGAAGGTAGTGCAGCCTCCAGGAAATTGAAGCCTAGAAAAAACAGAAATAGCCCAAAACCGATCTGCGCTAATGAGGGCTGTTGCAATAGCACGCCCTGGGACAGCGCCAGGATCAATACGGCGCCGGAAAATACGTAGCGAATCCTGCGCTTTCGCTCTGCTAGAACGATCGCAGGAAATATGACTGCCACCGAGACGACCATGACGGGCAGGTACACTTGCCAATGCCGATGCGAGGCCAGCCCTACCTGCTCGACGAGCGCAATGGGGACAACCACGAAAAGTGCAGTAAGGACACAGTGCAGTACGAATATGCCGATATTCAGGCGTAGCAAGTCTGCATCTGTCAGTACACGACCAAACTGAGCAGGGACGGCTCGCGTGTCCATGTGCCGACTGCTGCGCACGGGTTCCGGCACCCACAAAAAAAGGATGCCGACACCCACGAGCGCGAGTATTGCGGTCAACCAAAAAATGCCGCCGACACCAATTAGCTCGTTGAGAACCGGGCCGAATAACAACGACATGACAAAGGATGCGCCGATTGTAATACCGATCAGCATCATCGCCTTGGTGCGACTTTCCTCACGCGTGAGGTCAGCCACCAGTGCCATAATAGCTGCGGCAATCGCACCCGCACCTTGTAGCGCGCGTCCCAAGACCACGCCGACAATCGAATCTGCACTGGCCGCCACGACACTGCCGATGCAGAAGATCACCAACCCGCCAGCGATGACGGGCTTGCGCCCAAAACGATCAGACATTAACCCGAAGGGAATTTGGAGGATCGCTTGGGTTAGCCCGTAGGCTCCAAGCGCGAGACCAATCAAGAAAGCCGTATGCCCTTCAAGCTCCTCAGCATAAAGCGCAAACACAGGCAAGATCAGAAACAACCCGAACATGCGCAGGGCGAAAATGCTGCCGAGACTGCTGATCGCGCGCACTTCGAGCGAGTTCAAACGCTGGGAGTTGGCAAGCACGGTGAGAATGCGTTTATTGGCGTCTTTTTCGTGTCCCGCCGGTAATCGAAACACGCCTTTGCCTGCGGGCTCAAAGGCGTCGTATAGTAGCAGGTTAACCCAACGCCAGGAACACGCATGGAGAACATCCGCATCCGCGGTGCTCGCACCCATAACCTAAAAAACATTGACATCGATCTACCCCGTGACCGTCTTATTGTGATCACGGGCCTATCAGGATCTGGCAAGTCCTCACTTGCGCTCGATACGCTTTACGCGGAAGGCCAACGTCGCTACGTCGAATCTCTATCTGCCTACGCGCGTCAATTCCTCTCTTTGATGGAAAAGCCTGACGTCGACTCCATAGAGGGATTGTCGCCGGCGATTGCCATTGAGCAAAAAGCGACCTCGCACAATCCGCGATCGACGGTAGGTACGGTAACGGAAATCTATGATTACCTGCGATTGCTCTATGCCCGCGTTGGTGAAGCGCGCTGTCCGGAGCACGAGACCACTTTGGAGGCACAGACCGTTAGCCAAATGGTCGATCACACTATGGCATTACCAGAAGGAACGCGTCTGATGCTGCTGGCGCCGCTGGTTCAAGAGCGTAAGGGTGAGCATGAGCACGTACTCGAAGGATTGCGCACACAAGGCTTCATCCGCGCGCGGATTGACGGAATCGTCACACCGCTCGATGAGGCGCCAAAACTTAAGCGCTACCACAAGCACACGATAGAAGCTGTCGTCGATCGCATCGTTGTGGGCCCAGGCCAGGAACAGAGACTGGCGGAGTCGTTCGAAACGGCACTGACTTTGGCCGACGGGCTGGTACGCGTGGTTGCGTTGCTTGATGATTGCGGTAGCGGCGAAGAGCAGGTTTTCTCGGCACGGTATGCCTGCCCACTTTGTGGCTATAGCTTGGCAGAACTCGAACCACGTTTGTTTTCATTCAACAATCCGGCCGGCGCCTGTCCGAGCTGCGACGGCCTCGGAGTCAAAGAGTTCTTCGATCCCAACCGCGTCACTAGGGACGCGAACCTAAGCCTCCCGGGGGGCGCGGTACGTGGCTGGGATCGGCGCAACGCCTTTTATTTCCAAATGCTCGAGTCGCTAGCACGCCACTACAAGTTTGACCTTGAAAAGCCCTTCAAGAAGCTACCAAAGCACATCCACGACGTAATTCTTTACGGCAGCGGTGGCGAAACAATCACCTTCACCCACGCCGGCGAGCGTGGCCTCAAGTATCGCCGCAAACATCAGTTCGAAGGCGTGATCCCGAATATGGAGCGCCGTTACCAGGAAACCGAGTCGCTCGCGGTGCGCGAGGAGTTGGCGAAATACATCAGCCAGCGGCCTTGTGTGGAATGCGGGGGAAGCCGGCTACGCACCGAGGCACGCAACGTATTCATAGACGAGAAACAGCTGCATGAGATTACACAAATGTCGATCAGTGCCGCGATTGAGTTCTTCGCTGGCCTGACGCTCGAGGGCAAACGCGGCGAAATCGCGGCAAAAATTATCAAAGAGGTGAATGATCGGCTGAGGTTTCTTGCCGATGTTGGTTTGGACTATATCACTCTCGCTCGATCTGCCGAAACGCTCTCCGGCGGCGAGGCCCAGCGAATACGCCTCGCGTCGCAGATCGGGGCCGGACTGGTGGGTGTGATGTACATATTGGATGAGCCATCAATCGGATTGCACCAGCGTGATAACGCACGCTTGCTCGACACCTTGTGCCGTCTGCGTGACCTTGGAAACACGGTTATCGTCGTCGAGCACGATGAGGAGGCAATCCGGCACGCAGACTTCGTGGTTGACATCGGCCCGGGCGCCGGGATTCACGGCGGCCGCGTCGTCGCACAGGGGACTGCTGAGGATATCATCAAGAATCCTCATTCGATCACCGGTCAATATCTGGGTCGCCAACAGGAGATCGAGATCCCGCTCAATCGCACGCCGAATGATCCTGATAGCCAACTGATGATTCGCAAGGCGTACGGCAATAACCTCAAGCATATCGACGCTGCAATCCCGGTGGGGCTCTTTACGTGCGTGACAGGTGTGTCAGGCTCCGGCAAATCCACGTTGATCAACGACACACTGTATACGAGCGCAGCACGTCACATCTATGGCAGTAGCAAGGATCCTTTGCCATCTATGAGCATTGACGGGCTCGATCAGTTTGACAAGGTGGTCGACATTGATCAGAGCCCTATTGGTCGCACACCGCGCTCAAATCCGGCTACGTACACTGGACTATTCACGCCCATACGCGAGCTGTTTGCGGCAACGCCCGAAGCACGTGCGCGTGGCTATACGCCCGGGCGTTTCTCTTTCAATGTTCGGGGTGGCCGTTGCCAGGCATGCCAAGGCGATGGACTGGTCAAGGTTGAAATGCACTTTCTACCAGACATCTATGTGCACTGTGACGTCTGCAAGGGCAAGCGTTATAACCGCGAGACATTGGAAGTTCGCTACAAGGGCAGAAACATCCACGAAGTACTGAACACGACCGTTGAAGAGGCAGCAAATTTTTTCAGCGCCATTCCCGTGGTGAAACGCAAACTTGATATCTTGATCGACGTTGGCCTTTCCTATATTACTCTCGGACAGAGCGCGACGACGCTCTCAGGCGGTGAGGCACAGCGTATCAAGCTTGCGCGCGAACTATCCAAGCGTGATACCGGCCGTACTCTGTATATCCTCGACGAGCCCACCACTGGCTTGCATTTCCACGATGTCGGACATTTGCTTGAAGTCTTACATCGGCTTCGCAGCCACGGCAACACGGTGCTCGTTATCGAACACAACATGGAAGTGATAAAAACGGCAGACTGGATTATCGACTTGGGGCCAGAAGGCGGGGATGCCGGCGGCCGAATCGTTGCGACCGGCACACCGGAGGAGGTGGCGGCGACCGCAGGCTCGTATACCGGTCAGTTTCTCAAACCGATCCTAGAGCGCCGCCCGAGGTTCAGACTTGAGGCGGTCTAACAACACCCGTCGGCAATATCTCGATTGAGCTTCCAACAGCCAATCGTAGTAATTTATCCGCTCGATCTTGATTGAAGGCAATCTCTGCGAGCCCATTGGCGTTCTGGTACCAGAAGGGTTGATCAGTGGGCGCCTCGGCAAAGACCCTTGCGTAGGCGATCTCGCGATCATTTACTCTGAGAAGATCGTCGCCGCTCAACCGCACTGCCCGGACGCCTGTTACAGCATTGCCGTAATGGTCAATATACACGATCTTAGCCAGATCCTCCGGCCACGCCGGACCCGGCGGTGGCGTAAGCTCGGTTCGCTCGCCAGCAGGTCGTTCGCCGCGTGCGAGCATGGCGGCTACCGGTGCGAACAGATCGCGCCCGTGGAAGCTGGCGGAAAGACCAGCAGGCTCCCATTCGATCACATAGCCGTGGCAAGATCGCGCACGCCGCACCAAGATCTGGAAAAGCCCATTGTCGGGTCCCACGTACCAGCAACCATCGATCTCGAGCATCAACGGCCGCCTCGCCGTGCCGACGCCGGGATCAATCACGCACAAGAACACGGTGCCTGTAGAAAAGACGTGTGCGTAGGCGGGCAATAGATAGGCCGCTGCTTGAATATCGAAGTTGGGCACGCCGTGAAAAAGGTCAATCCGCGGTACGCCCGGCGCCTGCTTAGCTAATACAGCGTGCAGTTGGCCGACATAGGGATCACCGACTCCGAAATCAGTAAAGAGCGCGATCATCAGCAAATACTAGCCCCACTGATTATCAAAGGGAAAGGCGAACAGTGCGTTACTGGCTTTACCAAGGGCTGACATTAGGGGCAAGGGAAAAGAAAAGCCGGAACGAGTCCGGCTTTGATCATATCTCTTGGCGGCCTAGTCTCCGCTTTTCTTCTTGGACGTCGCCTTTGTCGTCTTCTTTCTTGCCGTCGACTTCTTAGCGGCCTTCTTCTTGGTGGCCCCGGCAGCAGCCTTTTTCTTCTTCACTTTCTTTGGGCTGTCGGTTTTCGCTTTCTTGGCTGGCTTTTCCTTCGCCTCAGGCTTGGCCTTTTTCTCGGTCTTCTCCTTCTCCTTCACCGGCGCTCCCGGTTGCGCGCGCTCGACCAATTGAATAATCGCCATCGGCGCATTGTCGCCGTTGCGATAACCTGTTCTCAGGATGCGTAGGTAACCGCCCGGTCGATCCTTAAAGCGCACGCCCAAATCGCTAAATAGTTTGCCGACGATCTCGCGATCGCGCAGCCGCGAAAACGCCAACCGGCGGTTGGCCAGACTCGCCGACTTCCCTAGGGTAATCAGTCGCTCGGCTACGCGGCGCAGCTCTTTGGCTTTGGGCAACGTGGTCTTTATTTGCTCGTGACGAAACAACGAGACCGCCATGTTGCGAAACATGGCTTCTCGATGACTACTCGTGCGGTGAAGCTTACGCCCGCTTTTAAGATGTCGCATGGTCGGATTCCTGCTCGCCTGCCTCGCCTCTTAGCGAAGGGGGCGGCCAGTTCTCCAATTTCATCCCAAGCGACAGGCCATGCTGCGCTAGGACGTCCTTAATCTCGGTGAGCGACTTCTTACCGAGATTAGGCGTCTTTAGGAGCTCGAACTCAGTACGTTGTATGAGATCACCGATGTAAAAGATATTCTCTGCCTTCAGACAGTTAGCTGAACGTACTGTCAACTCGAGGTCGTCGACGGGGCGTAATAGCAGCGGATCCATTTCTGGTTCTTTCTTCTGCTGCTCCTCGGCAGCCGGGCGTTTTAGGTCGACAAAAATCGATATCTGATCTTCCAGAATGTTGGCCGCTCTTCTAACCGCCTCCTCGGGATCGATCGCACCATTGGTCTCGATGTCCAGGACCAGCTTATCCAGGTCTGTTCGCTGCTCGACACGGGCGTTTTCCACGGTATAGGAAACACGGCTTATCGGGCTGTAGGAAGCATCGAGTTGCATAACGCCGATTGCTCGACCTTCCTCGCTATTGCGAATCGTCACAGGCTGATATCCGCGACCGCGCGTCACCTTCAGCTCCATCTCGAGCGAGCCGTCTTTGGTAAGCGTGGCAATGTGGTGATTCGGGTCAACGATCTCCACATCATGGTCGAGCACAATGTCGCCCGCGGTGGCCGTCCCCGGACCTTTCTTGCTTAACCGGAGGGTCGCGTCCTCCCTACCGTGCATACGTAAGGCCACCGATTTGACATTGAGTAGAATCTCGATGACGTCTTCCTGCACGCCCTCTATTGTCGAGTACTCGTGCAACACACCATCGATTTTAACCTCAGTGATAGCGCTTCCCGGCATTGACGACAGCAATATGCGGCGTAATGCGTTGCCCAATGTATGACCAAAACCTCGCTCGAGTGGCTCTAGCGTGATCTTAGCGTGGGTTGGACCCAACGCTTGCATATCCACTAGACGAGGCTTGAGAAACTCGGTAGCAGAGCTCTGCATAAGAATCTCCCTCGATTGTTCCTAACCGGTTACTTGGAATAAAGTGCGACGACCAGACTCTCGTTAATCTCCGACGGCAACTCACCGCGTTCCGGCGGAGCCTTGAAAATACCTTTCATTGCTGCTGAGTCCACGTCCAACCATTCTGGAAACCCGCGTTGCTCTGTGGCTTCCACGGCCGCTTTTATTCGCAGTTGGTTCTTGCCCCTAGGGGCAATCTCGACGACGTCGCTCGACCTGACCTGGAAGGACGGAATCGTGACCTTTTTCTCGTTCACGAGCACCGTGTTATGTCTCACCAGCTGTCGCGCCTCGCCACGCGACATGCTGAAACCCATACGGTAAACGACGTTATCCAAACGGGACTCGAGCAACTTTAGCAGATTCTCGCCGGTGGAACCCTTGCGGCGATCAGCTTCGACGTAATAGTTGGCGAATTGCCGTTCCAACACGCCATAGATCCGACGCAGTTTTTGCTTCTCGCGGAGCTGCCTACCATAGTCGGAGATTCGTGGCTTACGTCGCGGCTGTTGGCCAGGCGGGTATGTCCGCCTCTCCACCGGGCATTTGTCAGTAAAGCACTTCTCGCCTTTTAAGAACAGCTTACCGCCTTCCCTCCGGCAAAGCCTGCAGCTTGCATCCGTATAACGTGCCATCTGCTCTAAACCCGGCGTCGCTTCGCCGGCCGACAACCATTGTGCGGTATCGGCGTAACGTCAATGATGTTGCTAATCTCAAACCCCAGGCCGTTCAGCGCACGCACAGCTGATTCGCGCCCAGGACCCGGGCCCTTAACACGGATCTCCAGCGCTTTCACGCCAAACTCTTGCGCTGCCTCACCCGCCTTTCGTGCCGCCACTTGCGCTGCGAATGGGGTGCTTTTGCGCGAGCCGCGAAAACCCGAACCTCCTGAAGTCGCCCACGTCAAGACGTTCCCTTGTCGGTCGCTGATGGTGATGATGGTGTTATTGAACGAGGCGTGTACATGAGCGATCGCCTCCAACACATTCTTCTTTACGCGCTTCTTAGCCTTGCTAGCCGCTCTTGGTCTTGCCATCTGAATCGATTAACCCTTCTTAATGCCGCGCCGCGGCCCCTTACGGGTGCGCGCATTCGTGCGCGTGCGCTGACCGCGCACAGGTAAACCGCGCCGGTGCCGGAGGCCACGATACATCCCCAGATCCATGAGGCGCTTGATGTTCATCGCCACTTGGCGTCTCAGATCACCCTCCAAGGCATACTTTCCGACTTCGTTGCGAATGCGCTGGACCTCGCCTTCACTTAGATCCTTCACCTTGGTTGAACCGGTGATCTGGGCCTCGACACAGACCTCACGAGCCCGTGAGCGGCCGATGCCGTAAATCGAGGTCAATGCGGTCTCGATGTGTTTGTGGTTTGGGATGTTGATGCCGGCTATACGTGCCATCAATCGATTCCTGGTAATCCCACCAAAAAGTGGCGCATTTTAACGATTTAACCTTTGCGAATCAAACGCTTCTAGACGCGCAATATAAGGGCTAAACCCCGTCACCTATCCTTGCCGCTGCTTGTGTGTGGGATCAGAGCAGATGACCCGTACCACACCCCTGCGCTTCACGAGCTTGCAATTTCGACATAGCTTCTTGACTGACGCGCGTACTTTCATCGATTACCTCCGAGCCCCGCCATCACCGTGGCAGCCCCATCCCGCCGGTGAGATTGGCCTTGCGCAGTAGGCTCTCGTACTGGCGCGACATAAGATGGGCCTGCACCTGAGCCATGAAATCCATGCACACCACCACGATTATCAGCAGCGACGTCCCGCCAAAGTAAAACGGCACATTCCACTTGACGATCATGAACTCGGGCAGCAAGCACACTAGGGTAACATAGATGGCACCTGCCAAAGTCAGTCGCGACATCACGCCATCAATGTAACGCGCGGTTTGGTCGCCTGGCCGGATCCCTGGAACAAACGCGCCCGATTTCTTCAAGTTATCCGCGGTGTCCTTCGGATTAAACACAATTGCGGTGTAAAAGAAACAGAAGAAGATGATGGCCCCGGCGTAGAGCGCCACATAGATCAGGTTGCCGGGCGACAACGTCGTGGCGATGTTCTGCAGCCACTGCATCCCCTGAGCGCCAGCGAACCATGTCGCCACCGTGGCCGGAAACAGAATGATCGAGGAGGCAAAGATCGGTGGAATCACCCCGGCCATGTTTACTTTTAGCGGCAGGTGCGAGGCCTGCCCGGCCATCATACGCCGGCCCTGTTGGCGCTTGGCGTAGTTCACGGTGATACGCCGCTGGCCACGTTCAACCAGCACCACGAAGGCCGTAACCGCCATGGTAATTACAAACAGAATCAACGCAAATAGCGGCTGAAAGGTACCCCGGCTCACCAGTTCCAAGGTCTGACCGATGGCGCTAGGGAGCCCAGCGACGATGCCCGCGAAGATGATAATAGAAATGCCGTTGCCGATACCCCGCTCGGTAATCTGCTCACCGAGCCAGACCAAGAACATCGTTCCCGTAACCAAGGTGATGACGGTGACGAGCTTAAAGCCAATGCCCGCTTCAATCACTATGGGCACGCCGCCCGCGACCCGCTGGCTCTCGAGCGCAATCGAAATCCCGAGCGCCTGAAACGCAGCCAGCACCACGGTGAAACGCCGGGTGTACTGGGTGATCTTACGCCTTCCGGCTTCGCCTTCCTTTTTGAGTTGCTCAAGCTTAGGAATCACGGCCGTCATCAGCTGCATAATGATGGAGGCCGAGATGTAGGGCATGATGCCTAAGGCGAAAACCGAGAAACGTTCGAGCGCGCCCCCGGAAAACATGTTAAAGAGTCCGACGATTGAACTCTGTGTGCCGCTGAAAAGCTCGGCCAAGGCTTCGGCATTGATTCCGGGCACGGGGATGTAGGTGCCGATGCGGTACACCACCAGCGCTCCCAGGACGAACAGGATGCGCTGACGCAGATCAGTAAGCTTTCCGAGGGCACCGAGACCGCTAGCGTCGCGAGTAGTGTAGCGCGCCATCAGGATTCGACCTTACCGCCCGCCTGCTCGATCGCAGCCGCAGCTCCCTTGGTTGTTGCAATGCCTTTGACGGTCACCGCCTTCTCAAGCTTTCCAGAAAGAAACACCTTGGCACGTTTGGCGTTGCGCGAAACGACGTCGGCGCGCTTCAGGGCGTCCAAGTCAATAACCTCGGAATCGATCTTATTCAGTTCGTGTAGCCGCACCTCTGCCGTCTGCCCCCGAAGCGGAGAGGCGAAGCCGCGCTTGGGCAGGCGGCGCTGTAACGGCATCTGCCCGCCTTCAAAACCGAGTTTCTTAGTGTGGCCAGCGCGTGACTTCTGGCCCTTGTGCCCGCGCCCAGAGGTCTTGCCCAACCCCGATCCGGTACCGCGCCCGATGCGCTTAGGCGTAGATTTACTTCTAGGCGCAGGTTTAATCGTGTTGAGGCGCATTAGGCGATTTCCTCGCACTCAACTAGATAGGCAACCTTTTTAATCATTCCGCGGATGGCGGGCGTATCCTGGACAACCACCGAATGGCGGATGCGGCGCAGCCCTAATCCACGAACACATGCAACGTGACGGCGCCCGGTACCGATCGGACTGCGTAGCAGCGTTACTTTTAGTTTCTTGTCAGCCATTTGCGCGTGATCTAGCCCGTGATCGCCTCGACCTTCTTGCCGCGTTTAGCCGCCACCTCCGCCGGGCTGTGCACAGACGTCAGACCCTTTAGGGTCGCACGCACAACATTGACCGGGTTTCGCGAGCCAATGACTTTCGCCAACACATCCTGCACACCAGCCACCTCAAAGACCGCGCGCATGGCGCCACCAGCAATAATGCCAGTACCTTCCGATGCTGGTTTCATGACCACCTTAGCCGCGCCGTGGCGGGCAACGATTCCATGGTACAGGGTCGGCCCTTTCAATCTTACTTTGACCATGTTGCGTCGCGCGTTCTCCATCGCTTTCTGTACTGCGACAGGCACCTCTCTGGCTTTGCCCCGACCAATCCCCACTTTGCCGTCGCCATCACCGACAACCGTCAGGGCAGAGAATCCGAACAGCCTACCGCCTTTGACCACCTTGGCCACACGCTTGATGCTGATCAGTTTTTCTTGCAGGTTTTCGGTACGTACGTTGACTTCGCGTTCAGCCATATCCGACCTCAACACTTCAAACCGTTCTTCCGCGCGGCCTCAGCCAGTGCTCTGATCCGACCATGGTATCTGAACCCGGATCGGTCAAAGATCGCTTCCGTCACGCCTGCTTGCTTTGCTTTTTCCGCAATGCGCTGCCCGATCAAGGTTGCCGCGGCGATGTTGCCACCGTTCTTAACCCCCTTGCGAACCTCAGCCTCCAACGTCGACGCACTCGCTAACACGCGCCCACGACTAGGGTCGAAGATCTGCGCATAAATGTGACGCGGCGTCCGATGCACACTCATACTATGCCCCTGTAGCCGCGCAATCCTGCGCCGAATTCTCTCTGCGCGTCGGCGGCGCCTTGTCGTCTTGTCCACGACTATAGCCCTCTATTTCTTCTTCGCTTCTTTACGTGCAACGTACTCATCCGCGTACCGAATACCCTTTCCCTTGTAGGGCTCCGGCGGTCGCACGGCGCGGATCTCTGCCGCAACCTGCCCAACCCTTTGTTTATCGGCGCCTTTTACCAGAATTTCGGTCTGACTGGGGGTCTCGATCGTGATGCCTTCGGGGACCCGATAGTCTACGGGATGCGAGTAACCCGCGGAGATGCTGAGATTCTTTCCCTGCATCACGGCCCGATAGCCGACACCGATAATCGTCAACTTTTTCTCGAAACCCTGGCTTACGCCCATGACCATGTTGTTAACGAGTGAGCGCATCGTCCCCGACAGCGCGAAGGCAAACATGCTGTCTGCCTTCGCTTCAAACCGCAATGACTCGCCGTCCTGGTGCACAGCGATCAGCGGGTGAACACCGAGGCTTAACGTACCTTTAGGGCCTTTGACATCGACGACGTTGTCGTTGAGTCTCACTTCAACACCCTTAGGTATTTCAACTGGACTTTTGGCTATTCTGGACATCTCGCTACTTCAGGACACAAAGCACAGTACCTCACCGCCGACCCCCGCCCGCCGAGCGGATCGGTCAGACATAATGCCTCTGGAGGTGGAGATGATTGCCATACCGAGCCCGCCAGCGATCTTCGGGAGCTCGTCGCAACCTCGATACTGTCGGCGCCCAGGCCGACTCACACGTTGGATACTCTCGATCACAGGTCGTCCCGCGTAATACTTTAGGAACACCTCCAGCACCGGTTTCCCGTCTAGCGCACGCTCCTCGAAACGTTCGATGTACCCCTCCTCTTGTAAAACCTGCGCAATGGCTCGTTTTGTATTGGAGGAAGGTATCAACGCGCTGACCTTCTCGCCTTGCTGCGCATTTCGGAGTCGCGTCAGCATGTCAGAAATAGGATCAGTCATCATAACCTTAGTTCCGAGTTATCAGTAGCCAGCGGCGGGGAACGAGCTAGTATCGGATTTTACCAACTCGCCTTCACAACCCCCGGGACCTCGCCGCGCATCATCACGTCTCGGAGCTTGTTACGGGCAAGTCCAAACTTACGATAATAACCCCGCGGACGCCCGGTCAGACGACAGCGGTTACGCATGCGACTCGGGCTCGAGTCGCGCGGAAGCTTCTGTAACGCCAACTGCGCCTGCAGTCGCTTCTCCTCCGACAAGGTCGTGTCCTTGGCTTTGGTCCGCAGTTCCAGGCGCCGTGCGGCATATCTGACAGCCAGACCCATGCGCTTCTTTTCTCTTGCGATCATCGATTTCTTAGCCATGTGTGCGGCTCAGCTCCTGATGGGGAAGTTGAATGCATCGAGCAGCGCCCGGGCCTCTTCGTCGGTCTTGGCGCTGGTCGTGATGGTAATGTCCATGCCACGAATAGCATCGATCTTGTCATAGTCAATTTCAGGGAAGATGATCTGCTCCTTTACACCTAGCGAGTAGTTTCCGCGCCCATCGAAGGCCCGCGGGGAAAGCCCGCGAAAGTCGCGCGTGCGCGGTATCGCGATCTGGATCAGGCGATCCAAGAACTCATACATGTGCGCGCGTCTCAAGGTCACCTTACAGCCGATCAACCAACCAGCCCGAACCTTAAAGTTTGCGACCGATTTTCGGGCTCGCGCGGCCACAGGCTTCTGTCCACTAATTCGTTCCATGTCCGCCATCGCGCTGTCGATAGCCTTCTTGTCAGCGAGAGCCTCACCCACACCCATATTAAGCGTGATCTTCCTGATCCGTGGTACCTGCATGATGCTTTGGTAACCGAACTTCTCAATCAGCTCAGAGACCACCGTTTCCCGGTAATATTCCTGCAGTCTAGCCATTGTCATGTGTTCTTATAGATCGACAACCTCGCCATTGCCCTTGAAGTAGCGCACTTTGCGACCATCCTCAAGAAACTTAACGCCTACGCGCTCGCCCTTTCCAGTCGAAGGGTTGTACAGGGCCACGTTGGAGACGTGGACCGGCGCTTCTTTATCGACGATGCCACCCGTTACACCTTTGTTCGGGTTCGGACGGGTGTGCCGCTTGACGATGTTAACGTTTTCTATAAGCACACGGTCGCCCGGCAAGATCTTCAGCACGGCGCCTTGCTTGCCCTTTTCTTTTCCGGAGAGTACTACGACCTGATCACCCTTTCTGATCTTAGGCATCACTACTCCTACAGTACCTCTGGTGCGAGCGAGATGATTTTCATAAAATTTTGCGTCCGTAGCTCGCGTGTCACCGGTCCGAAAATGCGTGTCCCCACGGGCTGCAGTTGAGGCGTCAGCAGTACTGCGGCATTCTTGTCGAAGCGGATGACCGAGCCATCATTGCGACGTACACCTTTGCGTGAGCGCACGATGACGGCTACATAGATGTCACCTTTCTTGACACGCCCGCGCGGGATCGCCTCTTTTACACTTACTTTTATGACATCACCAATGCCCGCGTACCGGCGCCGGGACCCACCAAGTACTTTGATACACTTCACCTTCTTGGCCCCGCTATTGTCCGCAACCGACAATACGCTCTGCATCTGGATCATTGCTTTGACTCCGCAAACCGGCCCCGCTCAAACTGTCGTCGCTTTCTCCACCACCTTCACTAGCCGCCAGCTCTTAGACTTAGAAAGCGGCCGACATTCCTCGATCACGACGAGATCACCCTGACCGCATTCGTTGTTCTCATCGTGCGCGTGTAGTTTGGTTCTGCGCCGGATATATTTCTGATAAAGCGGGTGACGTACCTTACGCTCGACGACGACCGTAATGGTCTTCTCCATCTTATTGCCCACTACGCGGCCCGTGAGCGAGCGCGTTACCTTGGCCACATCGTTCATGCTGAATCGCTCTTATCTCTTTTTTCCGTCATGACCGTGCGCACGCGCGCGATATCGCGGCGTACCTCACTGAAGCGAGCCGTATTTCCCAGCTGACCCGTCGCCCTTTGCATGCGCAGATTGAATTGCTCGCGCAGTAGATCACGCAGTTCCTTAGCGATCGCTGCGTCATCCATGTTGCGGATGTCTTTCGCCCTCATGCCGCCTGCCTACTAACAAAGGTAGTTCTGACGCTTAGCTTGGCTGCTGCCAACCTGAATGCCTCGCGTGCCTGCTCCTCACCGACACCTTCCATCTCGTAGATCACGGTGCCCGGCTTTATGAGCGCTACCCAATATTCTGGATTGCCTTTGCCCTTACCCATACGGACCTCAAGCGGCTTTTTCGACACCGGTTTGTCGGGAAACACGCGTATCCACACACGCCCACCGCGCTTGATATAACGCGTCAACGCGCGTCGACCCGCCTCGATTTGGCGCGCGGTGAGCCGTCCGCGCGTCGTTGCCTTCAGGCCATAATCGCCGAAGTTGACCTTGTGGCCGCGCGTGGCCAAACCGCGATTGCGGCCTTTCTGTTGCTTGCGGTACTTGGTTTTCTTCGGTTGTAGCATTTATCGGTTAACCTGCATCTCAGGCGCTTGCTTTTTTGGTCGCTTCGACATCGACCTCTTCTTCGCGATCAAAGACTTCGCCTTTAAAGATCCACACCTTCACCCCAATCACGCCGTATGTGGTGTACGCTTCGGCAAATCCGTAGTCAATATCGGCCCTCAGGGTATGTAGTGGTACCCGGCCCTCGCGATACCATTCCGTCCGCGCGATTTCGGCTCCATTCAAACGACCGGCAACCATGACCTTGATGCCTAGAGCACGCAAGCGCATGGCATTGGTAACGGCACGTTTCATCGCGCGGCGAAACATAATGCGTTTTTCCAGCTGTTGACAAATGCTTTCTGCTACCAGTTGCGCGTCGAGTTCGGGCTTGCGGATTTCTTCCACCGCCAGATGCACTGGCTGGCCGGCGAGCTTCGTCAGCTCCCTACGCAGATTTTCAATATCCTCGCCTTTCTTGCCGATAACTATCCCAGGCCGTGCGGTATGTATAGTAACGTTCACGCTCTGCGCTGGACGTTGTATAACGATCTTGCTGACCGCGGCGTTCGCGAGTTTCTTCTTAATATATGCGCGCAGTTCCAGATCCGAGTTCAGATGATCGGCGTACGTCTTACTGCCGGAGTACCACTTGGCGGTCCAGTCGTTGATAATCCCTAGACGAAGCCCTGTTGGGATTGCCTTCTGCCCCATTATGCCTCCTCCTCCGTCCCCTCCTTCGACCTGGGCTTTTTCGGGAGTGTGGACTCGGTGTCAGATACGGTAACCGTTATATGGCTCGTGCGCTTCTTTATGCGAGCTACCCGGCCCTTCGCACGCGCGCGCCAACGCTTGATCGTCGGCCCGACGTCGACCCGCACGTTCGCCACCCGAAGCTCATCAACATCCGCACCTTCGTTGTGTTCAGCATTAGCAATCGCCGACTCGACTGCCTTGCGCAAAGGTCCCGCCGCTTTCTTACCGCTGAATTGCAAGACTTCCAGGGCCTTTGCTACCGGCAGACCACGGATTTGATCAGCCACCAGACGCCCCTTCTGGGGTGACATACGGATGTACTTAAGTAGCGCTCTTGTTTCCATGGTCTACTTCGCCGCCGCCTTCCTGTCCCCGGAGTGGCCCTTAAACGTGCGGGTGGCAGCAAACTCGCCGAGCTTGTGGCCCACCATGTTCTCCGTGACCAGTATCGGCACATGCTGGCGTCCGTTGTGCACAGCGATAGTCAATCCGACAAAATCCGGCGTGATCGTCGATCGCCGAGACCACGTCTTGATCGGCCGCTTGCTCCCTTCGCTGTGTGCGCGCTCGACTTTTCTTGCTAAGTGGTGATCAACGAACGGCCCTTTCTTAATAGAACGTGGCATCGGTTAGGCCCCTTTGCGCTTGCGCCGGCGGCGCACGATCATCGGATCCGTACGTTTGTTCAGACGCGTCTTGTGGCCTTTCGTCGGTACGCCCCAGGGCGTCACCGGGTGTCGGCCGCCGGAAGTTCGACCCTCGCCGCCGCCGTGTGGGTGGTCCACGGGGTTCATCGCCACTCCACGCACCGTTGGTCGTATCCCTCGCCAACGCCTGGCACCGGCTTTACCCAGTTTCCTCAATGAGTGCTCAGCATTGCCGGCCTCACCGATGGTCGCCCGGCAATCGACATGTACCTTGCGCACCTCGCCTGACCGAAGTCGAATTTGTGCATAGTTACCCTCGCGCGCGACTAACTGAATCGCCGCTCCAGCGCTGCGTCCGATCTGTGCCCCTTTACCGGCCTTCAGCTCCACGCAGTGCACGAGACTCCCGACCGGAATACTTCGCAGTGGTAGCGTATTCCCTGGCCTAATCGGCGCGTCCGCGCCCGCCACAATCTCGCTGCCTACGGCGATATCCTTCGGCGCGATAATGTAGCGGCGCTCCCCGTTTACGAACAGCACGAGTGCAATATTGGCGCTACGGTTGGGGTCATACTCGATGCGTTCGACTTTTCCAGGAATACCATCGTTATCGCGCTTGAAGTCAATCGCGCGATAACGACGCTTATGCCCGCCGCCTCGGTGGCGCACGGTGATTCGCCCATAGGCATTGCGCCCGTGTATGGTCGACTTCTTTTCAACCAGGGGTGCAAATGGGTCCCCCTTGTGAAGTGCCGGATTGACCACCTTGGCCATGCCCCGACGGCCGGGAGACGTTGGTTTGACCTTAACAACCGCCATACTATCGCCCCGCTCTCATCACGATGTACCGAGGAAGTCGATGTCGAAGCCCGGCTTCAGGCGCACATAGGCTTTTTTCTTATCCGATCGCCGGCCGGCTCGTCGACCAAATGCTTTACGTTTGCCCTTAATGTTCAACACAGTCACGCTTTCTACTTTGACTTCGAATAACTTTTCGACTGCCTGCTTGATCAGCGGTTTGGTCGCGTCGCGGCGCACCTCGAACACGAACTGCTTGTACCGATCTGCGACCCGTGTGCTCTTCTCAGACACATATGGGGCCAAGAGTATCTGGAACAGCTGCTCGTCTTTCATGCTAGCCGCTCCTCTAACTGTTTTAACGCTGCTAAGGTCACGAGAACCTTCTCGCGCGTCAGGAGACTCACCGGATCCGTATGCCTAGCATCACATACCGACACCTTCGGCAGGTTGCGTGCCGATAAACGCAGATTCTCATCGACCGCATCAGTAACGATAAGCACATCCTCCGCCCCGAGCTGGTTGAGTTTCTCCGCAAGGGTCTTGGTTTTCGGTTCGCCTACCTTGAACTCGTCAATGGTCACGAGCCGGCCTTGCCGTACAAGCTCCGAAAAAATCGCCCGTAGCGCGCCGCGTTGCATCTTTTTGTTAACCTTTTGTGAGAAATCGCGTGGTGCGGCCGCGAACACCACGCCGCCGCCCCGCCACAGCGGGCTGCGTATCGTCCCTGCTCGAGCGTGCCCAGTGCCCTTCTGTCGCCAAGGCTTACTGCCCCCGCCGCGCGCGGTCGAGCGAGTTTTTTGCGCACGCGTGCCACGTCGCCCACCCGCCTGATGCGCGACGACAACTTGATGGACCAGCGGTTCATTGAAACCTGCACCAAAAATAGCGTCCGAGACCTGCACCTCGGACTTGGAATCCTTGCCGCCCTGAGTGATCACACTGAGCTTCATCGACGACTATCCCGCGCTCGCGCCCTTAGCTTTAACCGCTGGACGAATCAAAACGTCGCTCCCTCTGGCGCCGGGCACCGCCCCCTTTACCAAGAGCAGGCTGCGCTCCGCATCCACCTGCACCACTTCCAGGTTCTGTTGTGTGCGCTTGACGTTCCCCATGTGGCCCGCCATTTTCTTACCGGGAAACACGCGTCCCGGCGAGGTGCGCTGACCAATCGAACCGCCCGCACGGTGAGCGAGCGAGTTGCCGTGGGTGGCGCGCCCGCCACCAAATCCGTGGCGTTTCATAACCCCCGCGAACCCTTTGCCAATTGTCGTCCCTTGTACATCCACCTTCTGGCCGACCGCGAATACATCCACCTTAATTTCAGAACCGGGCTTGAGGCCTTCGCTCTCGTCTGGGCCCAGTCGGAATTGCCACAAACCCCGGCCCGGCTCGACACCACTCTTGGCGAAGCGCCCGGCCGTCGGTTTATTAAGGTGCCGTTGTCGCAACCCGGTTGTTACCTCTATTGCCCGATAGCCGTCGCGACTCACATCCCTTACTTGAGTGACACGATTGGATAAGACCTCGAGCACAGTCACGGCTACCATGGCGCCATCCTCTGAAAACATCTGGGTCATTCCCAGCTTGCGGCCGATGAGTGCTACAGGCATTGTATTAGGCAACCACGATACTCTTGTTGGGGGCGGCGCGTCGCACCGCCGGTTTTCACCCCAGCTTGATCTCCACGTCGACGCCCGCTGCGAGATCCAATTTCATCAGCGCATCGACTGTTTTGTCAGTGGGGTCCATGATATCCATGATGCGCTTGTGCGTGCGTATCTCGAATTGGTCACGCGACTTTTTGTCCGTGTGTGGCGAGCGCAACAACGTGAAGCGTTCGATCCTTGTTGGCAGCGGGATCGGCCCCTTAACCAAGGCACCTGTACGCTTCGCCGTGTCGACGATTTCCGCCGCCGAACGATCGATCAGACGATGATCGAAAGCTTTTAACCGAATCCTTATTTTTTGACTGGCCATCTCGTTATCGTGAGGCGTTAGGGGTGAGGCGTAAGGGGAAAATACATATCCCGCCTACGGCTTTACTCCTCGCTCCTTACACTTCACTCCTCATTCCAATATCTTCGCCACCACCCCGGCACCGACCGTGCGACCGCCCTCACGGATGG
>JBHICC010000037.1:0-29018 GCA_046759385.1 Acidiferrobacterales bacterium | reverse complement strand
ATGGATACCTGACGCACACGTTCCGCACGTTCAGCGAAGCGATCGACCTCCGTGATGCCGGCGACATCCTCGGGGGGTTCGATGTGAGCGGCGCGGTCGCGAACATTAACGGCGAGATTGCGCAGGCACTCAAGGGGTTAAACGCTGCTGATCAGGCGAGGATTGATCACACCTTAATCGAGCTCGACGGCACCGTAAGCAAGAGCCGCTTGGGCGCTAACGCGACCGTGGCAGTGTCGATGGCAGTGGCTCACGCTGCTGCAACGGCTGCGGCGCTGCCGCTCTGGCGATATCTGCGAGGCGCAGAGGAGGGCGTGTTGCCATTGCCTGAGATTCAGATCTTCGGTGGCGGCGCGCATGCAGGTCAGCGTGTCGACATTCAGGATTTCTTGCTCGTTGCTCCTGGTGCCAAAAACTTCGCGCAAGCGCTCGAATGGACCGCCGAGGTCTACCACAATGCGGGTGCCATTATGAGCGAGCACGGCCGGCTTTACGGTGTGGCGGACGAAGGTGGTTGGTGGCCGGCGTTTTACACCAATGAAGAGGCACTCGATACGCTCGTCAACGCGATCGAAGGAGCGAGCTTAACACCAGGCGAGCAAGTGGCGATCGCACTCGATATCGCGGCGTCACAGTTCGGGAATGATGGAGTTTATCGGCTCGGGCTGGAGGGCCGTGAACTCGACCGTGATGACTTCGCAGAGCTGCTGCTCGGATGGCTTGACCGTTACCCGATCGTATCGATCGAAGATCCCTTCGCCGAGGATGACGAGGAGGGTTGGAGCCAGTTTACTGCGGCAGTCGGGAATCGCCTTCAAATCATCGGCGACGACCTGTTAGTGACGAATGCAAGCCGGGTGCGAACAGCCGCTGAGCGAAACCTATGCAATGCCGTGTTGTTGAAGCCAAATCAGGCTGGCACCTTGACCGAAACACGGGCGGCGTATGACGCCGCGCGTGCGGCTGGTTTCGGCGCGATCGTCTCGGCGCGCTCGGGTGAAAGCGAGGACACGACGATTGTGCACCTTGCTGTAGGGTGGGGTGTCCCGCAGCTTAAAGTGGGATCGTTCTCGCGCTCCGAACGGATGGCGAAGTGGAATGAAGCGTTGCGGATTGAAGAAACGTTAGCGGGCAGAGCAAGATTTGCTGGTGGCAGCGGGTTTAACAAAAAATCGCGAGTGGCGCATGGCGCGTAGCGCGGACGAGTGCAACCGGTGAACACCTAGCCTGATAGCCTGACTTGCGCGACCCCGACCATGGTATCGCGCGTCACGAGCGCGGCAAGTTCCTCTTCGCTCAGATGCTCGGTATTCTGCGGGCGCATCGGCAGCACTAAATAGCGCATATCAGCGGTGCTGTCGTGTACGTGCAGCTTAACGTTATCAGGCAGGAATGTGCCAAACTCGCCCAGCACCGAGCGCGGGTCGTGGACCGCACGCGAACGATACTCCCTACTTTTATACCATGTTGGCGGAATACCGAGCAGCATACGCGGATAGCACGAGCACAAGGTACAAACGATCACATTGTGTACGGTTGGCGTGTTTTCGACGACTACTAACTTAGTCGTTCCCATATCTATACCGAGCTCTTCTACCGCCGCTGAGCCATCGGCGAGCAGCCGCGCTTTGTAGTCGGGATCGACCCAAGCTCGCGCGATGACTCGCGCACCTTGTGCTGGCGTGCGCGCATCCATCGCCTCCATCGCGCGACGCATGTCGTCTGCACTAAAGATATTCTTTTCGATTAGGAGTTCCCGGACCGCATCGGCCAGGAACTGGTAATAGCCTTTAGGTTCAATGTGCTCGACGGGCGCGTGGGGACCATGGTCGTGTGTATGATCACTCATGTTTTGCTCCTTGTTCGGCGGCGGGCGCGAGCCAGTGCTCATAAATCTCAACGTCAACCGTGTCGCCCGGCTTGCCCTCGTAATCCGGCCATACCTCGGCCTGGGGAAAACGCACGCGATACAGCGGTTGTCTAGGCAGACCTTCACCGCCATAGGCAAGGCTTTCAGGATTGCGAAACTCTCCGCAGACGCGTTCGATCGCGCCGGTCTTGCCGCGAATGTAGAAAGGTGTTCGGTAATGACCGCGCACGGGCTGGCTCAACACGATTACACGATCGCCGGGGCCAAACCGCGGCCTCATCGCTGTTCCTCCGCTTTTTCTTTCCCGCGCAGGTCGGCGATGCGCGCGTCGATTTCATCCTGCTTAAGAATCTCCTTCTCCATAAGTATCTTAGTGATCGACGCGATCCAGCGTTCATAATAGCTGAGCTTGTCATAGACATCTGGCCCGAGACTTTCAATGCCTCGCCGCAACTCATCGACACGCATCAGTTGTCGTTCCTTCGAGGTCAGCAGCATCATGATGGCGTCAACGCGTTTCTCCCAGAACGCGATTTCATGCTCGCTCCGATCCACCGCACTTGCCGGCCGACCGCCCATATCGTGGTGGCCACGTTGCACCTTGTTGGTCATGGCGATTCCCCGCGAATATTATCGAGCATCTGGGCGTGCGTGCCAAACGCTGTACTTTGCCTCAATCCCACGCCCAGGTAATCGCAGCTCGAGCCGATCGCGATACAATAGGTGAATCCGTAATCGCAAATACAAGCCGGAGGTGCCATCTTGACGACAATAAACATCATGGCGACACGCCATTCAGCGTTCTACAGTCCACTCCTCGCTACCATTGCCGCAGGCTTCCTAAAGGAACAGGGGCTAGAACCGACGTATGCCGTCGCCACGCCGCAGAAATCCGTGCAGGCGGGTATCCGCGACGGTTCGGTGCACCTCGGTCAGTCGGCGGTGTCGTCGAGTTGGGGGCCGCTCGAGCGCGGCGATACGCCCGATTTTGTGCACTTTGCACAGATCAACGAGCGCGATGGTTTTTTCATTGCGTCGCGCGTGCCTGATCCCGACTTCCACTGGAGCAAGCTGGTCGGAAAGCAAGTGCTTGTAGACCACGCGGGACAACCTTTGGCCATGTTCAAGTATGCTGTGCACAAGATGGGGGGGAACTACAGTGCGCTCGACGCTATCGATGCGGGGAGTGTCACCGAAATCGACAAAGCGTTTCGTGAAGGCCGTGGCGACTATGTTCATCAGCAAGGACCGGCGCCGCAGCAGCTTGAAAACGACGGGGTCGGCCATGTGGTCGCGTCGGTGGGCGAAGCGATCGGACCCGTTGCCTTCAGCAGCTTGGTAAGCTCGCGGGAGTGGCTCGAAACTGATATGGCCCTTGCGTTTATGCGCGCTTACCGCAACGCCCGCCGCTATGTCAATGAGACACCTCCGGAGCAAATCGCGAAAGCCGAAGCCGGATTTTTTGAAGGTATCGATCATGGTGTGTTAGCGAGTACGATCACGTTTTATCAGAAACTGGGTTGCTGGAATCCGGACCCCCGTATCACGCGCGACGCCTACGAGGTTGCGCTTGACGTCTTTCTTCACAGCGAACGAATTACTCAACGACATCCTTACGAGGCGGTCGTAGCATCGCCGCCCGACGACGCCTGAAAGATTCCGGAACTTCCAACGCAGCGGCTGAGGCGCAAAGGAAGTTATATATAAACCCAACAGGGGGAGGCGAAATACGTGCGTCTTTGCATCCTCAGCTCCGTGGACGGTGCATCCCTGCACCACTCCTGTGTTGAGTAGTTGGTAGTTCTTGTATTAAAGGCCGAACATGAACCGCTTGCATTTGCCTGAGGGAGATCTCTGGGTTTTTGGTTACGGGTCGCTTATGTGGAAGCCGGGATTTCCCTATGTCGAGGCGCTGCCGGCGCGACTCCATGGTTACCATCGCGCGCTCTGCGTCTGGTCTTGGGTGTATCGTGGTACGCAAGATAAACCCGGGTTGGTACTGGGGCTCGACCGCGGCGGGTCTTGTGTAGGCCGCGCCTTTCGTGTGCGCGCCAAGGACAAGCAGGCGACCGCCGACTATCTCTACCAGCGCGAGATGGTCACGGCAGTTTATGTTCCTGTGCTGGTACCGGTTCGACTCGACGACACTCGCCGCGTCACTGCGCTCGTCTTTATCGCAGACCGTTCACACCCGCAATATGCCGGTGATCTTAGTGCGGAGAAAGCGGCTAATGTCGTACGGCGTGCGCATGGCGAAGGGGGACCCAATGCGGACTACATTGCGAACACCGTCGCCCATCTCGACGAGCTGGGCATTGCCGATAACCTGCTGCACGAGGTCGACGCGCTTGTGAATCGGCTTTGAAGAATGGAAAAGGACTTCCAATTGGAAGCCCTCCTAAGGTTCTCTATACTGTCTAGAGCCTCATTCCTGCTCTCTTAGTTTTCGGTATGCCGGCAAGGTGAGAAATTCAGTGAAGGTCTCGCTCAACACTAGCTCGTCCAGGATTTCCACGACCTCACGGTAATGACTTGTACCGATCCCCCCAAGCTTCTCGAGCTCACTGTCGCGAAGCTGCTGATAGAGTTCAGCTGTGACCTTACGGCCGTGGTCCAGGGTGGCGCCGTTGTGTATCCATTGCCACAGCTGCGAACGAGAGATTTCAGCGGTGGCAGCATCCTCCATTAGATTGAAAATGGCTACTGCGCCTAATCCACTAAGCCAGTTGTCCATATATTGAAGCGCGACGCTTATGTTGTTACGCACCCCGCCCTCGGTAACCGTACCGCCCGGGATCTGAAAGTCGGCCAGCTGACTGGCTTGAACTTGAACTTCCTCGCGCAAGCGCTGTAACTGGTTGGGCCGGTCGCCAAGCACCTTGTCAAACTCTTCGGTGGCAACGGGGACCAGATCCGGATGGGCAACCCAGGTTCCGTCGAGACCGTCGCCCGATTCGCGTTCTTTATCCTCACGCACTTTCGGAATCGCGACCTCGTTCACCGTCGGATCTCTGCGACTGGGAATAAACGCGGCCATGCCGCCGATAGCATGTGCGCCGTGCTTGTGGCAGGTGCGCACAAGCAACTCCGTATAGGCGCGCATGAACGGCACCGTCATGGTTACCTGGGCGCGATCAGGCAAGATCATGTCTTCTCGTTTGCGAAACTTCTTGATAATGCTGAAGATGTAGTCCCAACGTCCCGCGTTGAGGCTACACCCGTGGTCGCGCAGCTCGTAGAGGATCTCCTCCATCTCGAACGCCGCGAGGACGGTCTCGATGAGAACGGTCGCACGTATGCTACCGCGCGGGATGTCCAACTGATCCTGCGCGTGGTTGAAAACGTCGTTCCACAATCTCGCTTCAAGATAGTTCTCGATCTTAGGCAGGTAAAAATAAGGCCCGCTGTCGCGGGCAAGCGTCTCCTTTGCGTTGTGAAACATGAACAACCCGAAATCGAACAGGCTGCCTGAAATCGACTCACCGTCAACGAGCATGTGGTCTTCAGGGAGGTGCCAGCCACGTGGGCGAACCAGCAAGGTGGCGATTGTCTCGTTAAGCTTGTAGTTCTTGCCTTCCGGGGTAGTTAGAGTAAGCGTGCGCCGAACGGCGTCCTTCAAGTTGACATGGCCCTCGATCATGTTGATCCACTTGGGCGACAGTGCATCCTCGAAATCCGCCATGAAAACCCTGGCACCCGAGTTGAACGCATTGATCATCATGCGCCGGTCAACCGGGCCGGTTATCTCGCACCGCCGGTCCGCAAGGTCTGCGGGTGCAGGTGCGACCGTCCATTCGCTACGGCGTACGTCTTCTGTTTCCTTGGGAAATTCGGGCGTCTCACCCGCGTCGATGGCGGCCTGAATCTGCTCTCGCCGCCTCAATAGATTCATTCGTGTTGGGTTGAACTTGCGGTGGAGATCCGCAACGAAGCGTAACGCCTCGGGCGTGAGGATCGCCTCGAACTCGGGCGTCAAGGTGCCGGTGATCTCGACGCCGTCGATTCGCGTGCTAGAAGACATGCCACTCCTCCCATACTTCTAATGATGTCGAAGCCGGCGGCACCACGTTCCCCCTCCCGCGTTGGCGCATATGTGGGGACAAAACGCCCCCTGCCCGGAGCGGGACGCAAACGCGGGAGGTCAGGATTTACCACTGGGGCTCTTGAGCGGAGCCGACCGTCCTAAAATGGTACCACGTTAGGCAGGCAAAAGCGGGAAATCCATCGCTTTCAGCGGGCAATGCCGGGCTCGCGCTTCAGTCGGAGGACACGTCGAGCAGCTCTATCCAATGCGTGACTGGCACCTGCGCCCGGCTCTGCAGATGTACGAGACAGCCGATGTTTGCGGTGACAATTTGCTCTGGCGCGCCTGACTCGAGCGTTTCGAGCTTATTGGCAAGCAGGCGCCCTGAAAGTCGCTGCTGCAGGATCGAGTATGTGCCAGCGGAGCCGCAGCACAGGTACGCATCGGCGACGGGCGTCAGCTCAAACCCGCACTTTTGCAGTAATTCCTCGACCACGCCGTTGAGCTTTTGCCCGTGCTGTAGGGTGCACGGAGAATGAAATGCGACCTTGCGCGTAGGCCGCTTTAGGGGTGACACGTCGGTGTTGGCGAGCACTTCGGCGATGTCGCGCGTCATCGACCCGATGCGAGCGGCTTTATCTGCATAGCGCTCATCGTTGCGAAGAAGATGCCCATACTCCTTTACAACCACACCACAACCACTTGCCGTAGTTACGATCGCCTCGACGCCGCTTTCGACGTGCGGCCACCAGGCGTCGATGAGGCGGCGCATGAAATCCAACCCCTCAGCTTGCGCTGTCAAGTGGTAGCTCAAGGCCCCGCAGCAACCGGCGCCCTGCGCGCGCACCAGACTGATGCCCGCATGATCCAGGACGCGTGCGGTCGCGGCGTTGATCCTTGGCGCGAGCCCCGGCTGTACGCACCCGTCGAGCACGAGCATACGACGCGCATGACGCGGCTCCGGCCAGTCACCCGGGGTCTGCGCTCGTGTGATCGACCCTCTTAGTGCGCCGGGTAATAGCGACCGCACGAGACGACCGAGCTTAAGCAGTGGTGTAAACCGCGACTCGTGCGGTAATATCGCGCGCATTACCCGACGTTGAATCTTCTGCGCCAACGGGCGGCGCGTTTTCTCCTCGACGACACGTCGACCGATGTCCGCCAGTCGCCCGTACTTGACGCCCGAAGGGCATGTCGTTTCGCACGCGCGACAAGTGAGGCAGCGGTCTAGGTGCATTTGTGTACGTGTCGTAGGCTCGTGACCTTCAAGAACCTGTTTGATCAGATAGATGCGACCGCGCGGGCCATCGAGCTCGTTACCGAGCAACTGATAAGTCGGACATGTAGCCGTACAAAATCCGCAGTGTACGCAGGCGCGCAGTATCGCATTGGCCTCCCGACCTTCCGGCGTGTCTTTAATAAAGTCTGCTAAGTCAGTCTGCATTCTGTCGATTTTTCTAAAGTTCTTTATAAATTCGCCCTGGGTTGAAAATCCCTTTGGGATCGAACGCATCCTTAAGGCGACGGTGGACTATGGCCAGTGGCGGTGCTAGTGGGTGAAAGACCTCACCGGTCCGGTCACCGCCGCGGAACAAAACAGCATGCCCTGCCATTTCCATGGCGGCCTCGCGCACGCCCTCCGGTGCTGCAGCGGCTAGCAGCCAGCGCTGGGCTCCGCCCCAATCGAGTAACGTTCGGCCTGGTAACGCGAGTTTCGGCGCGGCTGCCGGTACAGAAACTCGCCACAGCGCACCGCTATCGGAAAAGAACGGCAAACCTTGATCACGCAGCTGGATCCAATACCTTTTCCCATCTTTGTCCTCATCGCCACCGATCTTCTCGCGCGCGGACTGAACACCGTTCCCAGAGCCGGCAAGCCTTACACGCAGGGTCTCTCCATCATAACAGGCACCAGATATGGGGAGCGGTTGCGCAGCCCAGCTGCTCATCGTTTCAATCGCCTTGTCCGTGTCCATCGGCAGTGCCAATGTCATCTCGGCCGGGCGTATAGGCAGTACTTTAAGGGAGATTTCGAGCAGTACGCCCAACGTTCCCATGGCTCCAGTCATGAGCCGAGACACGTCGTAGCCAGCAACGTTCTTCATTACCTGTCCGCCGAAAGAGAGCCGTTCACCTCGGCCATTAACGCACGCCACGCCGAGTACAAAGTCGCGCGCTGCGCCGACATAGGGGCGGCTGGGACCGGATAGCCCGGCGGCCACTGCACCACCCAAGGTTGTGCCTTCACCGAAGTGCGGCGGCTCGAACGCAAGCATCTGACCGTGCTCCGCTAATATTGCCTCGACCTCGGTCAGTACCGTTCCTGCACGGGCAGTGATGACCAGCTCCGTCGGCTCGTAACTCACAATGCCACGGTGGCCGCTGACGTCGAGCACGTCGCCCGTTGTTTCCCGGCCGTAGAACGCCTTGGTATTTCCTCCTTGTATATGTAGCGGCGTTGCCGCCGCCGCCGCCGCGCGGACCTTTTCCTGTATCTGCTCTGCTAGGTCGTGCTTGTCAATCACGGTGCAAGTAGCAAGTTACGAATCATATGTTTGTCGTCGGGCATTAGCGCGCGACGTTACGGCGCAGGCAGAGAAGCGAAAATCCGCGGCCGAGCGCCAATACCGGCTAGTCAGATAGCAGTGCTCAGAACCTCGGAATGTCCGGATGCGGGAGCTTGCCGTTGTGCACGTGCATCGCACCGAACTCAGCGCAGCGATTCAAAGTCGGCACAGCCTTGCCCGGGTTGAGCAACCCCTCGGGATCAAATGCCCCTTTTACTGCATGAAACTGTTCAAGCTCGGCGTCTTCAAATTGCACACACATCTGATTGATCTTCTCGACCCCCACGCCGTGTTCCCCAGTAATCGTGCCGCCGACTTCTACGCAGAGCTCCAAAATTTTGCCTCCCAGCTGTTCGGTCCGCTCAAGCTCACCGGGGTTGTTTGCATCATAGAGGATCAATGGATGAAGGTTGCCGTCGCCTGCATGAAAGACATTGGCGACACGCAACCCATATTCTTTGGACAGCTCGCCCATCCTTGTAAGCACTTGCCCGAGGTGTCGCCGTGGAATGGTGCCATCGATACAGTAATAATCCGGGCTGATGCGACCGACGGCGGGAAACGCCGCTTTGCGGCCTGACCAAAAAGTCGTGCGCTCGTGCTCATCCCGTGCTAAGCGGATTTCAGTTGCACCACAGTCTTTCAGTAGGCCTTCGACTTGTTTGATCTGGTCGGTAACTTCTTCCTTGGTACCGTCGAGTTCACACAGCAGGATGGCTTCAGCTTCCGTGGGGTAGTCTGCGTGCACAAAGTCCTCGGCCGCGCGTATCGCCGGGTTGTCCATCATCTCGAGCCCGGCGGGAATGATGCCCGCGCCGATAATCCCTGCCACCGCGTTGCCGGCGTTTTCAACATTGTCAAAAGCGGCCATCACCACTTGTGCCGATTCAGGTTGCGGTAACAGCTTGACAGTAACTTCGACAATCACGCCGAGCATCCCTTCCGATCCGGTCATCAGGGCGAGCAGGTCGTAACCTGGGCTATCGAGACTATCGGCACCAACGGTGACGCGCTCGCCGTCCATCATAATGACCTTGAGCTTAAGAATATTATGGACAGTGAGGCCGTATTTGAGGCAATGCACGCCACCGGCGTTCTCCGCGACGTTGCCGCCGATTGAACAGGCGATTTGTGACGACGGATCGGGCGCGTAGTAAAGGTTATGCGGCGCGACCGTTTCTGAGATGGCAAGATTTCTTACTCCAGGCTGCACTCGGGCGATGCGATTGCGCGTGTCGACCTCGAGGATGCGGTTAAACTTCGCGAGACTGAGTAACACGCCGTCCGCGAGTGGCAACGCGCCACCCGATAGACCCGTGCCAGCTCCGCGTGCAACGACCGGCACTTTGCGTTCGTGACAAAGACGCATGACTTTCTGGACCTGCTCCGTGGTTTCGGGGAGCACTGCGACCAGCGGCAGGTTTCTATACGCGGACAGCCCGTCGCACTCAAACGGACGCAGGTCTTCCTCGTGGTGCAGCACCGATTCGGCTGGTAAAAACGCCTGAAGCGAAGACACCAGTGAGCGCCTGGCGGAATCCGATACAGCGGCTGTGCTTTTTTGGTTCATCGGTATACGTGTTCACCCTCGGCGGGGTTGCCCTGATTTTACACACGCTTCGCAGGCTTCCATAGGCCGTGCGGGTAGGAAATCATCGATTGGGGGCTTGTGAGCGGCTTCGCGGGGGGCGTAGACTGGAAATCGCGTTCGGCGCATCCGCGCGCAGGGACGGCATCCATGCAACCGCTAATCAGGCCTTACGATTTTCACGCTCCCGTAGACGTTCGGCACGTAGGGGAAGCGGCGCGCGTGTTACAGGTCAGCGAGTTCGATATCTTTGCGCTTGCGTACCGCTTCTGGTATGAGCGCGAGCTACGGCAAGACGTCATCGACGAGACGTTCTCGGATTACATACTAAGGCAGAAGGTACCGTCCTGGGTACGTGATTACTGTCGGCGAGTACTTAACTTGGCGGCGGTCGGTCAGCTCGATCCGCGCGACTTCGGTGTCGATAAGCCACGGGTGAGACGCATCACCCCGGCAGAACAGCTCTATGCTTCATTCGCGACCCTGATCGCATTCCTTATCTTTCTGTTTTTCTTTTCCTAAGACACTGCGGTTATTTCGACGGGCATCGTCACCGCGAAGTACGTCGGCGGTGCGTCATTGCGCGACATATTTCCCAAACAGAGGTGGCCTGCCTACTGACATAGCAGTTTGAGCCTGCGCGCAGCAGCCAGACGGTTAAACATTACAAACGTTTAATCTTTTGGAAAGCATTCAGTAACAGGGTTTTGCCTAGACTGTGATTCGGCGACAAGCTCGCCGGGCTGCGTTCAGAGCTATTCGATTCGATCTGCTGGCTGATGCAGTGAAATTGTGGAGCTTAAGGAGGTTTACCATGAGTGATCACACTGATCGTACCCGTACAGAGGGTAGAAAAGCAAAGTATGTGCTTACGCTGGTCGCGGCAGCATTGACGGGCTCTCTTGTGACAGCGCAGCTCGTGAATCCTGCATTTTCCAAGGCGCCTTCGAAGCCGCTCGATTCACAGATCGCTGGGGCGCGCGACATCGGTATGCCGGGTGGCTTTGCTGAGCTGATTGAGGCGGTGAAACCCGCGGTCGTTAACATATCGGTGAGCGGTAAGCTTGCGGGAATGAACAAATGGCAGGGCCCGAAGTTTGACATGCCCAGCCCGGAGTTTGAGTTGCCTCCTGGTTCACGTTTCGAAGAGTATTTTCGCCGTTTCTTCGAGCAGCCGTCCGGCAAATGGCAGCGCGAGCTACCGCCGGCCGAGATACAGGCGGTCGGATCGGGTTTCATTATCGATCCAGCCGGCTATGTGGTGACGAACCATCACGTCATCAACGGCGCCAACGAGATCACTGTCATTCTCCATGACGGCACACGGCACGCCGCGGAAGTCAAAGGGCATGATTCCAAGACTGATCTGGCGCTGCTCAAGATTGACACCAAGAAGCCGCTTCCCTATGTCTCGTTTGGAGACTCCGACGCGACCCGCGTGGGCGACTGGGTTGTGGCAATCGGTAACCCATTCGGTCTTGGCGGCACGGCCACGACCGGTATCGTGTCGGCACGCGGACGCGATATCAACTCGGGGCCATTCGACGACTACATCCAGATCGATGCACCGATCAATCGCGGCAACTCGGGCGGTCCGCTGTTCGACATTAGCGGTAAAGTGATCGGCGTGAACGCGGCGATCTTCTCGCCGCATGGCGGCAATGTGGGAATCGGTTTCGCCATCCCTTCCTCGCTAGCCCAATCCGTAGTCGGTCAGTTACAGGCGCATGGTAAGGTTGAGCGTGGTTGGTTCGGTGTCAAGATTCAGACGGTTACCGAAGATGTCGCTAAAGGGCTGGGTTTGAAAGAAGCGAAAGGCGCTCTGGTTGCAGAGGTTGTCGCAGGCAGCCCCGCGGCGAAGGCCGGTATTGAGACCGGTGACGTCATTATGGAGTACAACGACAAAGACGTGGCGCGCATGAAGGACCTGCCGCGCATGGTAGCCGAGACGAAGGCCAAGACGAACGTTAACATCAAGGTGTGGCGTAAGGGAGAGGAGCACATGCTCAGGGCCGTAATCGCCAAAATGCCGGGCGACGAGGTCATAACCGACGCTGGAAGCGATGCTCGGCCGAAGGGGAAGCTCGGTCTTTCGCTGGCGCCGATTACGCCGGAGCTTCGCCAGCAATACCGTCTGTCGGATAGCACCGAAGGCGCAGTGATCGTTGGTGTGCGACCTAACAGTCCAGCGGCTAAGAAAGGGCTGCGCATCGGTGACGTGATCACTATGGTTGGCCAGAAAAAAGTCTCCAACCCACAAGAGATTGTGAACGAAGTCAAGCGGGCGACTAAGAGCGAGCGCGACTCGGTCTTGCTGTTGGTCAAGCGTGGCGACGACCAGCATTTCGTCGCCCTGAACGCCGGCTAGAATTTAGCTAAACGGGAAATGATGAAGTGGCCGGTGGCCTTCGGGGCGCCGGCCACTTTTATTGGGCGTCATAAGTCGGGGCGTACGGGACTCGTGAAAGCGCAGGCCGATGGGTCAGCCGTAGGCCCATGCTATTATCTCGTCGTGATCGGAGTGAAAAATGCGCATTCTCGTTGTCGAAGACGATATGAACACCGCCTCCTACATCGCCAAAGCGTTGAAGGAAAGCGGACATGTCGTTGACCATGCCAAAGACGGCAAAGAAGGTCTTTTCATGGCTGTCGAGCAGCACTATGACGCGCTGATTGTTGACCGCATGCTTCCTGGTGTCGATGGTCTGTCGCTTATTCAGACGTTACGTGGGTCCAACAATAGCACCCCGGTGCTTATCCTAAGCGCGCTCGGTGAGGTCGATGACAGGGTGCATGGGCTGCGCGCGGGCGGCGATGATTATTTGGTCAAGCCGTTCGCCTACTCGGAACTGCTAGCGCGTCTTGAAGCGCTGGTGCGACGTAAGGATGCTGTCTCTGCGGAGACGGTACTACACGTTGGCGATCTGGAAATGGATTTGCTTGCGAGGATCGTCAAGCGTGCCGGGCAATCGATAGAGCTGCAGCCGCGCGAGTTTCGATTGCTTGAGTACTTAATGCGTCACGCCAGTCAGGTTGTGACTCGGACTATGTTGTTGGAGAACGTATGGGACTATCATTTCGATCCGCAGACGAATGTGATCGACGTCCACGTCAGTCGGCTGCGGCGAAAGATCGACAAAGATTTCGACCGACCGTTGCTCCACACAGTTCGCGGTGCTGGATACATGCTCCGTGCCCCTGATGAGACTGCTGCGTAGCTCGACCTTTCGACTGGCGCTGATCTACATGGTGCTGTTCGGCGCCTCCGTGCTGATCCTGCTGGGTTTCATCTACTGGTCGACAGCCGCCTCTGTGGGACGACAAACCGACGCAATCATCGAGGCCGAGATCACTGGACTTGCCGAGCGCTATCGGCTTACGGGTCTCACTGGGCTCACCGACGTGATTGCGGAACGCCTCTCGCGACAACCGGCGGGCTCATCGATTTACCTGTTAGCAGACCCAAACTTGCGACCGCTGGTAGGGAATCTTAATGGTTGGCCCGCGGCGCCGAAAACGCCAGACGGATGGGTGATGTTCCGGTTGGAGGATTACTCCTCAGGTAGCGGCGAAGTGCACCGGGCGCGCGCACGAACGTTCGAGCTTAGAGGCGGCTTTTACCTACTCGTGGGGCGCGATATGCACGAGGTCGATGCTGTCCGCCGCCAGGTAATCAGAGCACTTGGCTGGGGTGCCTTAATCACAGTGATCATGGCGCTTGCGGGTGGTGTGATGATGACAAGAAGCACGGTGCGTCGGATAGAGACCATTACGGATACCAGCCACGAGATTATGACCGGCGACCTCTCGCGTCGCATCCCGACCACCGGTACGGGTGATGACTTCGATAAGCTTGCCGATAACCTGAACAGCATGCTAGCGCAGATCGAAGCGCACATGGAAGATGTGCGTCGCGTATCCGACAACATTGCTCACGATCTAAAGACACCGCTTGCACATCTGCGCCACCGCTTGGAGCAGCTGCAGCGACAGGCTGTCGACAGCGAGCAGCTCCGTGAGGATATCGATAGAGCTATTCTGGAGGCAGACAAGCTTCTTTCAACGTTTAGTGCGTTGTTGCGCATCGCACGCATCGAATCTGATGCATATCGTGCAGGGTTCAAGGAGGTGGACCTAGGCGCGTTGCTGCGAGACGTGGCGGAGCTTTACGAACCACTGGCCGAGGATAAAGGGCAACGATTGGTGGTTAGCGTCGTACACGACGCCCACGTTACCGCGGACCGCGACCTGCTGTTTCAGGCTATTGCCAATCTAGTTGACAATGCCATCAAATACGCGCCAAACGGCGGGACCATCGATATCGCGCTAGATCAGGAATCGCAAAGGCCGTGTATCAGCATCGCCGACGACGGGCCCGGGATTCCGGCGGCGGCGCGGGAGAAGGTGTTCCAACGTTTTTTCAGAATGGAACCCAGTCGAACAACGCCCGGCAGCGGGCTCGGACTAAGCCTGGTCGCTGCGGTAGCTAAGCTGCATCGCGCGCGGGTCCAGTTGCGGGACAATGAGCCCGGGCTTCGTGTTGATCTTCGCTTTGACCTAGTCAATGGGCCGGATCTTAGTAGCGTGTCTGCTGAACTTCAGGAGATGCGTATGTCCAAGCGAGAATGAAGCAGGTAGCGCGACCACGAGCAGACCGAGGTCCGTCGGCCGACGGATCGTTGCGCAAGAGCTTGCCGAGATACCTCATCAAGATCACGGCGGCGCTATTAATAAGTATCGTCGGTGTCGATGCATGGGCGGGTGACGTCATCGTTACCCACGCCATCGCCATGCACGGTAAGCCGAAGTATGGTCCCGACTTTCAACACTTCGATTATGTGAATCCCGACGCGCCTAAGGGTGGCACTATCCGCTTGGCGGCTAATGGCACGTTCGACAGCTTCAATCCGCTTATTCCCAAAGGAAATCCGGGTATTGGCCAGGGATACTTTGAAACATTACTTGCCGCCAGCGCGGACGAGCCGTTTACTGAATATGGGCTGATAGCGGAGTCGATCGAGTTACCGGAGGACCGCTCGTGGGTAACATTCACATTGCGCCCACAAGCACGCTGGCATGACGGTAAAGAGATTAGCGTAGAAGACGTGACCTGGTCGCTCGAAACCCTGAAGAAAAAAGGTCAGCCGTTTTACCGCTTCTACTATGCAAGCGTTGAGCGCGCGGAAAAGGTGGGTCCGCGGCGGGTGAAGTTCACGTTCTCCGAGAAAGGCAACCGCGAGCTTCCGTTGATCGTTGGCCAATTACCGATTCTGCCGAAGCATTACTGGGAGGAGCGCGATGGCGAGGGTAAGCTCAAGCACGACTTCGAGCGCACAACGTTGGAACCCCCTTTGACGAGTGGGCCGTATCGAATCGCGCAATTCGAACCGGCGCGGTTCATCGTTCAGGAACGCGTGGAGGGTTACTGGGGTCAGGGTCTACCGGTGAACAAGGGTCAAAACAACTTTGATCGCATCCGCATCGATTACTATCGAGATGACACGGTGATCCGTCAAGCGCTGAAGGCAGGTGAGATCGATTTTCGTGCGGAGAATCAAGCCAAGGCGTGGGCCCTTGATTACGACGTGCCTCCCGTGCGCAAAGGCTGGCTTAAGAAGGAGACTGTACCGCACCAGTTGCCGACCGGCATGCAGGCGTTTGTATTCAACAGCCGCCGCGAGATTTTCAAGGACTCCCGCGTGCGCCGGGCACTCGCTTATGCGTTTGATTTCGAATGGACTAACCGTAATCTCTTCTTCGACCAATATACCCGAAGCGAAAGCTACTTCTCCAATTCAGAGCTCGCTGCTACCGGATTGCCCAACGGCGAAGAGCTCGAGATACTCGAACGTTACCGCGGCCGCCTTCCCGAAGACGTCTTTACCACCATGTACCGCGCGCCGAGCACAGACGGCAGCGGCTGGCCGCGTGCTAACTTGCGCCAGGCGTTCAAATTGTTAGAGGAAGCTGGTTGGATTGTGCGAGACATGAAGTTGGTCAATATGCACACGGGCCGACCGATGCGATTCGAGATTTTGCTCGTCAGCAAAGCATTCGAGCGCATCGTGTTGCCGTTTGCGCGGAACCTGAAGCGTCTCGGCATTGATGCTCGCACCCGTCTCGTCGACTCGTCGCAATACATCAACCGACTGCGCAGTTTCGACTTCGACATGTTTATAAACGTGTGGGGCGAGTCAGAATCACCTGGCAACGAACAACGCAGCTATTGGAGCAGCGCTGCCGCCGATTCAACGGCTGCGCGCAACTACGCCGGTATCAAGGATCCGGTCGTGGATGAGCTGATTGAGCTTGTTATCACATCGCCGAATCGAGAGAGTCTGGTGGCGCGTGTACGCGCGCTCGACCGAGTGCTTCTTCACGGTTACTACGTCATTCCTAACTGGCACTTGCGTTACCAGCGCATTCTGTATTGGGACAAGTTCTCCAGGCCTGGCGTGACGGCGAAATTCGGTACCTCGACCAATCTTTGGTGGTTTGATCACGACAAAGCCGCGCGGCTGGAAGCCGAACGTGGAACGACGCGCGAGACCGCTAACACTGGACAACGCGACAGACCTGGCATCGGGATGACTTTGGCCGCGGTGGCTGGACTACTACTCGCCGGTTTCTTCGTTTTCCGCCGCGTTATGCAAAAACCAACGGCATAACAGTCCGCGATGACTGCCTACATTATCCGGCGACTGCTGCTCATGATCCCGACCCTACTGGGCATCATGTTGATCAACTCCGTCGTCATCGAGTTCGCACCGGGCGGTCCAGTGGAGCAGGCAATCGCGCAGCTAACAGGCGAGGGCGCAGATATCACTCAACGCATTACCCAGACAGGTACTGGGGAAACCTTAGGTGCTGCAGCCGCCCCCGACGCTTCAGCGGCCCCAAGCCGCTATCGAGGCGCGCAAGGCTTAGATCCAGAGTTCATCAAAGAGCTGGAGAAGCGTTATGGATTCGACAAGCCGTGGTACGTGCGTTTCCTCCACCGGATCCGTGACTATATCGTATTTGACTTTGGCGAGAGCTTCTTCCGCGACCGCAAGGTCGTGGATCTGGTACTCGACAAAATGCCGGTGTCGATCTCGCTCGGTATATGGACCACTCTGCTTGTCTACCTCATCTCGATACCGCTGGGCATCGCCAAGGCGGTACGCGACGGCAGCCGCTTCGATGTGTGGACAAGTTTTGCATTGGTCGTCGGTGTCGCAATTCCCGGCTTCCTGTTTGCGGTGTTTTTGCTTGTCGTGTTTGCCGGTGGCAGTTACCTCGATTGGTTCCCGCTGAGCAGACTGCTCTCAGAACAGTATGTCGGTCTCGGTTTCGCAGGCTGTATAACGACGAGCGGCTGTGTCATCGACTACTTCTGGCACATAACCTTGCCCGTGATCTCTATGGTCATCGGTGGCTTTGCAACATTGACTTTGCTCACGAAGAACTCGTTCCTCGATCAATTGCAGCAGCAATATGTGCTCACCGCCAGGGCCAAAGGTTTATCGACGCGGCGGGTGCTTTACGGGCATGTATTCCGCAATTCCATGCTGATCGTCATTGCCGGTTTCCCCGGGGCTTTTGTAGGCATTCTGTTCGGTAGCAGCGTATTAATAGAGACGATCTTCTCCCTCGACGGCCTGGGCCTGCTTGGCTTTGAGTCGGTCTTTAATCGCGATTATCCGGTTGTATTCGGTACCTTGTATTTCTTTGCATTGCTCGGGCTGCTGATGAATCTAATCGGCGACCTCACCTACACGGTGGTGGATCCGCGTATCGATTTCGAGGCGCGCGAGGTGTAGAGATAAAAATAGTTATGAAAACATTCTTTGGTAGAAAAATTTCGCCGATCACCGAGCGACGCTTGCACAACTTCCGTGCCAACAGGCGCGGCTACTGCTCGCTGTGGATTTTCTTGGTCCTCTTCACCATGACCGCCGGTGCCGAGTTCATCGCCAACGATAAACCCTTTCTGGTCTACTACAAAGGCGACTTATATATGCCGATCTTCCGTGCCTATGCGGAAACGGCTTTTGGTGGGGAGTTCGAGACCGAGGCGGACTATCGTGACCCGTATGTGGCGAAGCACATCGACAACAACGGCTGGATGATCTGGCCGATCGTGCGTTACAACCATCGTACGGTTGCGTGGAATTTACCAGTACCCGCGCCTTCGCCACCCGATCGCGTGCACTGGCTTGGCACGGACGATCAAGCGCGCGACGTCGTCGCGCGGACGATCTATGGCTTTCGCATCTCGGTGCTATTCGGCTTTACCTTAACAGTAATCAGCGCGGCGATTGGTGTTGCTGCCGGTGCGGTACAAGGCTACTTTGGCGGTTGGGTTGATCTACTTTTTCAGCGCTTCGTCGAGATCTGGGGTAGCATGCCCACGCTATTCCTACTGATCATTCTTGCTAGTGTCGTCGAGCCGAACTTCTGGTGGCTGCTGGGGCTACTGTTGCTGTTTAGCTGGATGGGCTTCGTCGGTGTCGTGCGCGCCGAGTTTCTGCGGGCGCGCAACCTGGATTTTATCCGCGCGGCACGGGCGCTCGGTGTCAGCAACACCATGATTATGTTTCGCCACGTTTTGCCCAATGCGATGGTGGCGACTCTGACCTTTATGCCGTTTATCTTGGCTGGCTCTGTCACGGCGTTGACGGCACTTGATTTTCTCGGCGTCGGGCTGCCGCCAGGCTCCGCCTCGCTCGGTGAACTGCTGGCACAAGGCAAAGCAAACTTGCAGGCACCGTGGTTAGGTCTAACCGGATTCTTCGTTATCGCCATCATGCTGAGTTTGTTGATCTTCATTGGTGAGGCGGTGCGAGACGCTTTCGACCCACGCAAGTTGTTTGCTGGCGCGGCACCGCCCGAAGACGCTGGGCCGATCTCGGCCAGCATGAAACCGGAGCCCACCGCGGAGGGCGTCAAGTAGATGGCGGAAGCCTTGCTGCAGATCGCTCGGCTCGGTGTCGAGTTTCGACAGCTCGGCAAACACGTCAGGGCGGTCAACAACGTCTCGATTGATATCGCGCAGGGCGAGACCGTCGCACTCGTAGGGGAAAGCGGTTCGGGCAAGTCTGTTAGCGCGCTGTCCGTGTTGCAGCTTCTACCTTATCCCGTAGCGGCGCATACACCGGGCAGCTCGATCCGATTTCGTGGACGAGAGCTGGTTGGCGCTAATGAACCGGCGCTACGTCAAGTTCGCGGCGACCGCGTGTCGATGATCTTCCAGGAACCGATGACCTCGCTGAATCCGCTTCACACAGTGGAGAAGCAGATTAACGAGGTGTTAATGGTGCATAAAGGTCTATCGCGTCCCGCCGCACGAACGCGCACGTTAGAGTTGCTCAATCTTGTCAGCCTTCCTGAGCCTGAGCTACGTCTCAAGTCCTATCCGCATCAACTCTCGGGCGGTCAACGCCAACGCGTGATGATCGCCATGGCATTGGCCAACGAACCGGATCTGCTCATAGCCGATGAGCCGACCACAGCGCTGGATGTGACCATTCAGGCACAGATTCTCAAGCTGCTTCAGGATCTGCAAGCGCGTCTGGGTATGGCGATGCTGTTTATCACCCACGACCTGGCTGTCGTGCGCAAGATGGCGCGGTGGGTCCATGTGATGTATGCAGGCGCCGTCGTCGAATCCGGTTCTGTGGAGGAAGTTTTTGACGATCCGCAGCATCCCTACACGCAGCGTTTGCTCGCGGCGGAGCCGAAGGGCGAGCCTATTGTTGCGCCCGCTGAAGCAAGGTCGGTCGTGAATGGGCGCGAGATCAAAGTCTGGTTCCCGATCAAAGCGGGGGTTCTGCGTCGAGCTGTCGGACACGTCAAGGCCGTCGACGGAATCGACATCAATGTGCGCGAGGGTCATACCGTCGGGGTTGTCGGCGAGAGCGGCTCCGGCAAGACGACCCTAGGTCTCGCCTTGCTGCGGCTAGAGAAGAGCAAAGGGTCGATCGAGTTCACGGGGGAACAAATCCAGGGAGTTCGGACCAAGAGACTGCGACCGCTCCGGCGCGAGATGCAGATCGTTTTTCAGGACCCGTATGGCAGCTTGAGCCCGCGTATGTCCGTCGGTCAAATCATCGAGGAAGGCTTGCGTATCCACGGCGGAGAGCCGGTAGAGGAGCGCGAACGCCGCATCATCCAGGCGCTGGAGGAGGTGGGGCTTGATCCGGAAAGTCGTCATCGCTATCCGCACGAGTTCTCCGGCGGTCAGCGCCAACGCATCGCCATCGCGCGGGCGATGGTGCTAAAACCGCGACTCGTCGTGCTCGATGAGCCGACCTCGGCACTGGATATGTCGGTTCAGGCGCAGATCATCGATCTACTACGCGATTTGCAGGCACGGCACAAGCTCGCCTACTTATTCATAAGCCACGACCTGAAAGTGGTCCGTGCCTTGAGTGATGAGGTGATCGTCATGCGCGATGGTCGAGTGGTCGAGCACGGGCCGGCCGAGCAGATCTTCGACAGTCCACGCGAGCCCTATACGCGCGCACTGATGGCGGCGGCGTTTGACCTCGAGAGCGTCGAGGAAAGTGCGGTGCGGACGTAATACGTCATCGTTAGCGCGCTGGCGGTAATGGGCTAAGCATTCTCACTGACGCGTTTTCGACTCTATAGGTGAAATCATCGAAAAAATAACGATTATAGCCGGCGACGGCATTGGCCCTGAGATCATGAAGGCCACGCTAGTCGTCCTGGATAAGCTCGACTGTGGCCTGGAGTACGTGTTCGCCGATGCCGGCGTGAGCGCACTGGAAAAAGGCAAAGCGCTACTCCCAGAGGAGACCGAGGCATCCATCGCCAAGACCCAGGTTGCATTCAAGGGGCCACTGACCACGCCGATCGGCGAAGGATTCACCTCGCTAAACGTCACCTTGCGTAAGCGCTTCGATCTTTACGCAAACCTGCGGCCGGCGATCTCGTATCCAGGAGCGCGACGCTACGACAACGTCAACATCATCACCATTCGTGAGAACACAGAAGGTATGTATGCCGGAGAGCGTCAGGAAGTCATGCCCGACGGCGAACGCGCCGAGTCCGTAAGTGTTATCACGCGCGCCGGTGCGGGGCGTATTCTGCGCTTCGCCTACGAGACCGCATGCAAGTTCGGACGTAAGTTGGACGCCTGGGCTAGAGGTGCACAAAGCGGGGAAAAGGACCCCGGCAGCCCTGGCGGAGAGAGAGGACCAGGGTGGCCGGGAAAAGAGGAGGTTAGTATGGAAACTCCTTTATGGAGTGGTTTGCTCGACTAGGCTCCTCGTCAACGCAGTCTACTGAGAGGCTGTTTTATTTGACAAAGCAATTATTTCAATATTGACTATTGAATTTTGTAATCTTGGATCACAATGGCCTCCCGCAGCCCCGTTTATTACAAGCAGAATCGGCTCAAGCAGCTGCGCGCGTTTTGCTATGCAGCACAAGTGGGCAGCGTGTCGAAGGCGGCCGAACGGCTATTCCTGAGCCAGCCGTCCGTGTCCCTGCAAATTCAGGCACTGGAGCGTGAGCTTGACACGGCACTCTTTGAGCGACGCGGTCCTAGCATCAAGCTGACACCGGAAGGGCAGACGCTTTATGAGCTCGCACTGCCTTTGGTCCAGGGGATGGACGCGTTGCCAGAGACGTTCGCAGCGCAGCACGGGCAGCTCGAGAGCGGCGAGCTCAACATTGCCGCCGGAGAGTCGACGATCTTGTATATCCTTCCCGAGACGATGGGCCGTTTTGCCAAAAGCTACCCCGGCATCAGGCTCAAGCTTCACAACGTGACCGGTCGCGACGGGCTGGCAATGTTGCGCGCCGATGAAGTGGATTTTGCAGTCGGATCGATGCTCGAGACGCCGAACGACATCAGCTACCATCCGATCTTCACGTACCCAACGGTATTAATCACCCCCAAGGATCACCCGCTAGCGGAAAGAAAGACCGTGCAGCTTGAGGACATAAGCCCGTACGGTTTGATCTTACCGCCGCGGCACTTGGCTACTTGGCGTATGGTGGACCTGGTTTTCCGACAGCACGACATCAGTTATACCGTCGCGCTGGAAGCCGGTGGCTGGGAGGTGATCAAGAAGTACGTCACTTTAGGCCTCGGCATTTCCATCGTCGCGGACATCTGTTTGACTGGCAAAGAGCCGCTCGCCCGAATTCCACTCGATGAGTATTTTCCGAATCGTAGCTACGGTGTTGTGCTGCGCCGTGGCAAGTTCCTCTCCCCTCAGGCCAAGCGGTTCATCGATATGATGGACCCTCAGTTTTTCGCGCAACAGGAGAAGGCACTCGCCGACGAATCGGCCACTGCTTAGCGGCAGGTCGTACAGTTAAGTTTACGTTCTTGCATCCAGCCACTGGCCAATTGCCGGCGGAACTTCTTTTTGCGCGCGCCTGCTGACGTAGATGCCAATGTGGCCACCGGGGAAGGCTTGCTCGGTGTAGTCCTCGGTACCGATGTGTTGCTTGAGCGCAGTCGAGGCCGCTGGTGGTACTAGGTGATCCTCAGTTGCGTAGATGTTGAGCACTGGCATAGTGATGTTTTTAAGATCGACGAGGTGTTCACCGATCCGCACGTCACCCTTTATCAACCCATTGCGCTGATAAAAGTCCTTCATGAACTGCCGAAAGGCTTCGCCAGCCTGGTCTGGGCTGTCAAAGATCCATTTCTCCATTCGCAGGAAGTTCTTGGCTTTGCGCTGATCGTGTAGCGCATCGACCATGTCCATATATTTCTGGCCCATGAGTCTGAAAGGCTTCAAAGAAAGAAACGTCCAATTCATCAGCTCGCCTGGAATGTTGCCCATGGTATCGACCAACAGGTCAACATCCATCTTCTTCGCCCAGTGGCCTAGCAAGTTGTCCTTTGTCTCGAAGTCCACTGGCGTGACCATGGTCACCAGGTTACATATCTTCTCAGGGTGGATCGCGCTGTAACACAGACTGAAGGTACCGCCCTGGCAGATGCCAAGCAGGTTGATCTGGTCAAGGCTATGACGCTTACGGATGACCTCAACGCAACGATCGATGTAACCGTTGATGTAGTCATCCAGAGTCAAATACTTATCGGCACGATCGGGATAGCCCCAGTCGATTAGGTAAACGTCCAGGCCCGCGTCCAGCAGACCACGCACGGTGGAGCGGTCTTCTTGAAGATCTGTCATGTAAGGTCGGTTTACCAGCGCGTATACGATCAGCACAGGTACTGGGTTTCGTACCTTGTCTGACCGGAACCGGTACAGCACCATCTTATCTTCGCGATACACGACCTCTTTTGGCGTGACACCCGCGTCGATCGGGCCGATCTTGAGAAGGTTTTGGAAACCCTTACCGAGCTTGCTGTTGAACTCCAGCATCTCGTCGGCTGCCTGGTCGGGCCGAATCTGGATTGGGGGCACGGCTTAACCTCCTTTCACAGCGTGCTGATCAGTGGATTGACGGGCGACGTGGCCCGCCTTCGTCTTCTTGGTGCGCGCGCTGGGCTTCGAGCGTACGCTAGCCGGCTTAGCTGTGCGCCTGCCTTGGGTCTGAGCGGGCTTACCTTGATCGAGCTTATCGACCCGCTCTTTCAATGACTCGAGTTCTGCACGCATCGCTTTATTCTCGCGGCGCTCCTCCTGCAATCGGAACTGCAAGGTATTGATCTCTCGGCGTGTCGGCATACTCATGCCACCAAGCAATTCATCAACCATCGCGCTGCCGTGGCGCTTGAGCTTCATTAGCCCGTTCACTAAGCGCGCATGCAACTCAGCGTATTCATCGGTCGCAACATACTCGCCGTAGACCTCCTCGCAGCAGTCCACCCAAAGGTCATAGAGCTCGCGCAAGGTGGTAACTTCCTTGCCTTCTTTTAAGAGCCGTTTGACGCGTTGCTCCAGTCGCTCAACCGATTGTGCGCCAATGCGGGCGTAAGCAGCGACATAATGCTGGTGGGCTTTTTGGTAATCGAGCCAAAGCCGCCCGTAAGCCTGCAGCTGTTCTTGCCACTCGCGCGTGTAGCCGACGCCAGGAATCGATAAGAAGCGCTCCATCCCTTCCTCGACCTTCTGCTTGAATCCTTCGAGGCCCTCGGGCTTCAGATTTTGTAGAAAATCGCCCGGGAGTACCGACATCGACGACGCGGTGCGTTGCCAAGTATCGAGCGGGAGTTCCCAGAACGCCATGACTTGACGCATGACATCGGGCGCGTCCGCTCCCGACCCCGAAAACGCCTGCTTCATACCGGAAAAAGCTTGCTCGATTTCCTGCTGCCACTCGCTTAGCGATTGTCCGCTCGGCGTTGCCGACTGCAACGCGCTGCTCATGTTCTCCGAAAGCCGAAAAAAGGCTTTGCCTTGCTCGATCAGCTTGGAGAAGAAATCTTCCACCTCAGTAGAGGCTGCCGGCGAGACCGCGGTCCACCACTGGTCTAATGCCTGTGCCCACGGATTGACTGGCGTTGGCGCCGGCGTGTTACCCAGGGCCTTGCGGCTGAGTTCACTCCACGCCTCCCAGTATTTACGCTGGATCTCCATCCAGTCGTTCCCTCCGGAGCCGTACGGATTTTCACTCATCGATCTATGCCTCCCAGCACGGTGCCCGAGGCACGGCTGCTTGCTTCGATTTGGAATCGGACTGATTCGAGCGTATCATATACTTTTGTGCGCCGCAACATTGCGCTTGGGCACAAAGGCGACGGGTAGCATGCGCAATCGAAGTCTGTTAGGCTATGTTGCAGTGCCGCAAAGAGCTGGCAGAATCAATCTCTTGCCAGTAAGCCAGAAACGTTGATCAATGAGGAAAGCGTCAATGAGCGAAGATGTCGTTATCGTCGCCGCAGGGCGAACGGCAGTAGGCTCCTTTAGTGGAGCCTTATCACAACTCCCGGCCGCCAGTCTTGGCGCAAAGGTGATCGCTGGACTGCTTGGACGCAGCAATGTCAGGCCCGAGCAAGTTGATGAGGTCATTCTCGGGCAGGTGCTGACGGCGGGGGTAGGCCAGAACCCCGCTCGCCAAGCGGCCATCGAAGCCGGTCTGCCCGTGTCGGTCCCATCCATCACCATCAACAAGGTATGCGGTAGCGGCCTCAAAGCGGTCCACCTGGCAACACAGGCGATACGCTGCGGTGACGCCGATCTGATCATTGCCGGCGGACAGGAGAACATGAGCCGAGCGCCCCATGTGTTGCCAAAATCGCGCACCGGTACCAAGATGGGCGACTGGGCACTGAAGGACTCGATGATCGTCGATGGCCTGTGGGATGCCTTTAACCAGTACCATATGGGCACGACCGCCGAGAACATCGTCAAGAAATACGAGATCGACCGCGACGCGCAGGACGAGTTCGCTGCCGCCTCCCAGCAAAAGGCCGAGGCCGCGCAAAAGGACGGACGTTTCAAGGAGGAGATTATTCCGATCGAGATTCCGCAGCGTAAGGGCGAGCCGATCGTATTCGATACCGATGAGTTTCCGCGCCACGGCACGACAGTCGAAGGGTTATCCAAGCTACGCCCGGCATTTGACAAGCAAGGCTCGGTGACGGCGGGCAACGCTTCGGGCATCAATGACGGCGCGGCCGCGGTTATCCTGACGACGGAAACGAATGCGAAGAAATTGGGGCTGAAATCGCTGGCCCGCGTGGTCGCCTACGCGAGCGCAGGGGTCGATCCGGCAATCATGGGCACCGGCCCAATCCCGGCATCTACGCGGTGTCTTGAAAAAGCGGGTTGGACTGTGGATGATCTTGACTTGATCGAGGCCAACGAGGCTTTTGCTGGCCAAGCGATTTCCGTCAATCGCGGCTTGGGGTGGGATGTCAATAAGGTAAACGTCAACGGTGGCGCCATCGCCATTGGTCACCCAATTGGCGCTTCCGGTGCGCGTATTCTGGTCACCTTGCTGCATGAGATGAAGCGTCGGGATGCGCACAAAGGATTGGCCACGCTTTGCATTGGCGGCGGCCAGGGCGTCGCGCTAACGGTCGAGAGATAACATCATGGCAAAGAGGCTTGAAGGCAAGGTAGCGTTGGTCACGGGCGGCACCGGCGGGATCGGTACGGCTATCTGCAAACGCTTGGCGGATGCCGGTTGCCGTGTGGTGACTAACTATCGCAACGAAGAGAAGACATTAAAATGGCGTCAGTCGTTAGGCGCGCAAGGCTATGAGGTCGCCACGTTCAAGGGCGATGTCAGCGACTACGAACAGTGTGAAGCCGTGATCGCGCAGACCGAAAAGGAGGTCGGCCCGATCGACATCTTGGTTAACAATGCCGGAATCACGAGAGATGCTACCTTTCGCAAGATGACCCACGACCAGTGGGATGCGGTAATCTCGAGCAATCTCGACAGCGTGTTCAACGTCACGCGCCCAGTTATCCAAGGCATGATGGATCGCGGGTTCGGACGCGTGGTCAATATTTCATCGATCAACGGTCAAAAGGGGCAATTTGGACAAGCCAACTACTCCGCCGCCAAAGCGGGCATGCACGGCTTTTCAATGGCGTTGGCACAGGAGGTCGCCCGCAAGGGCATCACCGTGAACACCGTCTCACCGGGGTATATTGCGACCGAGATGGTTATGGCGGTGCCAGAGGAGGTCCGCGCCAAGATCATCGCGGGCATACCCGCTGGCCGCTTGGGCGAACCCGAAGAGGTTGCCTATGTGGTAGAGTTTCTGGCCTCGGACGAAGCAGGCTTCATTACGGGAGCAGATATTTCTATCAATGGCGGACAGTACATGTCCTAGAGCTTGCTGTGGCAGAACCCCGCGTCATCAAGAAATACCCCAACCGTCGGTTGTACGATACCGAGCTGAGTCGTTACATCACGCTTTCCGACGTGCGTGACCTGGTAACCAAGGGTGTGGAGTTTAAAGTCATCGGTGCCAACAATGATGAAGACCTCACTCGCAGCATACTGTTGCAGATCATTATCGAGCAGGAAGGCGGTGGCAAGCCGATCTTTACGACAGAAGTTCTATCGAAGATGATCCGTTTCTACGGTGATACCGTGCAAGGTGCGTTCACGAGTTACCTAGAGAAAAGCCTGGGGTTATTCATGGAGCAGCAGAAGCTCATGCAGGACCAGATGCGCAACGTGTTGACCGGCAACCCCATGAACACGATGACCGAGCTCACCAAGCGTAACCTGGAGGTCTGGAAGGACATTCAAGAAAGCTTCTTTAAAGCCGCTGGAGTCAAGCCACCCTCGAGCGAGCGAAAGGACTCGGACGAGAGTTGATCTGTCTGCTGGCGACCGTGGTCCCCGCACTCGTTTCTCATATCGGCATGCCCGATTTCGTTAGCGGTCGTCGCTAGCGGTCCTGCATAGCAGTATCTGACCCCTTCGGGTGCTAGTTTGTATCTGGTGCCTGTCCCTTTATTTGAACACAACGAAGAGGCAATGCTTCCGGACCTCTGTTTGCTGCCGGGGACGCCTTTGACAAAGCCTCATCCTTGATCTATTTTGCACCGCAATAACAACGAAACATTTGAATGAAATATTCGGGGGAGCAAGGTGAAACCAGGCCAGACAAATTATGCCGTTTGTGCGCACCCCGGGTATAAGGATCCACTACAAGACCGCGGGCGAGGGTCATACCGCGCTGTTGCTGCTTCATGGCAACTTCGGTTCGTGGCGCTGGTGGCAGCCGGTCCTCGAAAGGTTGCCCCTTGGGTACCGTGCCTACGCGCCGGACATGCGCGGTTGCGGCGACAGCGAGCACCCCGGATTTGGTCATAACATCGACGTGCTCGCCGCCGATGTAGCCGAGTTTGCAGCTGCGCTCGATCTCACATCAGTGCATTTGGTCGGACACTCTCTAGGCGCTGCCGTGGCGCTTCAATGTGTGCTAGATCGACCGACACTCGTACATTCGTTGACCTTGGTTGCACCGCCGCCTGCCGAGGGCCGTTCGGTGGTGCGCCAATCAGATTTGTTCTTACATTGGGTATCGCGCTTATTCGACGTCAACCGTGACGCCTCCGTCGTCACCCTGGGCGCGACGTACAGGCTGCTCCGACACCTTGGCGCGAACCGGCCGTTGTTGCGCCGCGCCTTGATGCGGCTGGCACCGAGCCTGTGCTATGACGACGCCTTTATAGAGCTGGTGAGCGACGCCGCACGCATGGCGCCGCAAGCCGTGGTCGGTCATTTGCAGGCCCTGGATAGCTGGGACGTGACGGGCGAACTAAGGGCACTGAGAAAGCCAACTTTAATTCTCGGCGGCGTTCAGGACGTACTGATTTCGGCAGATGCCCTCAAGCGTTTGGCGCGCCAGTTGCCTCGCTCCCGACTCGTCGCTTGGCACGACGTAGGCCACTCACCGCAGCTCGAACGTCCTGATCGTTTCATACACTTGCTTGAGAGCTTCATTGATCAGGTCCTGCAGCCCTGGTGGCGTCGCCCCGGGCGTTGGCTGCAACGACTGCGAACGGCGCCGGCGACCCCCTAATGCCATAAAGACTTGCTGCACGTCTTGCTGCAAGGGGACCTGCAGCAAACGCGTTGACAAGCCCTGCTCGGTCGGCTACGCTGCATTGCAGCATATTGCATTGCATCATAAGACGGCTTAGGGAGGGTTTGTCATGCAATACGACGTATTTGAGAGTCTGGCGGGATCGACGCGACCCGGGTATGAACTGGCGCGCCAGCTCACCCGCGTGAACCAACAGCTATGGAATATCCTGGCTCAGCAGCAGCTCGATGCCGTCGCGCTGCATCTCGATACGGGCATAAAGCAGCTACGGTTGCTCGGTCAAGTACAGGGGCTGAGTGATTTGGTCGCCGGCCAGGCCCAGCTGGGCCAAGAATATGTAGAGCGATTCATGGAAAGCGCGCGTCAGAGTCTAGTCATGTTCTCCGCACCCGCCGCGCCGACCAGCAGGGTCTCGGAACGTGGCGAGAGCCAAAGGCGGCGTGAGATTCGGTGATCAAGGGAGAGCCCCGAACATGCGTGAACGGGTAGCTCTAGTAACCGGCGGGGTCGGTGGA